>NZ_WOWO01000004.1 GCF_009831455.1 Salinirussus salinus | reverse complement strand
ATCATGCAACAAGCGGACGTTCCCATCGTCCCCGGCACGACTGACCCTGTCGAGGAGCCCGAGGAAGTCGTCGAGTTCGGCGAGGACAACGGCTGGCCCGTCGCCATCAAGGCCGAAGGCGGCGGCGGCGGCCGCGGCATGAAGGTCGTCCACGACCCCGAGGAAGCAGAGGACCAGCTCGAGAGCGCAAAGCGGGAGGGCGAAGCCTACTTCGACAACGATTCGGTCTACCTTGAGCGCTACCTTGAAAATCCCCGCCACATCGAAGTCCAGATCCTCGCCGACCACCACGGCAACGTCCGCCATCTGGGTGAACGCGACTGTTCACTCCAGCGCCGCCACCAGAAAGTCATCGAGGAAGGCCCTTCGCCCGCACTCACTGACGACCTCCGGGAAGAGATCGGCGAGGCCGCCCGCCGCGGCGTCCGCGAAGCCAATTACTACAACGCCGGGACTGTCGAGTTCCTCGTCGAGGACCGCGACCGCGAGGACGGCGAACTCCTCGACGTCGGCGACGACTTCTACTTCCTCGAAGTCAACACCCGCATCCAGGTCGAACACTGCGTCACCGAACAGATCACCGGCATCGACATCGTCAAATGGCAACTCCGGGTCGCCCAGGACGAGGAGGTCACCTTCGCCCAAGACGACGTCGAGATCGACGGCCACGCCATGGAGTTCCGGATCAACGCCGAAAACGCCGCTGACGACTTCGCCCCCGCGACTGGCGGCACACTCGACACCTACGATCCCCCGGGCGGCGTCGGAGTCCGCATGGACGACGCCCTCCGGCAGGGCGACGACCTCGTGACCGACTACGACTCGATGATCGCCAAACTCATCGTCGACGGCGAAAGCCGCGAGGAGGTCATCGAGCGCGGCAAGCGGGCGCTCGCGGAGTACGAGATCGAGGGGATCCACACGATCATCCCGTTCCACCGGCTGATGCTCGAGGACGATGCCTTCGTCGCCGGCCACCACACTACGAAATATCTCGACGAGGAACTCGACCCCGAGCGCATCGACGAAGCGCAGGAACGGTGGGGGAAAGAAATCGAGTCGGCGGCCGAAGACGACGAGGAAGTCACCGAGCGCACCTTCACCGTCGAGGTCAACGGCAAACGCTTCGAGGTCGAACTCGAAGAGCGCGGGGCGCCCGCGCTCGACCTCGGCAACGTCGACACCGGCGGCGGGGGTGGGGGAGGCGGCGGTCAGCGCCCCGACCGGGCCGGGCCCGGCTCCGACGGCGGTGGCGGTGGGGGCGGGTCGGCGACGACCGCCGCCGGCCAGCAGGTCACCGCGGAAATGCAGGGCACCGTCCTGGACGTGAACGTCGCCGAAGGCGACGAGGTCGAGGCGGGCGACGTCCTGCTGGTGCTCGAAGCGATGAAGATGGAAAACGACATCGTCGCCGAATCCGGCGGCACCGTCACCGAGGTCGCCGTCGGCCCCGACCAGAGCGTCGACATGGGCGACGTGCTGGTCGTTATCGACTGACGGTACTACCGTCGGTCGTCCGGAGCGCCGGCGACCTGCCCGTTCGTACTGGTCATCGCCTCGGGCCGGACCTGCCGCCCGACGAGCACCAGACTCCCGACGAGGATTATCGCGGCCGCCGGCAGAAGCACCTGGAAGGCCGTCAGCAACACCCCGGAGGCCTGGATCCCGAGGGCGATCAGGACGACCGGGCCACAGCAGGCGGTCCCGGAGAGCAGCGCCGGTATCCCGGCGAGCACGCCCGCGGAGGACTCCAGCCCGCAGGCCGCGGGCTGCTTGCGGGTGAGGTAGGTGAGCCCGAGGTTCAGCCCGACCAGCAGCGCCAGGGTCAGCCCGACGAGCGTGTTCAGCGAGGCCTGGTAGGCGAGCGGGCCGGCCCGGACCAGCGCCACGGGCGCGAAGGAGAGGAACCCCGAGGTGGTTCGGAACAGGGTCCCGAGCGGGTCCGCGGCCAGAACCAGACCGTAGCCCCCGAAGCCGGGCGCGAGGTCGCCGATAGCCCAGAGGTAGCCCAGCAGGTAGAGGACGGTCACACCGGCGACGACCAGCAGGCTGTCCCGACGTCGCAGCGTCAGGGCGGTCGCGGCTCGGGTCCGCGAGAGCGCCGTCTTGAGCCCGCCCTGGCCCCTGGTTCCGTCGGGGTCGCCACCGGCACCGGTGCCGGTGCTGTCGCCGTCGGCTCCGCCGGCCCCGTCCGGGCCGCTGCCCGCCTCACTCGTAGACATTGGTCTCCGGGTAGAAGCCGGTCCACGCGAACCACATCGCGTCGAAGGTGTGGACGCGGTCCAGCGGGAGCCGGTCGAAGGCGCTCTCGCCGGTCGGTCCCCTGACACGGCCGCCGACAACCTCGTAGGCCGCCTCGTCGGGGTTGCGGTAGACGTAGCCGGTGTCGTAGCGCGGGTCGTGGACTGCGAGTACGGGCACGTCGCCGAGCTGTCCCGTCAGCACGCCCGCCTCGCGCAGGCTGTCTTTGAGGAAAGCGACGGCACCCTCGGGCGCCCGGGCGCCCATCACCACCCGCTTGGGGCCGTAGCGGTCGTCCTCCCGCAGCGGCGGGAAGAGCGGGGCGCCGCCGGCGTAGTAGCCGTCGCGGGGGTTGTAGCTGCCGTAGGGGTCGCGGGCGTAGTTGCGGGGGTGGCCGGTCTCCCGCGAGAGCACCCGCGTCTCGGGGTGCTGGTCGCGCCAGCGTCCCCAGGTCGTCCAGATGAGGCGAAATTCCCGCAGCGAGCGGGTCTGTGGGTCGGCGTTCCAGGGACCGGGAATCGCCGTCGCGAGGATCTGGGGCCACCACGTCTCGGTCGCCCGGTCGTACATGATGAGGTTGTCGTTGACCAGCCGGCCCGACACCCCGAAAGTGGTCCCGCCGCGGTCGAAGCCGAGGGCGGTCCCGGTCAGCGGGCAGTAGGTCACGCTGACCGGGTCGCCAGCGAGGTCGTCGTTGACGATCTCGTGGTGGACGAGGATCTTCTGTGGGTAGGCCTTGGCCACGCCGTCCCGAACGACGCCGAAGACCGGGTCGCCGTCGGCGAGAAAGCTGACCTCGGAGGGGGCGATGAAGGAGGGGTCGTCGATGGAGGGGATGCCGTCCTTGTCCGGCCCGCCGGAAACCGCCGCCTCCCGGAGTGCCGACGGCTCCATCGGGAGCGGCAGGCGGGCGTCTGCCGCGGGGACGGTCGCTCCGCTCCCGTCACCGGCCTCGCCGCCGGCGCCCTCGATACAGCCGGCGAGCGTCACCGCGCCGAGCGAGGCGAGCGAGGCGAGGGCCTGCCGCCGCGTGAGTCGGGTCATGGATACCTGTACGGTCAGCGACGGATTAACCGTTGACCGACTGTGCGAGGTCGACACACACCGCTGGCTGCGGGGGCGTGCGCTCGCGCCACGGGTCGCCCGCGTCCCGGCGGTCGCCGCCGTTTATTTGAGCCGGCCGGGCGAACCCGCAGGTATGAACGAGACGCGCCGGCGGGTGCTCGACGCGCTCGCCGAGGGGCCGGTCGCAGGGCCGGCGCTGGCCGACCGGCTGGGAGTCTCGCGAGCGGCGGTCTGGAAACAGGTCGAGGCGCTCCGCGAGGCGGGGTTCGAGGTCGCGAGCACCGAGGAAGGCTATGAACTCCGCGGCGTGCCCGAGTTCGGCGGTGCGGCCGTCGAGTACGGCCTCGAGGCTCCCTTCGAGGTGGAGTACCACGACGCGGTCCCGAGCACGAACGACCGGGCGCGCGAGCTCGCGGCGGAGGGCCGGGAGGACGTGGTCGTGCTGGCGGACGCCCAGACCGGAGGCCGGGGGCGGCTGGACCGGGAGTGGGCCTCGCCGTCCGGCGGCGTCTGGCTGTCCATCCTGGTGCGGCCGGACGTCCCGCCGGCCCACGCGCCCGCGTTCACGCTCGCGGCCGCCGTCGCGACCGCTCGCGCGGCCCGGGAGGCCGGCGCCGACGCCGTCATCAAGTGGCCCAACGACGTCCTCGTGGCCGGCGACAGCGGGGACGACGCGCCGACCGGCGAGCGCAAGCTCGCGGGGATCCTCACCGAGATGGAAGGGGAGGCCGACCGGATTTCGTGGCTGGTCGTCGGGGTCGGCGTGAA
The DNA here is from genome assembly GCF_009831455.1 of Salinirussus salinus. Taxonomy (NCBI): domain Archaea; kingdom Methanobacteriati; phylum Methanobacteriota; class Halobacteria; order Halobacteriales; family Haloarculaceae; genus Salinirussus; species Salinirussus salinus. The sequence goes on along the minus strand of NZ_WOWO01000004.1, from coordinate 691,209 downwards.
CGCCAACGTCGACCCCGACGACCTGCCGCCCGGGCAGCCGGCGACGAGCCTGCGCGCCGAGGTCGGCGACGTGGACCGCCGGCTGTTCACCCAGCGGCTGCTCGAGGAGTTCCACGAGCTTCGCGGGGACCTGGCGGGAGTGGTCGACGCCTGGCGCGAGCACGCGGGTACGCTCGGGCGGCAGGTGCGCGTGGAGACGCCAGGCGGCGAGGTCGTCGGCGAGGCCGTCGACGTCCGGTTCCCGGGGGCGCTCGTCGTCGACACTGGCGAGGGTCGTGAGGAAGTCACGGCGGGAGACTGCGAGCACCTGCGGCCGCTGTGAGAGCCGGGAGCGGAGAGCGAGCGGCGGGACGCGGACCCGCGTCCCGCCGCGGTCTCAGTCCGGCGAGACGCGGACGGTCAACACGGGAACCGGCGAGGACCGCACCACGCGCTCGGCGACGCTGCCCAGGATGAGCCGGTCGACGCCGGTCCGGCCGTGGGTTCCCATCACGACCACGTCACACCCCTCCTCGGTCGCGTAGGCGACGATCTCGCGGGCCGGCGACCCGTCGGTGAGCGTCCGCTCGACCGGGACCTCGAGTCGGTCGTCGACGTCGTCGAGCGCCCGTTCACCCTCGGTGTTGAGCTGGCGGCTGACGCCGTCGAACCCTCCTTCGACCGGCAGGTCCGACAGCGAGGCCGTGTCGACGACGTACAGCGCGTGGACGCGGGCGCCGTGCTCGGCGGCGAGTCGGCCCGCGTGGTCGATGACCGCCTCCATCCCCGCGGAGCCGTCGGTCGGGAGCAGGATGTCGTCGTACATGCCTGAACCGAGGATGTGCGGAGGGATATAACCATGTGACGGCGTCACACGGGCGCGGGAGTCGGCCGAAGCGGGTCGTCCCGGCGGGGAAGCGGCCCGTTCCGGCGGTCAGGCGTGGACGACCCGCTTGACGTCGTGGACGCCGGCCCGGCGGACGACCGCCCGGCGGACATCCCGAGCGCCCGCGAGGTTGTCGGAGTCGCCGTCGAGCACGACCAGGTCGGCGGGCCGTCCCTCCTCGACGAGCCCGCAGTCGAGACCGGCGATCTCGGCGCCCGCTCGGGTAGCCATCGCGAGCACCTCGGCGCTGGTGACGTCGAACAGCTTGGCGGTGAACTCCATCTCGCGGAACATCGACGGGCTATTTAAGAAGACGTTGTCGGTGCCCAGCGCGACCGTGGTCCGGTCGAGCAGCTCGCGGACCGGCGGCGTGCCGACGCCGGTGACGATGTTCGAGCGCGGGCAGACGGCCACCGGGATCTCGCTGTCGGCGACCCGCTCGAGGTGGAGTTGCTCCGCGTGGACCATGTGGACCAGGAAGTCGGGGTCAAGATCCAGCGCGGGGTTGATGTCGCCGGGGCCGACCTCGCCGGCGTGGATGCCGAACAGTTTGCCGGCGCGGCCGGTGGCGTTGCGCTCGCGGGTGAAGTCGGCGTCGTCGGCGCCGCTGGCACCGAAGCCGTCGGCGGCCTCCATCGCCGCGGTCGATCCCCGGCCCAGCACCACGGGGTCGACGTCGACGCCCGCGGCGGCCTCCCGGATGGCCTCGACCCCCTCGACGTCACCCTCGCGGAACTCGATGCAGGCGGCCGTCCCCCCCTCGGTCATGAACTGCAGCGAGCGGCGGATCCCGTCGACGACCTCCACGTGGTCGGCCGCCCGCAGCAGCCGGTGTTTGAGGCCGTCCGGCGGTGCGACCAGCTCCTCCAGGGAGAGCCCCTCGCCGGCCTCCTTGGCGATGGAGTCGCCCAGGTGGGTGTGGGCGTTCACGAAGGCGGGGAGGATGACGTCGTCGCTGGGGGTCGTGACCTCCTCGATGGCCGCCACGCGGCCGTCCTCGACGGTGACGCGGGCGTCGACGGGCTCGAACTCCGCCCCCCGGAGGACCGTTCCCTCGAGGATCATCCGTCGACCTCCAGGAAGTCGTCGAGGGTGGCGTTGATCCCCGGCCGGACGTCCCGCACCCGGGAGCCGTCCAGGTCCAGTCCCAGCGCGCGGACGGCGGCGTTGCCGACCCGCTCGCTCTCCTCTGCGGGGGCGTACACGCCGAGGCGCCACTGGTCGCGCTGGGCCGCCCGCAGCGCCCCCACGAGCGTCGACTGGTCGCCCAGCCGGCGGACCTCGCCGTTGACCAGCACCCGCGAGGTCGATTCGGTCATCGCCGGCTCCGGAGGCACGTCGAGGATCACGTGAGAGGGCTCGACGCCTGCCTCGGCGGCGATGTCGGCCTCGAAGGCCCGGACCTCCCCGTGGTCGGCCTGCCGCAGGTCCTCCGGGACGGCGTCCATCTCGGCCCAGACCGCGCGCTTGTGGAGGCGGCGCTGGTCGAGCCGGCGGGCGTACTCCGCGGTCGCCTCCCGCTCGCGCAGCGCCACCAGCAGGTCGTGGTCGTCCATCCGGCGCAGCCGCCCGGGGTCGACCCCGCTCTCGACCAGCCGCTCGGTCCCCCGCCGGAGCATCACCTTCGCGATCCGGGCGACGTGATGCGAGTAGACGGTGGGGTTCATCAGCGCCCGCGCGAGCAGCAGGCTCTCGGCGGTCTGGACGTTGCCCTCGTCGAGGACGAGGTCGCCGTCGACGAAACACAGCTCCCGGACGAGCCGCTGGTGGTCGATGGTGCCGTAGGGGACGCCGGTGTGGTGTGCGTCCCGGACCAGGTAGTCCATCCGGTCGACGTCGAGCTCGCCGGAGACCAGCTGTCCGAACTGTCCCTCGCCGGCGACCAGTCCCGCGATCCGGTCGGGGTTGAGCCCGTGCTCCGAGAGGACGCGGGCGACCTCGCCCTCGCCGACCAGTCCCTCGACCTCGTCGTGGTACTTGCCGGTGTGGCGGTAGATGAGCCCCTCGATGTTGTGGCTGTAGGGGGCGTGACCGATGTCGTGCAGGAGGGCGGCGGCACGCACGCGTTCGGCCTGTCGGCCCTCGACGCCGAGGTGGTCGAGCGCGCGGTCGGCGAGGTGGTAGACGCCGAGGCTGTGCTCGAAGCGGGTGTGGTTGGCGGAGGGGTAGACCAGCACGACAGTCCCGAGCTGCTTGATGTGCCGGAGCCGCTGGACTGGCGGGGTCTCCAGGAGGTCCCGGGCGACGCCCTCGACCGCGATGTGGTCGTGGACGCTGTCCTTGATGGTCGTCATTGGGGGGCGTTTGGCGGTCACCCGGTAAAATCCTCCGTCGTGCGGTCGGGGGGCTGCCGGCTTCCCGTCGGCCGGGCCACCCGAGCGGCGGGCGGGAGCAGACGGTTTATGCCCCGGCGGAACGGCATGGCGGGTATGGTGACGTTCCTCTCCGGCGGGACCGGCACGCCGAAGCTACTGGCGGGTGCCGGCCCCGTCTTCGACCCCGGGGAGACCGCGGTCGTGGCGAACACCGGCGATGACGTGGAGATCGCCGGCCACCTCGTCTGTCCGGACCTCGATACGGTGCTCTTCCTGGGCGGCGACGTGCTCGACCGGGAGACCTGGTGGGGGATCGACGACGACGGCGGCGAGACCCACGCACGACTGGGGGAGCTGGCCGAGGCCGCGGGGCTGGAGGCCGGCCCGCGCTACCTCCCCGCAGAGGCCCAGACCGACGGCCGGGAACTCGCCCGCTGGCGGCGCTTTTCCGGCGTCGCGGAGTTCATGTACATCGGCGACCGGGACCGGGCGGTCCACATCACCCGGACCGGGCTGCTCGACGAGGGGCACACGCTCACGGAGGTCACGCGCACGCTCGCCGACGCGTACGGCCTCGAGTGGGACCTGCTGCCGATGAGCGACGACCCGGTCGCGACGCTCGTCAACACCCCCGAGGGGGAGATGCACTTCCAGGAGTTCTGGGTCGCCCGCGACGGCGAGCCGACCGTCGAGGACGTCGAGTTCCGCGGGAGCGAGGGCGCGCAGGCGACCGACGCCGTGCTCGAGGCGCTCTCCCAGCCTGTGGTGGTCGGCCCCTCGAACCCGGTGACGAGCGTCGGCCCGCTGCTCGCCGTCGACGGCATTCCGGAGGCGCTCGCGGAGACGACTGTCGTCGCCGTCTCGCCGTTTATCGAGGACACAGTCTTCTCCGGGCCGGCCGCGGACCTCATGGAGGGGGTGGGCTACGACCCCTCGACGGCCGGCGTCGCGGAGGCCTACCCCTTCGCCGACGCGTTCGTGCTCGACGAGGCGGACGGCACCGACCTCGACCGCCCGGTCGTCCGGACGGACACGACGCTTGACACCGAGGGAGACGCCACCCGCGTCGCGCGGGCGGTCGAGGACGCGCTGGCCGCAGTGGGGGCGGGCGGATGACCGCGCCCTTCGACCCGCCGGTCGCGCTCGCCAGCCTCTCCGGGGAGGCCGACGCGGCGTGGGCCCGGGCGGCCGAGGCCCACGTCGGCTGTGCCTTCCTCGGGGGGATCGCACTGGACAGAGCCACCCGGGCGGCGGCCCGCGAGATGGTCGACCGCGACCGCTCGGAGTTCCTCCCCCCGGACCCGGTGGCCTTCGTCGACGAGCAGTTCGACGCGCTCGACGGCGCGGACCTCCGTCCGGCGGTCAACGTCCGGAGCGGGACGGCCGACCCGCTCCGGGCGGTCGGGGCGGTCTGTCGCGACCACGGCGCCATCATCGAGGTCAACGCTCACTGCCGCCAGGACGAGATGTGCGCGGCCGGGGCGGGCCACGCCCTCCTCCGGGACGCAGACCGGCTCTGCGAGCAGGTCCGCGCGGCCGGCGAGGCCGGCGCGACGACGAGCGTGAAGGTCCGGACCGAGGTCGAGGGCGTCGACCTGCCCGCGGTCTGCGGGCAGGCGGCGGACGCCGGCGCGGACCTGGTCCACGTGGACGCGATGGACTCCGAGCCCGTCGTCGCGGACGTCGTGTCGGCGGTCGGACCCGGGACGGCGGTCGTGGCGAACAACGGCGTCCGCGACCGCGCGAGCGTCGAGGAGTACCTCCGGTACGGCGCGGACGCGGTCAGCGTCGGCCGGGCCAGCGACGACCTGGACGTGCTCGCGAGCGTGCGGCGCGCGGTCGAGACCTTCTCCGAGCGCCCGAGCCTGGAGGTCCACCCGCGAGCCCGCCAGCGGGGGGAGGAGGCGGGGCCGTGACCGACACGGTGCGCCGGTCGACCGCCGAGAACGCCCAGCTGGCCCTGCTGCTGGAGGTCTCCAGTACGCCCAAGCCGGGCAACGTCGACCGTCACCGCGACCACGACGACCTCCGCTTCGAGCACTTCGTCGCCGGCGCGGTCGGGGCCCGTGAGGGACTGGACCGCGCGGCGGAGGGCGCGCCGGTCGGCGAGGCATTCGAGCGCGCGGTCGCGGGGATGAGCGGCCAGACCGGCGGGAACACCCAGTTCGGCGCGGTCCTGCTCGTGGTGCCGCTGGTCCGGGCGGCCGCCGCGGGCGACCTGACTCCCGAGAGCGCCCGGGCGGTCGTCGGCCGGACGGGCGTCGAGGACGCCGTCGGCTTCTACCGCGCGTTCGAGCACGTCGACGTCGCGGTCGACGACCCCCCGGATGACCTGGCGCTGCCCGACGTGCGCCGGGGCGGGGACGCCGCCCCCGAACTGCGCGAGCGCGGGCTGACGCTTTCGGACGTGATGGCCGAGAGCGCGCCCGGGGACGGCATCGCCCGCGAGTACACGGAGGGGTTCGAGCGCACCTTCCGGACCGCCGACCGCATCCGGGAGGGGTCGGGCCCGGTCACCGACCGCGCCGCCGCGGCATACCTCGCGGCGCTCGCAGCGGAGGTGGACACCTTCGTCGTGACGACCCACGACCGCGAGACCGCCGAGGAGGTCCGCCGGCGCGCCCGGGCGGCCCGCGACGGCGAGGAAGACCCCGAGGAACTGGCCGACGAGCTGGTCGAGCGCGGGATCAACCCCGGCACGACGGCCGACCTCGTCGCCGGCGGCCTGTTCGTCGCCCTCGAGCGCGGGCTGGTGGTCTGACGTGTCCTGGCCGGTCGAACTCCGCGGCGTCACCGAATCGGTCGTGACGACGCCCGGGCCGAACGGGCGCTGGAACGTCGCAGCACTGGGGTTACACGCCACTGCAGACAGTCCCGACCCGGTCCGCGCGCGCACCTGGGGTCGGACGCGCACGCGGCGCAACTTCACCGAGCGCGGCGAGGGCTACGTCCAGTTCACCCGCGACCCCGTCGACTTCACCGAGGCCGCCCTCGCCGTCCGGGAGGAGGGCGAGCCGGTTCTCGACAGCGCGGACGCCTGGGTCCGGGTCGCAGTCGAGCGGGTCGGCGAGGGAACCGAGGGCAACACCGGGTGGGTCGACTGGCACCTCCACCCCGAAGAGTCGGCCGTCGAGCGGGCGGTCGTGCCGACGACCAACCGCGGGTACGGCGCGGTCGTCGAGGCGACGGTCGCAGCCTCCCGGCTCGACGTCGGTGCCTACGACGCCGACGAGCTTCGCGACCGGCTGAACTACTTTGCCGGGGTCGTCGAACGCTGCGGTGGCCCCCGGGAGCGGGAGGCGCTCGCCCGGATGCGCGAACTGGTCGAGTGGTGACGGCACGCACAGCGAGCCGTCGAACGTGGCGGGCGGAGCACGGTCCGCTGGCCGGTACCCGCCCCGAGTCGAATCCTTTTAGACGGCCAGCCAGCTACGTGGGGTCACGATGGCCATCAAGCCCGCCTACGTCAAGAAGACCGCGACCCTCCTGATGGAGCGATACCCGGACGCCTTCGGCCCCGACTTCGAGCACAACAAGGAGGTCGTCGAGGAGCTGACCAACATCGAGTCCAAGGGCGTCCGCAACCGGGTCGCGGGCTACGTCACTCACAAGCAGGGCAGCCAGACCGCCGAAGCCTGAGCGACCCCGACCCGGAGGCGTCTCCCTCGGGTCGTCTGTTTCCGTTCTCTCCCGGCGGCCGCGGTCCTTTCCAAACTGTTTTGACCCGCCTATCTGCTACGGGAGAGTATGACAACGCGAGTCGGTATCATCGGCGCGACGGGGGCGGTCGGCCAGCGACTCATCCAGCTCATCGACCCTCATCCGGAGTTCGAGGTGGCCGCGCTGACCGCGAGCGAGGACAGCGCCGGCAGCACCTACCGCGAGGCCGCCAAGTGGCGCATCTCCACGCCCATCCCCGAGCGCGTCGCTGACATGGAGGTCGGCGAGACGAGTCCCGAAGCCATCCCCGACGACGTCTCGCTGGTGTTCTCCTCGCTGCCCTCCAGTGTCGGCGAGGCCGTCGAGCCCGCGTTCTGTGAGGCCGGCTACGTCGTCTCCTCGAACTCCTCGAACGCCCGGACCGACGAGGACGTCCCACTGACGATCCCCGAGGTCAACGCCGACCACATCGACCTCCTGGAGGTCCAGCGCGACCGCCGGGGCTGGGACGGCGCGCTCGTCAAGAACCCCAACTGCTCGACGATCACGATGGTGCCGCCGCTTGCTGCCCTGGAGGAGGCGTTCGGGCTGGAGCGAGTAACAGTATCGACCCTGCAGGCCGTCTCGGGAGCGGGCTACTCCGGGGTCACCTCGATGGAGATCATCGACAACGCGATCCCTCACATCGGCGGCGAGGAGGCCAAGATGGAGACCGAGTCCCGCAAGCTACTCGGCACGTTCGACGGCGCCGAGGTGGAGTGGCTCGACGCCCGCGTCGACGCCTCCTGTAACCGGATCCCCACCCTGGACGGGCACCTCGAGAACGTCTGGACCGACCTCGCGGAGGAGGCGACGCCAGAGGCGGCCGCCGAGGCGATGCGGTCGTACCCCACCCTCGGGTTGCACAGCTCGCCCGGCCAGCTTGTCCACGTCTTCGAGGAGCCCGACCGGCCTCAGCCCCGGCTCGACCGCGACCGGGAGAACGGGATGGCCATCGCCGCCGGCGGTCTCCAGGCGACCGAGGGCGGGCTCCAGTTCAACTGTCTCGCCCACAACACGCTCCGCGGGGCCGCGGGGGCGTCGCTGCTGAACGGCGAACTCCTGCTGGAGAACGGCTACATCTGAACGCCCGCCGTCCGCGACGGGTGCCGAGCGGTACCGTCGCCCGATGACAGGAGCTTTAATAGCCGACGGAGCGGCGTGTGGGTATGGAACGCGTCGACGTCGCCATCGTCGGCGGCGGGCCCGCGGGAACGTCCGCCGCCTGGGCCGCCGCCGCGGCCGGCGCGAACGCGCTCGTCCTCGAGAAAGGGGTCCCCCGGGCCGACCGCGACGGGCTCGGCCCCGACTCGACGGACGCCGCCGGGATGCTCGACTACTGGGTCGACCTGATGGACCTGCCCGTCGACGTCCCCGACGAGGTCGTCCTCCGGACCCTGGAGGGGGCTGACTTCATCGGCCCGGCCGAGACGCTCTCGATCGACGACACCGGACTCGATGCCTCGTATCCCGACTTCGGCTTCGCCTTCGACCGGGCGGGGTTCGACGACTGGCTCCGGGAAGAGGCCGAAGCCGCCGGCGCGACCTACCGGGTCGGGGACAGCGTCACCGGCGTCGACTCCGACCTGGCGGGACCCGACGGGCCGACCCACACCCTCGACCTCTCCGGCGGCGAGACCGTCGAGGCCGGAGCGCTGGTGCTCGCCGACGGCCCACAGCGGACGGTCACCGGGCCGGCGCTGAACCAGTTTCTCGACACGTCGCTGGGCGAGCGGATGCCCTCGACGGAGGTGAACCACATCGCCTACCAGGAGCACCGCCGGCTTCCCGCCGAGCTGTTCGAGCCCGACCGGCTGAAGTTCTGGTGGGGGTACATGCCCGGCCACACCGCCTACCCGTGGGTCTTTCCCAACGACGACAGCGTCGCCCGGGTCGGGCTGACGATGCCCATCGGGCTGGACATCGACGAGTTCGAGCGCTCGGAGTGGGCGCTGCTCCGCGAGGACGACGACGCCATTCCCGGGGGCTCGGAGTACCTCCGTCGGCTGCTGGCCCGGGAGTACCCCGGGTACGACATCGATGACTTCCCGCTGGTGGAGGACCGCGGGAAACGCGGTGGCACCGAGACGTATCCCATCTCCTCGACCCGACCGATCGAGTCACCCACCGCCGCGAACGTCGCCGTCGTCGGTGGCGCGATGGGCGCGACCTCCGCCTTCCACGAGGGCGGTGACCACGTCGCCGTCCGGACGGGGCGGGTCGCCGGGCGGCTGGCCGCCGAGGACGACCTCGGGCGGTACAACGACGCCTGGCAGGCAGCCATCGGCGAGGAGGTACTCCGGAACGTCACGCTCGCGGACATCGTCGAGCCCTACGGGCCCGACGACTGGGACCGGGCGTTCAAGGCTGCCGACACGATGCTCAACCGCGGGGAGTACAGCCTCCTCAGCCTGCTGCGGTCGGGGCTGACCGGCATCCGGATGGTCCGGACCTACCGGAAGACCAAGGCCCGCTTCGCCGACGGCGCGTACGTCCAGCTCCGGGAGTCCGAGTACTCCGTCTAGCGGCAGCCTGAAGGCACTCGGCCGGCAAGTCCCGGTGCGTGCCCAATCCCCGCCCGAGCACACCCACGCGGGTGCGATGACAGTACGGTGATCCCAGGCATGCGACACGCGCTGGGGCGGTTTCGGCCGTCTCGGCAGTCGGAGGCGCCTGGCGGTGCCTCCCGCCCGGACGGCTCGCGCCGTCAGGGCAACCGGGGACGCCACACCGGCGTCCCCCGCCCGGCACGAGGGTTAGCCGGCCGACGCGGCACACCGCCCGGGGATGACGCCGGTCGTTAGTGTTCCGGGCGTACATTTCACAGACACTCTCTGAGAGGAAACTCTCGCCAGCCCAGTCAGCAGTATGTTTTTGCGGGAGTAGCAGCAACGTGTAGATATGTCCGAGGGAGAATCCCGGCGGATCGCACACGAGCTGATGAGCGAGCCCCATATTCGAGGCCGTCGAGTCAGCGTCCGCCAGGTGTACGCCCTCGTCGAAGAACGCGGTGAAAGCCCCGAAGCTGTTGCCGATCGGTACGATCTTGACGTAGCTGACGTGTACCACGCGCTGGCGTACTATCACGATCATCCGCGAGAGATGCGTGACGTAGAAGACGAGCGCGACGATGCGATAGCGGACTTCCGCGAGTCGATCGACCGTCCCGAAGGCGTCGATCCCGATACCGCCTGAGATGAGCGGGTGGCGCTTTCTTCTCGATGAGAACATCGATCCGAAGATGGCGACGTATTTAGAGAAGGAAGGGATCCACGCCGAGCACGTCCGTGATGCCCTCTGGCAAGGAGCCGATGACAAGGCGGACGTCTTACCGTACGCCCGAGAACACGAACTGATTATCCTGACGAGCGACGTGAAGGATTTCGGTGGGTTACCATCCGGAGCTCATACTGGTGTCGTTCTCCTCTACGACGATACGATGCCGGCGTATCAGGTCGCGGCTGGCCTAATTACGATGACCGACGCGTATCAGAATCGTGATTCGTTCGGTGGACGCGAGGAACTCGACCCGTGGGTTTGATCGAGGATACTGATTGTACGACGTTGAATCTTCAAATCAGCCAAGACACTTCCACCGAGCCTACTAGTAGGTCCTCGCCCGGTAGTGTTCCGGGCGTGCATTCTGGGACCGAGAACACCGGCGAGAGGTCTGGCCCCTCCGGCCGCTACACCTCCGTCTCCTGAGTGTTCGAAGGGGGCTCTTCCGTCCCGGAGCGCGGGGGGTATCGCATCTTCCAGCTCAGTTTGTGGAGTTCGACCGCGACCGCGATGGTCAGGGCGACGGCTCCGAGGATGAGCCACTGTTCCAGCGCGACAGGTGCCGTTCCGAGAACCGCCTGGGCGGGCGGGAAGTACATCGCCCCGAGGTGGACCAGAAACGCCGCAGCCGTCCCGGCGAGCAGTATCGGGCTCCCAAGCGGCGACAGCCGGAACAGCGAGGTCGTCTCGGACCGGGCGTTCCCGATGTTGACGACCTCGAACAGAACGACGAGTAACAGCAGGTGGTTGCGAGCGGCAGCCTCGGAGAGTCCCTGGTCGAGCAGCCAGACGAAGGCCCCGAACCCGACCACGCCGATCACGAGCGCGGAGACGAGCGTCCGCTCGACCATGACCCGGTTGAAGACCCGCTCGTCCGGCGGGCGCGGCGGACGGTCCAGTACGTCTCCCTCCTTCGGTTCGAACGCCAGAGCGACGTCCTGGATCCCGTTCGTGACGAGATTCAGCCAGAGGATCTGGACGGGTAACAGCGGCAGCGGCAGGCCGGCTACGAGGCTCAACAGGACGAGCACCACTTCGCCGGCACCGGTGGAGATGAGCAGGAAGATCACCTTGCGGATGTTGTCGAAGGCCACCCGTCCCTGTTCGATGCCCGCGACGATCGTCGCGAAGTTGTCGTCGCTGATGACGAGTTCGGCCGCGTCGCGGGCGACGTCCGTGCCCATCTTTCCCATGGCGATGCCGATGTTCGCCTGGCGGAGTGCCGGGGCGTCGTTGACGCCGTCACCCGTCACGGCGACGTAGTGCCCGAGGCCCCGGGCGGCCTCGACGATTTCGAGTTTCTGGTCGGGCGAGACGCGTGCGAACACGCGGGTCGTCTCGAGGAGTTCCGCGAGCCGCTCCCGCGAGGCGTCCATCAGCTCGGTCCCGGTGGTGACCTCGTCTGCCGACTCGGCGAGCCCGAGTTCGCGGGCGATAGCGAGTGCCGTCTCCGGATGGTCGCCCGTGATCATCGTGACCGTGATGCCGGCCCGCTGTGCCGACGCGACCGCCTCCGCGACGCCGGAGCGAAGCGGGTCGACCATCCCGAGAAAGCCCAAGAAGGTCAGGTCGGCAGGTTCGGACGGAAGCTGGCCCGGCTCGGACTCCAGCCGTCCGTCGGCGACGGCGAGCACGCGGTAGCCGTCGTGGGCCATCTCGGTCGCCCGCTGTTCGAGCGCCGACCGTGAGAACGCCCCCTCGCTCGCGTCCGTACACATCTCCAGAACGCGCTCGGGTGCCCCCTTGACGAATACCCGTGTCCCCCCGTCCGCCCGGTGGAACGTCGCCGCGTACCGCTGCTCCGGTTCGAAGGGAACCTCGCCGGTCTGTGGGTGTGCATCGAGCGCCGGCTGGCGGGACCATCCGAGCTTGCGACCGAACGCGAGCAGCGCGACGTCCGTCGGGTCACCGCGCCACGTCCACCCGTCGTCGCGCCGGGAGAGGTGTCCCTCGTTACAGAGCACGGAAGCCCGGGCGAGACGGGACAGCTCGTCCGCACGCTCCGGTTCCGGAGGGTGTCCATCTCTAAGGACGTCACCCTCGGGTGTGTACCCCTCGCCGGTCACCTCGAGCGTGGTGCCCCCGGGGAGCTGGACCCGGGTGACGGTCAGCTCGTTGGCCGTCAGCGTCCCGGTCTTGTCCGAGGCGATCATCGTACAGCTGCCCAGCCCCTCGACGGCTACCAGCCGACGGACGATGACACCGACCGTCGCCATGCGCCGGCTGGCGACACCCAGCGCGACGGTGATCCCGACGGGGAGCCCCTCGGGGATGGCCGACACGGCCAGTGCGACGGCGAACAGGAACATCTCGACGGCGTCGTACTGCTGGAGGAAAACGCCGAGGAGCGCGGTGAGTGCCGCGGCCACGAGCACGACGAGCCCGACGGCCCGGGTGAACCGCTCCATGCGGGTCACGAGCGGCGGCTGACCACCCTCGACGGCAGTGACGTCCTCGGCCAGCCGGCCGACCACCGTGTCGGCACCGGTCTCGACGACCACGCCGCGGCCACGGCCACGGTTGACCACCGTGCCCGCGTACGCCATATTGTCCCGGTCACCGAGTACGGTCCGGTCGTCCCCCTCCCAGTCCGCGTCTTTCAGGACGGGGGCTGACTCGCCGGTGAGTGCCGACTCGTCGACCTCCAGGCCGTGTGTCGAGACCAGCCGGATATCCGCCGGGACGCGGAACCCCGATTCGAGGAGCACCACGTCACCCGGGACGATGTCCTCGCCGTCGACGTCGCGCGTCTCCCCGTCCCGGACCACCGTCGCGCGGGTTCGGATGAGTTGCTGGAGCGCCTGGCTGCTGCGCTCTGCACGCCACTCCTGGATACCCCCGACCAGCGCGTTGACGAGCAACACCGCAGCGATGAACGCGGCGTCAGTCCCCTCGCCGATGGCGAAGGAGACGACTGCAGCGAGACCGAGGATGTAGATGAGCGGGTTCTTGAACTGACGGACGAAGACCTCCCACACAGTGGTCGGCTTGGCCTTCGGGATCCGGTTCGGCCCGTGTTCGGAACGCCGGCGTGTGGCTTCCTCCGTCGAGAGTCCCCCGGAGTCCGCGTCGAGCGCGTCGTAGACCTGGCCGAGCCCCGTGGAGTACCAGTGTTCGGTGTCCGCCGAGGAAGGGCCGGCCATCGGATACCGGAGGTACGCCAGGTGAGAACTTAGTAGCCAGTGGCCAGTACTGTGTGGATAGCTGGCCCGCTATACGCCGACTCGAGGGTGTTTTGCATCCGGGATCAGGGTCGAGACGCGGTTTCCGGCTCCCGGAGACGGTCCTCTTCAGCTCGGGGGTCGCTCCGGCTGCTCAGCTCAACCGTCAGTACGGGCGCCGGACAGCCACACCCGACCGTCGCCGGGGGGTTCTGGACCGGGACGCGTGAGCGGCTCCCAGCCCGAGCCTGGTAGGTCACGCAGGGGAATTTTCCGCCGGCCCCCGGAACCCACGGTATGGCCACCGTCCTGGAGTTCACGAGCCCGGCCGAGGCGTTTCCCCTCGGGACTATCTTCGAGAACCTGCCGGGAGCGACAGTCGAACTGGAGCGGCTCGTTCCCCACGACGCCCTCATCGTCCCCTACTTCTGGGTCCGCGGCGAGGAGATGACGGACATCGAGGCCGCCTTCGAGAGCCACGCCGGCGTGAGAGAGGTCGGGCTCGTCGACAGCCTCGAGGACGAGTACCTCATGCGCGCCGCCTGGGACCGGGAGTACGTGGGCATCCTGAGCGCCCTCTCGGAGGCCCGGCTCGTCGTGCTCTCGGCAACGGGGACCAGCGAGGGGTGGACCTTCGAGGTCCGCGGCGAGGGCCACGAGGAGATAGGCGAGTTCCGGAGCTACTGCCAGGAACACGACATCCCGATCCACATCACCGCCGTTCACGCGCTGCTTCCGATACAGGGCGAGGGGTACGAGCTGACCGACAAACAGCGCGAGGCACTGGTGGCGGCCTACGAACGGGGGTACTTCGACTCGCCGCGCGCAACCTCGCTGGAAGCGGTCGCCGACGCGCTCGGGATCACCCAGCAGTCGCTGTCCTCCCGGCTCAGACGCGGCCACCGGCGGCTGATCGCCGCGACGCTCGTACAGGAGTAGCCGCGGCCCGCTTCCCGGCACCGGTATATATCTGCTGTATAGTAAGTGCAGGAGTTGAATCTGCCGTGTCCGCTCTGTTCGAGTAGATGAGTACGGTAACGCGAGCCGGCGTCGAGTTGGAACAGGTAACACCCGACTGGGAGCCCGAGGTGACCCGGTTCGAGTACGACCAGGACACGACCCCCGCGAGCATGGCCGTCGTCGCGGCGGTGTCGGCGGCGACCGGGATCGACCCGGAGGAGATAGAGCCGCTCGGGGCTGTGGTCGACGCCGACGCGCTCGACGCGCTCGGGCGCCCCCGGAGCGCGATGGCGGGCAGCAGCGTCCAGGTCACGCTGTCGCTCGAACGCCGGACGGTGAGCGTCGACACTCACGGGGCGGTGACAGTGACCTCCGACGAGCGGGTCGGCGTCCGGAGTGAGGGAGTCAACGCCGGATGACCGACGGGGAGTGGTCGCCGGCATCCGGGGCGGAACTGAACGCCGAACTGGAGGAACTCCTCGGGCGCGCCGACGCGAACGGCGTCGACGTCGAGGGCGGGTGGTCGTGTCACGCCGGCGGCGACCGCCCGGACTGGGACGTGGTCGTCACCGAAGTCCGAACGTCCGGGGAGTGAGGCTCCGGCGCCGACACCTTCGGATGGCGCCGGTGGGGGCCGTCCGCGGACGCCGTACACAGCTTCCAGCGGGCCGCCTCATACGGATTGCCCCAGCTGTTTCCCGCGACGACCGCCCGACGTCGGTCGATGTGGTGATGACGTACAGCAGCCCGTATCAGTCGTCGTCGGCGACCAGCACGGCGGAGACGTACTCCGCCGCCGTCCGTCTGGCGGTCGCGAGGGCGTCGGTGTCGTCCAGGACGACCGCCCGGGTCCGGGCCCCGTCGACCACCGTCATGAGCGCGCGGGCGGCGTGTTCCGCGTCGGCGTCCTCCCGGAACACTCCCTCCCCGCTTCCGTGGTCGATGACCGTCCGGAGCAGGTACCGGACGTACTCGTCGTTCTGCTGGAACCGCTCGGCGAACGCCCCCTTGTACGGCGCCTGGCTCCGCATCTCCAGCGTGGCCACCAGCAGGTCGCGGTGGTCCTCGGGGTCGACGAGCAGCCTGTCGAGCAGGAGGTCGAGGCGCCGCTCGGGGTCGGTCGTCTCGACCTCGTGGACCGCGTCGGTGAACTGGTCGAGAAGGAAGTCGAGAAACGCCGCCAGCAGGTCGTCTTTCGTGTCGTAGTGGTAGTGGATGGCGGCAGTCGATTTGCCGTACTCCGCGGCGATCCGTTTGACCGTGAGGTCGGCGTAGCCGTGTTCGCTGAGCGCGCGGTAGGTCGCCTGCATGATCTCCTCCTCGGCGTCCGAGAACGAGCGGTCCGGCGGGTCGGCCATTACTACGCACCTGCAGGGTGTGGTAAATATGGGTTTTGCCCGGGTCGCCGGGGGCCGCCAGTCTCAGCCCGCGTCCGTCGCCGTTTCCAAAGCCTTTTGTCTAACTGGTCAGTAAGTGTGGTATTGCAACACACACCAGCGACGACCGGCACGTACCCGGGCATTCAAGCCGGTCGCGACAAACCAGTACCAATGGGTCAGAACAGGACGGCAGCAGCGGAGCGGGGAGTATCGGACCGGCAGTCGGTTAGACCGCGGTGTCGTCCCGACATCCCGTGGTCGGGACGGGCGTCGGAGCCGACCGGTGTCGGAGGAGGAGGCTGAGCGGATGGAAGAGCACCGGTTTCTCGAATCCGAGTGGGACTACTGTCTCGTGCTCGACGCGTGTCGCTACGACGTGTTCAGCCGGCTCTACGACGACTACCTCGCGGGGACGCTCGAGAAGCGGCGCAGCATCGGGTCGTCGACGCCGGAGTGGGCCTCCCGGACGTTCACCGGGAGTCACGACATCGCCTACCTGTCCGGGAACCCCTTCATCAACGACCTCGGGATCGCGCTCGACGAACTGAAGTGGGGAGCCAGCTGCGATTACGAGTGGACCGCCAACGAGCACATCGACGAGGTCGTCGACGTGTGGGACCACGGCTGGGACGACGAACTCGGGACGGTCCCGCCGGGGAGTCTCGCGTCGTCGCTCCGGGGACACGAGGACATCGTCGACCGGGCCGACCGCACGGTCGTCCACTACATGCAGCCACACGCGCCGTATCTCTCCCGCGGGAGCGGGCAGAAGCTCAGACGGATCCAGAGCGGGATCCGAAAGCAGGGGGAGGCCGACGACGGGTCGACCGGCGGGCTCCTCACGAGGCTGGCCGACCGGGTCCGGCCGAGAGTCGAGCGCCTCCTCGAGGGGAGCCAGCTGGTCCAGAAATCGGGACTGTGGCTCGAACTCGACCCCCTTGCCGTGGTCCGAAACGGCACCCGCGAGGCCGCCATGGAGCTCTACGAGGAGAACCTCCGCATCGTGCTCGAGGCCGTCGCGGAGCTGGTTCCGGAGCTCGACGGGCGGGTCGTCGTCACCGCCGACCACGGCGAGGCCTTCGGCGAAGAGGGGGTGTGGGAACACCACATCGAGACCCACATCCCGCCGCTCGTCGAGGTGCCGTGGCTGGAAGTCGAGACCGCGAAGTGAGCCACGCCGGCTACGGGCCCCGCCGGAGCGACTGGAGTTCCAAAGATATTTGACTAACTAGTTAGTAAGTTGGGCGACCGGAATGAGCGACGAGCCAGCCGACGAGCTCCTCGCGGCGACCCACCGGGCGCTCTGCAGGCACGGATACGCTGACCTTACCCTCAGACACATCGCCGCGGAGTCGGACAGGAGTAAAGCCACGATCCACTACCACTACCACGGCAAGGACGAACTGTTCGCGGCGTTTCTCGATTACCTCTACGAGCGGTACACGGAGGCGGCCAGCTCGGTCGACGGCACGCCCGGACGCGAGCGGCTTCACTCGCTTCTCGAGCTGGTGCTCGACGACGGGGCCCACGCCGGTCCCGGGTTCGGAACCGCCCTGCTCGAGGTCCGGGCGCAGGCGCCGTACGACGAGACCGTCCGTCACCACCTCCGGCGGTTCGACGAGTTCCTCGTCGACCGGCTCGAGGCGGTCGTCGAGGACGGCATCGAGTGCGGCGAATTCGACGACGCGGTCGACCCGGGTCGTGCGGCAAAGCGACTCGCCACACTGGTCGAGGGAGCGCGGGCGCGCGGCGTCGTGGCCGACCGGCCGGCCGACGAGCGCTACCGCGCGGTGGAGGAGTACGTCGAGCTACTGTCGACGGACGGCGCCCGCTCCGCGGCGACGGAGGCGGGTCGCTGATGGGCCCGTGGAGCCGCGTCCGGTCGCTTTTCCGGGGCCGCGAGGAGTTCGACCTCACGTCCGGGGGGATCGGGAAGCCGCTGTTTTTCCTCTCGATGCCGATCGTCGTGACGAACCTCTTCCAGACCGCGTACAACCTCGCCGATACGTTCTGGCTGGGCCAGTACAGCACCGACGCGCTGGCGGCGATCAGCTTCGCGTTCCCGATGGTTTTCCTGCTCATCTCGCTGGGGATGGGGGTCTCCGTCGCCGGGAGCGTCCTCGTCGCCCAGTACACCGGGGCCGACGACGAGCGCCAGGCCGAGTACGCCGCCTCGCAGACCGTCGCGTTCGCGGTCATCGGGTCCGTGTTGCTCGGCGCCGGCGGCTACTTCGTCGTCGAGCGGTTCCTCGAGCTGATGGGCGCCTCGCCCGACGTGTTGCCCAGAGCCGCCAGCTACATGGAGGTCATCTCGCTCGGGCTCGTCTTCATGTTCGGCTTTTTCGTCTTCGTCGCGCTCATGCGGGGCTACGGCGACACGATAACGCCGATGCTCGTCATGTTCGGGTCGGTCGTGCTCAACATCGTCATCGACCCGTTCCTGATCTTCGGGTGGACGGTCGTCGAGAACGCACCGCTTGTCGGCACCGTCTCCTTCCCCGAACTCGGGATCCAGGGGGCCGCCGTCGCGACCGTGTTCTCGCGCGGGCTCGCGCTGGTCGTCGGTCTCGCGGTCATGTTCCGCGGGACGCGCGGGGTCCGGATCCGCCTCCGCGACATGGTGCCCGACCTCGACTACCTCCGGCGACTGGCCCGGATCGGCGTGCCGGCCTCGGTCGAGGGGACCGGGCGCGCGCTGTCGATGAACCTCCTGCTGTTCATCGTCGCGATGTTCCCGGACCCCGTCGTCGCCGCCTACGGCATCGGGACCCGCGTCTTCTCGGTGGTCTTCCTCCCGGCGATCGCCGTCGCCCGCGGCGTCGAGACGATGACCGGCCAGAACATGGGCGCCGGCAAGCCCGACCGCGCGGAGCGAGCCGCGACCCTCGCCGCGAAGGTGCTGTTCGGCGTGCTCACGCTGGGGGGGATCCTCGTCTTCCTGGTCCCCGAGCCGGTCGTCTCGGTGTTCGTCGGCGCCGGGCAGGAGAACGCCGACCGGGTGGTCGAGGTCGGCACGGCCTTTCTCCGGGTCGTCGCGCTGACCTTCGGGTTCATCGGCATCATGCGGGCCTACACGGGCAGCTTCCGGGGCGCCGGCAAGACGCTCACGGCGGCGGCCATCTCCGTAGCCACGCTCGGCGTCGTCCGGTTCCCGGTCGCGTGGGTCGCCGCGACCCCGCTGGGCGAGACGGGTATCTGGGTCGCCTTCGCCGTCTCCAACGTCGTCGGGGCGACGCTCGCCTACGCGTGGTACCGTCGCGGCACCTGGCGGGAAGGCGACCTCACGGAGGCAAACGCCGACGCCGGCGAGGTCGGTACCGAGAGCGCGCCGACCGACGACTGAGCACGGAACGGAGGGCGGCGCCCCGCAGCGCGGGGCTACCGCTCCCCCGGAGCGTGTACCTCGGTCCGAGCCGCGGGCTCGACATCGGCGTTGGCGGCGACTTCCCGCCCGAGTCGTTCCACGCGCCGGGCCAGCCCGTCGTCGACCAGCTCCTCGCCCTCGAAGTAGTCGGCGGCGTTGCGGATGCCGACCTGGTGTGGGACCGTCCAGCCGTGGACCGTCCGGACCACGACCCGGAGGTGGTCGAGCGTGCTGGCGTAGCTGCCCCCGCCCGCGACCGCGAGCAGGCCGACGGTCGTGTCCCGGAACTCGTCGCGGCCACAGTAGTCGAGCGCGTCCTTCAGCGTCGAGGCGTAGGAGCCGTGATAGACGGGCGTGCCCAAGAGGGCGCCGTCGGCCTCGCGCACGCGTCGCTTGAGCGTCCGCACCCGGTCGGGTTCGGCGGCGTCCGGGTCGAACGGCGGCAGGTCGAGCTCGCGGAGGTCGAGCAGGTCGGTCCGGGCGCCGGCGTCGGCCGCGGCCTCGAGCGCGAGCCGGAGACTCCGGCGGGTGTAGCTTCCCGACCGACGGCTCCCGCTTATCGCGACGACGTGGGGGCGGTCCATGCCCCCGACTGGGGCGCGCGACCGGTAAAGGTTCGCTGAAGCGGCGTCCAGTAAGCGATCGGACAGACCCCGGGGGTCGGTCCCTCAGTCGCCGGCGGCGGCCGCGCCGCCGCTGTAGGCGCCGATGTCGAAGTCGGCGCCGAAGCTGTCGAACTTCTCGGGGCCGATGTACTCGATGGTCTGCTGGAGGTTCGCGTTGGAGACCGTCCGCTGGAGCTGGGCCATGTCGAAAGAGTAGTCCTCGTAGCGGTCGTCCGAGGCGTTCTCGGGCCCGGTCAGCCGCTCGAGGTACTCCTGGATCTTCGGCTCGTAGACCTCCGTGACGATGTCGGGGTCCTCCTCGGCGAGCTTCTTCATCACCCACCGGCCGTTGGTGATGTGGCGACCCTCGTCCTGGCGGACCAGCTTGATCCCCTCCTGGAAGCCGGGCATGATCTCCGTGCCGAGGTCGTCGGAGATGTCCGAGAAGACGTTCTCGAAGATCTCGTAGCCGGCCTTGGCGAGCTGGGCCTCGACGATCCCCATGTAGTGCATCACGCCCTCGCCGAGGATGTACCGGAGCTCGTGCTGGTCGCCGGTCCGGGCGGTCTGGCGCATCCGCTCGCCGATCTCCTCGAGGTCGTCGACCAGGAACTCCTTCAGGTCGGGGTTCTGCCAGTAGTCTGACTCCTCGTAGTCGTCGATGTGGGTCTCCTGGGTGCCCAGCACCTCCTCGAAGTAGCGGGCGAAGAAGTCGGTGTGTTTGGCCTCCTCCATCAGGTGGGTGCTGAGGAACATCTCCTCCTGGACGGTGTCGAAGGGAGCGTCCTCGAGCTTGTCGACGATGGTGAAGTAGGGGACGAGCGTCCGCGTCACCGACTCCTCGCCCTCGTAGAAGCCGACGAACGTGCCCATGATCTGGTCTTTCTGGGCCTCCGAGAAGCCCTCCTCCCAGTGGACCTTGTCCTCGCTGAAGTCGATGTCCAGCGGGTCCCAGGTCCCCTGGCGTTTGGCCTTGTCGAACAGTTCGTACGGCTTTTGCTTGTTCGCGAAATCAATTGCCATGACATTGTGAGTTCACACGCCCCAGTGTGAAATAATTTACCGTGATAGTTGGGGGCGCGGGTCGTGGGGTCGCGTGTGAGTCGATCCGGCTCTACAGGCGCTCAGACCCGGTCGACGACCGTCTCCGCGAAGCGGGTGACCGCCTGCCGGGGGTCGTCACCGCCGGCCGAGACCAGGACGTGGTCGACGCCCGTCCGGTCGAGGTCACGGAAGTACTCGACGAACCACTCGCTGCCGGCCCGGTAGCCCTGGTGGACGTGTTCCGGGTCGGCGGTCGGGTCCTCGGCCAGCTCCGTCCGGACGGCCATCGCGTAGGGTTTGTCGCCGGCCGCTTCCCGCCAGTCGTCGAGGTAGGTCTCGAGAGTCCGGTCAGGCAGATGGTAGAACAGCCAGCCGTCGCCGTGTTCGGCGGTCCACGCGAGGTCCTGGCGGGCGTGGCCCGTCGGGAGCAACGGGACCGTGTCGGCGGTCGGCTCGGGTACCAGGTCCAGCTCGCCCTCCAGCGTCACACGGTCGGTGTCGACCTCGGGGAACTCGCCGGTCCAGACGGTCCGCAACACCTCGACGGTCTCCCGGAAGCGCGCACCGCGCTCGCCGGGGTCGACGTCGAAGGCGGGGTATTCGGGGTCGCGGTCGCCGGTGGCGATACCCAGCAGGAGCCGCCCTCCGGAGAGGCGGTCGACGGAGGCGGCGGCCTTGGCGACGTGTAGGGGATGCCGGAGCGGGAGGACGACGCTCGCCGTCCCGAGGGCGACGTCGTCGGTGTGGGCGGCGGCGTGGCTCAGCCACGGCCAGACGTCGAAGCTCTGGCCCGCGTCGCCGAAGCGGGGCCAGTACAGCGGCACGTCCCGCGCCCACAGCGCGTCGAACCCGACGTCCTCGGCGTGGGCGGCGAGCGCCATCTCCGCCTCGGCGTCGGGGACCGTCTCGCTGCTGCCGGTGAGCGGGAACCCCAGGCCGAAGGTGAGGTCGTCGGTCCCGAAGGCGCGCTCGTAGCCCGCGTTCGCGTGGTCGGCCATGGGCACGCTCGGGCGGCCACGGGCATGTGCGTGTGGGTCCGCGAGCACGTGCGTGGGTGTCCGCGGACCCGGGTCGGCGACACCTCTTTGCGCCGGGGTCACGTACGTGCGTCCGACGCACACGCATGGCCGAGACGTTCTACAGCGTCCTCGGGGTCGAGCCCGGCGTCGACGGGGAGGCCGTCGAGCGGGCCTACCGCGAGCGGGTCAAGGAGGTCCACCCCGACGTGGCCGACGACCCCGACGCCCCGCGGGAGTTCGCGCGGCTCACCGTCGCCCGGGACGTCCTGGTCGACGACGAGGAGCGGGGACGCTATGACGACCTCGGCCACGCGGCCTACGTCCGGGCGCACGTCGACGCCAGCGTGTGGGCGGCGGAAGACGACGCGACGGACGCGGACGCCAGTGGAGCGGATGCCGACGGAACGGACACCGGCGGGACGGATGCGGCTGCGGCGAGTACCGGCACCACGACGGAACCGGACGCGGCCGGGGCCACGACATCAGGAACGACGGCACCGGGACAGTCGGCGGCGGCCGCTTCGGGAGTCTCGGAAACGACGGCCGGCCGCGGGCGGCGGGGCCGGCGCCAGCGGGGGACGGCGGCGGCCTACCACCGGGTCGGCTCTGAGGACGTCGTGGGCCGGGAGCGCGACCCGCTGTGGCGGCGGGTCGTGGCGGTCGGGCGCCGCGTCGGCCCCTGGGCGCTCGTGCATCTCGTCCTCGTCGCGAGCGCCGCCGCGACGGCCTGGTTCGGCTACGCCGGCGCGGCCCATCTCGACATGAGCCTGCCAGCACTGGCGGTGGCCGTCGTCGTCCTCGTGGTGACGCTGCTGGCCTCGGCCGCCCACCTCCTCTCGCGAGTCTACGCCTGAGCGGGGTCGGGGCACAGCATCGCCCCCTGAGGGGACGCAGGCCCGCTGCCGGGACACGCAAGTCGTTTGTGCGGCCCGCCGATAGAGGAGGCATGGACGTTCGACCCATCGCCGACCTCGGGCCGGGCGAGCGGGCGGCGGCCTTCGAGCGGTCGGCCGGCATCGACGCGGTCCGGGAGGACGTGCGCGACATCGTCGGCCGGGTCCGCGAGGAGGGCGACGTCGCGCTCCGCGAGTTCGCCCGGGAGTTCGACGGCGTCGACGTGGGCAACATCGACGTGACCGACCGGGCGGCGCGCGCCGTCGACCGGGTGGACGACGACGTGCTCGCGGCCATCGAGACCGCCGCGGAGAACATCCGGGCGTTCCACGAGCGCCAGCGCCCCGAGGACTGGCGCGAGGACTTCTCCGGTCGGGAGCTCGGTCGGCGCTTTCGGCCCCTAGAGAGCGCCGGGATATACGCTCCCGGCGGCACGGCCGCGTACCCCTCCAGCGCCCTGATGGGTGTCATCCCCGCGGACGTGGCGGGCGTCGAGCACATCGCAGTCGCCACCCCGCCGGCCGAACAGCTCAACCCCGCGACGCTGGCTGCCATCGAGGTGGCCGGCGCGGACGCCGTCTACCAGGTCGGCGGCGCGCAGGCCGTGGCGGCGCTGGCCTACGGCACCGAGACCGTCAGCGCTGTCGACTGCATCGCCGGCCCGGGCAACCGGTGGGTGACCGCCGCCAAGGCAGAGGTGCGTGGCGACGTGACCATCGACTTCCTGGCCGGGCCGAGCGAGCTGCTCGTGGTGGCCGACGGGAGCGCCGACCCGGAACTCGTCGCCGCCGACATGGTCGCCCAGGCCGAGCACGACACCGACAGCGCCGTCGCCGCCGTCACCGACGACGAGGCGCTGGCGGCGGCCGTCGCCGACGCCGTCGAGGCCCAGATCGTCGAGCGCGAACGCCGGGAGGTCATCGAGGGCGCCCTCGACAACGAGGCCAGCGGCGTCTTCCTCGCGCGCTCGACGAGCGAGGCCGCCCTCTTCGCCGAGGAGTACGCCGCCGAGCACCTCTCGATCGTCGCCGCCGACGAGACGACCGAGGAGGCGCTCTTAGAGCGGATCGACAGCGTCGGCTCCGTTTTCCTGGGCCCGTACAGCCCCGTCGCCGCGGGCGACTACGCCGCCGGCCCGAACCACGTCCTCCCGACCGGCGGCGCGGCCCGCACGACTGGCGGGCTCTCCGTGGACACGTTCATGCGCTCCTCGACGGTCCAGCGGCTGGACGAGGACGCGCTCGCGGACCTGCGGGAGACCGTCACCACGCTCGCGACCGCCGAAGGGTTGGAGGGCCACGCCGCGAGCGTCGAGAAGCGGTTCGGGGAGTGAGGGGGACCAGAACGGAACCGAGACGAGCGAAACAGACCCTGCCCCCCCGCCACCGGTGCACGAAGCTGTCGCGGCTCCGTCCGCGACAGCTTCGTGCGAGGGATGAGCACCACAGGAGCGAGCAACGCGAGCGACGAGGAGCGCAGTCGGCTGGGGAGGTGAGTGGCGCTGGGGCGGGGTCGAGAGGGGCGAGCCGCTGGACGAGCGAGACGACGCAAGCACGCGACCGCAGGGAGCGCGCACAGCGAGTCGCAGCCGTCCAGCGGCTCGGGGCTCTCTCGGTCAGCGTCCGGGGATTCAGGGGATACGGAAGCTTTTCGACCCTCAGCAGCAGCTCTCGAATCCAATATGATTCCTAGCGCCGACACCGTTTTGGGCGTGCCCCCAGTATGACGGGCCATGAGCACCGTCGAGCAGGGCGCACCCGAGGACGCAGTGGCCGTCACCGAGCAGGCCGCCTCGGAGGCGCTCGACCTCATGGAACGGGAGGGCATGGACGCTTCGGAGGGCGGCCTGCGCCTGTACGTCCAGCAGGGCGGCTGTGCCGGCCTCTCGTATGGCATGCGCTTCGAGCACGAGCCCGAGGCCGACGACACCGTCACCGAGCACCACGGTCTGCGCATCCTCGTCGACCCCGCCAGCCTCGACTACATCGAGGGCTCGGTCCTCGACTACGAGGGCGGCCTCCAGGGCGAGGGGTTCCACGTCGAGAATCCCAACGTCGTCAGCGAGTGTGGCTGCGGCGAGAGCTTCCGGACGTAAACTGCGCCGCGGCTGTTACTCCGCAGCCCCCTCGAGTTCGAAGGCCACCTCCACCTCGACCTGGTACTCGCGGTCGTTGACGCTCGCGAGTTCGACGCCCTGTTCTTTGACTTCGAGCCAGTGGATGTTGTCGAGGGTCATCTCCGCGCGGTGGATGGCGTCGTCGACCGCACCCTCGAAACTGTCGCCGCTCGTCCCGATCAGGGTCACTTTCTTGAAAACCATGGGTGTCACCGTGTTCTCGTGCCCGACACGGCCACGGAAGGAGCCGTGCGGGGGTCGGATATCGTGTCGCGTCAATGATATAGATTTCGGGGGTGACGTTGCGGAGACTCGCAACGCCGGGGCGGAACCGTTTTCTCGCGGCCGGGCGAGCGCCCGCCATGGCCGACACAGAGGACACGGACCACACGGTCGAACTGTCGCTTGACGCGTCGGAGTACGAGCGGCTGCAGGCGCTCGATGGCGACCCCGAGAGCGTGCTCGCGGAGGCACTGGAGCGCGAGCTGGGCGTCCGCGAACAGATGGCGGTCGCCGAGGCGCGGCGCGCCGGGGAGGTCGACAGCCCCCACGGCGGGCCGGCAGCCGGGAGCGCACCCGAGTCACCGGTCGGTGCCATGCTCGGGTGGGAGGTAGTGAGCGTCGGTGAGGGCGAGGCGACGCTGGCGATGGACGCCGGGGCGCGCTTCGCGAACCGCGGCGGCCCCGTGCAGGGCGGGATCATCACCGCGCTGGCCGACACCGCCACCGGGTTCGCGTTCGGGACGACTCTGGAGCCCGACGAGTCGACCACGAATCTCGAACTCAAGGTGAACTTTCTGCGGCCGGTCTTCGAGGACCGCCTCGAGGCGAGCGCGACCGTCGTCAACCGCGGCCGCACGCTCGGCCTCGTCGAGTGTAGCGTCCGTAACTCGGAGGGGAAACTCGTCGCCCGGCTGTCGACGACCTACATGGTGCTGCGCGGGGAGCGCGCCGAGGGACGGTGAGCGGGCAGGCGACCGACCCGGTCACGCGAAGGCGGGGTGGCGCCGCAGGAGCGCGTACCCGCCCAGCCCGGCGACGACGGCCGCGACCCCGCCGGCGACGATCAGCGTCCGGTAGCCGGCGGCCGTCGACGTAAAGAAGCTCTCGGCGGTCGCGGTGAAGGCCAGTGGCCCGACCGTCTGTCCGACCCGGAGGACGCTCGTTCGGAGCCCCATCATCCCGGCCCGCAGGTCCGCCGAGACGAGCGTGACGACCGTCGTGTCGATAGAGGGGATCAGGACCCCGAAACCGACCCCGAAGACCAGGAGCGCAACTCCGACGAGAAGCGGCGTCGGCGCGAGCCAGACGCCGAGCAGACTCACGCCGTAGGCGACGAACCCGAGCGCCACGAGCTCCTCCGGCGCCCGCCACTGTCCGACGCGGCCGTACTGCGAGGAGACCAGTGCGCTCGCGACCGCGACCGCCGAGAGCAGCGGGCCGATCTCGCTGGATGTGAGACCGAACTGGTCGCTCAACAGCAGCGGAAGCGCGGTGAGCACCGCGCCGTAAAAGACGAAAAACGCCGTAAAGAGCGCGAGAAAGATAGCGAGCGCGCTCGGCAGCCGCGCCACCGCCCCCAGCCGGCCGAGGTAGGTGGACACCGAGTCCGGGTCGCTTTTCGGCGTCGGGTCGAGCACGAACAGCGCGAAGACCCCGACGAAAATACCGACGCCGAAGAACAGAAAGGGGACGTTCCAGCGGACCGCCGCCAGCGCGCCGCCGACCAGCGGGTACACTGCGGCGCCGGCGCTGGTCGCGCTCCCGTTCAGCCCGATCAGCGCGTCCCGCTGTGTGCCCTCGAAGGCGTCGCCGATGATGGTGACTGCGAGGGTGATCAGTGCGCTCGCACCGACGCCCTGCAGGAACCGGAGCGCGAGGACGTACCGGAAGTCGGTGACGAAGGCGATCCCGGCGCCCGCGGCCCCGAACGTGACAAGCAGCGGGACGAGCACGCGCCGGCGGCCGAAGCGGTCGGCCGCGAGGCCGGCGAATGGGGCGATGAGCGCCCCGGGGAGCGTGTAGACGGTGATGAGCAGCCCTACCTGTGCGTCCGTGACGTCGAACACCGACCTGAGTTCGGGGAGCACGGGGCTCAGAAGCGACACGCCCATCACGCCCATCAGCGAACTCGCCAGGATGACGTAGAGGAGCCACGACGTCCACGGAACTCCCGACGTGGCAGTCTCGGTCGGCTGGGACACGCCGCGCCCTTCGACGGGCCCTCCCCTGTATGTTCTGTCTCATAACCACCTTTTTGCGGTTCGGGTGGCTCGCTCCGCTCGCCACCGCGTGGCGGCTTCGCCGCCACGGCGTGTAGTTGCGGGCCGCCGGCCCGCAACTCGCTCACCGCAAAAACGTGGGCGAAAAAAGCCGGACGCTCCTTCGCTTCGCTCGGTCGCGTCCGGTACTCACACGGGGACCACTAACGCAGAGTGCGCAGATCGAATCCACGGTCGCGAACCGCGCGCCTGCGGCGCGCGGATGATTTGTGCCTACTGGTAATCCACGTCGCCTTCGCCCTCGCCGATCCACGCCCCGCGGTCCGGTTCCCGCGATTCGAGCGGGTCGATGTCCTTGTACCAGGGGACGTTCTTGAGGTCCTCCTTGTTGTAGGCGAACTCGTCTTTGGTGTCGGCGACGAACTCGAAGTTCTGGGTCAGGATGATCGCGTCGGTCGGGCAGACCTCCTCACACAGCCGGCAGTAGATGCACTGCCCGATGTGGAGGTTGTACTGCTCGCCGTTGCGCTGCTCGTCGGTGACGATCTGGATCGTGTCGTTCGGGCAGACGTTCTCGCACTGCCGACACCAGATACACCGCTCCTGGCTGAACTTGTGGACCCCCCTGAACCGCGGGGAGACCTCCGGCTCGTCTTCCGGGTACTCGACGGTGAACGTCTTGCCGTCGAGTGCGTGTTTCATCGTCGTTGCCATCGATTTCAGTATCCCTATCATGATGTCCTCCTTATGCGATCGCTCCCACGATCACCGCAGTCAGCACCAGATTGGCGAAGGAGAGCACGAGCATCCCCTTCCAGCCGATCTGGATGAGCTGGTCGATCCGTACCCGGGGCAGCGCCGACCGCGCCCACTGGGTGAACAGGAACACCGCCCAGATCTTGATCAGGAACCACACGAAGCCTGGCAGCAGCGGTCCCGCGGGGCCACCGAGGAACAGCGTCGTCGCGATGGCGCCGCCGAGGAAGATGTGGACGAACTCCCCCAGGTAGACGAGCACGAAGTAGACCGAGGAGTACTCGGTCTGGTAGCCGGCGACGATCTCCGTCGGCGCCTCCGGGATGTCGAAGGGGTTGCGCCCGACCTCCGCGAGGTTCGCGATCATGAAGAGAACGAACGCGAAGGGGTTGACGAAGGCGAACCACGAGGGGATCGTGATGGGGCCGAGCGTGAAGAGTGCGCTCTGCTGGGCGGCGACGATCTCCGACATCTGGAGCGTGCCGGTGAAGATGACCACCGACGCGCCCGTCAGCACGAGCGGGATCTCGTAGGCGAGATTCTGTGCGACCGCGCGCAGCCCGCCCAGAAACGAGTACTTGTTGTTCGACGCGTAGCCGGCCATCAACAGCCCCAGCGACGCCATCGACGCGACCGCGAAGACGAAGGCGAGCCCGATGTCGGGGTCGGCGAGCTGGAGCCCGCTCCCCATCGGGATGACCGCAAAGCCCAGAAGCGCCGAAGAGGCGATCAGAAGCGGCGCGAAGTCCCAGGCCGGGCGGTCGACGCCCTCCGGCACCACGAGCTCCTTCGCGAGCAGTCGGACGGCGTCGGCGACGATGATCAACAGTCCCGCGGGGCCAACGCGGTTGACCGCGATCCGGTCGGTGAACTTCGCGGTGATCTTCCGTTTCGCCCACGGGCCCGCGACCGCGGTGTTCGCGAGCATGATCGTCCCGATGAGCGCGGCGCCGATGAACGCCGCGAGCACCTCGCCGGCGAGGCCGCCGATGGGCAACAGCCCGTTGATCGTCTCCGGCAGCGTCATCTATCCACCTCACCCAGCACGATATCGAGGCTGCCCAGCGCGGCGATCATGTCGGGGATGTACTCCCCTTCGGACATCACCGGCAGCGTCTGGAGATTGCAAAAGCAGGGGCTGCGGATCTTGAACCGGGCGGGCTTGTCGGTCCCGTCCGAGCGCATGTAGATCCCCAGCTCCCCCTTCGCGGCCTCGACGGCCCGGTAGATCTCCGTGTCGGGGTCGGGCTTGAGCGTGCGGGGGACGTTGGACTGGATCTCGCGTTCGTCCTCGGGCCAGTCCTCGAGCAGGTCGACACACTGCTCGATGATCCGGGCCGACTCCTCCATCTCCCGGAGCCGCACCGAGGCCCGCGCGAAGTTGTCACAGCCGTCGTCGGTGACGACGTTCCAGTCGAGCTGGTCGTAGTAGCCGTAGGGGTCGTCCCGGCGCAGGTCGTAGTCGATCCCCGACCCGCGCGCCACTGGCCCGGTCGCGCCGTAGGATTTCGCCTCCTCCGGCGGGAGAATGCCCGTGTCGACCACGCGCATCTGGAACAGCTCGTTGGAGGTGAGGAGGTTGTGATACTCCTCGAGCCGGGAGGGCCACTCGTCGAGGAAATCGCGCACCATCTCGAAGTACTCCTCGCGGGGCTCGGGCAGGTCCCAGGCCACCCCGCCCAGCCGGAGGTAGTTGAACATCAGCCGCTGACCGGTGAGCTCCTCCAGCAGGTTCTGGAGGACCTCGCGGTCCCGGATGGCGTACATGAAGATGGCCGTGAAGTCGCCGTAGATGTCCAGCGCGAAGGTGCCGATCGCCAGCAGGTGGGCGGCGATCCGGCACATCTCCGCGGACATCGTCCGGATGACCTGGGCGTACTCCGGAACGTCGAGGTCCGCCAGGTCCTCGGCGGCGCGGGCGTAGGCCCACTCGTTGAGGATGCCGGCCGAGATGTAGTCCCACCGGTCGGGGTAGGGCATGATCTGGTGGCGGTAGGTCGACTGCTGGCACATCTGCTCCTCGCAGCGGTGGAGATAGCCCACGTCCGGGTCGACGTCGGCGACCTGCTCGCCGTCGAGCGTCGTCTTGATGTGGAGCACGCCGTGGGTGGCGGGGTGGTGGGGTCCGATGTTGATGAACATCGTGTCCGACTCCTCGGGCACCTCCGTCCGCTCCTCGACGGGGTTGGCGTGCTCGCGCAGCGGGACGATCTGTGGCTTGTCCTGGTTGTAGTCCTGGGAGAGGGGGTGGCCCTGCCAGGTCTCGGGCAGGAGGATCCGCCGGGGGTCGGGGTGACCCTCGTAATCGACCCCGACGAGGTCGAAAGCCTCCCGTTCCTGCCAGTTGGCGGTGTCGAACACGCCCGCGGCGGACTCGCTCGTCGGGTCGTCGCGGGTCGTCGGCACCACCACGGACAGCTCCTGGGTCGGGTCGTCGTACTTCTTGAGGTGGTAGATCGACTCGTAGCGGTCCTGGTAATCCTGTGCGGTGACACAGGAGAGGTGGTCGAAGCCCGCCTCCTGTTTCAGCGTCGAGAGGGTGTCCTCGACCTCGTCCGGTCGGACGACGAACCCCTCGGCGTTGACGTGTTCCTCCCGGTCGAGCACGCGCTCGCCGAGCAGGTCCGCGAGCTCGTCGTAGTCGAGGTCGCCCTCGGCCGTTACCCCCGCGTCCGGTTGCTGTGGTTCTTCGAGACTCATGTTATGGCGAGTTGGCCCAGTTGTACCGCATCACGAGGTCGTCCTCGTCGACCTGGTCGGCCAGCTTGGTCACCAGCTCGTCCTGCTCCAGGTCCCCGAACTGCTCCAGCTCGTACGGCTTGACCGTCACCGGCGCGGTCTCGCCGTTGGCGATCCGCTCCTGGAGTTTGGCGATCCCGTAGATCAGCGCCTCGGGGCGGGGCGGACAGCCGGGAACGTGGATGTCGACCGGGATGACCTCCTCGACGCCCTTGATGACGTTGTACCCCTCCTGGAACGGGCCACCCGAGATGGTACACGAGCCCATCGAGACGACGAACTTGGGCTCGGGCATCTGGTCGTAGACCCGCTTCATCCGGGGGGCGAACTTCGAGACGATCGTCCCGGGGACGATGATCACGTCGGCCTGCCGCGGCGACGCGCGGGGGACGCCCGCACCGAAGCGGTCGAGGTCGTGTTTGACCGCGTAGGTGTGCATCATCTCGATGGAACAGCAGGCGATCCCGAAGAGCAGCATGAACATCGAGGACCCCCGAACCCAGTTCATGAACTTGTCGAACTTGGTGAGGATGAAGGGGGTCGACCCGAAGGCCTCCCGGAGCTTCGAGTTGAAGCGGCTGTCGACGCCCTCGCCCATCCGTGCCTCCTGTGTGCTCTGTGCCTGGTCCAGCGTGTCGTGGAGTTCGTTTTTGCTCATGATCCCTCGGTCCGTTCGATGCGCTGGTCGTCAGCCCGCTCGCTGCGGACCCACTCGACAGCGCCGTTGCGCCACGCCCACGCGAGCCCGACGACGAGGATCCCGATAAACGCGAGCATCGGGACCAGCGCCCTGAACAGCCCCGCCTGACTCACGGCGTCGCTGTAGATGACTGTCCACGGGAAGATCAGGACGGTCTCGATGTCGAAGACGACGAACAGCAGGGCGACCATGTAGTACTGGATGTTGAACTTGATCGACCTGCTGGAGCCCGTCGGGATCTCGCCGCTCTCGTAGGTAGCGCGCTTCCCCTGTTCCGGGACGCTCGGCCGCAACAGCCACGATATCAGCATCATACTCAGCGGGATGATGATGGCGACTGCGGCGAGTGCCCCGATGGCGATCCATGCGTTTGTCATACCGGTGGCTCCTATCGTCCGCTTCTTTGGAGTGCCCCCATATAAGGATTCATTTCCGCCCCGTAGAACGACCGACGGCGCACAAAAAGGTCGACCCGGCCGGCCGGAACTGGCCGGGTGTCCACCCGTGCGAGGGTGCTCGCCGGGCCGAGCGGGCCGCGAGCGCGGTGTCTCGGGCCGGGCGCGCGGCCAGCACCCCACCACGACCGCACCGACGGTGTCCGCTCACCCGTCCCGTTCGCGAAAGCCCGGCGTCCCGAGTTCGTGCAGGTCCCGCGAGACCGTTCCCACGCCCTCGCGCAGCCCCTCGTGATACGCCACGAGCCGCTCGCGCAGCTCCTCGTGCTCGCGCGCGAGGACCTGGACGGCCGACAGCGCCGCGTTGAACGACTTCCCCGCGTCGACCGCGACCAGCGGCGCCCCCTGTGGCATCCCGATCACCGAGTCGACGGACTTCTCCTGGACCGGGACGCCGACGACGGGCAGCGGGTAGGCGATGGAGGCGGTCATGTTCGGCAGGTCCGCCGACTTCCCTCCGGCACCGGCGATTATGACGTCGAGCCCGCGGGCCTCGGCCGTCTCCGCGTAGGCGTACATCAGGTCCGGCGTCCGGTGGGCCGAGACCACGAACGTCTCGAAGGTGAAGCGTGCCTCCGGCGGGTCCCCGTAGTCGGTCTGCTCCGCGAAGCCGAGGTGCTCGGTCAGCACGTCGTAGGCACCGGGCCTACCCTCCTCGGAGCCGGCCATCACGTCCAGGTCCGAGTCCGAACCCATGATGACGCCTATCTCGGGCGTCCCGGCGTCCGGGCGGTCCATCGCCGCCTGCTCGTGGAGCTGGTCGACCAGCGACTGCACGGCGTCGGTCATGCACGACGGTGGGGCGGTCGCGCCCGTAAGCGTTCCCCCGTCTCTCCCCGAAAACATATCCTTCGGGGTCGTAACCGTGCGCGTATGAGTGCAGGCCCTCCAGCCGACGAGAGTGACGGGGACCCGCCGGCCGGCGAGCGAGCGGAGTGGGACCCGCAGTTCCCGTGGGAGCGGGCCGGCGGGTGGCTGAGAGCGACCGACCGGGGGCGGTTCGTGGCCTACAGCGTGGCGCTGTTCGCCCTTCTCGTCCTCGCGTTCGGTCTCCCGGGCGCGCTCCAGTCCGTGCTCGGGGAGACTCGCGGGTTCGCGGAGGGGCCGACGGTCGCCCTCTCGCCGACGCAGGTCGCCCTCAACGCCCTGTTCGAGGTCGTCGTGCTGTCGCCGGTGGTGGCGACGCTCGCGGGGGTCGTGGCAGCCCTCCGCCTGGACGGGCCGTCGCTGTCCGTGGGCGCGACGGGCGGCGCCGGCGCCGCCGCAGGCTTCGGCGTCCCCCTCGTGGCGCTGCTCGTCCTGCGCGCGCTCACCGGCGCCCCCCTCGACCCGCGGAACTTCGGCGGCATCGGCGTCCTGTACCCGCTCACGGTGGGCGTCGGGGCGGTCCTGGGTGGCGCCGGCGCCGCGTACCTCACGAACCGGCTCGTCCCGTAGCCCGGGCTACGCCTCGAAGGTCAGCCCGTCCCGGACTGTCCGCACGGCCTCCAGCAGCGCCGTCGGGTCGCTGTCCCCGCCGGCCGCGGGGAGCGTGAGGTGACCCATCTTCCGGAGCCGGTAGACCTCCCGCTTGCCGTACCAGTGCAGCGCGAGCCGCTGGCGGGCGAGCGCGTCGTCGACCCCCCGGAGCGTCGCGGGCTGGCGCTCGTCCACGTCGCCCAGAACGTTCGCGCTGGCGGTTGGGACGCGGCGCTCGG
This sequence comes from Salinirussus salinus, assembly GCF_009831455.1. Classification (NCBI taxonomy): domain Archaea; kingdom Methanobacteriati; phylum Methanobacteriota; class Halobacteria; order Halobacteriales; family Haloarculaceae; genus Salinirussus; species Salinirussus salinus. Next base: position 657,940 of record NZ_WOWO01000004.1, on the reverse strand, counting down.
TCGTCCCCAGCGGCCGGCCGGTGACGGCGCGGACGTGTTGCTCGAACTGGGAGGTGTGACAGCCCTCGATAGTCCAGTGCCCGGAGTTGTGTGGCCGGGGCGCGATCTCGTTGAGCAGCACCTCCCCGTCGGCCGTCTCGAAGAGTTCGATCCCGTAGACGCCCCGCCCCTCCATGACGTCGAGGACGTCCCGGGCGACCTCGCGGGCGCGCTCCCGGACCTGCTCGGAGGCGCGAGCGGGCGAGACGGTCTCCCGGAGGATCTCCTCGCGGTGGACCGTCTCGGTGACGGGGAAGGTGTCGCGCTCCCCCTCGCCGAGACAGCCCATGACCGCCAGCTCGCGCTCGAAGTCGACGAACGCCTCGACCATCGCCGGGCCGTCGATGGCCTCGAACGCCTCGGCGACCCCCCCGGGGGATTCGACGGGGACGTTCCCCCGGCCGTCGTAGCCGCCCTCGCGTGCCTTGAGCATCGCCGGGTACCCCAGGTCGTCGAGGGCCTCGCGGAGCTCCGTCTCGGTGTCGACCGCCCGGAACTCCGGGACCGGGACGCCGGCCTCCTGCAGGCGGCGCTTCTGGACGAGCTTGTCCTGAATGACCCGCAGCGTGTCGGGGGCGGGGTGGACCGGCGTCCCCGTCGCCTCGGACACCCGCTCCATGGCGTCGGGGTCCGCGAGTTCGATCTCGAAGGTGAGGTAGTCCGCGCGCTCGGCGAGCTCGCGGATGGCCGCCTCGTCGTCGAAGTCGCCGACGACCTGGTCGCGGACGACCGGCGTGGCCGGGCAGTCCGGCGTCGGGTCCGACACCACGACCTCGACGCCGAGCGGGCCGGCCGCCTCCCCGAGCATCCGTCCGAGCTGTCCGCCGCCGACCACACCCAGGACGGGCCCGGGCGACCCCAGTGACATACCGCCCGGTTCCGGACCGACCCGCTTAAGCGTCACGCGTCGGGACCAGGTGCGGTGAGTCGGGAGGCTACTGCTCGACCCGTTCCCGGAGTTCGTCCAGTTCTGCCTGGAGTCTGTCGATGGCGTCAGTGGCCTCCTGTCTGGCGTCCTCGCTCATCTCCGATGTCGTGGTTCGCAGCGTCTCGAGGCCGGCTTCGAGCTCGTCGATCGTCTCGTTCGCTTCGTCGCGAACCCCTTCGCTCAGCCCCTTCGACCCCTCGATGGTCTCGTCCAGCTCCGCTTTCGTTTGGCGCTGTAGGCTGTCGAGCTGGCTATCCAGCGCGTCGATCGAGCTTTGCACGTCGGTCCGGAGTTGCTCGCCGGTCTCCTGTGATGCGTCGATCGCCTCGTTGACTGCCTGACGAACGCGGTCGAGGCCCTGTTCGAGTCGCTGGAATACGTCCGTTTCTTTACTCATGGTATGAATTTCTCTCTCAGAAACAATAAGTCGACCGGCCCCTGCGACTTGCTCGGGCCGGGCTGCCTTCCCGGCGTCCGAGTGGGCGTCCGGGTCGTTTAGGAGGCTCTGAACCCCCCGGGCGCCCGGCCGTCGGCACTCACTCCTGCCAGTCCTCGTGGACGAGGACGGTGACCTCCGAGCCGTAGGCGCGGATCCGGTAGACCGAGCGCTCGTACTGGGCGGCGAAGTCGGCGTCGAGGTCGTCGAGTTGCCCCTCCTTGGCGAGGACCATCGGCGGCGGGCCGTTCTCGCCGGTCAGCAGTTCGGCGGTCGACGTCGGGTTCACCACGTCGGGCTGCTGGGTCTCGCAGGTGACCGTCGCCTCGGCGGAGACCATGTACCAGTTCAGCGGGAGCGTCTCCGGCCAGTTCGTACAGATGGGGCGGAAGGCGAGCGGGTAGCGGTCCTCGCCGGCCTCCCGGACGAAGGAGTTCTCCGCCGCCTCGCTGTAGACCACCAGGTCGGGACCGTCCCCGTTCCCGGCGGCGACGGCCGCGAGCCGGTCGGCCACCGGGCCCAGGTCGTCGGCCGGCTGGGCGTACTGGACGAGGACGTTCTCCCGCTCGGTCGGCTCCCCGTAGACCGAGCCGAGGCCGACGGCACCCACCTGCAGCGTCGTCAGGAGGAGCAGTCCGGCGACCACCCCCGTGACCACGGTGTCACGGTCGGCGTAGAACCGCCCCCCGCGGACGACGAGCCCGGCCGAGACCAGCAGGACCGCGAGCGCGCCGACGTGTAGCCAGGTCGCGTCGAGGACCGGGTTCGCCGGCGGGACGGGGATCCCGGCCGCGAAGAGCCTCACGACCCCGTAGGCGAAGACGAGCGCCGGCCCGGCGAACAGCGCGGCGCTGACCGGGTCGCCGCGGGGCGCCGCCGCCCTCCCCCACCGGTAGACCCTCGCGACCCCGACCGCGGCCGGTACCGAGAGCGGGACGACGGTGTGGACGACGATCCACGCCCCGAAGACGTCGGTCCCCAGGGGGTAGCCGACGATCGATGCCAGCCCGGCGTAGCCGGCGAGCATCACGATGTTGCGCGAGCGGGGGCTGGCGTACCGTTCGTACAGGAAGCCGAACAGCGCGAAAACGCCGACCGCGGTCGCGTTGAGCAGGATCACCTCCAGGTACTGGCCAAAGAAGGAGGCGAAGGTGTCGAGAAACGAATCGCTGCCGGCGGCCGCTCCCCGGCCGAACCAGCTGACGTACTCCCACCCGGCGTAGGAGAGCACGTCGACGGCGTAGCCCGGGAACGCGAGCGGCCGGCCGAGGGCCTCCCACAGCCCCGTCCCCACGGTGACCTGGCCCGGCGGCACCTCGCCGAGGTAGATGCCCGCGAGCCCGTCACCGCGGGGGGCGAAGAGGAAGACGACGACCGCGACAAAGACGAGCGCGGCGCCGGCGAAGTGGGCGGCGGTGCGGAGATACCGCCGGGCGCTCGCACGCGGGGTCCGCAGCCGCGAGCGAAGCGCCGACGCCCCGTCCAGCGGCACCAGCAGGAGGCCGACGATGAGGTGTCCCAGCCGGCCGACCCGGGAGTTCCGGACCCGCTCCAGTCCGGTGCGGTAGGTGTGCGGGCGGTGGAGGCCGACGTCGAGGAGCAACGCGGCGGCGCCGACCCAGGTCAGCACGTAGATGACGGCGTTCTCCTTGGAGGCGAAGCCCAGCGCAGCGAGCGCCCCGAAGGCGTAGAGATACCGGACCCTGCGGGTGTCGTAGTAGCGGACCAGCACCCCCAGCCCCGCGAACATGAAGGTCGCCACCAAGATGTCGCTGCGCATGAACCGCGAGTAGTACAGCACCACGGAGTTGGCGGCGAGAAAGAGGGCCATCGCCACCACCTCGTCGCGGTCGAGGTGCTCGCGGAAGAGGTAGGCCGTCGCCGGGAGGGCGGCGCCGACGAGCGCGACCGGCAGCCGGACCGCGAAGTCGGTCGCGCCAAGCGCCGAGACGAGCACCTGGTCGACGTGCTGGACCAGCGGGCCGTGGACGATGGGGCGGTAGGCGAAGTGGCCGAACTCGTCGTAGTGGACGACCCAGTGGGCGACGCGGGCCTCGTCCCAGTGGGCCGTCCGGGCGCCGAGGAAGACCAGCCGTGCGAGGGCGGCGAGGACGACGGCGGCGACGATGACCTGCCACAGCTTCACCCGGCCGGCCGCCGTCAGCACGCGCTCAAGGGCGTGGGCCGACTCGTCGGCCGGGGGAACTTCGGACGGCGTCTCGTCTCCCGCGGTGTCGGTGGAGGGGTCCCCGTCGGAGGCGGGGGCGTCAGGGGCGGGCGCGTCGTCCTTGCGACGCTCCATACCCGCCCACGCGGGGCGGGTGGATAGAATCCTTGTGGTTTCAGCCGGGAGCGACAGGGGGTGGCGGGTCCGGGCGACGGACGAGCGGCTCGCGCAAACGGCAGGCCTTTTATCGCCCGGGACTGCCGGAGAGGTATGGTGCGCCTCGGACTGGTCGTCGCCGCGTACGACAAGAGCGGGGAGTCGGTCGTCGAGCGGATGGCCGAGCACGCCCGCGAGGCCGCGGCGGAGCGCGGCGCGACCCTCGCCGCGGAGCTCACGGTGCCGGGCTCCTACGACACGCCGCTGGCGGCCGACCGGCTGGCCCGCCGCGAGGACATCGACGCCGTCGTCGTCCTCGGCGCCGTCGTCACCGGCGACACCGACCACGACCAGGTGATCGCCGCGGCGGCCGCCCAGGGGCTGACCGACGTCAGTCTCGACCGCGACACGCCCGTCATGTGCGGGATCCTCGGGCCCGGCATGAGCCGGGCCGAGGCCGAAGAGCGGGTCCCCAAGGGCGGCGAGGTCGTCGAGAGCGCCATCGAGACCGTCGAGGAACTCGACCGCAGTCCCGTGGCCGAACCGGTATCCGACCACGATCCGACAGCCGACACCGACCACGACCCATGAACTTCGACTTCGCAGACCGCGTCGAGCGCGTATCGCCGAGTGCGACCCTCGCCATCAGCAACAAGGCGAGCGCACTCGAAGCAGAGGGCGTCGACGTCGTCGACCTCAGCGTCGGCGAACCCGACTTCGACACCCCACAGAACATCAAGGACGCCGCCGAGCGGGCCCTGGAGGACGGCAAGACCGGCTACACCACCTCCCAGGGGATCCCGCAGCTCCGGGAGGCCATCGCCGACAAGCTCGCCGGCGACGGGCTGGACTTCTACGGCCCCGAGAACGTGATGGTCACGCCGGGGGGCAAGCAGGCTCTCTACGAGGTCTTCCAGACCATCGTCGACGACGGCGACGAGGTGGTGCTGCTGGACCCGGCGTGGGTCTCCTACGAGGCGATGGCGAAACTCGCCGGCGGCCGGCTGACCCGGGTGGACACCGCCCAGTACGACTTCCGGCTCGAGGACGCGCTGGGCGACCTCACGGATGCGGTCACCGACGACACCGAGCTACTGGTCGTGAACTCCCCGGCGAACCCGACGGGCGCGGTCTACTCCGAGACCGCCCTCGAGGGCGTCCGCGACGTCGCCGTCAAACACGACGTGACTGTCATCTCCGACGAGATCTACAAGGAGATCACCTACGACGGCGCGGCCGCCACGAGTCTCGGGACCTTCGCCGGCATGCAGGACCGCACGGTGACGCTCAACGGCTTCTCGAAGGCCTACGCGATGACCGGCTGGCGGCTGGGCTACTTCGCGGCCCCCGAGGAGGTCGTCGACCAGGCCGGGAAGGTCCACAGCCACTCCGTCTCCTGTGCTGTCAACTTCGTCCAGCACGCCGGGGTCGAGGCCCTGGAGAACACCGACGACGCCGTCGTGGAGATGCGCGACGCCTTCGCCGAGCGGCGGGACATGCTCATCGACCTGCTCCGGAACCACGGCGTCACCGTCCCCGAGCCCCAGGGGGCCTTCTACATGATGCCCGCCGTCGCCGACGACGACCAGGCCTGGTGCGAGCAGGCCATCGAGGACGCCCACGTCGCCACCGTCCCCGGCAGCGCCTTCGGCTCGCCGGGCTACGCGCGGATCTCCTACGCCAACAGCAAGGACCGCCTGCGTGAGGCCGTCGCCCGGCTGGACGACGAGGGGCTGCTGTAGCCCTAACTGAGTTGGGAGTAGCGCTTTGTTGGCGGGACGGTTACCAGTTGTGAATGGCTCAATCCCGTCCCTCCTCGCTGACACACGACGAGAGCCGGCGCCGGCTGTACCGGATCATCGAGGACCCGGAGCTGTCGCTGGCCGAAAAGCGGGAGGGCGTGCTCGAACTCGGGACCGACTACCTCGGGGTGGACCTCGGGTTCGTCTCGTCGGTGGACCTCGTGGCCGGCACGTTCGAGGTGACGGCGAGCACCGACGACAGGGTCCTGCAGGAGGGCGCGAGCTTCCCGCTGTCGCGGACCTACTGCCGGAAGTGTATCGAGGCGGACTCGGCGCTTGCGGTCTCCGACGCGCTCGAGGAGGGGTGGAAGGAGGACCCGGCCTACGCCGAACACGGGCTGGGCTGTTATCTGGGGACGCCGCTGCGGGTCGACGGCGAGGTGGTCGGGACGCTGTGTTTCGCCGACGAGCGCACCCGTGAGCCGGCGTTTACCCCCACGGAGCGTGCGTTCGTCGAACTCGCCGCGCAGGTGTACGGCCGCGAGCGCGAGACCGCCGAGTACGAGCGGGAGCTGGAGCGCCGCGAGCGCGACCTCGACCGCCGCCAGCAGGCGCTGGAGCGCAGCGAGCGCAAGTACGAGTCCCTGGTCGAGGAGGCGCCGGACGCGGTCTTCCTCGCCGAGGCGGAGACCGGGACCATCGTCGAGGCCAACGAGGCCGCGGCGGAGCTGACCGGCTACACGGAGGGCGGGCTCGTCGGGCGGGGCATGGAGGTGTTCAACCCCGCCGAGGACCCGGCGTACTGGGAACAGTTCCAGCACTCCCTGGACGCCGACGGAAGTATCACCCGCCACGAGGACGGCACGCCGGTCCGGATCGAGCGGGCCGACGGGACGACGGTCCCCGTCGAGATAAGCGCCAGCTACCTCGAGCTGGACGGGCGGACCTACGTCCAGGGGATCGCCCGGGACATCAGCGACCGCCGCGAGCGCGAGGAGGAACTCCGCCTGAAAGACCGGGCCATCGACGCGGCGCCGGTCGGGGTCACCATCGCCGACGCCGGCGGCGACAACGGGCTCGTCTACGCCAACGGGCAGTTCCAGGAGATGACCGGCTACGGCTGGGACGAACTGGCGGGGGAGAACTGCCGGAAGCTCCAGGGCCCGGGGACCGACCGGACGCCGGTCGACGGGATCCGGGCGGCGCTCTCCGCCGAAGAGCCCGTCCACACGGAACTGCTGAACTACCGCAAGGACGGGACGCCGTTCTGGAACGAACTCCTGATCGCGCCTGTGGAAGACGGGCGCGGGGAGACCACCCACTTCGTCGGCTTCCAGCGCGACGTGACCGACCGCAAGCGCAAGGAGCGCCTGATCCAGGTGCTCAACCGCGTGTTGCGTCACAACCTCCGTAACGGAATGAGTGTCGTGCTCGCGCGCGCCCAGCACCTCCGCGAGGAACTCGACGGGGCGGCGGTCGACGGCGCCGCGGACCTCGATGCCATCACCGGCCGCGCGAAAAGTCTGGTCGAACTCGGCCGGAAGGCGAACACCATCAGCGGCGCCGTCGGGACCGAGGGCGAGGCCTCGGCGACCGACGTCGTCCCGGTCGTCGAGAGCGTCGCCAGCGAACTCCGCAGGGACCACCCCGACAGCGACGTGTCGGTGACCGCGCCCGGGAGCCAGCGGGTCGTCGCTCCGGGTGCGCTCCGGGCAGCGCTTTCCGAACTCGGCGACAACGCGGCCGAACACGCCGGACCGGGGGCGACCGTCGACATCGACGTCGACTCCGCCGGGGACGGGCGGGTCGCGGTCCGGGTCAGCGACGACGGTCCGGGGCTCCCGGCCGAGGAGCGGGAGATGCTCGAACGCGGGTTCGAGACGCCGCTGGAACACAGCAGCGGCCTCGGACTCTGGTTCGTCAACTGGGTCGTCACTGGCGCCGGCGGCGAGGTCAGCGCCCGCGTCGAGGACGGCACCACCGTCACCGTGATGCTCCGGGACGGGTCAGGGGACGGAGATAGCGACCGCAACGGCAGGCAGGCCGCCTTCGGGGAGTGAGCGGCGGTCTACTCGTCGAACGGCGAAGCGGGCTCGAGCCCGAGCTCCGTGACCCGCTCGCGGAGGAACTCCGCCCGCGGCCCCAGTTCCCCGGGCGCGTGGGCGTCGGTCCCGACCGTCACCCCGACATCGCGGTCCAAAAGCGCCTCGAGAAATTCCTCGGAGGGGTGGACCACGCCGATGTCCTGGAGCGCGCGCCCGGCGTTGAGTTCGGGAACCGTCCGGGAGTCGGCGAGGGCGTCGGCGACCCGGCGGTAGTGGTCGACCGTCGACCGCCCCCGGAGCGAGTCGGTCCGCTCGATCAGGTCGGGGTGGGCGGCGATGGCGAAGAGTTCCGACTCCACGAGGTCGACGAGCGCGTCGTAGTAGTCGTCGACGAAGGCCTCGAGTTCGCCCTCGTCCATGTCGGCGAACTCACCCTCCCACTGGACGAACGTGTCGTCGACGGAGTGGACGCTGCCGATAGCGTAGTCGAAGCCCGCCTCCGCGAGGAAGTCGGCGATCTCCTCCTCGCCGCGGGGGTCGTAGTCCATCTCGACGGCGTCGTAGACGTCGATGTCGCGGCCCTCGTCGAGGTACTCGATGGCCTCCCGGCGGCGCTCGTGGGTGGCGTCGAGGGTGAACCCAACCGTGTTCCGGGAGCGGCGCTGGCGTTCGCTGACCGGGAGCATGCAGTGGTCGGCGATGCCCACGCCGTCGAGCCCCGCCTCCTCGGCGGCGGCGGTCATCCGGAACAGGAAGGCGCCGTCGGAGTAGTTGGAGTGGACGTGGTAGTCCCGCATCAGTCGTCCCCCCGTTCGGTGGGCTGGGAGGCGGGCCGGTCACCGGAGTCGGCGTGGCCACGCTCCTGTAGCACGCGCTCGATGATCACGCCTGTCGAGAGGAGTTCTTCCTCGCCGGCCTCCCGACCGGACGCGCGGACGACCTCGCAGTCCAGCCCGCGGTCGGCGAGCGCCGCCGCGATGGCGTCCTCGTCGTGGTGCTGGTCGTGGCCGAGGACGATCACCGACGGGTCGATGTCGGCGATGGGGACGAAGTAGTCATCGGGATGGCCCAGCCGGGCCTCGTCGACGGCCCCCAGAGCACCGACCATCTCGACGCGCTGGCGGTCGGGGATCACGGGGGGTGTCTTGTGGGTGACGTTCTCCCCGCGGGCGACGATGACGTGTAGCTCGTCGGCCATGTCGGCGGCCTCCCGGAGGTAGTGGACGTGGCCGGGGTGGAGGATGTCGAAGGTCCCCTGGGCGACGGCGCGGTCGGTCATCGGCTCACCGCCCCCCGCGGGGGTCGACATCGAGGTCCTCCTCCCGGAGCTGCCGGTCGATGTCCGCCTGGGTGAAATCGAAGAACTCCTCCTCGGGGAGCGGGACGTCGAGCACCGGCAGGTCGACCGGCTGGCCCTCCCGGTCGTAGGCCTGCCAGTCGTCGGGGCCGTAGGGCGCTCCGAGGATGATGTGGACGCGGTTGCGCCCGAAGGTTCCGAGGTCGGCGTCGCTGGGCCGGAGCACCCCGTTGGGGTGGGAGTGGATCGAGCCCGCCGCGCGGGTGTCGTTCGGTACCATGTTCGTGTCGACAGTGGCGCTGACGGGGTTGGTCTCGGTGCCGGGGATGACCAGCACCTCCGTCAGCACGGTTCCCGACTCCTCCAGCCCGAGGTTCGAGGCGGCCTCGCCGCGGAGCAGCCCCATGTACTCGTCCGGGTGGGCGTCGCGGGCGGCCTCGCGGGCGAACTCGAGTGCCTCCTCGGCGATGCCGAGGACCTCACCCGAGCGAAACAGTCCCATGTTCCCCGCTGGGTGCGCGCTCCTTCTAAGCGTTCCGGAGTGTGCGGCACCGCTCCCGCCCGGGCCGGCGGGTCGGCCGGGAGTGGAGACCGAAGGGTAGAAACCCCGCTCGTTACGTCTAGCCGGTATGTCCCAAGCAGACGGCACCGGCGACGGTGCCACCGTCGTCTACGACCTCGCGTCGGGCTGTACCGTCTCCGACGTCGAGGAGGGAGCGCACTACCACGCGACCGTCAACGGCGTGGTCGACTACGGCGTCTTCGTCGACCTCTCCGAGGAAGTGTCCGGGCTCGTCCACGCCTCGAACCTCGTCGGCGACTACGAGGTCGGCGACGAACTCATCGTCGAACTGGCGACGATCCACGAGGACGGCGACCTGGGTTTCGAGGAGGTGCGGGTCACGGGCTACGAGACCCGCACCGTCGGCCGCGGCGACCGGCTGACGATGGCCGAACTCGAAGACGCGGTCGGCGGGGTCGGCCACATCGAGGGGCGGGTCGTCCAGGCCAAACAGACCGGCGGCCCCACCATCTTCCAGGTCCGCGACGAGACGGGGACCACGCCGTGTGCGGCCTTCGAGGAGGCCGGCGTGCGCGCCTACCCCGAGGTCGGTGTCGGCGACGTCGTCCGCGCGACCGGCGCGGTCGAGACCCGCGACGGCCACTCCCAGCTCGAGGTCGGCGACCTCGCCGTCCTGGAGGGGGCGGCCGCGGCCGACGTCGAGGACCGGCTCGAGGCCGCCACCGCCGAACTCGCTGCGCCGGCGGACGTCGACCCGCTGGTCGACTGGCCCGCGCTCGGCAAGCTCTACGACGACCTCCGGGAGGTCGCCCGCCTGCTCCGGGAGACCGTTCTCGAGGGACGGCCGATCCGGATGCGCCACCACGCCGACGGCGACGGCCTCTGTGCCAGCGCCCCCCTCCAGCACGCCCTGGAGCGGTTCATCGCCGAGACCCACGCCGACCCCGAGGCACCCCGGCACCTGCTCAAACGCCTGCCCAGCAAGGCGCCGTTCTACGAGATGGAGGACGTCACCCGCGACCTGAACTTCGCGCTGGAGGACCGCAAGCGCCACGGCCAGAAGCTGCCGCTCCTGTTGATGCTCGACAACGGCTCGACGGAGGAGGACACCCCGGCCTACCGGAATCTCGCCCACTACGACATCCCGGTCGTGGTCGTCGACCACCACCACCCCGACCCCGGGGCCGTCGAGGGACTCGTGGAGAAACACGTCAACCCCTACCTCCACGACGAGGACTACGCGGTGACCACGGGGATGCTCTGTGTGGAGCTGGCGCGGATGATCGCCCCCGAGATCACCGAGGACGTGCGCCACGTCCCCGCCGTCGCGGGGCTGGCCGACCGCTCGGAGGGGGAGGGGATGGCCGACTACCTCGACCTCGCCCGGGAGGCCGGCTACGACGAGGACCGCCTGCAGGACATCGGTGAGGCGCTCGATTACGCGACCTTCTGGCTGCGCTATGACGACGGTCGCGAACTGATCTACGACGTCCTCGACGTGAACTGCGACGACCCCGAGCGCCACGCCGACCTCGTCGACCTGCTCGCCGAGCGCGCCGAGCAGGACGTCGACACCCAGCTGGGCGTGGCGATGGAACACGTCACCCACGAGACCCTCGAGAACGGCGCCCACCTCTACCGGGTCGACGTGGAGGAACACGCACGCCGCTTTACCTACCCCGCGCCGGGCAAGACCACCGGCAAGGTCCACGACCGGAAGGTCGCCGAGACCGGCGACCCCGTCATCACGATCGGCTTCGGGCCGGACTTCGCGGTCCTCCGGAGCGACGGCGTCCGGCTCGACATCCCGGAGATGGTCGCCGAACTCAAAGAGGAGGTCGAGGGCGGCGGCGTCAGCGGCGGCGGCCACCTCGTCGTCGGCTCGATCAAGTTCGTGAAGGGGATGCGCGAGGAGGTCATCGAGGCGCTGGTCGGGAAGATGGCCGAGGCCGAACTCGACGAGGAACTCGGGAGTTCGGCAGCCGTTGCCGACGACTGAGTACTACGCGAACTCGATCCGGCGGGCCCGCCAGGCGGCGGCCAGGGCGGCAACCAGACACGCGACCGCGACGCCGGCCGGCAGCGTCCACCGGCCGCCCCGCCAGTCGGCCCGGAACACCCGCCGGAAGTACCGCGCGGGCTCCTCGCCCTCCAGGACGACTGCCACCTCCCGGTTCCGCCGCGCGGAGTAGTTGTTCCAGTTCAGGCTGCCGACCACGACGCGGTCGCCGTCGACGACCACCCCCTTGGCGTGGATCTTTTCGTAGCGGCCCCGCGGGGCCGCGACCCGTGCCTCGAGGTCCAGCCCCTCCTCGCGCGCCCGTCGGTTCAGGTAGGTGGTGATGTTGCGGTTGTCCTCGCGGACGTACCAGGCGCCGCTGAGCAGGACCCGCACCGTCGCGCCGCGGCGGGCAGCGTCGAGGGTGGCCCGCAGGAACGGCTGGCGGCGGCCGCCGACCGACACCTGCTCGACCCGGACGGATTCGGTGGCGTTCGCGACGAGGCCGACGACCGCCCGCTCGGCGTTGTCGGGCGCGACGAGTAGGCGCGCGCCCTCGACCCGGACCCGCCGCGGGTCGAACCGTCGCGGGTAGCTCCCGTTGGCCGGTGCGCCCCCGGCCGTGGTCGTCAGGTTCGGCTTCGCCTCCTGCCAGGGGACGGCGTCCTGCCAGCCGGCGTCGGCCCGGAAGGTGTCGACGAGCCCGCGCACGACGGCGGGCTGGCCGGTCACGACGCCCCACCCGCGGCTGCCGTGGCCGCCCGTGCCGGCGGCTTTCCAGTTCTCGGTCGTCACGAGCGCGTGGTCGTCGACGACGGCGTACTTCGCGTGGTGGAAGGCGTACCGGGCCCGCGGGCCGTCGAGCACGCGCACCTCCGCGCCCGCGGCGGCGAGGCGGTCCAGCCGGCGGGCCATCCGGGCGGACATCCCCCCGACCGGTCCGCCGTCGACGAGCACCCGGACGGTGACGTTCCGGCGGACGGCCGTAACCAGCGCCTCCGTCGCCGCCCGCGAGGAGAAGGTGTAGCCCGCGAGCAGCACCCGCCGGTCGGCCGCCCGGAGCCGGGAGACGGCGAGGGTCGGTGCGTCCGGCAACACGAACGCCCGCGCCCGGCCGGGGCCGGCGCCGACGACCGGGCGGTGCGTCGCGCCGAGCGGGCGCCACTCGCCGGACGCGTCGACCACCTCGGCCGCGGGGGCATTCGTGTACGAGAGGGTATCGACCGTCCGGTTGCCGCGCTGCAGCCGGAGCGTCTCGCCGGAATTCGAGAGCGCGAGCTCACCGGGGAGAGGGCGTGCGGACCGGCCGGTCAGGCGCTCGGTCGCGTTCGGAGCCGTCGAGAGGGTGACACGGCCGCTCGCGGTCCCGTTCAGCGCGACAGCGCCCTCGCCGTCGTCGAGACTGAAGCCGTCGAGGCCGGTTCCCGGCGGAACGGAGAGGACGACGAATTCCCCGCGGTCCCCGTCCGCGACGGGGTTCGGGTAGACCGCGTCGATCCCGGGAGTGGAAGGACCGTCTTCGGCGGACCGTGGACCGTCTTCAGGGGCCGGCGAGTCCGGTTCCGGTCCGTCGACGGTCGCGGCTACCGGATCCGCGGCTGCCGGCGGAGAGAGCCAGAGCCACGCGACCGCGAGGGCACAGACGGCCGCGGCCGCGAGCGCGAGGGTACGGACGGGGGGGACTGGCGGACGGCGCACGCGGGGTCTGGCCCCGCCTTCCGATAAAAGGGTACGCCCGAGGCGGAGACGAGGACCGGGAGAGTCAGACGCCGGCGGCCTTCTCGGCCTCGGCCTGGACGATGTAGGAGCGGTCGTCGGTGTACCCGGCGGCCACCTCGAGCGCGCGCTCGGTGCCGACCTGATTGAGCGCCCAGGCGGCGCTGGCCCGGACCTCGTCGGCGTCGTCGTCGGCGAGCACGTCCGCGAGCGGGTCGATGGCACGCGTGTCGCCGATCTGACCGAGAGCGCGGGCCGCCGCCGAGCGGATGTCGGCGCTGTCAGCGACGAGGCGGTCGGCGACCGCCTGGGTGGAATCGGTGTTTCCGATCGCGCCCAGCGCCCGCAGCGTCACGAGTTCGAGTTTGACGTCGCCACCGCCGAGGAAATCCTCCAGGGTCTCGCAGGCCCGCTCGTCGCCGATCCGGCCGAGAATGCGGACGGCCTGGTGGTCGCGGCGCTCGGCGCGCTCGTGGACCGCCTCGAAGGCCTCTTTCGGGGCGATGTGCTCGAGCGCGTCGAGGATGTTCTCCTCCATGAAGTCGGACTCGAAGGTCTCCAGCGCCAGCAGGATCGGCTCGACCTCGCCGGCCTTCTCGTAGAGTTTGACCGCGTTCCACTCCGGGGGGTAGTCCTTCCGGTTCTCCGGGTCGAGCACGTCGTAAAAGCCCTGCGCGTCGAGCTGTTCGCGGACGGTGAGGTCGCTCCAGACCTCCGCGGCCTCCAGGTCGGACTCGAGAGTCTCGGCGGCCTCCAGAAGCCCCTCGATGGTCTCCGCGTCCTCGTCGGGGTCCAGGTCCAGCCCGGCGACGGTCTCCCGGGCGGCGGCGAGGTCCTCGGCGACCTCCTCCGGGGTCTCCCCTTCGGCCGCGAGCTCCAGGCCCGCGGCCTCGTTCGCGGCCTCGAGGAAGGTCCCAACGGCAGCGACCGCCGCGTCCTCGCCGTCCTCGGTCCACTCCGAGCCGGTCAGCGTCCCCTCTGCGTCCTCGAGGATGGCCGTTACGTCCTCGAGGTAGGGGCCACGCGCTTCCTCCAGGTCGTCGCGGAGCTCCGACAGGCGCCCCTCGATGCGTTCTGCCGGGCTCTCTTCGTCCTCGTCGTCGGGCTCGGGGAGGTCGGCCTCCTCGAGTGCGGCCTCGACGGCGTCGAGTTGCTCCTCGACCGCGTCCAGGTCCGCCTCGGTCTCGGCCGCCTCCAGCGCCTCGGCAGCCTCGTCGAGCCGGGCGTCCATGGCGTCGGCGTCGAGCGCCGGCGTCTCGGCGTCCTCCCCGTCGGGCTCCGAGTCGTCGGCCCCGGCCTCGTCGGTGTCCTCGCTCATACGTCCATCTGCGACAGGTCCGGGTGTAAGCGTTACTGTTCGGGATCGAGGCGCCTTTTACCGCTCGGCCCGACTTTAGGGTATGAAGCGACGGACCCTCCTGGCAAGCCTCGGAGGCGCCGCAAGCGCCGGGCTCGCGGGGTGTCTCGGCGGGTCGGAGGCACTCGCCGACAACGAGATCGGGATGTCCACCCGGGCGTTCAAGCCGATGAGCAAGACCGTCGAGACCGGGACGACGGTGCGCTGGCGCAACACCGACCGCGGGGTGCACACGGTCACTGCCTACGGGGACGACATTCCCGAAGAGGCCGAGTACTTTGCCACGGGCGGGTTCGACTCCGAGCAGGCGGCCAAGAACGCGTGGTACAACAGCACGGACGGCGGACTCGACCCCGAGGAGACCTTCGAGTACACCTTCGAGGTCCCCGGCGAGTACGACTACTACTGCATCCCCCACGAGGCCGCCGGGATGGTCGGGACGGTCGTCGTCGAATGAGCTGTCGCTGTGGGACGGCTGTCGGTCGTAGCAGCTGTCCGGGGAGCTACCGGTCGGCCTCGGCCAGCCAGCGGACCACCTCGTCGTAGGACATCTCCCGGTCCAGCCCGTCGTGTTCGAGCATCGCCTCGTGGAGCCGCTCGAGGGTACGCTCGCTGAGGTCGACGGTTACGCTCGCCTCGCTCACCGTCTCCAGGTCGACGGCGCAGTCGGCGTCGGCCGTGATGTCCACCGCCGCGTCGGTTCCCCGGCCGAGGAGATTGACCACCTCCCGGTCCTCGTCGTACCGGACGTACGACCGTTCGACGAGCTCCGGGATGTGTCGCCGGCTGAGTTCGCGCTCGATTGCCTCGAGCTCCTCCTCCGGGGCGGCCACGGAGCCGTCGTGCTCCTGGGCCGCCACCGCCGTGGCGATGTCGCGGACCGACATCGATACGTGGCGCTGCAGCTGTCGCAGCGCTATCTCCTGATACGGGTGCGGACAGTCCCGCGGTGCGTGTGGGTCGCCTGGCATGTGTACTCCCCCTTCGCCCGGCACGGTCGCCCCGCCGGGCACGCAGGCTATCATACGACCGGATACTCAAAATACCCCGCCCTAGGTACCTAGGTCCGGGCGTCCGAAGACAGCGGTTCCCTCGACGAGCGCGCCGACCAGCCGGCCGTGAGCCTTCCGGACGTGCTGGTGGAGGGTCGGCGCGGAGACCTCCAGCGCGTCAGCGAGGTCCTCGGCGGTGGTGCCGCGTGGCCAGTCGTAGTAGCCGGCGTGGTAGGCGGCGCTGACGACCTCCTGCTGGCGGTCGGTAAGACGGTCCCAGACCCGGGGTTCGTCGGCCCGAACGGAGAGCTGCTCGCCGGTTCCGTCGCGCTCGCGGTCGCGCTTGGAGACGACCTCGAAGGCAGGGCAGGTCGCGGTGACGGCGTCGGCGACGGTGGCGGTATCGGCCCCGTGGGCGAAGTCGGCGACGACCGTCGTCCCCGCCGGCGAGAACCGGCCGCGGCGGACTGCTCCCCCGTGGTCGATGAGCACGGCGAAGGGGCACCTGCCGGTGTGACGACACTGGACGCGGTCGGCCTCCCCGTTCCCGAGTGCGCGCGCGAACTCGACGCCGTCGACCCCCGCGAGCGCCTCCGCGACGGCCTCGCCGTCTGCTCCCTCGACCCCCAGGTGAAACAGCGACGTCTCCTCGCCGACGCGGGCGATGTCCTTCAGCTCGAGAGTGCACTCCTGAGCCGTGGCCACCTGCGCGAAGGGCGTGGTCGGCGGCGTCTCGTCGAACCGGAGTTCGACCGTCCGGTCGCCCCGGAGCAGCCGGCGGTTCTCGATGGCGGTGACCGCCTGGCCGACCCGCCGGCCGAGCCCCGAGAGGACCGACCGTTCCCGGTCGGTGACGGCCTCGGGGTCGGCGTGCTCGACGGCCAGCACCCCGTGTGTGGTCGACCGGTAGGTCAGCGGGACGACCACGACCGACCGGCGCCGGGCGTCCCCGTCGGCGTCCGCAGCCGCGTCTCCGTTCTCCCCCCCGCCGCCCGTGCCGGCCTCCCCGGCGTGGTCGACGACCTGTGTCTCGCCCGTCCGGACCGCCCGGGCGACCGGGTCCTCGCCGTCGGGAGTCGAATCGACCCAGTCATCGGGTAGGCCCGCGGCCGCCCGCGGGCGCTGCCGCCTCCCGTCGGCGTGTGCGTCGCCGACCCAGGCCCCGGTGTAGGCCGCCGACTCCGCCAGGCGCTCGCAGAGCTCGGACTCCAGCTGTGCCCGGGTCGCGGCCCCGGTCAGCGTCTCGGTCAGCGGCTGGACGCTCGCCACGACCGTCTCCAGGCGCGCCAGCTTGTCCCGCTCGCGCCGGAGCTGGCGCTGGCGCTCCATCCGCTCGGTGATGTCGCGCGCGACCGCCATCCCGGCGACGACCTCGCCGGCCTCGTCGCGGACCGGCAGGGTCCGGACGTGGTAGTGCAGGCCCCGGTAGCTCTGGTCGAAACTGTTCTCGACGCCCTCGAGCGCCTCGCGGTAGTAGTGGGCCAGCTCGTCGGCCACCCGGTCGGGGAGGAGGTCGTGAGGGGTCGCCCCCTCGAAATCCTCGGGTGCCGGGTCGAGCGGGTTCAGACCCGCGCCGCCGGCCAGCGTGTACCGCAGGTCCTCGTCGAACAGGAAGACCGCACCGTCCGGGAAGTTGTTCACGAGCGTCTCGTACCGGCTGTTGGCCCGCTCGAGCTCGCGCTCCCGTTCCTTCCGGTCGGTGACGTCGCGGGTCACGCCGTAGACGGCGACCGGGTCGCCGTCGTCGTCGGTCTCGACGCGCCCGCGGGCGGCGTGCCAGCGGACCTCGCCGCCGCGCTCGACGCGGAACTCAGTCCCGTACTCCCCCGCCGTCGCGGTCGCCTCGGCGACCGCTCCCCGGACTGTGTCGCGGTCCTCGGGGTGGACCTGTGCGATGAAATCCTGAAAGGTCCCGACAGCGTCACCGTACAGTCCCGCGGAATCGGGGTAGTAGGTGACCTCGTCGGTCCCGACATCGCGGTTCCAGACGACCGCGTCGGTCGCCTCCAGAGCGAGCTCCATCCGGTCGCGCACCGCCCGGAGTTCCGTCTCGCGCTCCACCCGGTCGGTGACGTCACGGAAGATGTTGAGCGTGCTCCCGTCGTCGGCGAAGCGGACGATCCGGGCCTCGAAGACCCGCGGTTCCTCGAATGGCGCCTCGACCTCGAACTCGTGTTCGGTCTGTCGGCCTTCGCCAGCCGCGAGGTCGCTGTAGACCCCCTGCCACTCCTCGACTGTCTCGCGGGAGACGGCCCCCTCCTCCACCAGCACCGACGGCAACGCGCCGACAATCGTCTCGCGGTCCAGGTCCGTCGCCTCGAGGAACGCGTCGTTGACGAGCGTGAAGCGCCCGTCGCCCCCGACGGCGAACATCGGGTCGGTGGCCGCGTTGACCAGCGTCTCGTACCGTTCGAGCTCCCGCTCGCGGACCTTCCGGTCGGTGACGTCGCGGGCCACGCCGGCGATGCCGTCGAAGGCTCCCTCCCGTCCACGCAGCACCGAGAAGTGAAAGGAGACGTCGAGGAGGCTCCCGTCACGGTGCTTGCAGGTCGCGTCGACCGTGAGACTCCCCAGGTCGGGGTTCTCCCGGAGCCGGTCGACCACCTCCCGCGCGCGCTCGAACTCCCCCGAGACCGAGAAGGTCCGGGCGTGTTCGCCGACCAGCTCCGCCGGCTCGTAGCCCAGCATCGCCGCGAAGGAGTCGTTACAGAAGTCGATGGTTCCGGTCTCGTCGAGGGTGTACAGCCCGTCCTGAGCCCCCTCGACCAGCGACTCGAAGGTCCCCAGCCGGTCGACCAGGTCGACGTGTCCGGTCACCTCCCTGACCACCTCCAGCCGGCGCCGTTCGGCGAGCCCGTCCGGCCTGTGTGTCTCCAGCCGGTAGTGGCGGGTCTCCCCGTCGACGGGGAAGCTGAGATACCGGGCGAGTCCGCTCGCCTCGCGCTCGACGTACCGCCGTGCGCCGGGGATACCCCCGACGGCGGCCGCCAGCCGTTCGTCGAAGCCGCCCGCCCCGTCACCGGCGTCGCCGCCGTTACCGTCGCCACCGTCGCTGCCCCCGGCAGCCTCGCTGGTGGCGTCGCTCTCGGCTTCGGGGGTAGGTCCCTCGGCCGCGTCGGAACCCGGGAGGACCGTCCCGAGGGGCGCACTCGCCCACTCGACGGTCCCGTCCGGGGCGACGAGGTAGTACGCGGACGCGTCCCCGAGCGGCCCGTCCGTGCGGTCGAGGGCCGGCGCGAGCGCACTGTCTCCCGGGTCGGCGCCGGTCACGAGGCTGCGGACGCGCTCGCAGTAGAACCGGCGTCTCGACTCGTCGCCACCCTTCTCGACGACCGTGTCCGCGGCCTCGAGCAGCGGGCTCGGAACCCCGCCGAGGTCGTCCACGTAGAGCGCGACCGGGGCGCGGTGTGCCACCAGCCGGTCGGGGTCGACGCCGCTCGCTCCGTCGACCAGCAGACAGTCGGCGTCGGGCTCCTCGTCGGGGTCACCGGCGACGACCTCGACCGGCCGGTCGAGGACGGACCGGAGCGTCTCCACGACCCCGTCGGCGTCGGCCGGCCCGACGCGGAGCAGCGTCAGTTCGGCCGCGGTGGCAGGGCGAGCACTCTCGCTCATCCCCGCTCACCCTCCGGCGTCCGCCGGACGGGCGCCAGGGGTGGCGGCGTCGCTCCGTGCCTACAGAAAGCTCGTGGTCGGCGTACAGACAGGGTCGCGTGAACGGTAACCATACCCCCGGCTGTCGGCGCCGGGGCTTGAATGTGGCGGGTAGCCGTGGCCTACTCCTCGACGTCGACGCTGGTCTCCTCCTCGGCAGCGACCTCCTCCGGCCGGGCCTCGAGCGTCGCCTTCGCCACCTCGACGCGGCGCAGCGGGTAGACCGTCTTCGCCTCGTTGTAGATGGCCGAGGACAGCCGTCCCTCGACGATGCTGTCGAGCAGGTCCTCGAAGGTGCGCTCGGCGCCGGCCTCCTCGACGAGGTCGATCATCGTCCGGCGGATCGCCTTCTTCTGGGAGGCGTCGGCCTGCTTTGTCGTGAGCGCGACGGGCTGGACCTGGACGCGGTAGTCGTCGGTCGTCAGCACCGTGATGTAGGCCTCGACCTTCGAGGAGCCCCGCCGCACCAGGCTGCGCAGGTAGTCCCGGGTGAGTTCGTGTTTGACGAACTCCGTGTAGGCGCTGTCGCTGGCCACCTCCGTGATCTTGAACTCCAGTTTGGTGTTGTTCTCGCTGGCGTCGTTGCGGATGTCGCCGAGGGTGGTCTCGATGGTCCGCCCGAGCACCTTGTCCGGCTCGTCCGCGACTGTCTCGCCGAGCTCGGCCCGGTCGAACTGCTCCGGGGCGAGCACGTCGTACCACTGCTTCTGTTGCTGCTGTCGGGATACTGATCGTTCGCTCATGTGTCGTGTGGGTTCGTGTCCGCTGTCTCGGTCGTGTCTGTTGTCTCGGTGAGCTGTGCTGCCGTCCGGAGGTTCACCACGTAGTCGTCGACGGTGGCCCGCAGGCCGCCCGTACGCTCCCGTTCGACCGTCGTCACGACCGTCCCGTCCTCGACGGCAGTGTGGATCCGGTCGGTGTTGTCCGGCCGGACCGCTCGCGCGATGGCGGTGGCCGCGGCCTCGCTGCCGTGCTCGGTGCGGAGTTCGACCCGTCTCATAGCGCCTCCCTGAACGCGACGGCGAACTCGGTCGTGTCAGCCCGGAACCGCGCCCGGGCTGCCCGCGGCGTGCCGGCCGCGGTCCCGCCGACGGCCTCCGCCGCCGCCGCGGTGACGCGGCCGGCGTCGACCCCGTCGGCCGCGTGTGCCGCCGCCCGGCCGTCCGCGACCGCGAGGACGACCGGTTCGGGCGACCTGAACTCCGCGAGCAGGCGGGCGACGGTCCCCAGCGGCGGGTCGTGGTCGGGGTCGCCGGGCTCGCACTGCGCGACGAACACCCCGTCGTACCGGGCTGTCGTCGCCGCCACGAGCGTCGCGTGTGCCCGCCGGCCGTGGACGCGCCACGCCTCGATGGCGGCCTCGCGGTCGCCCGCGCCGGCCGCCAGCGCGACGCCTAGCCCCGGCCGCGTCCGGGCGAGCGCGTCGAGTACGTCCGCGTAGCCGCCGGCAGTCCGGAAGGGGCCGCCGGCGTGGGGGCGCAACAGGCGTTCGACCGCCGTCGCGCCCCTGGGTGTCGACTCCTCTGCGACCGCGAGCGCGACGAGCGATGCGCGCTTGCGCCGTGTGTCCTCATCGGTCCCGCTGTCGGCGGCGTCGAGGACGGCGGCTGCGGCCTCCCGGTCGCCCGAGAAGGAGCCGTGGGCGAGTGCCGTGTGTGCCAGCCCGTCGACCGGGTCGGCCGTCGGCACCGCCAGCCCGGGACGTCGCTCGGTGTCGGCGGCCTCGAGAGGGACGCCGCCCGGTTCTGCGCCGGCGGCGACCGTCCCTGCGAGCGCGAGCCACGGGTCCGCCCCGCCCAGCGCGTCGGCGACCGCGAAGGCGAGCCGGCTGACCGGGGCGTCGGTCACGGCGACGTCGCCGGTCTCGAGCCCGAGTCCGACCGTGCAGTCGGCTCCGGTCGCCCGCTCGGCGTCGGCCGGGAAGGCGGCGACGGTGGCCTGGTACGGCCCCTCGACCGCGCGAGCGAGCAGGCCCGCAGCCGCCAGCGCGTCGCCCGTGGGTGCGGCGACCAGCCGGAGGAAGTCAGCGCCCCGGAGCCGCGCAGCGACGTCGCTGGCGGCGGGGGCGGACGCATCCGGCCGGTCGGTCGTCGACATGTGGCTCCTTACAGGATGTCCTTGGCGGTGTCGTAGCTGTAGGTGAACTCCTCGTCGACCTCGTCGCCGCGGTAGTAGTCGACCAGGCGGCGGATCTTCGACTCGGTGTTCTGGAGCGCGCGCTTGTTCTGGTGGTCGGTCGGGTTCTCGTCCATGTGCTCGCGCAGGCGGACGGCCCGCTCCATCAGATTGCGCAGGTCCTCGGGGTACTCGGGGTCGGCGTCGTGCTCCTCGAGGATCTCGGTGAGTTTCTTGTCGGTCGCGAGCTTGACGTCGGGGACGGGCGTGCCGTCGACCCCTTCGTCGCGGAGTTTCAGCCCGATCTCCGAGGGGCTGTGTCCCTGCTCGGCCAGTTCGACGACGCGCTCCTCGACTGCGTCGGCGTCGACGTCGCTCCACTCCGGCGGGTCGTCTGCCGCGGGCCGGTCGGACCCGGAGGAACCGCGGCGTCGTGAGTGCATTCGTGCCATGGTTGGGTTGGAACTACGGACCGCTGGCGTTGCGCCTGGTGGCGCGGACACCACCGCAATCCCAAGCTCCGCGAGGCGGTGAAGCCGCCTCGGTCAAAACGAACGGCGGAGCCGTGAGCTGCCCAAGCGGACAGCGTGTCAGATTTGCGGCCGTGTGTTCCCACCGGAGACTGTCGACTCGCGGTGAAAACAGTTTCCATCCGCGAGAGGCGCACCGAAAGCGGGTCGCTGGCACTCGTATTGGCCAGAATAGGTAGTCTTAGCGGCTTTCCAGTCTGTTTTCGTATTTGATGCTGTGGCCACACGATTTATGTTCTGATACCAAGTAGTCACACCGAATGCGGAGTTTACCAGCCGGATCCGGCGCACGCGAGGGGGGGCGCGGGCAGTCGTCGGTCATCGGCGTGGTGCTCATCCTCGCGCTGGTCATCGCGAGCATGACCGTCATCGCGACCGTCGGCGGGCTCGCGCTGCTGGACACCGAGGACGAGCTCTCGGTCTCGCGGGCGGAGAAGGTGATGACCCAGTTCGACTCCCAGAGTGCGCTGGTCGCGCTGGGCGAGACCAACGCCCGCCAGACACAGCTCGCCTCGGGCAACGCCGGCGAGTACACCCTCGACGAGGACGCCGGCTGGATGCGGATCTCGATCAGGAATACGAGCGCGAACGCGACGGGCGAGCCGACGAAGATACTAAACAGCAGTTCGCTGGGCGCAATGGTCTACGAGACTGATGGGGTCCGGATCGCATACCAGGGCGGCGGCGTCTGGAAGAAGGGCGAGGGCGAAGCGGTCATGGTATCGCCGCCGGAGTTCCACTACCGGGGCCAGACGCTCACGCTACCGGTAGTCAACGTGACCGGCGACGACCAGGTGAGCGGAAAGGTGAACGTCCGACAGGGAGGGATCTCGCAGGAATATCCGAACGAGACGTTCGTCAATCCCGTTCCGGCGGAGCGGGAAGTCGTCGTGACGGTCAAAAGTGAGTACTACCGTGGCTGGGGCACGTACTTCGAACGGCGGACGGACGGCAACGTCAGCTACGACGACGCGAACCAGACGGCAGCGATCACGCTGACGGTCCCGATCGAGGAGAGTTTCGATAACGCGGTCGCAACGACCGACAACAACGGTATAAACATGAGCGGCAATTCGCAGATCGATGGACCGACCGAGACGGGCGTCAGTAACCCCTCGGCAAGCGGTCGCATCGAGACGCGGATCGATACTTACGATGACGGCGCGTGCGGAACGTTCAGCAACTGCACGAAGCTCGTTGACGGAAACGCGAGCACCATCGACAACGGGGTCAAGTACGTCGACGGCGACATCTCGTTCGGGAGTAGTACAGTCTTCGACACCTACGACGGCGACATCGACATCGTCGTCAACGGAAGCGTTACGTTCGACGGAAGTGGTGGACCAGGCACCGAAGACCACGAAATCAATGCGAGCGGGGACGTAACTATCTACGCCAAGGGCGACTTGAACATCAACGGGAATGCAGGAGTCAACACCAACGGCAGCCCAAGCGACCTACTCACCCTTCTGCACTCTGATGCCGACATTGCTGCTGCGTCGGGGACACCGCAGTATACTGGGGCGATCTACGCGCCGAACAGTAAATTCGAGATCAACGGCGGTGGCGCCTGCGGAGCAAGCGGAGGCGGCCCACCGGAGGGGGTCGGTCCACCGGAGAACGGCGGTCCGCCGGGCGAGGAAGATGGTAGCGAAGATGACGACGATGATAGCGGCAACAGCAAGTGTGACGGGAATGTCGTCGGTCCTGTGGTTGTCGAAAAAGCAGACCTCCAGGGTAATGCGAAAATCAAGTACGACGGAAATGTCGATTTCCGCGTGAAGTTCGAGGAGCCGGCGGCGATCACGTACCTACACGTCTCCGAAACGAAAATAACGGTCAGTGACGGTTAGCGCGTCAGCGAGACGGATATCTTGGTCTTCGCCAGCGAGAAGACGTCTGGACTTCCTCCGGGGATGCTCGGGTCGTCCGGGTCTCCTGCAGGGAGCAACTGACAGTGGACGGTACTGTTTCCCGGGTCCGTGATAGGGCAGGCAACCTGTTGCCGACTACTCAAAGCGGTCTGCCACGCACGCCAGTGTGTCGAAGTCACGTTGACCCAGATGTCATCGTACGTGGTGTTCCGTTCGAGCAGGCGACGGTTCTGAGGTTGAGTCGTCGCACGGACAAGCGCGGTCGAACCCGACACGGCAGTGGTCCCCTGTGACCTCACCTGCGGAAACGTAAGCAGAACCCGGTCCGTGGTGGTGACAAACGGTGGTTCGCGCAACACCGCACCTGAGCCGTTAGGACCCGACAACGAGAAGACCGCACCGCTGTCGTAGACGAGTCGCCGGTCGCCCCCACCACGGTAGATGACGGAGTTGGTATACAGCGGCGAGGCCCTTTCCCGGTCACTCCCGTTATACCAACTCACGTTGAACCGTGTCGTTTCCTGTGCGACCAGCTGTGCGCTGCCGAGCTGGATCTCCGTGCTCCGGCTGGGCGCGCCCTCGCGGTAAATGTCTCCCATGTTGTCCGCGAGCAGGTCGAACGCGCGCTTTGCGTTCTCGATCTGCTCGGCCTCGCGGGCGTCCTGAAGCACCGATACCCCGCTGACCGAGACGACCCCGACCGTCGTGATCACGAGGCTGATGACCAGCACGTAGCCGACCACCTCGCTGACGCTGCGGTCGTCGGCGGCGAGCGAACGGTTACGAGTCATCGAGTCTAATTTCCTCCGTATCGGAATCGTAGACCACCGCCACCGAGCCGCTCCCGACCGTCGAGTCGGCGAGGTCTGTTCGGTTCGATATCGGGATCGAGACCGAGACGTCCGCCCCGTCGGCGGTCAACACCAGCGTCGGTTCCTGTGCGGCCTCGAGTTCGACCTGGTAGCGCTCACCGACCGCGGCAGTAGGGATAGAACGGTTGATCCGGGCAGTCGTTACGCCGTCGCCGGCGGCGGCCATCCGGTCGACGCGCTCGACGTCGGCCGCGAGTCGCTGGCCGACCACGGAGAGTTCGTTCCGGACGACGCTCTCCTGTTCGCCCTCGACGAAGTTCCCGCCGGCGATCAACAGCCCCGTCACGAGCACCGCCGAGATGGCGATCGCCAGCACGTAGTTCAGGGTGATCGAGGCCGCCCGCTCGTCCTCAATCATCGGGCTCACCCGGCGCGACCCGGATATCGGTCTCGTAGACGAGATTTGCCGTCCGGTAGGTGTACTCGACGGTCGCCGAGTAGAGGACGTTTTCTTGAGTGGGGGCATCCCCGATGTCCGAGGTTGTGTCGACGGTGAGGGAGTAGGTTCCCCTGATGTCGCCGCTATTGTCAAACTGAATGTCGTACGTTTCGAATCCGTCGGTTCCACCGCTGACGTTCCGCGCGAACACGAGCGCATCGCAGGGTTCCCCCGCGAAGAGCCCGGCAGTAACATTGATTTTGAGGTCTTCAGAGGATGGTTCGGGTGCCGTACAGGTCGTTGAGAAGCTGTCGGGGCCGTCGGTGTACGTGACTGTGAGGTTGAGCGTACTGCTCTCCTCAGCGAGTGCGAGTCGCCACGTGTCGTCCGACGACGTGTCCGTGAGGTTAACCGTGAACGGATCGTCGTCGGGGTCGTCTAGCTCGTCGGTATCGCTGACATAGATGTCGAACTGTCGTGCGTTATCCACGCTCTCGGCAACAGTCCAATTACCCGTACCGCTGGTGTTCGTGAAGTCTCCAGCAGTATCTTGAAACACCCGCTTCCCGTCGGTCTCCCCCACGTACGCATAGTCGACAGCACGACCGGCCACCGACTGCTGGTAGGCGGACGCGTTGCTGAGGTCCCGCACCGCGGCGCTGAATTCAGTTTCTATCTTACTCCTGTCGTCGCTGTAGTTCGCATTCGCGTGTTCCAGCAGGTCCCCGACCATCTGCTCGGCCTGCTGGCGCTGCTGCAAGGCGTCGCCACCCCCGGCGGTGTCGCCGCGGGTGGCGAGATTCTGGGTGAAGATGGCCCCGTTGATGACCACCGAGAGGGCGACGAACGCGACCGCGAGCGCGAAGGCAGTCACCAGGATGATCTGGGCGCGGTCCCTGTCAGGGCTGGTCTCGCTGCCGGTCCCGGGACTGCCGGGAGGGCTCAGACCCGCCACACGACCACCTCCACGCGAACGACGTTATACAGATCCGAATCGTAGGTGTCGGGGATGTAGAAGTCGGTGTTGTCGTCACCGATCCGGGCGTTGCTGTCCGGCTTGCCCTGAGCAGTGTAGAGGTGGTCGCTGTCGTCAAGCACCGTCGTCCACGATGCCGAGACCGCATTGTCGGAGGGGACTCCGTTGTAGATGAACCGCTGTGTGTCGGTCCCGCTTTGCGTTCTGTACTCGAAGTTGACGTTGTAGGCGATGCCCTGGGAGGTGAACGTCCGGTTCAGCATCTGCGCGAAGGTGACATTCGGGCGCGTCCCCTCGTAATAGCGGTTGTCGCCGTCCGTACCGTGGAATCTTCCGTTCTCACCCACATCCGGGTTCCAGTACAGCACCGCCGGCTTGAGTGTCCCGTTCTCGGCGGCCGCCGCGAGCAGTCCCTGTGCGCGCTCCTGTTGCTGGTTCTCGATGTGCTGGCTGGAGGTGCTCGCCGAGAGGGGCGTCACGGCCGTCGACTGCAGCGCGAAGAGCACGCTCGTCAACAGCAGGAGTGCGCCGATGACCGCCTCCAGGGTGTGGGCCTGCCCGCGGTCGCCGCCACCGGCGGATTCACGGGGCGGGAGTCGGCGCATCTACCACACCTCTACGACCAGGATGGCGTCCCGGCCGGCCAGCGAGACCGCCCGCCGGGCGGTGATGGTCGAGTCCTCGCCCGTCGGGTCGGGGCCGGCGGCGAGGGCGACGTCGCCGGTCCCGGTGTCACAGTCCGACAGCGCGACCAGCCGGCGGTCGTCCTCGTCCCAGCACAGCGTCCCCGGCGTGTCCGTGTCGGTGGGCGGGCCGGTGACGTTGCCAACGACGGTGACGTTGAGACTCTTCCTGTCCGGGACGCCGACCCGGTCGTTCAGCGAGTCGTTCTCGTAAGCGCAGTCGGCGGGGACGGAGCCGCCGTTCAGCGAGTCGAAGAAGGCCCGCGTGCAGAAGGTGTCCAGCACGTAGGGGTCGGCCGGCGAACCCAGCAGGTCAGCCGAGAGTTCGTCGGCCACCCGGTTCGTCGTGACGGTGTCGTCCTGCGGGTTCCCCGTGAAGGGGGTGACCGCACTGGAGACAAAGAGGAAGACGAACCCGACGACGCCGACGAAGATGACGGCACCGACGGCGAAGTCGAGGGTGGTCTGTCCTCTCATAGCTGGCTCGGCGGGTGCGGACACCGGTGATACCTCGCGTGTGGGCAGGACACGGCGGACAGTCCGTTCGGTGGAGAGTCGGGAAAGACGTACTTATCGGTTACGGCGGGGTTATCAGCGCGAATACTGGCGTCTGCGGCGAAGCGCGCGGTCCGCCACGCGAGCCGGTAAGCCGTTCCAAACCGGTCCGGCCGCGCCGGCGGCGGTCAGGCGCGGCGCTCGAACAGCTCGCGGACGGTCTCCTCGACGCCCCGCTCGGGCGCCCAGCCGAGTCGCTCGCGAGCGCGGGTCGTGTCGACGGGGAAGTCGCTGACCAGCGTCTCCCCGCCGCCGCGGGGGTTCTCGACCAGTTCGACCGACGGGTCGTAGCCGTGTTCGACCGCCACGTCGCGGACCAGTTCGGCGATGGACTCGACGCTCGGGTCCTCGTCGCTGGCGACCTCGTACTTCTCGACGCCGGTCTCGCCGGCCTCGAGCTGGTCGAGCAGGCGCTCGCCGGCGTGAACGTACGACCGCGCAACGTCCTCGACGTGGATGAAGTTACGCG
The DNA here is from genome assembly GCF_009831455.1 of Salinirussus salinus. Lineage (NCBI taxonomy): Archaea > Methanobacteriati > Methanobacteriota > Halobacteria > Halobacteriales > Haloarculaceae > Salinirussus > Salinirussus salinus. The sequence goes on along the minus strand of NZ_WOWO01000004.1, from coordinate 630,436 downwards.
ACTGGGTGCCCGGCTCGTAGACCGTCAGCGTCTCGCCCGCGAGCGCGCGCTCGACGAAGAAGTTGATCACCGTCCCCTTCGAGACGCGCTGGCTGCCGACCTCGTGGTCGCCGTAGAGGTTGGAGATCATCAGCAGGTGCGCGGGGAAGGCGCCAGCCGCGAAGTCCTCGATGGCGCGCTCGCTGAGCAGCTTGGTCCGGCCGTACCAGTTCATCGGGTCCCGCGGATGGTCGACGGTGATCGGGAACTCGTGGGGGTCGCCGAGGACGGCCATGCTGAAGGGAAAGACCATGGCCGCCCCGGTCTGCCGGCAGTGATAGGCGACGTCGTTGGTCGCCTGGACGTTGACCTCGTGGGCGCGCCCGGGGTTGTCCTCGCAGTCGTCGACGCCGCTCACTGCCGCGAGATGCATCACGATGTCGGCGCCCGCGAGGGCGTCGGTCAGGTCCCCGCGCTGGCGGATGTCGACGTACTCGACGTCGACGTCGCCGACCCGGCGGACGGTCCCCCGGTAGAAGTTGTCCAGCGCGGTCACCTCCCACTCCGGATGGGTCTCCTGCAACTGGGCGACCACGCGGCTGCCGATGTAGCCCGCCGCGCCGGTGACGGCGACGCGGACCGGTGATTCCGTGGACTCGGTCATATGCTCCCGGTCGGCACGGGCATACTAACACCCCGCGATTTGCCGACCGACGCGGAACGGTTTCCGTGAACTGTGACAGCGAAACGGATATTGGGTACAAACACCCATACGCAACTATGAGCAAGAACATCTCCATCTCCGACGAGGTGTACCGGAAGCTGAAACAGGAAAAAGGTGACCGCAGTTTCAGCGAGGTCATCGAAGACCGGATCGAGAGCGGTGGAACACTCGCCGACGTGGCCGGTCAGGGTATCTTCGACGCTGACACGTACGAGCGGATGAAAGACGATATCGGGGAACTGAGCGAGGGAACGGTAGAGCGAGTCGAGGATGAAACTCGTTGACACCTCGGTCGTCGTCGACATCGACCGGGGGGAGGCCGGTCGACGGGTCGAAACGCTCGACGACGAGGGGAGACACGCTATCAGTACGGTCACACTCACAGAGCTCCGTCTCGGAGTGAACAGGCAGTACGACCACGGCAGTGAGAGATATCGGGAGGCGACCGAGGACCTCGAGCGACTTCTCTCGCGGTTCGAACTCGTCGACGTGGACAGAGCGGTCGCGACGACGGCGGCAGACATCATTGCTGACCTTCAGGAACGGGGTCTGCCGCTCGACAACCTCCACGATATCTACATTGCGGCGACGGCACGAACCCGGCAGTTGGCCGTACTGACCGCGAATACGGACCACTTCGAGCGGATCGGAGATGTGAACGTTGTCGACTGGACGGCGTACTGACCGACGAGTAGCAGTCAGTCGCCTTTCCTGAACCGCTCGGCCAGGTCCCGGACGCCCGCCTCCAGCGTCCACTCGGGGGCGAAGCCGGTCTCCCCGAGCCGGTCGAAGTCGACGTGGTACGAGGGGCCCGGGTGTTCGTCCTCCAGGTAGGTGATGTCGACATCCCCGACGGCCTCGCGGACGACGTCGGCCACCTCCGAGATGCGGTAGTTTTGCCCGTTGGCACCGACGTTGTAGACCCGCTGTTGCCAGTCGTCGGGGTTGCGGAGGGCGTGGGCGTAGGCGCGGGCGGCGTCGGCCACGTGGATGAAGGGGCGCCAGTTCGAGCCGTCGCCGTAGACCGTCAGCGGCCGGCCGGTCAGCGCCCGGAAGACGAAGTAGTTGACCACGAGGTTGAACCGCACCCCCGGCGCGTAGCCGTAGTTGGTGCTCATCCGGAGGGCGGTGCCGGACATGCCGTGCTCCTCGCAGTACTCCGCGAGCACCTCCTCGGCGCGCAGTTTCGACTCGGCGTAGGGGTTGATCGGGTCCGGGTCGACGGTCTCGTCCAGGTCGGTGCTGACTGCCCGGCCGTAGACGTTACACGAGGAGGCGAAGACGACGTGCTCGACATCCAGTTTGCCCGCCGCCCGGAGCACGTTCTCGGTGCCCTCGAGGTTGGTCGCGAAGGTCTCCTCGCGGCGGTCGTGGGTGCTCGCCGCGCCGGTGATGGCCGCCAGGTGGACCACCCGGTCGACCCCCCGCATCGCGCTCTCGACGTCGCCGTACTCCCGGACGTCCGCGCGGTGGAAGTCCAGGTCGCCGTTCAGCAAGTCAAGGAAGGCCCGCGGCGACCCCGAGGAGAGGTCGTCCAGCGCGACGACGCGGTCGACGTCGGGGGCGTCCTGCAGGCACCCGAGCAGGCGGCTGCCGATGTACCCGCAGGCCCCGGTGACCAGGACGTCCATCCTACTCCGTGTCCTCCAGCACGCCCGGCAGGAACCGGTCCTCGTGGGCCGCGATGGTGTCGGCGTACCGGGTGAGCGTCCCGAAGATGTCCTCGACGCCCTCCTCGAAGGTCTGGGCCTGGCCGCCGACCACGTCGAGATAGCGGTCGTTTTCGATCTCCATCTTGTGGGTCTCGTCCTCGTCGCGGGGGTTCTCGAAGTGCTCGACCGCCACGTCCAGGCCGTGGTCGGCACCGACCTCGGCGATGGTCTCGGCTACCTCGACGATGCTGATGGCGCGGGTGACCTGGTTGTAGACCGTCAGGTCCTCGGGCCGCTCCGCCGGGTCGGCGAGGGCGAGCCGCGCCAGCCCCTCGACGGCGTCTTCGAGGCCGATGAAGGGCTTGCGCTGCTCGCCCTTGCCGTACACTGTCACGGGGTAGCCGGCGACGGCCTGGGCACAGAAGCGGTGGGCGACCGTCCCGAAGTAGTAGTCGAAGTCAAAGCGGGTCTTCAGGCGGTCGTCCGCGCGGGTCTCCTCGGTCTCGGTGCCGTAGGTGATGGCGGTCCGGACGTCCGAGATGGGCAGGTCGAACTGCCCCGCGGCGAGCCGGAGGTTGGCGGCGTCGTGGCTCTTCGACTGGTGGTACCACGACCCCCCCATCGCCGGGAAGGGGATCTCGTCGCGCTCGCCCCGGTGCTCCATCGTCGCGCCGCCCTCGGGGATCGGGAACTCGGGGGCGCCGTAGACGCCCGTGGTGGTGGTCTCGATGAAGTGGGTGTCCGTCAGGTCGTGCTCGTGCAGGCCGAAGACGAGGTTTCGGGTGGCCTGCATGTTGTTGTGCTGGGTGTAGTTGGCCCGCTCGCCGTTGATCTGGGAGTAAGGCGCGGAGGGCTGGGCGGCGGCGTGGACGACCGCCGTCGGGTCGTGGACCTCGAGCAGTTCGTCGACGAACGCGCGGTCGGCCAGGTCCCCCTCGACCGCCGAGAGGTTCGAGAGCCCGTGGACCTCGCGGGCCGCGGCCAGCCGCTCCTCCAGGTTCGCGACGGGGGTGGCGCTCGTGGCGCCGACCTCGGCGACCCACTCGCGGCGGGCGCCGTTATCGACGATGAGGACGCGCTGGTCGGTTCGACCGGCGATACGCAGGGCGGTCGGCCACCCGATGTAGCCGTCGCCGCCAGTGACGATGATAGCCATAGTTACTCACTCGGCGAGTAAACGGCCACCGATAAGTGTCTTTGGGGATCGGCCCGGCAGTAGTCCGGCGTGAAGCGAGCGAGCGGAACCGGCAGGGAGCTCAACGCAGCGCGTACTGCTCGCTGCCGACGTAGTTCAGGAGGCCGCCGCCGGCGACGGCGCTCAGGTCCGACAGCCAGAACGGCAGCGCGAACAGGTGCAACCCCGTCATGAGCGTCCCGATGTAGACGACGTACCCGACGGCGTAGACCCCGAGGTACCGGCCAAAGCGCCGGAGGAGGTCCCCGGGGCGCCCGAAGGTCACCAGCCAGTTCAGCAGGAACGTCCAGCCGATGGTCGCGAGGAAGGCGACGGTTCCCGCCACCAGCGGCGCCGTCGGGCCCGCGAGCCACAGGAACAGCGCGACGTTGAGCACCGCGCCCGTGAGCCCGACCGCGCCGAATTCGACGACCCGAACCGCGCGCTCGGCCGGACACAGCCGCGTGACACCGAGCGTCCGCAGGGCCGCCGCGAGCGTCGTCTCGAGTCTTGCAAGTAGCTGTGTGGACATGAGTGGGTCCGGACAAGGAGCGGTCCGTGTGTCGGGATCCGGCGGCTCGAGGCTGAAAAACCCGGCGGCTGCAGGGTCCGCGGCGAGGGGGAACGGGGCGGAGTCGCCAGCAGTGTCGGGGGCGAACCCAGCGGATCAGAACTCGCCCAGGGAAGCCTGGTCGCGGGCGGCCAGGACGTCCCGGCTGGTCTGCCAGCTCTCCCGGGCGCAGGCCGGCAGGGAGCCGTGTTCGTCGACGTAGCTCCGGAGGAAGGCGCGGGTGGTCGGGTCGCTGGGGTAGCCGCTGCCGACGTCGCCGTACGCCGCAGTCAGGTCGGCGACGTAGGCCTCGCGGGCGGACTTGGCGACGATGCTCGCCGCGCCCACGATGGCGTGGGCCTCGTCGGCGCCGTGCTCGGCACGGACGGCGGGCGGGGCCCGGTTCTCCACGCGGCGCTCGAACCGGACGGCGTTGGTGTCGCCGGCGTCGACGACCGTCTCGTCGTCGGGCGCGGCCGCGTCCGCGAGCGCCTCCGCGTGGGCGGCGACGGTCAGTTCGTTCATGTCCGTGTCGGGGTCGTCGATCCGCTCGACGGTGACCTCGGCGACGGCGACCGTGTCGGCAGCCTCCCGGATCGCACTGGCCAGCCGTTCGCGGCGCTGGGCGGGGATCCCCTTCGAGTCGCCGACACCCTCGGGAAGGTCGGCAGGGTCGGCCCGGACCGCCGCCGCGAACATCGAGCCCAGTACCGGCCCCTTCCCGGCCTCGTCGACGCCGACGCGCATGACTGGCGGTCAGGCGCGGGCGAAAAAAGCCTTGCGAGCGGGCGTCTGCCGGCCGGCTGCCGGCCGTCAGACGGCACGGCTGTCCGGCCGGCTCGCCCCCTCCGCTCAGACGAAAAACGCCTCGTCCTCGAAGGGTTCGTCCTCGCCCTCGACGGCGAGCACGTCCAGCGCGGTCACGGTCACCTCGATGCCCAGCAGGGTGGCGAGGCTTGGTTCGGTCCGGCCCTCGTCGCCGTGGGCGAGTTCCTTCACGTACAGCCCTCCTTCGCCGTGGACCTCGAGGGTCGCACCGTGCCCGCCCGCGTCGAGGTCGCCGTCGATGGCGTAGACTTCCCGCGTCCGGGTCTTGGAGGCACGCCGGTGGTCGACGCGCTGGGGGGTGTCCTGGCTGATGGTCGCGCCGTCGAGGTCCCGGAGCGCCCCCTCGAAGCTGGCGCGGTCAACGGGGACGTCGAAGGTCACCTCCAGCCGGTAGGTCTTGCTCGCGGGGTGTTCCTTGACGCGCTCGACCATCCGGTGAGTCGCGAGCCGGAGCCCCTCGACCTCCACCTTCCCGTCGGCGAAGTCATTAATATCGGCCTCGAGTTTTTCGGTGTCCACATCCCGGCGTCGGGGTTCGTCGACCTCGATGACGAAGGGGCGTCCGGTACCGAGCATCAGCGCGTCGACGTCCTCGCGGCCCGCGCCGTGGAAGGTGGCGTCGGCCCCGTCCATGGCCTCCCGGACGACCGGCGCCGTCAGCTGTTCGACGCTCTCGTCGTAGCGGTAGCCCGTCCCGTCACAGCCCGGACAGACTTCGTCGCGCTGGCGGCCGGTGCCGTTACAGTCCCGGCAGGGCCACTCGGTCTGCGGGATGTCCCGCTCGAGTTTGCGGTAGCGGCCGTAGACGAAGGCGGAGTTGACCTGGACCTCGACCTCGTCGGTCGCGAGGTCGCAGGTGAGCATGACGTGGGGACGCTCGAAGTCCACTTCCGTGTCCGTCTCGGCACCGAAGCGCTTGCCGACCTCGCGGTTGAACTCCGATTTGAGGAGTTCGCCGGCTTCGGGGTCCAGGCCGACGTCCTCCCGGAGGAGGCGGTCGTTCTCCTCGACCAGCGGCGGGACGCGAGCGCCCACCTGGTAGGTGTCGAAGTCGTAACCCTGGACCGCTGCGGCGGCGGTCTCGGCCCACCAGTCGTAGCGCTCGCACTCGCCCTCGCAGACCCAGCACTCCTCGTCGGGGTCGAAGTCGGCGTCGTCAGCGAGCGCGACGGCGACCCGGAGCCCCCGGCCCCGCTCGCGGTTGGTGAGCCCGAAACTCCGGTCGGCGACCAGCCGGCCCAGGCAGGGGTCACAGACCGGCCCTGTCGCCAGCGCGTCGCGTGCGACCGACAGTACGTCCATACCGTCGGTGGGTGCGGGCCGGACAACACCCTTTCGAAGGCAGCGCCCGGTTCGAGAAGGAGTGGGCAGCTAAGCGAGTTCGATTGTGACCATCTCGAAAGCCCCTGCCGTCTCGGCTCCCGGGACTCGCTGCGCTCCTCGGCCTTCGGCCTGCGGTGCTTACTTTGTCCGGGTTCGCCGAGACGGCAGCCCCTTTCAGTCCCACCCGCACCGGCCGGTTGGCCAGCCGTCGGAGGTGGGCTTTTGAGGTGTCCTCGACTGGTGTGGGTTCCATCCTCTTCTCATCTGAGCAATACCGCTCGAGACAGCCAGCCCCCGACAGCCACCAACGCTTATTGACGCTGCCGGTGAATGTCGCGTATGCTCCACAGCCAGGGCCCGCTTCTCACACTCGACGTCGAGGACCGCTCGACAGCCGAGACCGACATCGAGGACGAACAGCGCCGCTACATCGGCGGCCGGGGGCTGGGGACCCGGCTGGCCCACGAGCGGGTCCCCTTCGACGCCGACCCGCTGGGGGCCGACAACCGGCTGTACTTCACGACGGGGCCGCTGCAGGTCTCGAACATGAGCTTCACCGGCCGGATGAGCTGCACCGGCGTCTCGCCGCTGACCGACGGCCTGCTCTCCTCGAACGCCGGGGGGTTCATGTCGCGGCACTTCGCCGGCACGGGTTACGGCGCGGTCGAGGTCGCGGGCGCGAGCGACGACCTCCTCGCGGTGCACGTCCGCGACGACGGCGTCACCTTCGAGGAAGTCCCCGACCTCGCCGGCGCCACGGTACCGGAAACCACCGCCTACCTCGAAGAGGAACACGACATCAGTCCGGACCAGACCGCCGTGGTGGGGCCGGCCGGCGAGAACGAGGTGCGCTTTGCATCCATCATGACCACCGAGGACCGCGCGTTCGGCCGGGGCGGGCTGGGCGCGGCGCTGGGCGCGAAGGGGGTAAAGGCGCTGACCTTTGGAGGGGACTCCGCCCCGGAGATCGAGGTCTCGGCGACCCAGCAGGACATCCATCGGGAGGCCGCCACCGACGACCACATCATGAAACGGCAGGGGACGGTGTCGGTGATGGACCTGGCAAACGAGATGAACGGCCTCCCGACCCGCTACTTCGCCGACCAGCAGTTCGAGGGCGTCGAGGGGATCAACGGCGCGGCCGTCGAGTCCAAGAAGTACAAGAAGGGGACCTGCTCGGCGTGTGCCTTCGCCTGCAAGCTGCCGACCAGAGACGAGGAGGCCGGCGTCGAGACCGAGGGGCCGGAGTTCGAGGTGGCGATGGCCTTCGGCTCCAACTCCGGGGTCGACGACATCGTCGAGGTGATGAAGTCCAACGAGCAGTGTGACAACTACGGGCTGGACTCCATCTCCGCCGGCAACACGGTCGCGGCCTACCTCGCCAGCGAAGACGAGTTCGGCAACGACGAGCTGGTCCACGACCTCGTGGAGAAGATCGCCCGCCGGGAGGGGGTCGGCGACCTGCTCGCGGAAGGGATCGACCGCGCCCACGAGGAACTCGGCGTCGAGAACTGGTCGGTCAAGGGGATGGACTTCGCGGCCCACGAGGGCCGGGTACTCAACGGCCAGGGGCTCTCCTATGCGGTCTCGAACCGCGGCGCCGACCACATGTACGCGACCTTCTACTCCGTGGAGTACCCACTGGTGCCTGCCGACCAGGCGCTGGACCCGGAGGGCACCCTCGGGAAGGCCGAGCGGCTGGCCCACCGCGAGAACCTGATGGCGCTGAACGACTCCGGCGTCGTCTGCAAGTTCTCCCGGGATTACATGAGTCCGGAGCGCTACGCCGACCTCTTCGAGGCCGACTTCGAGGACCTGCTCGACGTGGGCCGGCGCACCGTCACCCTGGAGCGACACTTCAACAACCAGCGCGGCTTCGACCGCGCCGAGGACCAGGGCCTGCCCTACGACCTGCCCGACTTCGAGCAGGCACTCGACGAGTACTACGACCAGCGGGGCTGGGAGGACGGCGTCGTTCCCGATGCTGCACTGCCCGACGACGTGAGCGCAAGCAGCGGGAGCCAGGCGGCCGGCGACTGACGGAGCCCGACCGGTCGCTGGCGGCCTGCTACCGGTAACTGTCCGCCCTGCCCAACCGACGCCAGCGAACCGACCCGTTTTTGCACCCGGGGAGCACCGCCCTGCACATGGAGTGGCTGGTCGCGCTGGTCGTCGGCCTCGTGCAGGGGTTGCTGGAGTGGGTTCCCGTCTCCAGCGAGGGCGCTGTCGCGCTCGCGCTCACCGCGCTCGACGCCGCCCCCGACACCGCGACCCGCTTCGCGCTGGTGTTGCACACCGGCACCGCGCTGGCGGCGACGGTCTACTACCGGGGGACGCTCCTCGACCTGCTCCGGCGGCTCCCCGGGTGGCGTCCCGGGTCGGCGTGGACCGAGACCGCCGACCTCTCCTTCTACGTGCTGGCGACGCTCGCCTCCGGAGTGACCGGGGGTGCGGGCTACGCAGTCCTGCGGGAGGTGACAGACGCCGTCGCCGGAGGTGCCTTCGTCGCGCTCATCGGCGCCCTGCTGTTGGGGACTGGCGTCCTGATGTACACCGCCGAGTCCCGCTCCCGGGAGTTCCGCGAGCGGCCGGGGCCGCTCGACGCGGTGCTCGTCGGGGCGCTGCAGGGGCTCGCGGTCCTGCCAGGCGTCTCTCGGTCGGGGACGACCGTGAGCGCGCTCCTGTTGCGTGGCCACGACGGCCCCGACTCCCTGGAGCTGTCCTTCGTGCTCTCGATCCCCGCCGCGATGGGGGCAGGCGCCATCGCCGTCGCCGACACCGGGTTCGCGGTCGCGCCCGCGAACGCGGCGCTGGCGCTCGCGGTCAGTGCGGTCGTCGGCTACCTCACCGTGGACGCACTGACGCGGCTGGTCGCGCGGGTCGCCTTCTGGCGGGTCTGCATCGGATTCGGCGCGCTCGCGGTGGTCGGCGGCGGCCTGCTGATCGTCTGAGTGGTAGGTTATCTAATTCTGACTATTTCTGTGACAATAGCCCGCAAGCAAGTAGATGCAACATTTGATGCAACTGTGGTGTTTATGATCCCTTCGGGTACATAGCTGCCCGTTGCAATGCACGCTCGACGAGCGACAGCGGCGCAGGGGGGAACGCCGTGAGACGCCGACAGCTCCTCACGGCGCTCGGGGTGGCCGCGATGCCGACCGTGGCCGGCTGTTCGAGCCCGTCGAGTACCCCCACGGACAGCGCGACAGAGACACAGACCGAAACGGAAACCGAGACCATGCAACCGACGGCGACCCCACAGCAGCAGGCGGATGGACCGATCGACCCGCGGTTTGGCTACATCGGCACCGGCGACGACTCGCCGCCGGTGGAGCCGGACCACACGGTCGAACTCCTGATCCGGGAACGCGAGAACGTCCCGATCCCGGAGTTCTACTTCGAGCCGGCCGGGCTGGCCGTCGACGTCGGTGACACCGTCCGGTTCAACCTCGCGACGCCACACCACAACGTCAACGCCTACCACCCGGCCTTCGGCTACACCCAGCGGGTACCCGAGGATGCCCCGCCCTACTCCTCGCCGATCCTCGGCGTCGGCGAGTACTGGATGTACACCTTCCGGACCGAGGGCGTCCACAACATCATGTGCGCGCCCCACGAGCTGTTCGGGATGGTCGGCAGCATCGTCGTCGGGTCGGCGACCGGCCCGGCCGCGAACCCCGTCGGCGAGGCACCCGCGCCCACGGAGGCGTCCCGCCCGCCGGAGTTCACCGCCGGGCTCGTGCTCAGCGACCCCGCCATGGCTCCCGAGAACATCGTCGACCAGGGGAGCGTCTCCTGGGACGACCTCGCACCCGAGAGCAAGCGGCCCCTGCTCAGGCCCGTCGAGCAGGGCTGACGGTCGCTCGGCCGTCCGGCAGCCGCCGGGTTTCATCCTCGACCGTCCGGCGGCCGTCGCGATGCGGGCGTCCCGGAACCGGGACAGCCGAAACCGACTTATCCCTCGCCCAACAACTGTGGTATGCACCGCCAGGGTGCGCTGTGGGGGCGCCTTGCCGTCTCCCGCCGTTTTATAATAGGATCTTACCCACCAGAAGCATCGACCGTCGAGATATGTGCGGGCCGTAATGGGATAGTACGGTCGCATAAGGCCCTGCTACGGCCGTGAACGGTCCTCGTGGCTTATATCAACCCCGCTCATAGCGACTGTTGCCGCCTTCCGGGCGGCCACCCCCTCACCCGTGCCTCTGCCCTTTGGGGACGACTGGAACACCGGACACCGGACCCCACATCGCTCGTCTTTCGCTTATACCGAGCGCGTCGAGCGGCCGCGCCGTCACCGGACCGCGTGACGCCGGCGGGGTTCCCAGGAGCGACCGTCCCCAGTACTGCGATCCCCAGAAGCTTGATACCGGCAGACCGACACGTCTGAGTATGAGCGTTCGGACGGCGGTCGTGCTGGCGGCCGGCGAGGGAACGCGGCTCCGCCCGCTGACGCGGAACCGCCCCAAGCCGATGCTGCCGGCGGCGAACCGCCCCATCCTCGAACACGTCTGTGACGCCCTGATCGACGCCGGGGTCGACCGGCTGGTCTTCGTCGTCGGCTACCGCCGCGAGCGCGTCCAGGAACACTTCGGACCCTCCTACCGCGGAGTCCCCATCGAGTACGTCGTCCAGGACAAACAGCTGGGCAGCGGGCACGCCCTCCTGCAGGCCCGGGAGGCCGTCGACGGGGCCCTGCTGGTCGTCAACGGCGACCGGCTGATCGCCGCCGAGTCGGTCGCCGCGGTCCGGGACGCCTTCGCCGAGGACGACGCCCGCGCGGCGCTGGCGGTCATCGAGCGCGCCGACGCGAGCCAGTACGGCGCGGTCCGGCTGCGGGGCCGGGACATCGAGGAGATCGTCGAGAAGCCCGACAGCGACGCGTTCCGGCTGATCAACGCCGGGATATACGCCTTCGACGCCTCGGTGTTCGAGGCCATCGAGGCCACCCCGCGGGAGGACGGCGAACTCGCCCTGACCGACACCATCGCCCGGCTGGTCGACGGCGAGCGGGTCCGCGGGGTGCGGACCGGGGGGCTGTGGGTCGACGCCACCTACCCCTGGGACCTGCTCGAAGTGGCGAGCGAGGTGCTCGCGCGCGGCCGGGTGTCCGGCCCCGACCGGACCGACGGCGGCCTCGAGCGCGCGGGGAGTGTCCAGGAGCGCGCCGACGGCGTCTGGGTCGACCCGAGCGCGCGGGTCGCGGAGGCGGCGACGCTGCGGCCCCCGGTCGTGGTCGGGCCGGACTGCGAACTCGCGGCGGGCGCGGTCGTCGGCCCGGACGTCGCGCTGGGCCGGAACGTCACCGTCGGCGCGAACGCCACCGTCGAGCGCGCAGTCCTCGATGCCGACACCCGGGTCGGGGCGGGGTCGACGCTGCTCGACGCGGTCACCGGCCAGAGCGTCCGGCTCGGTGCCGTCACGGCCATCCCCGGGGGACCGGGTGACGTCCGCGTCGGCCGCGAGGTTCACGAGGACCAGCGGCTGGGCGCGGTGCTGGCCGACCGGGTACGGGCGCGCGGTGGCGTGAGTTTCGCGCCGGGGACGCTGGTGGGGCCGGAGGCGACCGTCGGCACGGGCGCCCACGTCGACGGGACCGTCCCCGGCGGCGCGGAGGTGGTCCGCTGATGTGCGGGATCATCGGCTGTGTCGGCCGGGAGGACACGCTGGACACGCTGGTCCACGGCCTGAGCAAGCTGGAGTACCGCGGCTACGACTCCGCCGGCGTCGCACTCTCCGAGGCGGGTGACGACGAGGCCGACGGGAGCGCCGAGAGCGAGGGGAGCCTCGACGTCGTCAAGTGCGCGGGGAAGATCGACGACCTCCGGACCGCCTTGGAGGGCCGGGAGACGTCGGGGCCGGTTGGCGTGGGCCACACCCGCTGGAGCACCCACGGACCGCCGACCGACGCCAACGCCCACCCCCACGTCGACTGCACGGGGCAGGTCGCGGTCGTCCACAACGGGATCATCGAGAACTACCAGGCCCTGCGGGACGAGCTCTCGACGGCCGGCCACGAGTTCCGGTCGGATACGGACACCGAGGTCGTCCCCCACCTCGTCGAGGCGGGGCTGCGCGAGGGACTCGACATGGAGGAAGCGGTCCGGGAGGCTATCGCCCGCCTGGAGGGGAGCTACGCCATCGCAGTGGTCGTCGCGGGCGAGGAGACCGTCTTCGCCGCCCGCAACGACTCGCCGCTCGTGTTGGGGGTCGACGACGACGCCACCTACCTGGCGAGTGACGTCCCCGCCTTCCGTGATTTCACCGACCGCGTCGTCTACCTGGCCGACGGGGAGTTCGCCCGGCTGGACGCCGCGGGCTGGACAGTCACCGACGCCGCGGGCGAGGTCGTCGACAAGGACGTCGAGACGGTCGACTGGGACCCCGAGGAGACCGGCAAGAGCGGCTACGACCACTTCATGCTCAAGGAGATCCACGAGCAACCGCGGGCGCTCCGGCAGTGTCTCCGCGGCCGGGTCGACGAACTCGGCGGCGCCGTGGACATCGGGGACCTGGGCGACCTCTCGCCGACCGGCGTCCAGTTCGTCGCCGCCGGCACCTCCTACCACGCCGCGCTGTACGCCGCCCGCCTGTTCAGGGAGGCCGGCGTGCCCGCCCAGGCCTTCCTCGCCAGCGAGTACGCCACCGGCGTCCCGCCGATCGGGGACGCGCTCGTGGTGGGGGTGACCCAGAGCGGCGAGACCGCCGACACCCTCTCGGCGATGCGGGAGGCCAGCCGCCGCGGCGCGCGCACGCTCGCCGTGACCAACACCGTCGGCTCGACCGCCGCCCGCGAGGCCGACCACACGCTGTACATCCGGGCCGGCCCGGAGATCGGGGTGGCGGCGACCAAGACCTTCGCCTCCCAGCTGGCGGCGCTGAACCTGCTCTCGCTGGCGACCGCCGAGTCCGGCGGCCGGGACGTGGTGGCCGCGCTCCGGGACCTGCCCGGGGACGTCCAGACGCTGCTGGACGACTCCGGCGCGGCGGAGGTCGCCGCCGAGTTCGTCGACGCCGGCGCCTACTTCTTCATCGGCCGGGGGTACCACTACCCGGTCGCGCTCGAGGGCGCGCTGAAGATGAAGGAGATCACCTACAAACACGCAGAGGGCTTCGCCGCGGGCGAGCTCAAACACGGCCCGCTGGCGCTTGTGACCGAGGACACGCCCGTCTTCGCGGTCGTCACCGGCGACGACGAACTCGCCACCAAGACCGTCGGCAACGTCAAGGAGGTCGAGGCCCGCGACGCCCCCGTCGTCGCCGTGACCGACGGCCAGAGCGACGTGGAACGGTACGCCGACCACGTCCTCGAACTCCCCGAGACCCACCGCCGGGCCGCGAGTGTGCTCGCGAACGTCCAGCTGCAGCTGGTCTCGTATCACGTCGCGAACGAACTCGGGCGGTCGATCGACAAGCCCCGCAATCTCGCGAAGAGTGTGACCGTGGAGTGAGCGGCCGCGAAGGCTGAGACGAGCACGCTGCGACAGGTCGTAGAAACGTTTACTAAGTTTCGAGAGAAACCTATGGATATGCCGACAGCGGTCAAGGTGGAGGAAGGTGCGAAGTCCCGTCTCGAGGAGCTCCAGGCGGAGATCCGGCTACGAACGGGACGGAAGGTGACACAGCAGGAGCTGCTCACACGGCTCATCGACGATGCATACGAGTCCCGCGACGCAGTCATCGACTCGTTCAGGGAATCGATGGTGCCTCTCTCGGAGGATGAGAAGGAGGCAATGCGTCGTGGGCGGTTTGCGTCCGGTACCGAGACTGACGAAGAAGATATCGACGATATCCTGTACGGATGACTGTTCTGGTCGACACGGGCGTACTCTATGCCGACCACGACACCGACGCGGCGAGACACGGGGCTGCGAGCGATGCACTCGACGTAGTCTACGACGGACAACTCGGCCTTCCGTACGTGAGCGACTACATCTACGATGAGGCAGTCACACTGACGCTCACGCGCAGTGAGTCGTTCGGGGCGGCGAAGCGGCTTGGCGAGCGGCTCCGCGGTGCCGACCCGTACCCACAGACTTTCGAGTTGCTCCGGGTGTCGGCCGCTGCCTTCGCCGACGCTGTCGATGTCTTCGAGCAGTACGACGACCAGCGGTTGAGTTTTACCGACGCAACGAGCATAGCGCTCGCCCGTCGCCGTGGGGTCGACCAGATACTGAGCTTTGACGACGATTTTGACGGGCTCATTTCCCGGGTTCCCCCAGCGGAGCTTTGAGGAGAGCCGGAGAGGAGAGTTTGTCCGGGGCACAGCTATTAGGAGCCGACATGCCGTAAGGAGCGTATGGGCCGGCTACGCGCACTCGGCTACAGCGGTGCGGTCTCGCTCGCAGTGTTCGTCTACCTCGCGCTGCCGACGCTGCGGGAGCTGTACGGCCCGGTCGTGAACGTCCCCATCTACGCGCTGGTCGCGCTCGTGGCCGGCGGGGCCACGTGGGCGGTGCTGACCGACTCCGGGGAGTCGCGGGAGCGCCGGCCGGCGGTCGACGTGGGTGGCGATGGGGAGGAGAGCGAGGACGTCGATGAGGAGCTGGCCCGGCTTCGCGAGGACCTGTAGGACGTGACGTGTCGGCAGGTCTTAGTGGGTGGTCAATCGAGAGGGTGTTATGCCGGTCATCGACGAGAATGGCGACCTCTTCGGCGTCGTCAACGCCGTCGACGCACTCGCGGTCGCCCTCGTGGTCCTCGTGCTCGCTGGCGGCGTCGTGGTCCTGACAGGGGCCAGTGGGGGCGCCGACAGTGGCACGCTCACCCAGTCAGTCACAGTCCAGACAACCGTCGATGTCCCCACTGAGGTCGCAGCACTGGAGACGGGGCCCGTCGCGAACGAGCAAGTCGCGGCTATCGAGCGCGTCGAACGGGTGGGCACGGCCGAGAACGCGAGCAGCGGCAACGCGACCTACGAACTTGACGTCCAGCTCGTGGTCGGGGCGACCGAAGACGGCGTGACGACGTTCGCGGGCGAGCGGCTGTTCATCGGCCGGTCAGTGACACTGGACCTGGAAACCGTCACTGTCTCAGGCGTCGTGACGGCCGCCCGCGAGCCCGAGCGCGTGGAGTCGGTCCCGACGCCAACACCGACGCCCACGCCTGAGCCGACGACGGCGGCACCATCGACGAAGACACCCACGCGAACAGCCACACCACCCACACAGACGACTACACCTGAGCCGACGACGACCCGGGTCGTGACCGTCGAGACGACCGTCGATGCCGGGAAAGTCGACACAATCACCGAGGGTCCGGTCATGGGCCGCGACATCGTCGCCGTCCACGACCGGGCGGTCGTTTCTGAGACCGAGACGACAACTACTCTCCGTCTGCAGGTCGAACTCGAAGTCGTCGAGGAGGACGGGACAGTGTACTTCCGAGGGGTCGCCGTCGAACCCGGAACGCGGCTTCGACTCGACCTCGGTGAAGCGAGGATCGCGGGGACGGTGATCGCCCTCTGAACCGAGCCCGCGATCCCAGGTTGACCCGGGTTACCGGTCGTTTCGGAATATCTCGACCAATCTTCCGTCGGTGAAACTCCCCTCGGACGCGGAACCGACCATCGGCTCGCCCCGAAGCGAGGATATCCGTTGGGAAAGCGTGAAAAGACAAGTACGTGATTGGAGTATAATAACAAACCACAAGCGTGAGTCAGTCTCAATCGTGAGCCGCGGAGACTCCACCACAGTTCAGAGATCACCGGAGGGGAATGCCACGTGTTAAACGAGGAGCCTTCCAGTCCATGGGCTTACTGAGAGTCTCGAGAGCCGGTCTCGGGCTGGGATTCGGAATCTTGGTCCGAAGTCGACGGCGCATCCGGTGGCTCCGGTGGAGCGAGCGCACGCCCGAACGCCTGCCCTATCCGAGTGGCCGCGAGCGCGCTCGCGACTCCTGCAGCTCTGTCAGCGAGCCGACGTAGTCCTGAAGCGCGGTAGGAACGACCGAGCGGAACCGCTATGCGGTCGAGGACTGCGATGAGCGGGCCGACGGTGTAGGTCTCGCGTAAGTCGATGACGATGACGTCTGGGTCCGGCTCCTTCGTGAGCCAGCGGTACAGGAAAGAGTGACGCCCCCAGCGTTTGAGCGTCCGAAGAGCCTGAGTAGTGCGGGCATGAGCGGCAGCACGGCTCAGAATAGAAGGAGCCGCGAGAGTCCGTGACGTGTCAGCGGCCGCCGCGAGGGTGGTCCGGAGCCGCGACTCGGCAAGTGCCGTCCGGAATCGGCGACGGATACTCGCGAGAGAGGAGTCCGAGGTAGACATGGCTCAGCGCATCTCGATGACAGTCCCGCTCACGATAGTCGTCCCCAGGTCGAGCTGAACCTGCCGACCGACGTAGAGACGGTCCTCGGCGAAGGTCGGTAGCCCATCGGCGTTCTCGGTGACGGCGAGAGTGACTGTCAGCCGGAGGCGGTCGTTCCCGCCGCCGGAGGCGATAGCCTTGTTCTCGACGGCGACGATATCGCTGGTCTCGACCGAGCCTTCCTCAATAGCGTCAATGACATAACCCGGTTGCTGGCCGACGTCGACGACGACGGTTCTGGTCGGTGTCTCGTCGCTGCTCCCGCCGCCAGTCAGGAGCGCCACGCCGGCGACGACGACCGCGAGGACGAACAGCACGACGAGCGCGTCGATGATGTTGACCGTCCCGAACAGCCGCCCCTCGTCGTCGATGATCGGCATCTCTCGTCCGGGGAGTGCGGGGGGACCCGTATAGTGGTTGTGTTACGTCTGGCACGCGACTGCGCGTCTGCTGTCCGAGTCCTGGAGACGCGTGCAGGGGGGGGGGCGGCAGGAGGACGTAATCCCTATAACCTGGGTGAGCGAGACTGTGGTCGTGAAGCTGCGCACGCGGGTGCTGCTCGCGGTCGCGCTGGTCGGGCTGGTGTTCGCGATGGGCGTCCACTACGACAGCGCCGACGAGGAGCACTGGCCGTACCCCGACGCCGACCGGCTGGCCGCCGAGTACGACCGGTACGTCGGCGAGCGGGCGCTCCTGTTCGGCACCGTCGAGTCGGTCGCCGACGGAACCGCACGCCTGAGTGTGGAGCACGCGACCGGGTCGTTCCCGCTGACGGTCCGGGCGTTCGACGCGGACGTCGAACCGGGAGGGGTGGTGCAGGTGCTCGGCCAGCTAGAATCCGACCGGACGATGACCGCCGAGGCGGTCGCGGTCGTCAACCCCTCGGGGTCATCGCTGGTCTACAAGTACGGCACCTCGCTGGTCGGGGCGGCGCTGGTGCTGGTCGTGTTCTTCCGGTACTGGCGAGTCGACTGGGGGTCGCTCACACTGGAGGCCCGCGAGGATGGCTGACCTGCTGACGCACGTACTGGCTGCCTACGTGCTGTTGACCGTGGCCGGGTGGCGGGTCGGGTGGCTGGAGCCGCGGTGGGTCGTCGTCGGGATGGGCGGGGCTGCGATCCCGGACCTCGTGAAAGTCGAGCGACTGGTCGACGAGGGCGTGGTCCAGTCGGCGCTGGGGGTTCCCTTCGAGTACGACCCGGTCAGCTCGCTGGCCGGCGTGCTGGTGGTCGCAGGCGCGACCACGCTATTCTTCGGGCAGGCACGCCGGCGGGTGTACGGGCTGCTCGTGGCCGGCGGGCTCTCGTCGCTGGTGCTCGACGGGCTGCGGGTGTACGTCGACGGCTCCTCGAGTTTCTGGCTGTACCCGCTCTGGTGGCGCCCGCCGACGCCGAATCTGTACGTGACCGCGGACGCGCGCGTGGCCGTGGTCGCGGTGGCAGTGAGTATCGGTGTGTTTGTCGTGGACAGATACGTCGTGGCGGACTGACGACACGCGCAGCTACTCCCCCGGGAGAGCGCAGTGTGCCGGCCGCCACGGGCCCCGTCGGTTCCGGCCGGTAAACTGCCGCCCGCAGGGTGAGCCGTGCCGTCGCGGTCACGCGGGGGACCGGCTCCGTCACGGGAAGATGCTCTCGGGCAGGTACGCCGTCACCGTCCAGTTCGGTTCGTCGACGACCTCGCTTATCTTCAGGTCCACCGCCGCCGAGCAGAGGATGTACGCCTCCCCGCGGGTCAGGTCGCGGTGGTCGTGGATGTGGTCGATCATGTGCCGGGTGGCCTTCTTCGTCGCCTCCATCAGGTCGTCGTCGATGCCCGTCGTCGCGTACATCGGCTCGTCCTCGCCGGTGGGAGTGAAGGGCCCGGAGGTCTCCAGTTGGGGTTGCTCGATGTCCATGTCCGTCCGGACGTCAAAGCGGGCGGTGACGAACATCGGCGCCTCGATGCCGGTCACGCAGACCTCGCCGTCGCCCTGCGAGGCGTGACAGTCGCCGGTCGAGAACAGCGCCCCCTCGTTTTTCACCGGGAAGTAGACCGTCGACCCCGCGGTCATGTGTTTGACGTCCATGTTCCCGCCGACGTCACGCGGCGGGAGCGTGTCGTGCTCGCCGTCTTCCGCGGGCGCGACGCCGGCGATCCCCGGGAACATGTCCAGGGGCACCTCGATCCCGTTGACGAAGTGAGCCACACCGTCCGCCAGGTCCCAGACGTGGAGGCCGGCGTCGGGAAAGTCCTCGGGGAGCAGCCCCAGTCCCATCTCGCCGGGCATGAACCCGGTAAAGCCCCAGCCCTTGTGCTCGAAGTCGAGCAACTCGACCGCGAGCACGTCGCCGGGGTCGGCGCCCTCGACCGCGACCGGCCCGGTCAGCGGGTGCACCGGGTCGAAACTCGCCGCCGCGAGGTCCTCGGCCGTCGAGTCCGGTCCGACCTGGCCGTCGAGCGCGTCCCGGCACTCGAAGCGGACGACCTCGCCGGGCTCGACAGTGAGAAGCGGGTCGAGGCTGTTGTCCCAGACGTGGTGGACGTTCTCGTCGGCGTCGCTCAGCTCGTGGTCGACCGTGTAGGTGTTCGACGACATGCCGCCCGAACTTTGTGCTACAGTGATATGAAAGTGTAGGCGCCAGTAGTTCGAACCAGTGTGTGGCAGGGGAGGCTGGACGAAAAAAGACCAAAATTATACAGGATTGTGGCCGGAACCGGGATGCCGTATGTTTACGCTTGGCATCGATATCGGGGGGACCTTCACCGACTTCACGCTGGTCGACCAGCGGGAGGGGGAGGTCACCATCGACAAAGAGCCGACAACGCCGGAGAACCCCGCCGAGGGGGCGCTGACCGGCACCCGTCGCATTCTCGACGAGAACGGAGTGGAGTTCGGCGACCTCGGGACGGTGATCCACGGAACGACACTCGTCTCGAATACTCTCATCGAAGGAACCGGAGCGACCACGGGACTTCTCACGACGGAGGGGGTCCGTGACGTGCTGAAGCTGCGGCGCGGGTCGCGCTACGACATGTTCGACTGGGGGATGGCGTACCCCGACCCGCTCGTCCCCCGCCAGCGCCGGCTCGAGCTCGACGAGCGGCTGAACGACGACGGCGAGGTCGTCGAGCCCCTCGACCGGCGGGAGGTCCGCGAACGGGCACGGGAACTCGTCGAGGACCACGGCGTGGACTCGGTCGCGGTCTCGCTGCTCCACGCCTACGAGTCCCCACAGCACGAGCAGCTCGTCGCCGAGGTTCTCGAGGAGGAGTATCCGGAGCTGAACGTATCACTCTCCTCGGAGGTCGTCCCCGTCATCAGGGAGTACGAACGCACGTCGACGACGGCGATCAACGCGTACGTCGCGCCCGTCGTCGAGGAGTACCTCGACTTCCTGCGGACCGAACTCCGCGACGAGGGGTTCACCGGCGAAGTGTACATGATGACCTCGTCGGGGGGGATCGTCGACGTCAGTACCGCGAAGGCGGAGCCGATCCGGCTCGTCGAATCCGGGCCCGCTGCCGGAGTTCTCGCCTCCCGCATCTTCGGCCAGGACCACGGCAACGACGACGTCTTCTCGTTCGACATGGGCGGGACCACCGCGAAGGGGTCGATCATCGAGGACGCCGACGTCCGGATGAAATACCGGACGGACGTGGCCCGCGAACACCGGTTCAAGGAGGGCAGCGGGTACGACCTCGTGTCGCCGCTGATCGACCTGACCGAGATCGGCGCGGGCGGTGGCTCTATCGCGTCGGTCAACGACGTCGGCCTCGTCGAAGTCGGTCCCGAGTCGGCCGGCTCGGACCCCGGGCCGGTCTGTTACAACCAGGGCGGCGAGCGACCGACAGTCACCGACGCGTCGCTGCTGCTCGGCTATCTCAACCCCGAGACCTTCTACGGTGGGCGAATGGACCTGGCGACGGAGCAGACCCGCTCGGTCTTCGAGGCGGAACTGGCGGACCCGCTTGACGTCTCGGTCACCGAGGCCGCGTGGCAGGTGTTCGAGGTCGTCAACGAGAACATGGTCACGGCGTTCCGGGAGTACGCCGCCTCGCGCGGGATCGACACGCGCGGCCTCTCGATGACCGCGCTCGGGGGAGCCGGGCCCGCACACGCGTTCAGAGTCGCCCGCAAGCTCGACATCGAGGACGTCGTCTGTCCGTACGGGGCGGGAGTCGGTTCCTCGATCGGACTGACCGAAGCCCCGCGCATGTACGAGGCGAGCGCGACCAGCCAGGCCGTCCTGTCGACGCTGTCGGCGGAGGACTTCCAGCGCCAGTTCGAGCCGCTGTACGAGGAAGCCGCCGACGTTCTCGCCCGTGCGGACATCCAGCCGGCCGAGGCGGACGTCCACCTCAGCCTCGACATGCGCCACGTCGACCAGGGACACGAGATCAAGGTCCCGCTCGACGGCCACGCCATCGAGGACGTGACCACCGAGGCCGTCAGGGAGGCGTTCGAACGGGCCTACCGCGAGACGTTCAACCGGGAAACACTCGACTTCCCGGTCGAGGTGCTCACCTACCGGCTCGAACTCAGCGAGGCCGACCACGACGCGGAGGCAGCGGAGTTCGCGGCTCCGGCGGGCGACGTCGAGGAC
This sequence comes from Salinirussus salinus, assembly GCF_009831455.1. Classification (NCBI taxonomy): domain Archaea; kingdom Methanobacteriati; phylum Methanobacteriota; class Halobacteria; order Halobacteriales; family Haloarculaceae; genus Salinirussus; species Salinirussus salinus. Next base: position 609,313 of record NZ_WOWO01000004.1, on the reverse strand, counting down.
CCCGACCCCCGCGAGGTGTACTTCGGTTCCGGGGTCGGCCGCGTCGAGACCGACGCCTACCGGTGGGAGAACCTGGAGGCCGGCCGGACGCTCGAGGGGCCGCTCGTCGTCGAGGCCGACCAGACGACCGTCGTCGCCGACCCCGAATCGACTGTGGAAGTGGCCGACAACTACGACATCACGATCACCCTACAATGACCGAGACACACGACTCGAGTTCCCGGGAGGTCGGCGGACTCGAGACGAAGGTGCTGTGGAACCGGCTCCAGGCAACCGCGGACGAGATGTACGACGCGGCCGAGCGACTCGCCTTCTCTTTCTCCATCCGGGAGGGGGCAGACGCCTCGACTGCAGTCATGACCGCAGAGGGGGACGCGATCGGCCTCTCGGACCAGTCGGTGCCCGTCCTTTCCGGGGCGCTGTCCCGGACGACCAAGATCATCCTCGACGAGTACTTCCCGCCCGAGACGCTGGAACCCGGCGACACGATCATCACCAACGACCCGTGGGTCGGCGGCGGTCACCTCTCCGATTTCGTCGTTCTCAACCCCGTCTTCCACGGCGGCGACCTCGCGGGGATCGTCGGCGCCCTCGGGCACACGGACGACGTCGGCGGCAACCGCGGCGGCTGGTCGACCGACGCCGAGCAGGTCTACGAGGAGGGGATCCTCGTCCCGCCGACGAAACTCTACGAGGCCGGCACACGGAACGAGGCGATCGACGAGATCATCCGGAGTAACGTCCGGATCCCCCACCAGGCACTCGGCGACCTCGAGGCGCTGCGGTCGGGGAACACGCTGGGCGAGGAACGCCTCCGGGAGACGGTCGAGGACTACGACCGCGAGACCTTCGACCGGGTGGCAGCGGAGGTCATCGACCGCTCGGAGCGCGCGCTCCGTGACGAACTCGCGGCGCTGCCGGACGGTACCTACGAGAACAGTAAGGAGTTCGAGGTCGCGGACCACGAGATCACGATCCAGGTGGCCGTGACCGTCGACGGCGACGAACTCGTCGTCGACTTCGCCGGGACTTCCGACCAGATCGACGCCGGGATCAACTGCCCGTTCGGTAACATCGTCTCGGTCACCGAGTACATCGTCAAGTGCATGCTCGTGCCGGACCTGCCGAACGCGGAGGGCTTTTTCCACCCGATCGAGGTGACGGCGCCCGAGGGCTCCATCCTCAACTGCGACCGGCCCAAGGCCACGATGGGTCGTCACATCACCTACTCGCGTGCCGAGGACGTCCTGATCCACGCGCTCGGGCAGGTCATCCCCGAGGAGGCGCTCTCGGAGATGGCCGGGATCCAGCTCGCGCCGTTCTCGGGCGAGGACGAGACCGGCCAGGAGTTCGTCGCCATCGGCGGGACCGCGGGCGGCATGCCCCCCGGCGCGGACCACGACGGGATCCCGGGCGTCTACTTCCCGTACAACGGCCAGAGCACCCCGATCGAGATGTTCGAACGCTACAGCCCGCTCCGGTGGGAGGAGACGGCGCTGGTCCCGGACACGGAAGGGGCCGGCGAGTACCGCTCCGGGCCGGCGACGCGCACGTCCTACTCCAACCCGACGGACCGGCCAGCCTACTTCGCGCTCACGTCGGGCCGGGCGGACCGCGACCCCGCGGGGTTCCGCGGCGGGCAGCACGGCAAGCGCGCGACCGTCGAATCCTCCGTCGACGACAAGGAGGTGCCCCCGAACGGGCCCGGCGTGCTGGCGCCGGGCGAGACGCTGACGCTCGTGTCGGCGACGCCCGGCGGCTACGGGGACCCCGGGAACCGCGACCCCGAGCGCGTCGCGGCCGACCTCGAGAAGGGGATCATAAGCGAGGAACGCGCCCGCGACGTGTACGGGTACGACCCCGAGACGGAGGCCGAGTAGCGGCATGGAGTTCGGTGGGTTCACCGCGACCGACACGGTCAGCGAGGCGGTCGAGTACGCACGCTCGCTGGAGGCGTGGGGATGGGACGCGCTGTGGGCGATCGACTCCCAGCAGCTCTACACGGACCTCTACGTCACCCTCACCGCGTGCGCGGAGGCGACGGACGACCTGACGCTCGCGCCCGGGATCACGAACCCGAAAAGCCGCCACCCCTCGGTGACGGCCAACGCGGTCGCCTCGCTCGACCAGGTCGCCGGCGGGCGCGTCCTGCTGGGGATCGGCGCCGGCGACAGCGGTGTCTACTCGGTCGGGAAAGAGCCCGCCGACGTCGACCAACTCCACGAGTCCGCCGCGAAGATCCAGCGGCTGCTCCGGGGCGAGGAAATCGAGTTCAACGGCGAGCCGTTCCAGCTCGCGCCGCGACGGCGCGACGTCGACGTGTACGTGGCCGCGGAGGGGCCGGTGACGCTGCGCATGGCCGGTCAGGTCGCCGACGGCGTCATCTTCGGCGGTGGGCCGAAGCCGGCGGTCGTGGAGGAGCTCGGGCTGGCGAACATCCGCGAGGGTGCCGCCAGAAGCGGCCGCTCGCTCGACGACATCGAGATAGTCACGCTCACCCCCACCTGCGTCGCCGACACGCGGGCCCGGGCGGTCGAGAAACTGAAGCCGGTCATCGAGCCGATCGCGTACCACAACTTCACCTTCTCTGTCGAGGAGGCGCCACAGGAGATCCGGGACGACCTCGAGACGCTCGTCCGGCGCCACGACATGCAGGAACACGGCGACGAGGAGGCCGACGCGCTGGCGGAGATCGGCGACGGGGTCTGGGAGTATCTGGGTGACCGGTTCGCGGTCGCGGGGCCGCCCGACCGGTGTCGGGACCGGTTGCAGCGGCTTCGGGACCTCGGCGTCGACCACGCGATGTGTCTGTTCCCGCCGGACCCCCACGAGGAGACCGAACGCTTCCACAGGACGGTGCTCGAACCCGGCGAGCTCGGGCCGTAAGCGGTCGCCCCGGGCGTCTCGTCGCGGGCGTCCCGTCGCCCCCGGACCGAGCAGCCCGGGGACGGGAGTGGGTCCGTGACAGTCGCTCCCGGCTCGGCGGTGTGCCGCGTGGCATCCGCATATGCGAGTGGCAGTATCCGCGTGTAGAGGGCGGGCCTCCGTCAGTCGTCGACTTCGGTCTTGACGACAGTCACCGGTCTGGCGGTCAGCCGGAGGACGCGGTCGGTCACGCTGCCCAGCAGGGAGCGGTACTCCTCCGCCCGTCGCTTCGTCCCGAGGACGACCAGGTCCACGTCGCGTTCCTCGGCGTAGTCGACGATCGTCTCGGCGGGCTGGCCGGTCTCCATGGCGTCGACGAACTCGACGCCGGCGTCGGCCGCATCGCTCCCGACCCGCGAGAGCGTCTCCTCCCCGCGTTCCGCCAGGCCGTGTTCCGGCCCCTCGGCCTCGTCGACGTACTCGTCGCCACTGTAGGCGGTCACGACGTCCTCGTCGACGACGTAGAGGGCGTGGAGAGTGGCGCCGGTGGCCTCCGCGAGCGCGAGCGCGTGGGATTCCGCCTCCTCGGAGGCGACTGTGCCGTCCGTCGAGAGCAGGATCCGGTCGTACATCGGGTCGGATTTCGATGGAAGCGTGGATAAAGCTGTTCTCCGGCGCCGGGCCGCGATGATGCGGTGTTTGTTGCCGGTACGTGCGTTGGGGTTACGGCGACCTCAGACGTGGGGCAGTCGGAGTGTCCGTGGCGAAACGACGGGGAGCGTTCGGTGGGCCCGGCTCGCGACGCGTCGCTGATAGACGTAAATGTCGCTTTATAAGGAGGGTGTTTATTCCCGAAGCGATTACCCACTCGCAGTGACTTCAGAGCGCCTGACACGGCGGACGATGCTTCGAGCGAGCGGTGCGACAGTTGCCGGTCTGTCTGCCGGGTTGGCGGGCTGTCTCGGTTCGTCCAGCGCGAGCCCGGATTCGCTCACGCTCGGAACGCTCAACGTGTTCCCGATGATGCAGTACTTCGTCATCGACCGGCAGGGATGGTACGACGACCTGGGGCCGGCCGTCGAGGTGAAGACGTTCGGCGGCGGGCCACCGCTGGTCCAGGCGTACGCCTCCGGGGACCTGGACCTGGCCTACGTCGGCATCAGTCCGGGGATGGTCGCGGTCGCGAACGGCGTCCGGTCGAAGGTCGTCGCCGCGAACGTCGTCGAGCCGAACGTGATGGTCGGCAGCGCCGAGTGGCGACGGTACTGGAACCGACACGGTTCCGACGCCTTCGAGCGGTTCCGCCAGGACAAGGGCCGGAAGCCGCGGTTCGCGACGCTGCCCGCGGGGTCGACGCCGGACGTGTTCCTGCGGTTCTGGCTCACCGAGCGGCTCGGGCTCGACCTCGACGTCGTCGAGATCGCCGGCCAAAGCCCGAGCGCCCTCCAGTCGACGCTCGCCTCGGGCCAGGCCGACGCCGGCAGCGCCATCGAGCCGATCCCGACACAGCTCCAGACCAATCCGGAGAGTGACATGGAGCCGTTCCTGTACGCGGACGAGATCATGCCGGGACAGCCGGGAGCGGTCCTCCAGCCGTCGCAGTCGCTGGTGGACGACCAACCCGACCTGGTCCGAGAGCTCGTGGACGTCCACGTCCGCGCGACCGAGTTCATCCACGAGAACCGCGAGGAAGCAGCGAGAATGGCGAGCGAGGTGGTCGGGACCGACGTGCTCCCCGAAGCGGTCGCTCTCCGGGCGATCAACTCGCCGGCGTCGAACTTCATCTCCAACCCCCACCGGATCGTGGATAAGTCGCTCGTGTACAACGACTTCCACCAGCAACTCGGGTCGGTGGACAGGGACCTCACGGAGAGCGACGTGTTCGACCACTCCTTCTACGAACAGGTGAGTGATGGCGAGTAGCACGGACACCGAAACCGACACCGACGTCGGCGGACTGGGGTACCCGGCCAGCGGCCGATTTGGCTTGGAGGACTGGCGCACGCTCGCCCTGCAACTCGGGGCGCTCGCCGCGTTCGTCTTCGTCTGGTGGGGGGCCGCGCTGCTCACGCCGCGCACGTTGCTTCCCCGCCCGCCGGCCGTCGCCGCCGTCCTGGTCTCGGACCTCGCCTCCGGGCTGGTGTTCGAGCTCACGGTCCAGAGTCTGCGCCACTACATCCCGGGGTTGTTCGTCGGGTCTGCACTCGGGATGGCCGTCGGTATCACCGTCGGGTGGTCGAAGACCGCCGAAAACACGGTCGGCACCGTCGCGAGCGTCCTCCGCCCGGTGCCGCCGCTGGCGTGGATCCCCTTCGCCATCATCTGGTTCGGGCTCAACGACCAGGGAGCAGCCTTCATCATCGCCATCGTCGCGTTCTGGATCAACTACTACAACGCCGAAGGGGGCGTCAACAGCGTCGACGACCAGTTGCTCGAGGTGGCGCAGTCGCTCGGCACCAAATCCGACCTCGGGCTCGTGCGAAAGGTCGTCGTTCCATCGGCGATGCCGGAACTGTTCACCGGGTTCCGCACCGCGGCCGGCCAGGCGTGGATGGTCGTGGTCGCCGCCGAACTGCTCGGCGTCCCCGGCATCGGACAGCACCTGTGGGACGCTGCGAACTTCCTGCGGATGGAGGTCGTGATCGCCTACATGCTCGTGATCGGCGTCCTGTTCCTGCTCTCGGACCGTGCGATCAAGACTGTCGAGCGCCGGGCGCTCGCGTGGCGGTGACCGACCGTGAGTGAGATGTCATCATCCGACGACGGGACAGCCGGGTCGGACTTCGACGGCCCACAGGTCGCCGTCGACAGCGTGTCCAAGACCTACCGGAGCGAGAGCGGGCCGGTCGAGGCGCTCAGCGACATCTCCTTCGACGTCGAGCGTGGCGCCTTCGTCTCTATTGTCGGCCCGTCCGGCTCGGGGAAGTCGACCTGTTTCCGGATTATCGCCGGCCTGGAGTCGGCAACGTCGGGGGAAGCGCGCGTCGATGGGTCCCCGGTCACCGGACCGGGACCCGACCGCGGGATGGTCTTTCAGGACGACGCGCTGTTCCCGTGGCGGACCGTCGCGGGAAACGTCAGGTACGGCCTCGAGGAGGTGGGGGCGCCTGCCGGCACGAGCAAACGGGACCGGGTCGAGTACTGTCTCGACCTCGTGGGGCTTGCCGAGAAGGCCGATGCGTATCCGCGCGAGCTGTCGGGCGGGCAGCGCCAGCGCGTCGGCATCGCACGCGCGCTCGCAGTCGACCCGCCGATCCTCCTCATGGACGAACCGTTCGCCTCGGTCGACGCACGGACGAAGACGACGCTCCACAGCGAACTGCTCGACATCTGGAGCGAGACCCGAAAGACCGTCCTGTTCGTCACACACGACATCGAGGAAGCGGTCTACCTCTCGGACCGGGTCGTCGTCCTCTCCGAGGGACCCGGGACTGTCCTGGACGAGGTCACCGTCGACATCGCCCGGCCGCGCGACCGGACCGCGGATGCTTTCACTGACGTGAAGGCCGAGATACTCGGGTACTTCGAGTAGCTGTCCTCGGGCCCCGGCGTGTCGGTCCGGGGCTGGGAAACTGGTGCCGTCTCCGCGTCCGAGTCCCCGATCCCGAGGTCGCCGTTTCTCGGATAGTACAGGACAGCAACGACTCAGTGCCGGTCACCCCGGGTCGTCACCCGGAACGCGCCTCGAACGTCTGCAGGGTCTTCGCGTAGTTGTCAGAAGCACAGTACCACCCCTGTCGATCATCGCATCAACCACGGTCCGTGTGTCGCCGACGCCGATCGCCCGCTGCTTCACGAGCCTCAGGAGAAGCTTTGAGAGGAGATGACCGCCGCCCTCGACGGTGCCCGGCCCGGGTGGGACGAGTTGAACGGTCTTACTCGTCGGACTCAGTATCGCCAGACAGGGCGCGGTATGCGAGATAGCCGATACCGGTCAGCGCACTCAACGCGCCAAACCCGGGACTGCCTCCCCCGGCGGTACTCGCCGCCTCGTCGCTGGACCTGCTCCGGGTCGACGGCACGCTCGTACTGTCGGCTGTTTCGGCTGCCGTTTCGGTGACAGTGGCCTCGTCACGGGGAAACGGAGTAGGGCTCGACCCGGCAGTGGTGGTCTTCCCATCGGGCGTCTGGCCGTCCAGCCCTGGAGGGCCCAGCGGGTTCTCGGATGTCTGGCTGTCCAGCCCTGGAGGGCCCAGCGGGTTCTCGGGTGTCTGGCTGTCCGAACCTGGCGGGTCGAACGGGCCCTCGCTGTCGTCCGGGTCGGGGATGGTTACCGTCATCGTCCTGTGGACCGCGTTCACGTTCTCGCCAGTGGCGCGCACCCCGACGGCGTAGACACCTCCCGCACGAGCGCTCGCCGTCGTGTCGACTGTTTCCGACTTGTCCGGCTCGAGGCTGCCCAGGCGAAGGCGGTCCTCGGCCGCAGTCACGCCATCGGGCGGATGAAACGAGAGCGTGACCCCGGTCGCGGTCCGGTCGCCGGCGTTCGTGACTGTGGTCGAGACGGAAACGGTCCCGGGAGCGGTGTCAGCGTCCCCGATAGAGACTCCCCGGATCGCGAGGCTCGGCGGAACCGTAGATGCACCGATCACCTCGTCGGCGTCCGCCGAGGAAGATTCCGCAGCCCGTTCGGCGAGCACCAGTTCCTCGATGGCTGCCTCGGCCGTTGCAACCGTCTCCTCGAGCTGGCCGTTGTCCCGGAGAGCCTCGTGTGACTCTGCGAGCGTCGATACCGTGAGCAAGACGATCGACCTGGTGATGCGCGTGCCACCGCCAACCCGGACCGCATCGCTCAACGCAGTGGCATCCGCGACGGAGTGTGATTCCGCGCTGGCTAACAGCGTACGGGCTCTGGTTGCCCGGCCCACGTCGTCCTCGCGTCGGTTCGCGTACTCGGCTTGTAGTTCGTCTCCGAGCGCCTGTGCCTCGTCAAACGCCCCCTCCGAGACCGCGGCCGAGAGCGCGTCGAGCAACTGGAGGATGCGGTCGCTCACACAACACCACCCCACCGCCGCTCGGCTGCGTCGAGGCGGTCGGTGATCCTGTCGACATCCGGCACCGCGGCAGCGATGTCGTCCAGCCCGACCGGGTCGCCCCGTGTGACGCCGACAACTCCACGGGCGTTGGCGGTCATCATCAGCCGGATCGAAAGTTCACCGACGAAGGTCCCGATCAGTCGAACAGTCGCCACAGCGAGTCCCGCCTTCGCCAGAAGCGTCGAGAGCGTCCCGACGACCCGCCAGAGCGGGGCGCCATCTTCAGCGGCGCTGAACAGGTCGTACACGTTCGTCGCGATGCCGAGGAAGTCCAGCCGGTTTTCCAGTTCCGTGAGAAACGTGTCGGTCGTCGCCGCGATGCGGTCGACCTGACGACGCGCTTGCGTCGTTGCCGTCCGGGCACCGGCGAGAGTCCCTGCCAGCCCCTGAGACTCGACTGTCTCGGCGCTCAGCTCGGCGTCGAGATGGGACAGACTCCGCTCGGCGTTCGTCAGTTCGTCGAGGAGCCCCGTCGACAGTCCGTAGGTTGGGTCGCCGGTCCCGAGTAGCGACATCCCGTCACCGGTTTCGATCGTCTGCTGGAGCGACAGGTTGGACACAGTCGCCGCGACCGAGTCGGACAGGGCGTCGGTGAACTCGTCGGGACCGTCGAACCGTCCCTCCGCGAGACCCGAGTACACCTGCTGTGCGGTGTCCCTGATCTCTGCCAGCACCCCGGACTGCCGGGCAGCGGAGAAGACCACCGAGACCAGTTCCCCGAGCACCTCATCGATATCGTCGATGACCAGCCTGTCTGCCGGGCCAAGGTTACTGTACGCTGAATCGTCGAGGAGGCGTTTGATACTCATCGTCATCATCAGAAGCGAGACACCCAGCTGTATCCCGAAGCTGGTCGTCCGGACGGCGATCTGCTCCCCGTTTATTGTCTCGGCTTCGCCAGTTTTCTCGAGCAGTCTGAGCGTCACCCGTTCGCCGAGTTCGTGGCGCCGGATCGCCTCCTTCGGGACGTCCACGTCGGTGAAGGTTCCGGCACGGACCTCCTCGCGAAAGGTAGCGAGCATCCGCTCGACGTCGTCTGCTTCCGAGAAGTGGATGGCAGCGCTATCTATCTCGCGTGCGACCCCGCGCTTCCGCTCGATTGCCGGTTCGAGTGCGTCAAGTCGGCGTTCTTCCGAGGATTCGGTCGAGAACTTGGCCGCCCACGCACCACCGGTTTCGTCGCTGTCGTAGTTGTTGTCGGCATTGGAGAACACGGATTTGAAGCCGGCCACGAGAACGTCGCCTCCGCTGTCACGCAAGGCGTCGTTGATCCCGCGGGACTGGTCGTTCGGGTACACGTTACTCCAAGAAACCTCGCCCTGGGCGTCAATTTCGAGCAGCCACGGTCTGACTGGCAGACCGAGCAGGGAACAACAGACCACGTACCGGTCGCTGTCGAGCCGGACGATGCTGGTGGGAACAGCCTCCGAACTGGGACGCCCAGCAACGGCGGGGTCGTAGCTTTGCTGCCACGCCCTTCGTCCGGCACCGGTTATCGCTGTGAGGACCGGCGTTCCCCCGTAGGTCTCGGGGTCACCGGAGACCGAACTCGCGAGATACCGGTGCTGGTCGCTCTCGGTGAGTGCAATGTCGTACACGTCGTGCGAGCCGGACAGACTATGTGACCACTGTGTGTCCCCGCGCTCGTCGAGTTTGACGACGACCGGGGTGGAGTTCTCGCCCCCGTCGGACCGGTACCCGATGAGAACGTACGTGCCGTCGGCTTCCCGGCGTATTTTGCTGACCTGGCTCAAGTCAGCGAAGGTTTGCTCTGCCTCGAACTCGCCGCCGGAGGAGAACCTGAGTACCGTGCCGGTTCGTTCGCCCTCTTCGGACTGGCGGAGTCCGGTCACGACGAAGACGCCGCCGTTTGGGGCGGGTTCGACGGATACGCGTCTGACATCCCGGTACGTCCCGTGAGTCCGGTTCCACCTGATCGACCCGTCGTCGTCGAACCCGACCAGAGAGAGTCCCATACTGTCCTCCGAATACGACCGGCCAGCGGCGATGAAGGCACCGTCCTCTCCCGGCGTGGGAACGGCAGAGAAAAGCTGCGCGTCATCGATGGTCCGTCGAGCGCGTATCTCCCCTCGTGGCGTGAGGACAGCGATGAGACCGTTCGGTCGGTTTTCGTCTCTCTCCTGGGCCCACCCGACGACCGCAGAACGTTGCGTATCGGCGTCGTATGCGACCCCGTACGCTGACCCGGTGTTCCGGTCCGGCGGCCGTATCTCGCGTGTCCAATCGAGGACGAACGGGTCAGATTGTGCAGCCCGGACGGCACCCACGCTGGAGAGTGCGCCACCCGCCACCACCCCCGCACCGATCGTCTTCAGAAGCGACCGGCGATAGATTACCCCCTCATGTCGCATGACCTGCCATTGCGAGTTACTTTGTATATATATGCCGGTTGTACAGAGCGGTATTCGAGGCCTAATTCCTCAGGTGTCGGGTACGTTACCCGGAGGACCAGCCCCCGGTGGCCGCATCCACTCGTCCCCCGCGGCTCTTCGCCCCGAGCGCGTCGTCGAAAAGGCCCGTCTGCTCAGGGAGGCGATGGTCGACGAAGAGAGATCAGCACTCCTGAAGCGGAGGCTCGAGGGCGGCGAGTGCCGCACGGAGTTCGACGACGAGCTACCGGATTGTGCCGACATCAATGGCGTCGAGATCGGGCTCGTCGAACTCAAGCGCTTTCGCAACGGCTTCAGGAAGCTCCGGGCGCGGTGCCGATTCGTGCCGTTCGATTTTCTCGGTTTTGCGCGTGTTTTCGTAGAGGGCGCGGGCAACCGGGAGCCCACGGAGATACTTGTAGTCGTGGAAAACCCCGACGCCTCACTCGGTGAACCCGTAGAACTGTGCCGGGAGATCACGTTTTGTCTCGCTCGGTTCGCACGTATAGCGTGTGAGGAACTCGGCAAGCAGTGTCGCTTCGTACGTGTTGGCCAGCCGCACTCCGTCATTTCGTTCCACGAGGTGTTCGTCCTCAAGATCACTGACGACCTCCGATGTCCAACTTTGACTCTTGTCGATCGCATCGGCTAACTCGCCAACGGCGTGGGAGCGGTCACTTAAACAGTCGACAACTCGTAGTGCTGCTTCCCTCAGTAATTCCGAGTCTACTGATGTGTTTAAAAAGATATTGGTGAGATTGGAATCGCTGTGTGCCCTACTTCGCCATGCCTGTGATTATCATACCCTGACCAATTTTAATACAATTGCCACGATATCCCATATTGACGTCCGAAACAACCCACGTAAACGGAGAGTTCCCCAGCATGGTCAATACTCGCCTCAAACCGCGGCGTGCTCGTTCTCGCTTAGCCACGGGCCGCGTGTTTGGCGAGTACCTACACGCCCAGCGCGCGGAGAGACTGGTCGGCATTCGCTGGGACTGCGTCGACCTCAATTACGAGAGTTCGACGCAATCCGGCGATCGCCGGACCCTCTCACCCGCATAACCCGACCCCCACGCGGACTACCCGTCAGGGGCTGGGGAACACGGGATTGTCGCCTGTCTTCATCCAGTAGCTCATCCGCTCCCAAGCGTCACGCGAGAGTGCTGGATAAGGCTCGCGGCAGTTTGGTCTGCGTTCGTTCCTGATAGTGGAACGAACGGGCGGTTTCGTGCGCGCTGAGCGCACTAGGAGCCGCTGGTACGCACCCCCGCAGCGTTAGCTGCGGCTACGTCGAGCCCCGGAGTCTCCGCTGGCGAGGGACGCCGGACTTTGGATCCGGAGGTCGCCGGTTCGATTCCGGCCGGGGCGACTGCATGCCGACGTGTTGTAATCCGGCGATCATACGGTCCTGTCACGGCCGTGATCCGGGTTCAAATCCCGGCGTCGGCGTGGATGCGTGGCGTGGCCACGTGGGGATACCCATCGAGGTAGGCACACTCCGCTGGGTCGATCTTCCCGGATCGGTCCAGCGGTGACGGGCCCAGCAGGGTCTGCAACCTACATGGCCCGGTGTGGTATTCCCGAGATTCTTCGAAGTAAGCCCCCGTGAAGAGACGTGCAATCGCGACTGCTCGGTCGCGGTTGCACAGTCGGAACCAGTCGCACAGATAGACAACCAACTGCCGAAAGCTCGGCAGTCCTCGTGAGCCGATAGTCCAGCGGACGACGATCTGTGCTTTGGGCGCACAGGACCGAAGTTCGAATCCTCACGGCGACATTTCTCCCCGTGGTCTAGCGGCGACGACACCTCTTTGTAGAGGAGGAGACGCACGTTCGAGTCGTGCCGGGGAGACTGCGGGACGGTGGAAGAGCCAGGCATTCACACTCTTGCCGAGTTTTCACCGGAGATCCGGTGCGACGGTGAGAGTTCCTTCGTCTCAACTTTAATGAGAACACGCAGGTTCGAATCCTGCCCGTCCCTCTGGCCGATGATCCCATCCGGGTGAGGCCAGCGCTCCAGTGGAGTAGGGGCCAAACTCACGACCCTCTCACGGTCGAGCCCCCGGTTCAAATCCGGGTTGGAGCATCCTCCCACGGTCCGACTTCTCCGGCCTCATTTTACCAGGAGATGGACGGCGCTGGGAGTGTGAGGTATTCCATGAGCATCATTCGATTCCAAGAAGAGTTCGACCACGTTGAAACGCCAACGAAGGGATCGCCGGTGTACGTGTACTGTACTGGCCCCGGTTGTCAGTACGTCATCGGCAAGTGGGATCAGTCCACTGAGAGACCTGCAAACCCTGCGGAATGGGACGGACGGGTGATGATACCCGCCCGGACCGTCACGGAGCTCGTGTGTCGGTTACTCCAGCGGGCAGACTACTACGACGTGGAAAGCATTCAGGACGCACTGGAGTCATATCACACCGACTGGATGGATGGCTTGTAAGATCGTAGACGCACCCGCAACCGAGTGTTTCGAGCGGCTACTTCGGGATAGGGTAGTGGTAGCCCGCGAGGTCCATATCCCCGATATCTAGGTTTGACTCCTGGTCCCGCAGTGGGGGGCAGTCCAGTGGAGTGGACACGCCGTTGACATCGGCGAGACCGCAGGTCCGAATCCTGCTCCGCCAACCAGTGGGCCCGGAGCCTATGAGGACAGGCAAGCGGCTTTTAACCGCAGGATAGCGGGTTCGAATCCCGTCGGGCCCTTCGGAATCGCTCCGCGATTCCTCGTTCCGAACGTAGGTTGCAAACACGTCGTGTTTGCTCACTCTCGTCGGGCCCTCTCGATGCCTGGGAGACCCTTCTGGTGGGGGTGCCGGGCTGTTACCCCGGTCGCGGGAGGTTCGAGTCCTTCCCCAGGCGCTCGGAACCAATTGCAACGATGCTCCCGGAGTCTCCGTTGGCGAGGGACGCCAGTTTTTCAAACTGGAGGCCAGGGGTTCGATTCCCCTCGGGAGCACTCGGGGACTGGCAGTGGATAGTTCCTCTCTGCGTCGCACCATCGAGGTGCAGACGTGAGCCTGTGATGCTATCACCGTCAGTTCCCCCAGCGTGTGGTCGTCGAGGCGGGGCGTTCCTTCAGCCCGCAAGGCACACCGGGAGTCATAGCCCGTCGCACCGCCAGTTTCCCGACCGCACGTGGCGGCCGTCGAGTCGGGGCGTTCCTTCGCCAGGAACTCGCAGGTTCAAATCCTGTCGGTGGCACCGTCCATCGATAATATCCCGGACAAAGAGAGCACGAGGGTGCTCTCGACACCGGTCCCGCCCCGACAGTTTTCCGGTCGCCATCACTCATCTCGTGGCCGTCGAGTTGGAGTCATCCTTCGCCTCAGGAGCCGGAAGTCCGGGTTCGAATCCCGGCGGTGGAATCCCACTGTTCCACCGTAGTGTAACCAGGTAGCACGCTGTTCCGGCTCCAGCGGTTTCCCGGCCACGTCTTTGTCTCCGTAGCTCAGGCAGGACAGAGCACCGGCCTTCGAAGCCGAGTGTCGCACGTTCGAATCGTGCCGGAGACGTTCGCTGCTTGCACTACCTGTGAGCAGCACCGGTATCGGAGTCGCCTGTTGCGGCTCCGAGTGATAGCATGGAATTCAACAAGCCAAAGCAAACGGTCGCAGAGGCGACGCGCACCACCAACTACGAGGGTGGAGAAGCGTTCGAGCCTGCCGACCCACGACTCGCACTGTACAAGCGCACGATCAACCAGCTGCTGGAGGGCTCGTTCTACGAGTCCGACGACGAACAGTTAGCTGCCGTCGTCCGGCGGTTCGACGCCGCAGCTGCCGACAATTCGGAGTTCGTCCTGCAGCTCGCGGCGTACGCACGGCAGGATCTCTACCTACGTGACATTCCGCAGGTACTGCTCGTGCTTGCAGCGAACGACGACCGATTCAAAGACAACTCTGACAGGTCGCTCATCCGCGAGTGGGCGCCAGCGATCATCCGGCGGATGGACGAGACCGCGACCGCACTCGCAGTCCATGACCAGTTGTTCGGTGGTACGGCCCCGTGGCCGCTCCGGCGCGGCATCGAAGACGCGCTCGTCACGATGGCGGATGCGTATGCCCTCGGAAAGTACGAGCTGTCGCGGCGCGAGGTAACGCTGTACGACGTGTTCAACCGTGTCCATCCCGAGCCGATCGACGACGACCAAGAGGTGCTATTCGAGCGGTTCATGCGCGGTGATCTGGACGACTATCCCGACGTCGAACCGTTACCGTCGCCCAACACGTGGGAGACGGTTATCTCCGAGCACGGCAACACCCGGGAGGCATGGGAGACGCTCATCGAAGACGACGAGTACACGCTGCCGATCTTCGCGTCAATCCGGAACCTCCGGAACATGCTCGAAGCCGGCGTCGACGAGGATATTGTTGTAGGGCACCTCGACCTGGAAGCAGTCCGGTACGCGCCGCTGTACCCGTTCCGGTATTACCAGGCGTACACCGCGCTTCAGGAATCGGATGTACAGGCACCGATGGTCGAGCGATGGCTGGAGGACGCGATCGACGTCGCTGTCGGGAAGGTGCCTGACGGCCTCGGGCAGACGTTCGTCGCCGTGGATCTCTCGGGATCAATGGATCAGCCGCTGTCACGGAACAGTACACTCCGACTGAAGGAAGTCGGCGCGCTGTTCGGCGCGATCCTGGCCGAACAAGGTGCACGGGTCGGTGGGTTCGGTGACAATTTCCGGACCGTGTCGATGCACCCTGAGACACCGGTGCTGCAGCGCCAACAGACAGTACTCGGTATCGATGAGGAGGTCGGGGATTCTACGAACGGCTGGAAGGCACTGGAATTCCTTCGGGAACGAAAGACAACTGTCGAGCGGATCGTCATCTTCACGGACATGCAGATTTGGGACAGCACACCCTTCGTCGCCCGTGACGACCGAACGGTCAAAGCAGAATTCGACGCCTACCGCGATGCAGTCGCGTCAGAGACCGCATTGTATCTCGTAGATCTTGCGTCCTATGGCGATCTCGTTACGCCAGAAGGCTACGAGAACGTCTACAACGTCTCTGGCTGGTCGGAGAACGTCCTGACGTTCATCGAGCACGCTGAGGACCCGATGCAGGTTATCGATGAAATTGAAGCGGTTGAGCCAGCGTGACATTCTCCGTCCCGTGAGCGGCGCGGTTCTCTCGCTAAATCAAGATAGTGCCGTCCGTTTCTCTTTCTCCAATATGCGTGAGTGGTGTAGTCCGGAATCACGCGGTCGTGCCAAGACCGAGACGGACGTTCGAATCGTCCCTCGCGCACTCGGAGCAGAGCTCGTGGGATCAGCCCGCGTGACGCTCCCCACCAGAGGTGACACGATGGTACTCACCAACGACGACGATCCCGTAGCGACGACGACTGCTGTCGTGACGATCCGCATTCCGTGCGGGGCAGAGGGTGACCTCGTTACCGACGCCGAGAAGCGCCTCTCGCAAGCCACAGGTACCGCCGAGGTCACAATCGACGAGTTGTACAGCATCGAGCCGAAGCTCTCGGCGACGGTTGTTACCGTCGGCGCGACCATGGAATTCGATCTTCCACTGACCGATACCGAGGCCCGGGAGCGCCTCGCTGTTGTTCCGGGTCTCGGGTCGATCGATCACATCCGGTGAGGTGTCTTCGGGCAGAAGGGTGATTCGACCAATCGCCGTGTTGGAGCCCCCACCGATTATGTACGTCTCGCCAGTAGCTACGGATATGAACCAGCAGTGGGCAGAGTTTTCGGCGGCTCTTGAATCGAGTGAGCCGGACCGTGTCAACGAGGTGATCGACGATATCAAAGAGATGAGCATAGAGGAACGGAGCGAGCTTTTCGACGTGTGCTTCGAGGAGTTGACTTGGCTGTATACAGCGACTGCTGACGGGTATGTCCGCCAGTCCGTCGTCCGCGTCGCGGACCAGCTCGTACCGGGGATTGTGGCGGTGGCTGCCCTCAATAACGAGGACCGGTCGATAGGCGCAGAGGAGGCGGGCATTCGAAACCAGACTGACGCCCTCTGTGGGTTCCTGCTGGAGGCCATCACCGACGGCGACGGACGCGTCAGGCAGTCGGCCAAGCGAGCCCTCAAAGACGTCTTTCGAACGTACGATTCGCTCAACGACGAGGACACTGTTGAGGCACTCGCACGCGAATTAGAGAGTATGGCAGACGAGCATTCGGGAAAACAGCGGGAGCATCTCCTCGAAGCCAAAGAGGACGCCGAATTCGCACTTCAGTCGTCGCTCGGGCGGGTCATCAACGAATTCCACGAGGAGTTCGGGGAGTCGCTACGGTCTGAGGAGTGAGGGGTGCAACCCGGACCTCTCTTCGGCGGGAAGGTTGAGAGTATGTAATATGCTATACGCCAGTTATGATTCAGGGCGGGGCATCGTCTCGATCTCGCGGATACGCGCGGTTTTTTCGACGGCCTGGTACTGGCGTTGCCAGGCATCCTCCGGAAACAGGCCGTTCCGGTCGAATAAGTCACGCGCCGCGTCGGTAAGTTCGTAGAACTTGTACGGGTAGTCCCGGAGTCGGTTGCCGGCCTCGAAGGCCCGTTCCTGGACGACGCCGACATCTACCAGCTCCTGTAAGTGTCGGCGGATCGCGTCCTCACTGAGCGGTGGGTTCATGTAGTCGAGTTCCTCAACGCTCGGCATCCCCTCGGGGTGCCCAACGATGTCCGCGAGGATATCGGCGCGCTTCTTGTCTGTCGCCTTTTGCAACGCGCGCCACGCATCAAGCCCCTCAGTCCCGCCGGTCCCCGCCTTGCTAGATACGTCCCCATCGTCTATCTCCGGCTTCATATTATCCCCTTCGCGGGTCAGCATCATAAACTATTCGCAGCTCAGCACAGGTAGTACCACAACTAATTCCACAGTGGTTAGACTGAGACACCACAATTGATATACTCAGCGGTACCATGCCAATTCGATGCGTAGCGGCGACGGTCTGTTCGAGCGAGGTGGTGGTGACGAGATTCCGGATGAAGATGAGATTCTGGAGGGGCTGACAGAGATTCAGCTCACACCGAGTGAGCACCAGCGCGTCAAAGACATTCTCAACGGTGACCTACTGGATGACCTCAAGAGTCACGAGCGGCGGTATCTAGTGGCCGGTGCGGGTGGTGATACGGGTGCCGCCTCGCGGCGGCAACTCGTCTACGAACGCCTCGACGGGCGGACGGGTCCACCGGCCGTCGCCGCACAACTCGAGGATTTCGGGCTCCCACCCGAGGAGATCCGGCTGTGGACCCGCGTCTTCGACATTCTCTGTGGGATGGCTACCCATATCGTCGCGGTGGTCGAAGACTTCGACGGCGGCTACGTCTGGGAACTTGGCCTGCTGTTCGCACCATTGTACCGGGAGAAGGCGTGGGTGCTGAAACGTCGCTACCCGGACGATGACACTGAACGCGAAAAATACGATAACGGGATGGGTGCCTCTCACGTCGAACTCCTCCTTACAGGTTCACAGGCCTACGAATGGGTCGACACTGACGATTTGCGCGATGTCGTTGACGAAATCCCCTAACCTGCCCTCCCAGCGAAAGAATGGTCAAAACTCCGGATGGGTAGCTCAGATCCGACAAGCGACCAGCTGACGGTTTCACCGGGTGTGATGGCGGATCCAAACACGGCGATATCGCCCGCAAGTAGCGTTGTATGGGAGGATAGCGCCCCGATCTAGGCCAGGGCCAGCGAGACGAGTGGAACAGTGACAGACGCGGAAAACCGCCAGACTGCGTCCAGATGCCAGCAACTCCAGATGACATCAGCGTATCGAATAGAGGGAGGGGCACGCGTCCGAGCGAATCCAAACACGGTCGCCGTCTTGCGATTTCCGGTTAGAAGGGGAGCGGCCAGCGAAGTAAAGACATCACCGCGGTTGCCGAACCAGCCGAAATCACCGCCCAGCGGCGTGCATTCGCCGGGTCATCGACACCACTGTCGCACCCCACCTGGGTACCTAGCTCCGATTCCAAACTCCGAATTCCCACTACTTGCGGGCGCTACTGCCGTGTTTGGATCGCAGACGGCTATCGCTACGGCCCGGGGAGCCCCGCTCGACGGCGCTCAACCGATTACCCCGAGTTTGGATCTTCATCTACCAATTCCCGGAGCTTCTCGACTGAGTAAATATCCGTCAGGCCGGGCTCGTCGAACTTGAACTGGGGAAGGGGCGTCGTCTGTGCGTAGGTTTTCCCCAACCGAGGGTCACCCTCCACGGGGTCGTACAGCGCATCCACGAGGTTGTGGCCATCGGCCTGGGTCATGACGACCCAGATGGCCTCCGCAACGTCACAGGCAGCCATCTTGTCGAAGTCTTCCAGGACGGCCCGACGGTGGTCGTGATTCAAACGCTCGACCTCGACAGCGACCACGACCTCGCCATCCGCGTCAACGCCAGCGATATCGAGGCGGCGCTTGGTCCCGTCAACCGTCACCTCGTGATAGGGTGAGACTTCTGTGACGGGGGAGTCTCCGTCCTCGACGTAGGCTCGCTGGAGGTGGCGTTCACCGAGAGCGATGCCCAGAACGTGCTCGCTGGATTCCTCGAGGTCACCCGCGCCGTGACCGTATTCGACACCCTCCCGATAGGACTCACCGATGACCTCACGGCCATCGGGCGCCACCGAATATAGGCGGTGGGGATGGTCCGAATCGTGGCGCAGTAATCCCGAATCGACGAGTTCGTCGACAGCGGCAGTGTCGATGCCGACGTACTCCTGGAGACGGATCATGCTGTCCCAGACGATGTCGTACTCGTAGGGGTCGTAACGACGCTGCTGGGCGTTGTAGACGGCCTGGAGGAAAAGCAGTTGACGGAGGTGCCACTCGCTGGCCTGGACCTCCTCCGGTGTGAGTTTCAGGTTGAATCGACAGATCGGGATATCGTCGGGGTCGACTCCAGCCAGGTCGTGACAGCAGTTGACCGCGTCGGCGATGCCCTCGACCGTTGGGTCGTAGCGATTGTTACAGCGCCCACACCGCAGCGCGTGCGGGCCCTCATCGTAGCTGATCGGGTCCGGAAGACGCTCGGTGTACGGGAGGAGTGAATCGAGACGCGGGTGGGCAGCACCTCCGGCCGCATCGGTATCGGCATCCGTATCCGCATTTGAGGAGGCCTCCGCGGCCGAGTTGTCGGCGTCCCCGTCCACGCCACCGGACATGAACGCGCTGGCCTCGACCTCGGGTTCGCCGTCGGTCTCGCCGAAATCGGTGCCGAGGTCGTTGTGAGCGGTACCGTGCTGGTTGCGCGTGTACTCACGGACAGCTTCGGCGGCACGGTCGAGGCGCAACTCGGTTGCCCGGGAAAGCGGGGCTGCGCTGGCCGGGTGGCCACGCGGGGCGGGGAGCGAACGCCCGAGGAAGGGACGGGGCGTCGCCTCGCCGAAACCTGCACCCGGCCGGACGAGCCACTCACCGCGACGCATCGCACCCAAGCGACGGCGGACCTCTGGGACGCGCATCGTATCCGTAGCGAGGACGTCGGCCAGACCATCGGCCGTGCTGACGTTGCCGACCACCCAGGTTGCCGTCTCGTTGAGGAGTTCGCGATAGGTGTCGTCCTCGGGATCCGCGGATTCCAGCTGGGCGGGATACTGGACGCCGAGTGCGAGCGAGAGCCCGAACGAACGCCCCTGGGCGAGCAGCGTCCCCACGATGGACGTCGCGGCGACGTCCTTGGCGTCGTCGAGATAGAGATTCACCTGTGGAGGGGAAGCAGTGGTCGCCGTCGCCTCAGAGCGCGCTCGCAGTGCCGTCCACAGCGAGGAGAGAATGCCCAGAGTGAGCGCCTGTTTGGCCTGGGCTTCCATCCCCCCGAAGTCGAAAAGCACCACTTTGTTCTCATCAACCAGGTCGCCGAACGCTAACCGGCCGGCATCGTCGTCTTCGTCAGTCGTCTCGAACAACGGAGCGACTCGGGCGTCAGTCGCGATCGTCTCGAGGCGGTTACTGGCCCCGCTCATCACCCGACGGAACATTTTCGGGTCGCCATCCAGCAACGCATCGAAGTACGACGTGAGTTCCGGGTCGGTGACTGGTGGCGGCATCTCGCGTTGCCGCGTGCGTTGCAGGGCATCGCCAAGGTCGTCCAGGGAGACAGTCACCTCGCCGTGGACCGGGTCGTACAGTGCCCGCAGGTGATTGCGAACCGCTTTGGCGGACTCCTGGGCCTCGGCGTAGCTGTCGGCGTGCATCAGACTGGCGAGGACCTCCTCGAAGTGGCCGGCCAGCCGCGACCGGACTTCCTCGAGCGGGAGCCCGGCTTCCAGTAATGGTGTCCCGTCCAGCACCGAGAGCGCTGGCAGTGTCTCGGTCAGGTCGAAATAGAGAACATCCTCTAAGTCACCGTAGGCCGCGTAGTGCGCTCGCAGGTAATTCTGAGCCATCCCGTCGCCCTTGTAGTCGAAGAGAATCTCCGGGCCATCGGTCGCGGGCACGTTCGAGAGCATCGCCGTCAGCATCTGAACGGATTTCCCCGAGCCCGTGTCACCCGTGACGACCGTGTGTCTGGACTGCAGGTCGGGCGGGAGACAGAGTGGGTCACCGGTGGGACGGCGGTCGTCAGTGAGGGGCATACAGAGCAACTGTCCGGGTGGCTCGTAGCGACTCAGTTGAGTCGGCGGCGGGAGGGTGAGCGCGGTGCGCTCGGTCGGGCGGATAGCGAGTGCCCGCTGACCGGTGCTGGTCAGGCCCGCGCCATCGAGCAGACAGAATCCCGGCAGTTCTGTGGGGTCGACGACGAGGCCGGGGCTACCGGTAAGTCCCGGGCGGAGCCTGGTGAATCGTTGGTCGTAGGTCGGACTCGGGCACTCGCGGGCACAGAGGCGCTCGTAGACGGTCTGGCCGGCACCGTCGTCAGTGTCGGAGTCCTTGGCCACATCGCGAACGATCCCCTGTACGGCGTGTGTCGGCCCGCTCAGCGCCTCCAGTACAGTGGCAAGTTCGTGGGCAGTGTGATTCGCGTCGGCCGGGTCATCCCGGGTAAGGATAGCCGCGCGGGCAGCGACGCACAGCGAGCGCGTGGGGTTCCGGCGCTGGATGCTGGCGATGCGCCGTTTGTCGGACTCGGGTGGGTCGTAGGTCCGGGTGCCCTCGGGATCCCGGGGTGCGACGGCTTCGAGGATGCGGTCGCCTCTCGTTGCCTGCCCCGTCTGGAGGTCCTGAATGTACGTGTCGGCAGCTGTCGTCCAATTTGGGTGGGCCCGACAGACGACCTGGAAGAGTGCCGGCGTAGACGCGGCACAGAGCGTCTCGACGAGTGTCGCGAGTGGGTTGGTGTGATCCTCAGTATTGGTAGTGGCTGTACTGCGGCGCTGGTGGTCGGTGGTGTCGGTGGCGCGACCGCGGAAGGTCTCGGCAGGCGTGAGGCCGGTCTGCCAGTCGCGTGTGCGCTCGGTCTTACCGACGTAGGTGACACCGGCGACAGCGGGAGTCGTGTCGGGGAGAGGATGGTCAGCGGGTGGTGTCTCTGTGATCGTGTCTGGACCAGTACTACGACTGGGTGAGCACTGTGCTTCGAGCCGGCGGGGATGTGTCTCGATGCGCTTCAGTTCGTAGCTCGTCGGGAAGGCCCGTCGGAGAATCCGCTCGACAGCATCGAGGCTCTTCGGGTTACCTGTCCCGACGAGATACCGGACGCTGGTGTCCTCGCGGCCATCGGCGACCAGCAGCCACTCAACAACCGGGTCGTCCGTGTCGCCGAACAGTCGCTCCCGGACGCCGGTGGAGCGGGCGTTCCGAAGGTGGCTCTGGAGCTGTTCCATCGCCCGGACGGCAGCCGATGGATCGACGGCGGCCTCCGAGGGCCGGACCTCGATGTAAGGCCGGTCTTCGAAGCTCGCGTCGGTATTGTCGACCGTGTCCGGGAGAAGCGCATCCGCGGGAGCCTCTACAGGGTCGGCAGCGTTCGGTGTCTCGTCGGGGTTGGCTGGTCGGTTGTCTGTCTTCCCGGGGAGCAGTTGTGAGACGCGCGGGCGCTTCACGGCCGCTCACTCGACGTGTCCGTCAGAGTCTGCTCGGCAGCGAGGCGTCGTTTGAAAGCCGAGTCGGGATGGCTGGGTGGGGCGTGGGCAACACTGCCTGTCGTCGGGCGACCGGTCTGCATACAGACTTCTCCTCTCGGTGGGAGGTCAAATACGCTCTGGCCGGTACCGGGTAACGAGGTGATTCGACACCAGGAGACACGTCAACCGGTACACGACAAATTGGCAGGAAGAAATCAGGAGTAACACCGAGAGTTCGAGCGCCTTGTTTTACTCTCGGAGATCGTTGACGTAGCCCGAGACACATTCACCCGGACAGCGGTGGTGTTACTCAGAGATCGATTCAAGCTTCTGTACGATCTTCGTGTAGATCTCGAGCGCACAGTACCATCCCTCGTCGATCATCGCATCGATGATAGTTCGTGCATCGTCACCACCAATTGCGCCTTGTTTCGTCCACTTCATGACGAGAAAGGCTGTACCCCGAGTAGTGAGTTCCTCAGCGGCAGCAACATCACGCCCATAGGTCTCGTCCATCACGGCAGTCCCGTCGTGGGCGTCGGCATAAGCCAGGACAGCGACGTCAGCATCACTGAGATTGGTGTTCCCCTGGAGACGCGAATACAGTGGCGTTGTCTCCGCTGCGACGACCTCGAAGCAGTCCGCGTCGACTTGACGCTCAATCCGACGAGCGTCCGGGTAACCTTCTTCGAGACCGGTAGCGACGACTTCATCGTATACACGTTCGGGGATGGCACATGACGCCTCGAGGTGAGCGACAAGTCCGAGTCGCTGGATTTTCGCGAGATAAATGAGCGGTGTCGCGTCGAAGACCCACATTCACAGCGCCTCAAGGTCGGCGTTGAGGTGGTCGTCTGCAACCCAGGTGATATTCCGCTCTTTCGCGAGTTGGGCGAAGTCCCAGACGGACATCCCAGCCAGCTCAGCCGCCTTGCTGAACGTGATCGAGCCAGCCGCAAGCTTGTCGAGGGCCTGTTCGCGGCGCCATTCGTCGAGCCCCTCTGAAAGAAGTTTGCGAACAGCCGTGCTCCGGTCGAGATTTTCCTCCTCGAGATACGCTTCGAGTTCAGCCTCTAACTCGTCGGGCACGCGTGCCGAGATCGTTCCCATACTGTGTACATTGTATGCAACGCATACAAGCCTGTCGACGCCTCGACCGATGTCTACGGTGTCCAACAACGACCGTAGCCCCTACTCGCTCCAGAGGGTGGCGATTCGGTCTTCGATGTCTTCGAGGGCAAGCGCAACGACGTCACGGTGGTCGTCTGGCCACGATGCGTCCTGGCCGGGCGTCGGGGCAGTGGGCGGGGGATGGAAGTGATCCCGTGTGTTGTGCGGATTCGGGTGCCGGTCCCATCGGCACTCCCAGGCGTGGTCCGCGTGCTGCTCTCGGTAGTGAAGTTTGAAGTCGTCGTTCCTGTACCAGCGAACCGTCGACGAGGCACAGTCGACGGTTGCTGGATAATACGATGGGGCAAAGACGACGCGGAGTTCCAGATGACCGCTTGTATCCGTGACAGTCGCTCGAGAGACCTGCCTCGTCGCTTGGAACCGCGTCTGGAGGAATTCGAGGATTGGGCGAGATGGGGGCAGGGCTCCCTCCATCGCCTGTCGGTGGCACCATCGAGCGGGCTACCCGGATGCCTGTTCGCGCTCGTCACCCATGCGTTGCTGGCGGGCGCGCTCGTAACGGTCACGTTCCTCGCGGGCGGTCGCCCAGTCGGCGAGGTCGCTGTACACGTCGTCGATGGTCCGCTCATCGCTGCCCTCCGCGGTGGCGACGGCGTCGACTGCGGCCGGTGACGCGGCGTCGTACGTCGACTCGTATTCGGTGATGCGCGTCGTCAACTCACGAACGCGATCCTGCAGGTCCTCGACGGAATGGTCGGCTGCCAGCTGGTTGATGCGTCGCCACTCGAAATACGCGTCGTTCCGTTCGTAGGTGGCCGGATGGCCATCGTGTCTGGTGACGATCCCCAGGTCCTCGAACCAGCCAAGGTACTTCCGGGCGGTCTTGGGGTCACAGTCGGTGATGTCGGCGATCGCGCTCGCCGTCGTCGGCTCGCGGATCTGCAGGATAGTGCCATAGATACGTTGTTCGGCGTCGTCGCTGGCGAACGCGTCCTCGAATGAGGGTGGCCCATCGCCAGCATCTATCTCAGACATACTTTGGATTGCGGGGTAAAAGATATAATTCTTACTTCGAGGAATAGTTTCTTGTCTAGCGCAAGTGTTGTGTACCGGCTGGTTGGCTTCAAGCGGGCATCAATCCATAGGCAACTACGTACAACAGCAGATATAAAAAGGAGTATTTTTGGGAGTTCTCGGCTTGATAGCGGCTAAGCACCTCGGATTCGTAGCCTGATGTGCGATGGCTACGGATCAGACGCCGACGGTCGGTGACGAAACCGTCGCCGGCCAGAGCGCGGTGGTCGCCAGCCCATCCGACGCGCTTCCTACGGCTACACTCGTGGGTTTCCGCGCTGCCACCGCTATGAAGGAAGTGTCGACCAGACTGTCTTTCCAGCAGAGAGCGAACACTCGACAGACGAGTAGTAGCCCTGGCCTGTTTGTCTGACCTCATCAACACCAAGGTCACGCCGGAGCTGCATCCCTCTCTACGGCCCCTCGAAGCGGAAGTCGGATATCGATTTCGTCGTAAGGGACGACAGGTCGCTTCGCGCGTCCTTCGTTGAGGAACTCCACGACACCGTACTCTTCGAGCCGTTCCAGATTCTCCGACACCTGCTTAATGTCCCGATCTACGAGACGGGCGGCCTCGCGGATGCTTGCGGGCTCTTCTTGCGCTATTGCTTGGAGTAGGTCGATCGCACGTGGCGTGAAGACCTGGGCGAGCTGGTCGGTTGTCTCAAAGCTCAGGCGACGAGGTGAGTCCTCGTCGCGGGTGTTATCACCGAGCGCTTGCTCGAACGCGTCAGAAGTGCGCTGCTTGACAGCGCCGATCGATTCAACGGTCACGATGAGCGTGTTCTGCGTCATAGTTTTCTGTTTTCCTGTGGTGGCTCCCTCTTAGTCCCGGAACTGTTCGATCTCGTCCCAGAACCGCTCTTGGACGGCATCGTAGCCAGGGAATTCGTAGTCTTCGTCAATCCCATTAGGCGTGTGTCGCTCGTGCACGCCGTGAGAGTTGTCGTACCGAATTAGCGTCTTCCCGCCTTCAGTACCGTAATGAAGACGGTACTTGACGCCGTCCGGAAACTTCTCTGAATCCGGCACAGCCAGCACGCGGACACGGAGAGCGGTACCATCCTCAAAGCGCCGTTCCGTATCTTCCAACACGCGCACGTCCTCATCGGGTGCCATCGACAACTGATGTTACCCACCACATCATAATGAGTGTTGTGGTGTGTAACATCATATGTGGCAGAGAGCGATTGGTGAGATTCCGCCGAAACGTCTATCGGTAAGACAGGAGTATTACGTTCATATGTCTGAAGCGGCTACGGACGACGACGGCGAGAACGACATCGCCACGGTCAACTTCAAAGTCACCGAGTCGTTCCTCAAACAGATCGACGACACGTGGCAGGGACGCGGGTTCAACAGTCGAAGCGAATTCATCCGGTACACGCTTCGGGACGCCGTCGAGTTCCCAACGTTCGACCGCGACGAACTCGTCGCCCTGCTTGAAGCCGAGGAAGACGTCCGTGAAGGGCGAACGACGAGTGCCGAAGAGGCCCGCGAGCGGTTCGGCACGAGCGATGAGTGACGACGGGTGGACGTGGGAACTCTCCTCGACAGCCGAAGACGACCTCGACGGACTGTCCCCCGCCAACCAAGACCGGATACTCGACAAGCTCGACGAAATCGTCTCCTCGCCGTGGCGCGACCCGCCGGACTATAATTCTTACTTCGAAGAATAGTTTCTTGTCTAGCGCAGGTGTTGTGTACCGACTGGTTGGCTTCGAGAGGGGTACCAAGTCATAGCGGGCCGAAACCCGTATCCCTGGAGTGAACTACCCCGCCCTACTCAGCAACGCTTCGCGTTGCTTCCTTGAGGGCGGGGCTTCCTGCTTCTACGACGCGACTTGCATCCACGACGATGGACGATGAATCGCCACCGTCAGTAGACACAGCGGTCGCAGCCTCCACAGGCGTTAACGAATCGCTCTGCGATTCGTTCGCACACCAGAAATCTTCAATTTCTGGGGACGTTGCTTCGGAGTGAACCACTCCTAGTTTGTCGAGTCCCCTGTTGAGGACGTTGAGAGCCGCGTTCCAATCTCTATCAAGTTCGAACCCACACGTCGGGCACGAATGCTCGCGCGCCCACAACGGCTTGCGCGCTTCAACGCCACACGACGCGCATTCCTTGGTCGTCCCGCGCGGGTCAACCTGCACGACGTGACATCCGTTCTTCTCACCGTGATGTTCGAGAATCGTGATGAAGTCGCGCCAGCCAACCTCGGCCTTGTTCCGCGCGTTCTCCGAGGATTCGAGCATCCCTTTCACGTTGAGGTTTTCGACGAACACGGCGTCGTACTCCGTGGTGTAGAAGTGCGCGAGTTTGTGCTTGAAGTCGTGCTTCTTGTTCGACATCTGCGCGTGAACCTTCGCTACACATCGTCGTTGTTTCTCCCAGTTGTTCGACTCATATTCCTTCCGCGAGAGCGAGCGTTGCTCGCGTTCGAGCCGTTCTCGCTCGTCGGACAAGTCAAGTCTCCCGACGGAACGTCCATCCGAGTCGTGGATGAAGCTAACGGCGTCCGTCTCTAACTCGAGTTGATCGGCAATCGTCGCTGCCTTCCACGCACGATCGTCATTCTTGTCGAGGAACATCACGATCCGCTCGGTGTCATTCCGTTCCTCGAATTCGTCGGCGTCAGCGTTCTCGAACTCCTCGATATCGATAGTACCGCTCGACATAGACTAGTGTTGGGGCTGTTGGAAAATAGTTGTTTGATTGTTTGTTGCTGTGGACTGGGGCATTTCCGTACAATGTTAAGTCACGCCCCGCGCGCCTTGCCACCCTCCGCGTGCGCACCTCGTTCGGAAAAGGAGATAGGGGTAGTTCACTCCGGGTGGCCGAGCTCCCCACGTCGTTCGCGATGCATGATCCCACCAGCGAACCGGCGAAGTTTCGAGACAAGTTCGCCTTCGTTCTCGTAGGTTTCGACCCGCAGATCCCATCTGACTGGCGCCGACCGGATCATCGCACTCGTCACGTCATCTTCGTGGACGAAAAGCAACCGTTCGCCGTGTGTGTCCGCGATATTTTCGAGGATGCTGCCGGCTTCTTCTCCGACGCCAAAGTTGTGCCCGAGAAAGGGGACAACGAACGCGGTTGCATTGCTACACCGTGCGTACTTGATACTCTGTGTCACGGCATCCACATCGTCTGTATCGATATCAACGTCCAGCGCAAGAAACGCGTTCACTCCTGGCTCGGTGCGAAGCTTGCCTTGGATCCGTCGCAAGAGTGCTTTCGCGGCATTCACGTCATCTTTATTCTTGAACAGCTGGCGTAATGGACCGGGTAAATCCTCAACATCGATCCCACGACGTTCCTCCTCACTGAGCACATAATTGAGATTGAACGACTTGTACGGCCCCATCAGGTAGAACAGAAACCGGTCATATTTCACGTGCCCGAGCCGGTCGGCGATCCTCTCGCGTGTGATGCCAGTTGTCATAGGCAGCTATAGTTGACAGTAGTATATAAAAAATGGTATTTTTGAGACTTCTCGGCTTGATAACGACTAAGCATCTCGGACTCGTAGTTTGACGTACGATGGCGACGGATCACACGCGGACAGTCGGTGACGATGCCCCAGACGATCCGGCAGACTTGCTGCCCAAAGAGAGCGTTCTCAGCCTCGATGAGTACCTCGCAATGCACGCCGCTGTCGGGCACCGGACCCGCTACGAGGTCCTCTACCGACTCGTCCACAGCGGCGAGCTGAGCCCGAAAGAACTTGAGAACGCGATCGGGATCGACGACAGCACACTCCACTACCACCTCAACGAGCTCGTCGATGTCGGCCTCATCGAGAAGCGCCAGCGGACAGAGCGCGGACAGGACGGGCTGTACACCTATTACCGGGCGACAGTGTTCGGGGAAGTGGTGCTCACCGACGGTGTCGATGAGCTAATCCGCGGTGAGCAATCCTTCGAAGCGTTGTACGACAGTACAAGCGGGCGAACTAGCGAGAGAGAGTAGCCGCGTCACCCGACAGCTGTTGCCGCAAGTGGTGAACTCACGGTTGTAAACTACCCCACCCTACTCCCTCAGCGCATACGCACCTCGGTCCTTGAGGGAGGGGCTTTGATGTGGACTCCCGGCACTCAGTCGCCAGCAATAGGCCGGTGACTCTCGCCGTTCAACGTCCCACCATTCACACGCACGTCTACTGGTGCGTCTCCGCTCCCCGACGTGGGCGAGGACCGGAGTCTATGTGTTCGCTTCCGGGCGTACCGTAGCCCGATGTTCTTCGCGCCGTTGTAGTCCGCGTTCACCTCATACCCGCACTTCTGGCACTCGAAGCGTTCGCCGTGGCGGTTGTCCTCGTGCGTGAACCCACAGTCCGTCCGAGAACAGCGTTGGGACGTGTGGGCAGGTTCAACTTGCTCCACGGAGATACTCCGTTCAGGTGCTTTATAGGAGACGTACTCGAACAGGCGTCGGAACGCCCATATGTGGTGCCAGTTCGCGTGTGGAAGTCGCTCGCGTATGTCGGTCAAGTCCTCGAACGCGATTACGTCGCAGTCGTGTTCGACGGCTTCCGTGACGAGTTCGTTGGCGACGGTGTGGATGTACTGTTTGCACCATGCTTCTTCGCGTTTGCCGAGTCGAAGCAAGGCGTTATGAGACGCTTGTGTCCCGCACTGTTGCATCTCACCTCGTCGTTTTTCGAACTCGCGGCACCAGTGATCGTAGTCGTCTCCTTGCCAGAAGCGTCCTGTTGAGGAGACGGCAAGGCTGGTGACGCCGAGGTCGATACCGAGGACCGTCTGGTCGGGGTGCCCGGTATCTGCCGACCCCTCTGCGTCGTCGCCGTCCGACTCACACCGCCGCGTCGAGATGTGAAGGTAAAACTCGTCGGTTGCTGCGTCGTATCGAAGCGTACTCTCACGGAACTCGTAGTCTTCGGAGAGTACGTACTGTTCGTATGGTGTTGGACTGTCTGCCGGGAGAACGAACGAGGGTTCGACCCGGCCTTCAACGGTTGCCAGCGACACCTTGTTGCGGAAGAATGTCGCGCTCCGCGTGTCGTAGTCCAGCGTTTCGGCGGTGAACGTGGGACAAGAGACGCGCTGTCCCTTCTTCCAGCGGCCGACACACGCTTTGACGGCTTCGACGGCGCGGCGAATCGCGGCTTGGACGAGTTGTGCCTGTAGGTCCGTCTCCTCTCGAAGTTCGGGGTAGAGCGCGTCTCGAACCTGCCGTTTGTTGGTCTTGCACTCGGTGTAGGAGGTGTTGGACCAGCAGTAGTCGGCGGTTCGCTTCGCGCAGTACAGGTATTGGTCAGCGGTTCGGTGGAGTGCGTCGCGTTGCTCGTCGGAAACAGCGAGTTTCACGACGGCGGTTCGACGCACGTCCATGACTTCAGAGAAGTGGCGACGGTACTTACACGTTCGGGAGTCGGTCGGTCGTAGTATGCCGGTTGTGTCGTGCCATGTCGGCTTCCTCTCCGGCCTACTCGCTCCCTCCGCTACGCTTCGGTCGCTCCTTGAGGCCGGAGGCTCCACCTTGAATTACCTAAAATTTAGGCGCTAATGCCCCGTCCTCAAGGAGCAACGCAGGGAGCGAAGCGACCGAGTAGCGCAGTAGGACGGGGATACAGCGCCGTCATCGTCTCACATACACTCCGCAACGACCGGCCCACAGGCCAACCGGCACGTTTATCAATCCCGACAATGTATCTACATCGTACATGGAACGGTTCACAATCAACGGCCACGAAGTTGTGGACGGCGACGTGAAAGCCACCGGCAACGGCGCTCACGTCTACGTCCCGAAACGCTGGCGTGGTGCGGACGTGAAAGTCGTCCGTACTTCTGACCCCGACGACGAATAGATGAACTACAACTACAGGTATCGGCTAAACCCGTCTGACAACCTCCGCGAGCGATTAGCGTGGACTGTCGATACCTGTAGGCAGGTCTACAACCATTTCCTCCACCGCCTCAACCGCCACGACGACACTTCATCGTACTCCGAGCAGAAGCGCCTGCCGGACCTGAAAAACTGGTGGACCGACCTGCGAGACGTTCACTCGAAGGTGTTGCAGAAAGTCGTCCAGCGGTTGTACGACAACCTCTCGACACTCAAAGGCCGGAAGCAGAACGGCTACAGCGTCGGGGAGTTGAAGTGGAAAGCACCGGGAGAGTACCAATCGTTCACCTACAGTCAGTCCGGCTTCAAACTCAAAAACACGAGTGGTCGGACTCGACTCTGGCTCTCGAAGATTGGTGACATTCCCATCACGTTCCACCGCGACCTGCCCGACGACGCCACCATCAAGACCGTCACGGTCAAACGCGAACCCACCGGCAACTGGTACGCCATCCTCGGCGTCGAAACGCCCAACGACCCACCCGAGAAGCCCGACGAAGTGACTGACGCAGTTGGCATCGACGTTGGTATCCTGAAATACGTCCACGATAGCGACGGGACCGCTGTCGAGTCGCCGGACTTCTCCGAGGAACGCGAGCGGTTGGAACGCGCTCAACGTAATCTCTCGCGGAAGGAACACGGCTCGAACAACTGGGAGGAACAACGCAAGACGGTCGCTCGACGCCACGCCGACCTGAAGCGCAAGCGACGTGACTTCCTGCACAAACTCTCGGCGTACTACGCCCGTGAGTACGACCTTGTGGCGGTCGAGGACTTGGACGCGAAGGGACTGGTCGAACTTCCGGGCAACTCTCGGAACCGCGCCGGGGCCTCATGGGGGACGTTCCTGCGAATGCTCGAATACAAGTGTGAGCGGGAAGGAACGCACTTCGTCGCCGTGGACCCCCGAGGCACGACCAAAGGGTGCGCGTCATGTGGCGTCGAGACGGACAAACCGTTGTGGGTACGCGAGCATTCGTGTCCGTCGTGTGGGTTTGAGGCGGACAGAGACGCGAATGCGTCGTGGAACATTCTTTCTCGCGGTCTCGAACAGGTAGGGACGGGCTGTCCCGAATCAACGCCTGTGGAGACTGCGCTCCCTACGGACACCGATTCGGTGTCTGCAAAGCGCGTCGTGGAAGCAGGAAGCCCCACCCTCAAGGAGCGAACCGCGTCAGCGGTGAGCGAGTAGGGTGGGGAGGAAGTCACGCTGAACCACGCTACAGGCGGAGCAGACCGAGTGGCTCGGGGTCGTTCGAAAATCGAAGATTTTCGTGATGACGAGAGACCGTCGGTCTCTCGAACCACTTGACCCGAGGCGATCCACCTAACGGCCCGCCCCGCGCGCTGCCTCCAGCCGTTGCGGCACTCGGCACCGACCGTTCCGGGCGGGCTTCCGCTCCAGTAGGTGCGGGTCCTGCCGGGCATCCGGTTTGCCGCCAGCGGGTAAGCGAGCCGGGACCTGCGCTCCAGTAGGTGCTCGGAACGCGGGCACGCTTACTCCGCTGGCCGTTTGCGCCGGGCGGAGCCCGGCAGACGCACTCCGTTCGTCTGCCGGGCCCTGCCTCGCTTCGCTCGGCAGGGCGGCGCGCGGTGCTGGTTGGTGGGTCTCTCGAGTGCGCTCTCGCTCGCGCCCGGGAGGCGCTCGCGAAGGCGCGAGCGAGAGCGCGGAGACGAGTCTGTCGGTCGATGTCGTCGGAAAACCGCGATGTAGCAGCATCGCGGTGGTGGCGCGTGCGCGCCTTCGGAATCAGGCAGATTCCAATGTCTAGTAACAACACACGTGGCAAGGTCGTTTCGGTTGACGAACAGGCGTTCGAACAAGTGGGACGTGCGGCGGTCGATGCGGATGGGATGGCGGTTGTCGAGGAGACGCCGGCGTTCGAGGCGGGGGTCGAACAGGAGGTCCAGGCAAAGGTGGATGCGAATCACCCGGACGGGATCGCGGACACGAGCGAGGCACGGATTCACGGCGTCACCCTCGAACAGGAAGAGCGTATCAGGGCACGGGAGGCTGAATTGGAGCGGATCAGTGCACAGGCCGAACTGGGGACACAGGAGGGACGTGAGCAGCGGACACGGGCGGTGGCAGCGCGGGGGAGCGTCAGGCGGCGGACAAAGTTCCAGAAGCGGGCGGCAAGCGTGGACCCGTGGGCAGACCCGGAGCGCGAGGACCCCCGGGCGGGGCTCACCCAGAGGGAACTGGCGGCGGTGAACAGGCAGTCGATGCGGCTGGCGGAACGACTGGATGGCTGGTCGCGGGCAGCCATCGGACGGCGGCTGGGTGAAGCCGTGGCTGACAGACAGGAGTTGTCGAGTGCGGTCATCGAGGTGTTCGAGGCCCTGGAGACAGCCCCAGGGCAGGTGGTTCCCATCGGGAAGCTCGAGGACGTCAATCGCAAAGAGGTGAGCATCGAAGGTCAAATAGAGGTGCTCTGGGACAGTGACTCACCAGCCATCGCTCAAGTTGGCCTCATCGCGGACGAGAGTGGGCAAACCAAGGTGACGATTTGGGAGAAATCGAATGCCCCGTGGATCGAAGAAGGCGAACAGGTGCGCATCCACGGAGCGGCGAGAAATTGGTACGAAGGGCGCGTCTCACTAGCCGTCACTGGGTGGTCGACCCTGCATTTCCCGGAGCGCGGTCACCGGTGGGAATAGCCAGTCGTCGCAGCCCTCTTTTTTGCTACATGCCGGACCGACCCAGACCCCACCGCCCCACCCTCCGCTCCGTGCTCGCTACGCTGCGCGCGCAGCCACGACCTTGGGTGTCGGTCTGACATTTATAATAGAAAACGGGAGAAGGTGTGCGCGACCGGGCGTGTTTGTCTGACCCCTGGAGGGGTGCGGGCGCACCAGCACTCGGAGTTACGCATGGAAATCGAAGGAGACTACACATGCGACACCTGCGGGGAATCGTTCGAGACGAACGTTGGGAGCGCAGGCCATGTAGCAGGTCACAAGCAGTCAATCTCACCAGACCAAATAAAACCAGATTCACCTACGGCTCAGGACGCGGGGCTGACTCGTAGCGCTCGATTTCGGTAGTCTTCTCGACCCGGTCGTAGATATCCTGAAGCGTCCCCTCAGCGCGCAGGAGCTTGTGCTCCTGGAGGAATCGACGCCCCTCCTCGCTGATCCCATAGAACGTGTACGGCAGATCGTTCTGCCGGTGGCCCTCGGGGAGTTCGACCTTCTCGACAATACCGGCGTCAACGAGGCGCTGCAAATGCTGGCGGATCGTCGTTTGACTCCGGCTCGGATTGACATAGTCCAGTTCCTTCAGCGTCGGCAATCCGGACGGGTGCCCGAGAATGTCCTGGACGAGCGAAAACCGAGTCTCCTGAGTGACGACGTTGAGTCGCTCGCGGACGGTGTCAAGATCGCTCGTGGCCTCATCAGGGGTACTCATCGGCTTATCTTCGTGGCGGCCAGGGGAAAGTGTTTCATCCAAATACGAATTGGTCTAAAGCGGTACGCTGACCGTTTCGGTTGACGCATTCAAATTAGTGGAAAAGAATCCCATCACATGAGCGAGAATTCGATTACTGTCGAAGATATTGCCGAGCGTGCCGAGGCGCACCTCCACGAGACCTCGCTCACCCCTGAGGAGTACGAGGCGCTGAAGCAGAGTGTCGCCGAACTATCTTGAGAGAATCCCGCCGTTCACGGCGGGCGATGACATCTCACGGGATGGGAGCGCCTGTGACAGCGCCGCGACCCCCACCGAGTAGAGCCAACCACGGCAGATGACGCTCGGAGAGGTCGGGTCGGAACCCTCTGCCGGCAGTTAGCCGGTATTCCCATGCAGGGAAGCCGCGCCGTTTACGGCGCGGAGGATGTCACGTCGCGGCCTTCGAGGTTCCAACCCGCACTCGGAGGAAACCGGTGGCACACCGGGGAACGCTCGGTTCCACGCCCCAATTTCGTTGGTTAAGCCTGCTCGTCTCCGTCGTCCGTGGCAGTCGCAAGGCTAAAGCAGACCAATGTGTATACTCTATGTAGGAAACGCAGGTATGAGTGCCATAAAACAATCGCAAAATATACGCCAGGGCCTCTCGACTCGAGAAAGTCGACTCCTTGCACGACTCGCTGGCGCGGGTCACCAGATCATCTCCATCGACGACATCGAGACGACGCTGGAGGTCCCCCCAAACACCGCCCGCGAGATTGCCTCCCGGCTCACCGAGAAGGGCTGGCTCGACCGGCTCTTCCCGGGCACATATCTCATCATTCCACTCACTGCCGGCGGGGCAGCCGTGTACACAACCCACGAGTACCTCATCGCGGCCCACGTCGCCGAGCCGATGTATATCGGCTACTACAGCGCCCTCAGCCACCACGGGCTGACTGAACAGGTCCCCCGGACAGTGTACGTCGTCACGCCGACCCGAGCGCAAAGCCGAGAGATCCACGGCGTCCCGTACCGCGTCACGACAATCACCGAGCGGAAATTCTTCGGCTTTGAGCCGACATCGATCGAGGGCACGACCGTGCAGATCAGCGACCTGGAGAAGACGCTGGTCGACTGTGCGGACCACCCCGAGTTCTGTGGTGGCCTTCGGGAACTCGCACCCGCGATGCGCACCGCCGACGAACGGGGTTGCGACTGGGTCACTGTCGGCGAGTACCTCAAACGCCTCGATAACGGCGCTGCGACCAAACGGATCGTCTACCTCGCCGAACAGCTCGGCATCGACCTCCCCGCCCGCAAGGAACTCGTCGCCTCGTTCACAAGTGGCTACTCGCTGCTGGACCCCACGCGGCCCGACACCGGATCGACCGACAGCACGTATCGCCTCCGGATCAACGTCGAACCAGCCATGCTGGAGCCGACGGAGTCCTGATCGCGGTGATCAGTCAGGACCGGCTCCGGATTCTCGCTCGCGAGCTGGGCGTTCGGCAAGGATACGCCGAAAAGAACTACGTCAATTCGTGGCTCCTCTGGGGCATCTTCACGAGCGACTACGGGGACAACCTCCTGTTCAAAGGCGGAACCGCGCTGTCCAAACTGTATTTCCCGCAGTCGTGGCGATTCTCGGAGGACCTCGACTTTGGCGTCGAAGGGGAGTACCAGGGGTCCAAACAAGAGCTCCGAACGGTCCTCGATGCGATTGCCGACCGCTCTGGCATCGAATTCGAGATTCGAGAGCACCACGAATCCCAGCAGGACCACTACCCGACCCACTATGTCGACATCAGCATTCAGTACCGGGCCGTCCTCAACCACCCCAACACGACCAGCATCGACGTGATGGTCGACGAGCACGTCTCTTTCGACCCTGTTCAGCGCACTCACGCGTACGAAGACGTGCCCGAATTCGACCTTCAGGCGTACAGCGTCGAGGAGATCTTCGCCGAAAAGCTCCGAGCGCTCTACCAGCGCGGAGCCGCCCGTGACTACTATGACCTCTATCAGCTGCTCGAAACCGATTCGGTCAACATCAACTTTGCCGACGTGGGGCCCGCCTTCGACGCGAAGTGCAAACACGATGGGCTCACCGGTGATCTGAACGACGGACTCCCAGACGAGCAACAAGAGACGATCCGCTACCAGTGGGAGACCACGCTGCCGGATCTGACCGGTGATCCGCCGGCGTTCGAGATGGTCTGGGAACAGTTGGACACGGCGATCTCCCAACAGGGATCGTCGTAGGCAACGGCCGATATCGGTATAGGTGACCGATAGGTTCACATCCGGGTTTCTGGCAATTAACCAACAATTCTGGAGATCTGGCCGACAAGTTGGTTAAGTTTTTGAGCGCCCGCTGAGGGCGGAGGCGCATTTCAGCCTCGCGGAATCAGCCCCCAGAGGGGCGGGGCTCACCAGCCCTGGATACCGATGCTCAATCCCACACACCCACTCTCAGGACTAGAATGGACGCCACGCATACTCAAACGCGCCCAGTACGAGGCGCTACAGTTCTCACTCATCGAAGGCGATATCCGCGTCCGAAATGCGAGCCACGCGGACCCAACAGCCCACGAGTACCGGATCCGTGTCACAGACGGCCAGCCTGTCGCCTGTACGTGTCCGTTCGATACCCGCTCGTCACACGCGTGCAAACACCGCGTCGGAGTCGCGATCCGGCCTTCGATCCTCCAGGCGGCTGTACTGATGCAGACACTCGGCGACACACGATCGCGCCTTGACCGAAGCTGACGTGGTGGCGATACTCGACTCACTGACAGTGCGGCGTCTCCGCAGTAGGGTTTCTCACCCCCAGAGGGGTGCGGGGCAGTCCACACGGGCGCCTCGTGCAACCAATGTCGTTTCGAGCACCATATGTGAACGGCTACGACGAATCGAGCGGGAAGACAATCACGGCAACGGAGTGCCCCGAGTGTCCGGGCGAGCTCGCGACCGAAGGCGGCGAGACTGCCTGTAGGGACTGTGGACTCGTCGTCGACCAGTACCGGATCGACCACGGCCCCGAGCGGCGTGGCTTCGACGACCCGGGCGAATCCACGGAGCGGACGGGCGCCCCACTCACGCTGGCCAGGCACGACCGCGGGCTCAGTACGACGATCGGTTACAAGCGCGACGGGAAGGGCAACAGCCTCTCCGGTGCGAAACGGCGTCGGGTCAATCGGTGGCGGCGCGAACACAAGCGAGGCATGTACCAGAGCAAGGCTGAGCGGAATCTCGCACACGCCTGCGGCGAGCTTTCGCGACTAACGAGCGCGCTCGACCTCCCGAACGCGAGCCGGGAGAAGGCTGCAGCCATTTACCGGGAGGCACAGGACAGGGATCTCATCCAAGGAAGAGCCATCGAAACCATGGCGGCGGGCAGCCTGTACGCGGCCTGTCGGGTGCGGGGTCATCCCCGGACGGCCGCAGAGGTCGCTGCGGTCGCTGCGTGCGACCGGGCCAAGGTCGAACTCGGCTACGGTGTCCTGAACAGAGAACTCGGTCTGGAGACAACGATCGTCAGGCCACAAGAGTACATCCCAGCACTGGCCTCACAGTGTGGGGTCGCTGACCGCGTCCAGCACCGGGCACTCGAGCTTGCACACCTCGCCGAGAGGACGGGCATCGCCAACGGGCGCGGCCCGACTGGCGTCGCGGCTGCCTGTCTGTATCTTGCCGGACGGGAATACGAGGCCGAGTACACCCAGGCTGAACTCGCCGAGGCGGCAGATGTCTCGACGGCGACGATCAGAGAGCGGTTCCGGGAACTTCGCGAGCAGTCCTCGTAGGCAGCTCAGATCCCCGGTTTGCTGTCGCTGTCGGAGAGAGTCAGGTGAATCGAGGGCATCGGTCAGTCTTCCCAGAATGCCGCAATCCGGTCGTCGAGTCTAGTTAGCACAGTGGTCAAAACGCTTCGCCAGTCGCTGGAATATTCTTCATCTACTCCGGGAGTGGCTGCATCTGGGGGCGGGTGGAAGTGCTCGCGTGTATTGTGGTCGTTCGGGTGTCGGTCCCATCGGCACTCCCACGAGCCGCCAGTTCCGTATTGTTCGGAGTAGTGAATGCTGAAATCGTCAGTTTCGAACCATCGGATCCGGAGATATGCCCGCTCCACACCGCTGGGGAAGTAGCCAAGATCGTAGTCAGCCACGACGGCACTCGGCGCGTACGGGGGGCGGGAGTGGACATCGCTGAAGTGCTCGCTCCGGACAAGATGGGCAGCGATCCGGTCAACGAGTGCTGCGTCAACCGGGCCTCGGCCAGTGGGAGTGCCCGGATCGTTAGACATCGACGAGGTCAGGCTTGTCCCCGAGAGAGGGATGGTCACGACGCGCCGCGTCAAGTACTCGGGCTCTTCGTTCGAGTGTTTCCCACTCGGAGAGTGCCTCCCAGGCTTCCTCAGTCGGTATCTCTTGACTTGCTTCGACGAGCGAGACAGAATTGGGGCTGTCCGTATCGAACTGTTCTCGATACGCCTCGATCTGCTCAAATGTGTCTGAAAGTGCGTCGACGATCTCTTCGTCGGTGTATTCCTGGCGGATACGCTCAACGCGTCGCCACTCGAAGTACGTGTCGTTGCGCTCGTATTGCACGGGGCGACCACCGTGACGTCTGACAAGCCCCATCTCGTCGAACCATTCAAGATAATCCCGTGCTGTTTCGGTATCACAATCGGCAAGCTCGGCGATTTCTGCGACTTTTGTTGGGTCCCGTATCCCCGTGATCACATCGAGGAGTCGTTCGCGGACAGGCCCCTCAGTGAAGAGCGCCCCGGGAGGCTCCAGTTCGTCAAGGTCAGGCGCCTGCTCATCGCCTGCATATGCGTCGTCGGGAATATCTGTGAGATCCATGTATGGTGGAGTCGTAGTATCAACTACGCTCTCCGGGCGATATAGTTCTGTTGTGTGCTGAGTTATTTCTGAATAGGCGATTCAGGATGCGGACCGTGCGACACGTTCAGCCGGGCTGAGGGTCTTCTGAGGGGTCTCTCTCGGCGACCGATGACGGGGCTGTGTCAGGGAGCTAGGTTCCGTCGTGGAGGTACTCGACCCGCTCAGCAATCCAGTCGAGAACGCCGAACAGCACACCACCGAGGGGTGAGTGCTGAGCAGCGCGTCCGGTCCA
This sequence comes from Salinirussus salinus, assembly GCF_009831455.1. Lineage (NCBI taxonomy): Archaea > Methanobacteriati > Methanobacteriota > Halobacteria > Halobacteriales > Haloarculaceae > Salinirussus > Salinirussus salinus. Next base: position 570,404 of record NZ_WOWO01000004.1, on the reverse strand, counting down.
GTCTGGTCTCGTCTCCCGGGCAACGCCCGATGATCGCTGTCAGGGTGGGAGGTGGCGGTCGTAGACATTACGCCGGTGACCGACCGCCTCGACAACGAGGACATCGTTGTCCCGATCCCAAGTGATGAGCGCTCGGTAGTCGCCCGCTCGGAGTTTGTAGTACGGATACCCGGAAAGCGGGTCAAGTCGATGTTCCGTCCAATCCTTGGCCTCGGCGAGTTTCTTCAGGATGCGCTCACGGGTTTCCTGCTCGAGTTGTGCGAGATGCTCGTCTGCTTGCGGCGTAATCTCAACATCAGTCATGGCGGCCTACTCGTCGAGATCGACGTCGTAGTCCTCGGCGACGGCGTCCAGCGACCGGGTGTCGCCGCGCTCGCGCTGCTGGCGACTCACCCCCAGGTCCTCAAGTGTCTCCTCTGACAGCGTCGCGGGCGGGTTCACCCAGTCACGAAGTGCATCACGAATCGCCTCCGACTTGCTCGAGTAGCCACGGCGTTCCCACTCCTCGTCAAGCTGCTCAAGGAGCGCCTGTGGAACACGAACATTAATTTTCTCCATCCGGTCATTGCTCGCGTCCGTCTCGGTGCTCATAGTGTGTGATACACTGGTACTACAGAAAAGCCTTCCTCCCACTAGTGAACTACCCCACCCTGCTCGCTCACGGTTGACGCCGTTCGCTTCTTCAACTGAACTGCTCGACGTGGAAATGGCGTGGCAGTTGCCAGAACGATGATGAGGCGACACCACTGACCCTGTTGAGCCCTTCATTCGGTTAAGAATTTCCAGTAGCCTGGCAACCGTGCTGCCGTTCAGACTCACCCCGAAAGGGTGGACTGCCGTCGTTGTATGCATGTGCCAGCGTCAGACTGTATCCCGGACGCTCCGACTTGCGCAGCCACAGCCAACGACACGCCGACCGCCTCCGCAGTTTGTGGGCGCCCGCGAGGGGTGCGGGCGCACTCGTGCCCGTGAAACATCGATGAGTGATCCAGAACAAACCTGCGTCTTCGCAGGTGTCGACGGACGGACAGACACAGAACTGCCACAGTGGTTCGCACAGCGCGTCGAGCGCGACGAGGTGGTCTCCTTCGCGGAGGCGATCCGGAGCCTTCCACAAGCCACACAGACGACGGTGGCCTACCGAAATCCCTACACGGAAGAATGGGTCTCCACAGAGCGATTCAACGCCGTCGTCGAACCAGGGCGGCTTCGTGAACAGGGAGGTGAGGAGAGTCAGGCAGACCCGCTCTTTCACGTCCCCACGGACAGCTATTCGATTATCAACCCGATCGACGTCTACGGGCCGCTGGAAGAGGTGCTACGGGAGGCGACCATCGACGATACGGTCCTCGGTGAGGTTGCTTTCGGTGAGATACGGCAGTACCGTGGCGGGGGCGAGGTTCACATGGACCTGATGTTCGACGGGCTGTCGGTCGAACTCCCCGAGCGTGATTCACCGATCACGATGGGTGTCACGTCGGGATACGACTTCTTCGGCGGACATGCGGTCTATGTCGAGGGGTTCGCCCGTGATACCCGGTGTGCGAACTCCATCCGCCAGTTGACTGACCGGGAGACGGTCAAACACGTGGGCGACGTAGGTGACTTTGAGGGCTGGTGGGAGGAGCGTCTGAGTCAGCTGGGGCTGGTCGCCGACGACCTGCTGGCGTTCATCGAGGACGCGGGTGAGATCACGGTCACGTTCACCGACGTGCCCTTCGACGTCACGGAGTTCTACGAGCTGTTGGAGTTTCCCTCCTACCTCGCAGCGCAGGCCGCGAGCGATGCGCGCTCGAACGCGGCGGACCCCTTCGAGATCGACATGTGGACGCTGCATTCGGGCGCGACGTACGCACTGACTCACGTCTTCCGCGGGAAGGAGGGCTCGTCGTTGGACGGGTACGTCCGGACGGCGAATGACATTCTCTTCAATCCCGAGGCGACAGTCGAGTGCGTGGAGCAGACCTACGAGCAGCGGGCGGAGGCAGAGACTGGCAGGGAGGGACAGACCGGCATAGCGAGTCAGGCGGCACTGGCACAGATCGAGCGGGTCAGTCAGGATGTCCGGGCAAAGGCCGACCAGTTTGAGGAGCGCGAGGCAGCTCTTCGCGAGCGCTTCGCGCAGGTAGGCGAGTAGGAGGACTGTACCTGACTCGGTAGGATGGCCTTTCCAGCATTAGTGGTTTTTTCTCATATTGCAAGTAGTCGGTATTGATTCATTAGCTAATTAGCCAGTAGCGATTTGTATAGGTCCCAGTCTCTCTCAACCCGGAGTATGTCGCGACAACCCTCCGATGACGATGATGACGAGTCGCCCGCAGATAGCGAACAATCCTTGCCGTCACTCGACGACCAACTCACCGAGCTCTCTGAGAATCTTGCTCCGGGAGGCTCCGAACTGCTCGAAGAATTGGGGCCGTATTCGATCTATGAGAATGCGTCCTCCCGAATGATGACGATGCCTGTCGGCGCAGAGGGCTTTGGCCCTGTCTCCTGGGTGCAGCAATTCTACGTCGACGGCGAACAACCGATGCTCATCGTCCTCCCCTTGGATCGCTGAGAAGGGATTTTTGAGGAGCTCTGCTGAAAGGGACAATGTGTAGATCGACCGCTCGCCAGATCGAGTACAGGAGGCACGCGAACGCGAAGTAGAAGCCGAACTCACACTGCCACAGTTGCTGGCCCAGTAGTTGACTCACTTTTCATAAGAGATTTTTTCGCCCACAAACACACATCCACTGAGTTTGTTTCCGCGTTGACGCGAGTTACGTGACGTGCTCGATTGTAATCTCCGCGAGATTGTACTCGGACGGGGAGAAGTCGGCAAAGCCAGCGTCATTCGTGAGGAGGACCGGGTCGCGGTCGCGATGCTTGAACGTCAGTACCAGAATGGGGATATCCTTCGCTTGCAGGCCAGTAATTCGGGCGAGCAATTGAGTGTGAGTGGCCGAGCGGCGGTGATCGAGTAGGGCGTCGGCCCCATCCCGACTAGAGGGCGCCTCGATGAGGCCAGTCATGCGGGTGAGTCGGGTGAGAAATAGCGTTTTCATCTCGTCGCGCTGCTGGGGCGTCAGTCCCGGCGTCCGGTCAAACGCATCGAGCGCTTCCTGAACCATGTAGGCGTTGATTGCCGAAACGGTCTTACCGCGTTCGATCTCGTCGAGGAGGCGTTCAGCCCGGGCATTCGTGCTGAGAGTGCCAAACACCCAGAGATTGGTATCCAGCAGGATCACGCCTGCTCACTGTACTCGTCAGCAGTCGATTCGCGCGCTGTCTCGACGGCGTCTGCCAACTCGGCGTGGTCGACGTGCTGCTGGAGGTCAGCGAGTCGGGCGTGGAGGTCCTCGTCGGAGAGAGAATCCTGTTCGGCTTGCGCTAAGAACTGTTCGAGGCGAAGCGCCGAGATTGCGGGTTCGCGGTTCAAGTCCCTGAGGTGGCTGCGGACTGCTTCTTTGATGAACTCGCTTTTATTGGTGTAGACGCCGGTCTCCTCGAGGAACCGTTCAAGCTCGGTATCGAGTTCTTGGGGGAACTTCACGCTGACATTCGCGTACTTCATGGTAATACGATAGTACTACTGCAGCAAAAATGTATGGCTCAGGCTGGTTCTGGAGAGACTGCTCTTGGACCGCTCACACCATATGCATTGAGAGCGTCAGTCGCAACTTCGGCTGGCCCCAGAATCTTTCACGCTGCATATGTGTGCCACCGCATCGTACCCGGGAAAGCGTTCAGAGTCGCATTGCGATTCCGAGGCCGTTCCTTCGGAGTGTCTCACTCCCAGTTCCGAGAGTGGTAGCACAGCACTTACCATACCGTGCGGAGCGACCACCAGCTCACGGAAGTCTGGGTGACGGTGGGTCCCAGGAGGAAGATACAAGTCATTATCGCAATAATCATTATTTAGAGTATGACCTTCTACGACCGGGGAGACGAACTCGATGGGCTCGAAACGGCGTTCGAGTCACAGGGCCACGACCTCTACGTCGTCTACGGGCGACGTCGCGTCGGGAAAACCGAACTTACCAAGGAATTTTGTGGGGATCGGCCACATATCTACTTCCTGGCTGCCCAGGAGACTGAACACCGACAGCGCGAGAAGTTCGTCGAGAAAGTTGCCGAGTACTTCGACGACCGTGTTCCACGCATCGACGGCTGGGACGACGCCTTCGACTACCTCGGCGAAAAGCTCGCGACCGAACAACTCGTCGTCGCTATCGACGAATTTCCCTACCTAGTGGAGGAAAACGATTCGATTCCATCATATCTCCAATCATTCGTCGATAAGCAACTTCAGGGGACGGACTCGATCCTTATACTGTGTGGGTCCAGCGTGAGTACGATGGAATCCGAGGTGCTCGGTCACGAAAGCCCGTTGTACGGCCGTCGCACGGGACAGATCGATGTGCAGCCGTTTGCCTTCCAGCAGGCCCGTGACGTCATCGCATACGACCTTGAGGAAGCAATTCGGTCGTATGCCGTCACCGGTGGCACCCCGATGTATCTCACCCTCTTCGACTACGAACTCCCTCTCAAGAAGAACATCCAGGCACAGATTCTCTCGCCGACGGCCGTCCTCTACAACGAACCGGAGTTCCTGCTCCGCACTGAACTCCGGAGCCCCGCACGGTACATGAGTATTCTCGAGGCAATCGCAACGGGGCACACGACGCCCAACGAAATCTCGGGAGCGACCAGTATCGACGCCGGCCCGCTGTCGAAGTACCTTCAGACCCTTCGGCGCCTCCGGCTTATCGGCCGCGAGGTCCCCGTAACCGCGTCAGCCAAGCAATCCAAACGGTCGCGGTATCAAGTCGCCGACGAGTTCCTCCGATTTTGGTTTCGGTTCGTCGAACCCAATCGTTCCAGTATCGAAGAGGCGCCCGCTGTCGTCTACGAGGGAACGATCGAGCCGAACCTCCCCGACCACGTTGCAACGACGTTCGAGGATGTCTGTCAGGAGGCTATATGGGAAAAGATTCGACATGGCGAACTCGGGCCATATTCCGAGGTCGGGCGGTGGTGGTACGGGGAAGACGAGATCGACATCGTCGGGCTCGCCCCGGATGCTGACCGGATTCTGTTTGCTGAATGCAAGTGGACAAGTGAGCCAGTCGGTCACGCGCTCGTGTCACAGCTACGCGAGAAAGCTGAGCGGGTTCGTTGGGGACCAGACGCACGAGACGAAGAATTCGCGCTGTTCTCGAAGAGTGGATTCGTTGACGGACTGGCTGACGACGTAAGCGACAGCTGGTCACTGCTTGGACTGAACGAGATGGACGTCATCCTCTAGTTCGGGGTATGTTCTTTCTACAAGCGTGGCAGACCGAGTGCCTGGAGGTCGTACGGAAATCGGGGATTTCCGTGAGGACGAGAATCTCAGATTCTCGAACCACTTGACTCCGAGGCGGCTCACGAGGTTTCGAGCACTCTAGAGAACTCTAGATTTGCTAGCCGTTTATCGCAGGTGGTCAGGGTAGGGCAAGTGATGGCTAACGATGTGTTACGGTTGGTTCACCTGGAGACTATCGCAGCAAATGCGGTACGTATCCTCCAACAACACGCGCTAACGGTCGCGTTGGTCGGCACGCTTCTTGCCTTCAGTACGGATCCAGTCGCCGCGCAGTCAGGTGGATCCGGGCCGGGGACTGCGTTCTGTCAGACAGAAATGGCCGGGACGATCCAGAACCTCTTCACGATCATCCAGTTCGGCGGTCCGCTCGTCGGTGGGGTACTTGCGTTGGGTGCTACGGTCGCGATGCCCGTCGTGCGGCGGTCGGACCGCAAGAAGGACTTGCGGTCCGTCCAGATGCAGGGGTTGCTCTGGGGAGTGATCGTCGCCCCGCTCGGGACGGAGATCGTCCAGTTCATCCTCAACAACGTCGTCGTCGGAGGCACCAGCTGTGGGTTCTGAGGCACACAGGAAGTGGGGACCTGAACTCAGCTTGCTGCTCGTGGTCGGCGTCGTGGCTGTGCTGTTTGCTGCGACATTGGTCGGGACGACGGCCGCACATCCACCCAACAGTACCGACCACAACGTCTCCAACGAGAGTTTCCACGGGCTGTGGTCGAACGACGAGGACAAGGTCGGGAGCGATGCAACGATCCCCGACGGGTCGGACCGTGAACAACTCGCGACCGGGACAGACATCCCGTACGATTCCCCACCGGCAGCCGTCGAGAAATGGAATCGTGGCGACCATCGGGAGTTTCCCGGGACGGACGCCTCGGTGTCGATCCACCCACCGAATGCGACGCTAACTGACGAGCGCTTCATCAAGGACGCGTACGCGGATATCTTCGCCATCCAGCCGTCGACACGGGCTAGGATCTCTCCCAACAAGACGCCATTCTACGTCGCATCCAACGGGACGCTCCGCGGTGTCGTGGACTATCGGGTGGCGGTTCCGGAGACTAGTATTTCCGGTGACCGACAGACGGTGTGGTCACTGAGTGACCACCGTGTCGAGAGTACGATGCTCTTCGTTGATGGTGTCCCCGAGACACGAAACCAAGGCAACCACACACCAACACTCGCCTATGACCTGAGTAATAATACAGGCTCAGACCACCGACTGACACTCCGAGCAACGGTGTCAGCAGAGGTAGAGCGACGGATCAAGCGCTGTACTACTCGAAACGAGACTGGTGAGTGTGAAGACTGGGATACCACCTCAACAGAGATCATCACAGACCAGGCGACAGTCGCTGCCTCCCAACGAGTAACCGAATACGAATTGAAAGTCTCTGGATTCGTCGGACGGTATCCAAACGGGGACTTAGGTCTCGCCGTCTACAAGAACCAGCCCTGGCTTGGATTCCGCATTCCTGAGGGGGAAGTTCGCGGGGTCTGGCGGTTCTATTCAGCTCGTGATACGGAGTGGGATCAACTGGTCCACAGCAGGAGTGAGGGGAATCAAACGGCACACTCCCCAGCTCATCCACTCCAGCTCAACGCCTATCCAATTGAGACCGGCCCGACGGCTGTTCCGGTGCGCAACGTCACGATCCTCGGATCGTACGGCGAGACAGTCAGGCCACCCACACTGCCTGAAAACGTCCGATTGGATCTGATGGAAGAACCGTATACAGCTAGTTACGGGATCGCCGCCCGTGTAGCGACATCAAAACCGCTGGATGTCGTCCAGGCTGGTGGGCTGGTGCGCGGCGTAACAGTTACTCGGTCAACGGACGCATTCTCTCAAATCCCCATCCGCCAGAGCAACCTAACGCTGCAGGTTCTCAACGAGACAGAGGAGACGGTCACGGTTCGTGCCCATTTCCGGGACGGTCAGACAGGAACACCGATCGCGACCGTTCCGCGAAGCGGCTGGCTGGTCGTCAACGGCGAACGGGTGAACACCACCGTTACCGGCACCGTCACAGTAACGGTCAATAGACCGCTCGGTGGGGTCTCGGCGCGGTACGAGCCCGGAGATTGGTGGCTCGAATCAGTGGGCTACACCGCATCCACAGATACAGTCGTCCTGCAGGGCGGTGCGCTGGCGTTGATATCACGGCTCTTCGCCATACTCATCCCAGTCGTGCTGTTCCTGCTGGCGGTCTACCTCATCGACCGAATCACTAGCCGGAACATTTGGCCACCCTGGAGGGGGCTGTGAGGAGAGTTTTCCCACAACGGTGCAGACAAGGGGTCACTCGCGCCGTCATCGCGCTCGCTGGGACCGTCGCCGTCGTAGCCCAGCTTGCAGGGATAGGAGAGACACTCCACGGCGACCGTTTGCTCGTCCACAGTGGGCTCGGGGATATCATCACCGGCGCGATTCAAGAGGTGCTCCGGATCCTCTTCAGCCCGATCCGCAGCGTTATCGAAGAGCACGGTGATGCGGTCCTCCAGACGGTCGTCGGGACGCCCAATCCGGATGCCGTCTTTCGTGCCCCGACGAACGACGCGTGGCCAGCGATTTACGAGTACTACTGGCAGACGACGTTCCCGCTGAGCCTGACGCTGTTCGGGCTCGTTATCGGCGTCGTCATCTTCCTCGAGTCGACCAGCCACCTCTTCAGCGGGTACCACCGGTCGAAGCTGAAAAAGCGAGCCTTTGCCGGGCTGCTGGGGCTCCTGTCGTGGTGGTGGATCGCCGCGATCTCCCTGCGGTTCATGGACACCCTCGCGGGATTTCTCGTGCCCGCAGTCGCGGACATCACGGTCTTCCAGACGCTCTCGTTTTCGAGTATGGGCGTCCTCGGGACGGTCATCGCTCTGACGGCGAATTTCGTCCTGTTCATCCTCATCGGGTTGATCTATCTGGCTCGCCAGCTCACGCTGTATCTTTTCGTCCTGTTGATGCCGCTGTTGATCGTGTTCTGGATTCCGGGCATCGGCCCGTTCCGGCTGGCTTCGGGTTTCATGAAGAAGCTCGCGGGATTCTACGTCCCCTTTCTGTTCATGACGATTCCCGTGGCGCTACTGTTCCGGTTGGGCGACCTCCTCGGCACCAGTGTCGGGCCATCGGCCGGTGGATTCGGGGCGTGGCTGACCGCATTGATTATCCCGTTGCTGGCGGTCCTCTCGCCGTTCATCCTGTTCTGGCAGGCGGGGGCACTGTTCTTCATGGCCGACCGGACGTCCAGGTATATGTCCGCACAGCGTGCCCAGGGACGAGCCGCGGGCGGTCGCCAGCGAATCCAAACGGGACGCCAGGGCGGACAGAACTTCAGCCGAGGGCTACGGAACGAGCCAGCGGCGACAACAGGCGGCCAGTACGTCATCGACTCTGGCGATTCGCGGGCCCACGCGACCGGCCAGCGTCTTCGGTCGGCCGGCACGCGGGTCCGCAACGTGCTCGGTCCTGAGACGGGTGGGTCAGGGGGGGGTGGCAACGGGGGTGGCGGCAGCGTCGACAGTGGTAGTGACGATGGGAGCAACAGCGGTGCTGGGAGCGATGGAGTTCGCCAGCGTAGCCGTGATCCACTACGCGACCCCCGGACCGAGCCGTCTCGCAAGTCGACCGACAGCGATGATTCGCAGTCTGATACCCGATGAGTAGCACACAAGACCCATCCAAGCGGGTGCCGAAAGCGCTGGGGACCGACACACAACTGCTCGGGACGTACTCACTGACCGACCTAGCCGTCGCGGGGATACCTGGGGCACTGGTAATCCTGGTGACGCAGGTACTCGTGCCGCCCTCGCTGACGGTCGCTGGGATTGCCGTCTCGTCACTGACTATCCCACTCGCGGCCATTGCAATCGCCGTCGGCGCAGTCTTCGTCTACCTCACGCCAGGCTACGTCACGAGCCTGGAGTGGCTACGTATGTTCGTGGGCTATCACCGCAGCCAGACCGAACTGGCCCACGAGGACGCCAAGGCATACACGAAGGTCGAGCGGCTGTACCCCGAACACGAGGCCATCGAGCGGACCGATGGGACCGTCGTCGGTGCCGTCCAGGTATCGCCGCCGACGATGGCGCTTGCGACCGACGAAGAGTGGCGCCAGACGAGCGAGGCGTTCGCCGACTTCGTCAACACGACTCTGGAGTTCCCCATCGAGATCTTCTCGACGACGCAATCGTTTCCCACCGAAGAGTACGTCGGGCGCTACGAGGAGCGGTTGGGCGACCCCGACGTGGTCGGGAACGCACAGTTGCAGGGGCTCATCAGCGAGTACGTGGCGTGGTACGAACAGGAGCTGGCCGACCGGCAGATGACCATCCGGGATCACTACGTTCTGGTCCCAGTGAGTCCAGACGAGGTGCGTTACGAGCGGGCGAGTCTGCTCGACCGCCTCACCGGAGTGCCAGTGCTTGGGTTCGTCGTCGACATCTGGACGGCGCCCACGGCTGCCGAGGAACGGGCCGCGATGCTGGCGGAGTTGACTGACCGACGCGAGCGCGTCGCTCAGGGCGTACGCAACATCCAGGGCTGTGGCACACAGCGCGTTCCCGCGACAGCCCTCGCACAACTCGTCGCCGAGTACTGGACTGGGACTGACCTCGTCTATGGGACGCCAGACGACGTCCTCCGCACGACTTCAATGATTCAATGATTCGGGACTTACTCCCCGGGAGGGGCACGACCGAGAATGGTACAGACCCGGAAGACCCTGATTCGAGCGCGGAACACGAGGATGAGGATAATGTACAGGGGGAGTCCGGGGACAGAGGGGCAGCGTCGACAGACGCGACGCTGAACGTCGACTACGAAGCGACCGGGACATCACTCGGTGAGGTTCCCGACATCCACAAGACGATCGTCTCGCCCTCGGGGCTCACAGAGCAAGCCAGTGCGGTCCAGACCGAGGGTGGCTGGGCACAGACCGTCTGGGTCGGGGAGTTCCCTGACGCGCCTGCTGATGGCTTTCTGGAGCCACTGTATGCTGCGGCGGAGACACGAGAGACGGACATCAGCATCCACATCGACCCGCGGGACACGCAGGCGACGCTGAACTCCCTCGAGAACAAGATCGAGGACTTGGAGGCCGACAACGAGTACCTCCAGGAGAAACACCGGGCGAGTGCCCGGGGTGTCCAGCGCGACCTCGAGGACCACCAGGAGATGTACGACGTCCTCCGGAACACTGCGATGCAAGCCTTCGACGTCTCGATGTATCTGACTGTCCGCGGCGATACGAAAGAGGAGCTTGCCACCGATGCCGTGGCCACGACCGGGCGCCAGGCACCGACCAACCTGACACCGATCGTTCCGCGGCTGGCACAGTTGCAGGCCTTTACAGCCGCGAGTCCGGTGGCGTGTGACGAGTGTACCGAGACACTCAACAGTCAGACGCCGATGCTCGGTGGGGCCGTAGGTGCGATGTTTCCCTTCGTGGCTGGAGCCTTCGCCGAGCCCGGTATCGAGTACGGGACCTACGCGTTGAACGCGAGTCCACTCATCCTCGACCGCTTCGAGCGGGACACGGGGTACTGTGCGATGGTTATCGGGCGCCTGGGTGCGGGGAAGTCGTTCGCGACGAAATTGCGGTTATTGCGCCGAGCGATGTTCGACGAGGAGACGCTCATCATCATGCTCGACCCGATGCGGGGGTTCGCGAGCGTGGCCGAAGCGCTCGGTGCCGAGCGTGTCACCGTCGGTGGCCGCCGGGGATTGAATCCTCTGGAGATCCAGCCGACACCCGAGGACGTGCTCGGAGCGGTGAAGGACATCGACCCGTGGGGCGAGCAGATCACCTGGGTGATGACCTTCTTCGGGACGTTTTTCGACCACGTGGCAGACCACTCTCTCGGCGAGCGCAGTCAGACGCTGCGGCGGGCTGTGCAAGAAGCGTATGACTCTCGCGGGATCACCCGCGACCCGTCGACGCATGGTCGGGAATCGCCGACCATCCAGGACGTGATTGCTGTGCTGGAGGGAATGGCCGACGAGCCGGAATCCTATGGCTACGTCACTGACGGCGAGCAGACGGCTGTCCGGCGGGATGCCCAATCGTTGCTGAAGGATTTGCGGCCGTCCTTCCGTGAGGATGGTGAGTTGGCCAACCTCGCGAAACAATCCGAGTTCGAGCTCTCCTCAAAAGCCCTCTACCTGGACTTGCATCAAGAGGAGGGTGCCCAGGGGCGGGCGGAGACGAGTCTCATGATGCAGGTGTTGTTCAACAGTGTCTACGAGCGCGCCAAACAGACCGAGAAGAAGGTCGTCTTCTGTATTGACGAAGCCCACTATCTGATGAACGACGCCGTCTCGCTGGACTTCCTGGAGACGGCCGTCCGGCACAGCCGGCATTTCGAGTTGAGTCTGGAGTTCATCACCCAGACCGGTGGGGAATTCACGCTGACGCCGGAAGCACAGACGATCGCCAATCTCTGTTCGGTGACGGTGTTGCATCGGGTCAACGAGGAGGGCGAGAAAATTGGCCAGTGGTTCGACCTGAACGACCGGCAAGTGGATTGGGTGAAGACAGCGAAGCCCGGCAAGGAAGAGGAGGGGTACTCAGAGGCGTTGGTCGGGATCGACCAGGAGGGGTGGTTCCCGGTGAGAGTTCGGGCGAGTGATGCCGAGGCGCGAGTAATCGACGGGCAGGGTCAGAATCGGGCAGGGGCGTCTTCGGAGGCATTGGATGGTGGGAAGGACGAGGAGTCGACTGACAGCCTTGATCAGGGAAGCAGACGGAACGGAGCCGCGACTGGCTCGCGTAGAGTGAACCGCAGACGGTAGTGACGGTGTACCGCGGGGGTGGGGGACACACACCTCGGGCCGAGTGAAAGCTCTGAAAGGTCGCTCTACACGGTGTTGGATGGCTCTAAGCTGCATTTATAACCCAAATTTGGCCACTGAGACACCCCAGATACCGAGTGAAAGTGGAGGAGGCCAACTTCCCCACAGACGAGCAAACGACCTGGATTAATGCCGAGCTTCCATGCTCTCGGGGAGCAGTTCGTCGCTTCGCGATTTCGTCAACTACCGGGGGCGAGTTGGGGAGGCCTCGCAGATCCCTACTCTTCACCCCGATTCTGTGTGCACTCGTGGGCGTGGATACGCTCGGGAAGACCTGCACACCCACAGACGGGACACTCCATGAGTGGCGTTGGGGTCTCGATATCGACGAGTTCGAGGATCGCCTGGAAATGCCGGGATGCATCCGGGTCGACAGCCCGGGTCAGCCCCGCGGCTGCATGTTGAGCGATGCGCTCGTCGGCGCTCATCAGTGGTCCTCCGGGAAATCCTTCGCTCCCGTAATGTAGCACTGTGCACACGGGAACGCGCCTGGGAGGGCTGCACACTCGTCACACGATGCTTCCGCAGCGATGCGCTTTTGTCCGCTGGATTGCGTACCTGACATTGGTCTTCCTTGGATCAGAAGACCAGCCTGCGTGATCCTACCACGCGGGCACTTTCCCGATGGAAGCGCTCCTGAGAGACTGGGCTTCTGTATATTGTCCCACGAAGGCCACATACTTAGTATTGTCCTTCGAAGGCCAAATTCATAAGTATCGAGGAGCCGAAACGGGTCCTAACACATGCCCCGCACACCAGAGACGACACCAGACGATGTCCTCGCCGTCTTCGAGGAGAGCGAGGATCTTGTTTTGACTGCCAGTGAAATTGGAGAGCTACTCGATGTTTCACGTCGAACCGCACTCAGGAAACTCGAAACCTTGGAGGAGCAGGACAGGGTCAAGCGGAAAGACGTCGGGGCCCGAGCGGTCGTCTGGTGGGTCGTCGGAGACACCTGAAACCACCGTTTCCGCTGCTATTGGACTTCCTGATTTCCCGGCCAAGACGCCCTCGTGGACAAGATAGCTTCGGAAACAGTGGGGTGTGGAGTGGCGGTCTTGCCGACGAGAGTGTCGAACTGAGCAGCCCTCGCTTGGAGCGCATCTCGTCTCCCACCCGTGGACGAAAAGAGAGTACAGTTCGTCTGTTCACCTCCAGTGCGTGAGGTGGCTTCTGTGCAGAGTGAGGGAGAGTACATTTCGTCTGTTGACCCAGGCACGCAACGCCGCTCGTTGTTCGAACGAGAGAGAGTACAGTTCGTCTGTTCACCTCCAGTGCGTGAGGTGGCTTCTGTGCAGAGTGAGGGAGAGTACATTTCGTCTGTTGACCCAGGCACGCAACGCCGCTCGTTGTTTGAACGAGAGAGAGTACAGTTCGTCTGTTACCCCAGTCGGTGAGAGGCCTGTGACTCCAACGACAGTCGGTGTACTTCGTCTGCATCACCGAACCGGCGATCGAACGAGCCTGAGAAAAAGAGAGGACATTTCGTCTGTCGAGCCGCCATAGACGGACCGCTCTCGGTTGTGTCGTACCAGAATCCGAACACAGATGCTCACGAGGAGAGGAGATTTCGTCTGTCCGCAATCTGAATACGACCTAGAGACGGGCTCTACTCGGAGTTATTGGCAACGTCTTCGAACGGCGAATAACAAACGAAACAGACGTACTGGCCAGCCGCGACAGATCCGATTCGGAATATCAGAAATACATAAAGAGAGTGGTAATTGAGCGGAATGCCAACGGAACGTAACGAATCGGAATACACAGACATTAATCGTCGCGTTTATCATAAGCCGTAGACGTAAAGGTTCAGAAGGAACCTATTTCAGCGAATGACAACTGTAGTGCTTGGACTGGACGGGGCGGCTTTCGAGTTGATACAGGAGTGGACTGATTCCGGACACTTACCAAATCTGCGGAGGCTTATTTCGGAAGGTGCAGCGATGGACATGCAAAGCTGGCTTCCACCAGTGACCTGTCCAAACTGGCGGTGTTATGCCAGTGGAATCAATCCCGGAAAGCTCGGGGTATTCTGGTGGGAGCGAGTCAACAGAGAGGAACATTCTATCGAGTCAATTAATTCGTCCGAACAGTTCGACGGCGGCGAGTACTGGGACCTGCTTGACGGAAAGGTATCCATTATAAACTTCCCAACAGGATCGCCGCCTTCCAAGGTGAACGGAGAGTTCATCGCTGGAGGTCCGGGCAGCGAACAGTCGGGATACACGCATCCTACGGAGCTAGAGGATCAACTCCGCATCAATTATGACTACCAAGTACACCCCGAACTGTTATCACAATTATCAAAATACGATCAAAAAAACGGCTGTATCGACGAGATTAACCGCCTGATCAAGCAGCGGTTCCAGGTGCTTGAGGATCGACTTAAATCTGGCGAGTATACCCTGATCCACGCAACGGTATTCTACATTAATGTTCTGCATCATTTCTACTGGGACCGTGAGGTTGTCCGCAGCGCATGGGAGATAATTGATGAACATATCGGGACACTGCTGGACAACGAAGAACTGGACCACTTATTCGTAATGTCGGACCACGGATCTAACCGGATCGAAATCGAATTTAACATCAACACATGGCTCGAAGAAGAGGGATACTTAGTTCGACAGACAGGGGCGAGTGACGTGATGAAGCGACTCGGGATAACCCGAGACCGTATCCGTCCTCTTTTGAATCGGTTCCGTATTGAGTGGCTGTTACGGCGGATCGTCCCGTCTGAGGTTCAAGACCTCTTGCCGGATTCTGAGGGGCGGGTCAAGCGAAGTGCTAAGGGGCAGCTGATCGACTGGGGAGAATCTACTGCAATAGCTAGCGGACAGGGACCGCTGTATGTAATCGCGGATTCTCCATCGAAACGACAAAGTGTGCAAGAGGATCTCATTGAGAAACTCGATAGGCTTCGAGATCCCCAGGGGAATCTCGTGATTAAACAGGCACTGCAGGCCGAGTCCGTCTACAAAGGACCCTACACCAGCGATGGGCCGGACATTCTATTGAACCAATCTACAAACGTCCATATTAACGGTGGTATCGGCGTAGATCAGGTGTTCGGAAGGCCCAAGACATGGACAGGTGAAAACAAAGATACAGGACTATTTATTGCATATGGGCCAGAAATCAACCCAGAAGTAGAACTTGATGACCTCCGTATAACCGACCTCGCACCGACATTGTTGAAATTTCACGACGCGTCAATTCCTAAAGCCATGGATGGCAAGCCACGACATGAACTCTTCTCCGAGGAGGCAGAAATGCATTCACGCAAGTCACGAGTCAAGGACATCAAGTGGGTTGAAGCAGACACTGGAACCACCCGCAACACCAACGGGGCCGTCTACAAAAGATTGTCCGACCTCGGATACGTTAATGAATGAGTGACGAATCGTCTGGTGCGCTGGTCGTGTCACTCGACACTGAGCTAGTATGGGGCATGTTTGACACAGGGCCAGTGGATCCGGTACGATACGCCGGAACGCGGAGTGTCATCCGTAACCTTCTCGATCTCTTCGACCGGTATCAGATTCCTGTTACGTGGGCTCTTGTAACACATCTCCTGATAGACTGCCGTGGTTCGGAGCCAAACGAGCAGTCATACTCGGACTCCTGCGAACGAGACAATCGGAACGTTGCCCTCCCGTGTCAACAAGAGATGGATCCGGAGTTGTGGTACGAGCCACGGGTTCTCAATTGGCTCGAAAACGCGAGGATGGACCATGACATCGGCTCACACACACACACGCATCTGGTTTTCAGTGAATCGACGCGGGAAGATGCTCGTGTTGATATAGAGCAGTCGATGGCTGTAGCAAAGCGATATAATATCGACCTGTCATCATTCGTCTACCCGCGAAACGAAATTGATCATCAAGATCTGCTCAGTGATGTCGGATTTGAGGTGTACAGAGGCATCAACAGCCGCTGGCACGAGAGATTGCAGATGCCAACGACACTGCGAAAGGGCGCACGGTTTGCCGAAGAAACAATACAATGGACACCTCCAACGGTCCTCCCGCGTACGGAATCAGGATTGGTCGAAGTGCCTGGATCACAGGTATTCAGACCGTATCATGGTGGGTGGCAATATACTCCGGTACATTCTCAGCGCACCCGGGCAATTGCCGGGCTTAACCGGGCGGCCCAAACGGGACGAATCTTTCACCTCTGGTTCCACCCGTTCAATTTCGCTCGTAACTCTGGGCAGCTCTTGAACGCGCTCGAAGCGACCCTCGCTCACGCAGAGCACTTGAGAGATGATGACCGTCTCGACGTCCTCACGATGCGGCAAGTGGCTGAAGCGTACAGAAACGGACGGTGGGAAAGACAGGCGAGTCTATGACACGTGTGCTCCACCTCATTACCAGATTCCTCGACGGTGGTGCCGAAACCACCGTTGAACATCAGATAGAGGGCTTGCTTGAGACTGGCTCCGATTACGAACTGCACCTGGGGGTCGGTCGCGAGCATGATGCAGAGAGAATGAGGGTGATGGAGGAAATGGGCGTCCAGACTCATGTCTTCGATCACATCAGACATTATTCGTTAGTTCATACTATTCCAGCGGTCGTGCAGGTTGCTCAGTTCCTACGAGAACAACAAGTGGACCTACTCCACACCCACAGTACGGAAGCAGGCGTGATCGGCCGGTGGGCGTCACTACTTGCCAGAACACCGGTCACTATTCATGAGATACACGGAGATCCCATCGCCGCCGATCGTCAAACCTTGTTGAACGCGTTCATCTGGATTGTGGAACGACTGTCCGCTCCGTTGGCAACAACGCTCATCGTGAAGTCAGAACGAATCCAGGAGTTGTTCTTAAGAAGGGGGATCGGTACACAGGATCAATACGAGTTGATCTACCACGGCGTAAACATTGAGGAATTCAGTACTGCGTCGCCGGCACCGCTTCCCGAATCCACTAGCCAACTACGACTGTTGTTTGTCGGTCGGCTACAGAGTGGTAAAGGGCTGTTTGATCTTCTCAATTCCTTCGAAATGTTGGTAGGCCGGTATGACGTTGACCTACTGATCGCCGGAGACGGGCCTCTGGCACCTGATCTCAAGCGAGAGGTCAAGCGGAAGAGCATGGATGCCACAATCCATTTTCTTGGCTATCGCGACGACGTACCGCGTCTGCTGGCGGCGGCAGACGTGCTTGTACTACCGTCTTATAGAGAAGGTACGCCACGCGTGATTTCGGAAGCGCTCATCTCCGGCGTTCCGGTCGTCTCTACTCGGGTTGCGGGGATACCAGAGCAAGTTACGGATGGTGAGTCTGGTTTCCTTATTAAACCCGGGGACGTGGACGGTTTAGTTGGGGCGCTCGACAAGTTACTCGGATCGCCAGAGTTGCGCCACCAGATGGCGCGCAGCTGTCGATCCGAGGCGACGCGATTCACGATCGATCGCGAAAAAAAAGAAATTGTCCGACTCTACGAACGACTACTCGCATAAGAGCGGAAAAGAATCGATTATTGACAAAACACTACGCATCACGACCGGACCAAAGAGGGGACCACTTCTCCGGAATTAGATGATAGACGAAAGCATCTCCTGGAATCGTTTTCTGGTGAACTGGCGCAAGTGTTCTTTTGTCTCCTGATCGTCAGGATGTCTGCCTGAAAGAGCTCTTTTTAGAGTCGATACGCAATCTGAGGTGGTATTAAATCGGAATTTAGAATCGGGGACGACTTCACGTTGCCCACCAGAGTCATGTACGACAGGAATACAGCCGTGGTTGAGTCCCTCAACCGTTGCAATACCAAAGCGCTCATTTTGCATCGTGTGAAAAAAGATCCCGCTGCGGTCGAGGATATCGTACAGATCCCTGTCTGAGATGTCAGTTAGCAAATTCACATTATCCAGCGCATGGTCTGAGATGTATTGTTCGCAGCGTTCGTAATATGACTCCGAAGATACGGACCCAACGATCCTGAAGCGGGTTTCGGGAAAACGACTGGCTATACGGAGTTGGAACAGTTGACGTTTGTTCGGATGGAAGGACCCAACCGAGACCACGCCATCTCCCATAAATCCTGAAAATTTGACCGATTCAATAGCTGGTGGGTACAAGACACGAGCACTAGATGAATCAAACGCTTGCCTAATATGCTGTAGCGTGTACTCTGAGTTGGCGAACACCTCCCCCTGAGGTCTCGGAGTTCCCAGGCGAGATAGTACCCTCATAGGAGCAGAGGCGAATTTATATAGTAGCTTCTTCCGCCGCGGGTCAATCAGTGGGTTTCGAGAGTTAGGAAAGTGGATGTAATGGATGTATCTAGGCTCTTCCGGTAGAAACCGAACACAGTTGTTTGAATTGAACACGAGATCATATTTCGAGAGGGAATTCCGAACGACCAGGTTCAGGAAAGGTTGTTGATAAATCGTCCCTGGAATACTTGAGCCGCGGTGAATTATCGTATTCAGATTCGCCTGGTTTAGGTCATAATGAGTTAAAAAGCGACGGATCTTATCGGTTTTGCTTAGGGTATGGATATCCACAGAGCGTGCATGATCAGTCAGCAAGTCAAGAGTTGCCGCGAGGACCTTGCTACGACCGCCGATGCCAACCGAATTCTGGAGTATCGCTATGTACATTAAATGCTATCGGACTGAGACCATCCCAATCAGGCGAAATACCACGGCGATCCTGTCGCGCCTGATACAAAATTCGTTCATTCGAGATAGCCAAGCTCCTTAAGACGATCCTCGGGAACGGTGAAAGATTCGTTCCCGTCTACTGGGGTGCGTGATTCTTCAATTTCATTCAGGTACCCTACGGCCGCTTCCTTGTCGAAACTGGGTGTTCCGTACACCCGATCATGTGCGAGGTAAGCAGAGAGGTATTCAATAAGGTTCCGTCTTGCGTACTGGCGCCAAGGCAATCGGAGCAGTCGCTTCATCGCAAGTAAGAGCTGTTTCGTATTCCCTGACTCACAAAATACGTAGCCCCCGTTAGAATCCCAGGCTCCAGTTGCTCCAAACCGCACCGTCGTGGATGAGAGCTTCTTTGTACTCTTATGAAAAGTCACTCCGTGTTCGGCGGGGGGCTGCTGTGTTAGGTTGCGACCCGCCATCGGGATTACGGACTCAACGTCAGATCCAAGAAAATCGAGAATCGTCGGTGCGAGATCAACGTGTCGAACCACCCTCTTCCGAACGATTTCTGTGGTTATCTCTGGATGCATGAACACAGCAGGGACGTAGACGTGGTTAGGGTGAATGGGTAGTGAGTGTGCCAACATCCCCTTTTCACCGAGGAGTTCGCCATGATCACTCACGTAGATCACCAACGTATCCTCCAACAGACCACGCTCCCGTAGGAGTTCAACGCGATTGAAGAACCAATCAACATCCTCGGCTACTGCCTCATCATACTCGCGTTTGAATTGTGACCTATCGGCTTGGCCCCGTGACTCAAAATATTCTTTCGCAGTCAGGTCGCGATTGTATGGGGCGTGTCCCCCTGGACCGCGTTCAAGAACAAAAAAGGGCTGGTCGACTTGCTCAAGCGCTTCCGGTCCGGATAGTGTCGTATCGAGAGTGTCGACTATCGGGCTTTTCGAGTCGCCTGAGTCAAATCTAACGTTGTTAATCGTATTTAGAAACCGCGTTTCCACATCATCCATTTGGAGAAGATTAACCACTTCCTCGGAAATTCGGTCGCCGAAATCTTCCACTCTGTGCTGAGGAAGATAGGTTCCGGATACAATGCTCGCTATGCTTGTGGGTGAGTGAATCCCAGACGCGATTGATTTGACTGCAAGGCCAGCATTCAACAAGTCATCAGGCATGGAGTCCCACCGTACAGCGTCACCGATGTAGAGATAGACGCTATTAACCTGCTTACCACGTAAATCCGCGATGGGCATAGATTTGAGTGCGTTTGGTCCGGATTTCAGTGTTGTGGTTTTTGAAGTGAGGCACGTCGCGATTATCATTCTGGATTGATAAGCTTGACATGAGCCAGTAGCAACAAATACAACAGATTGTTGATTGGAATTGCAGTACGGAGGCACTAGTCTGCGCTATTGGACTTGCGGGAACCGTTGGTCTCACTTTTTGACAGTTTATTCAAGATTTTAGAGCCAAAATTCAGATGTTTCAGCCGGCAAGATCTTTGCCGGGTGGAGCGCACACCGTGGGGCTGGCGGTACAACACTTTTGATATATGTTATTTAATTTATAATTCGGAAGGAGAGGGCTTGGTCACATCCGCTTCCCCCGATTCGGTCTCACGATTAGAATGGCGCTATCCTGCTGCTGTTTTCAGATTCAATGTTAGACGCCGGAATGTTTCAGTGTATATCGAGGATTCCACCCTATTATAAGCCTCCGGTGAATCACGCATAGTAAGATGGACGCAAGGGGATTTATTTTGAAGAGCAGAACACCGTCAAATTATCTCCTGCCCATGGCGATTTTTGCGATCCCCTTTGGGTCCATATCCGTTGAAACTGGCTTGGCGAACCTTTCGGCCCCCAACATACTAATAGTACTCACGTTCGTGGCTTTCGGTTGTGTTGAATATCGAAGAAAATCGATAGGATTGACAAAGCCACAGGTCGCCGTCATAGCGCTTTTAATTTTGCTTTTATTCCAACAAAGTGTTAGTACGCTCATCCACTCTGGTTCCCCCCGGCGGGTAGTGACTTTCGGAGGATATCTTCTATTCACGATCGCAATCTTTCTGTACGTTGATTCTGAACGAGACTTGCACTCGCTGCTACACGCAGCGTTCCTGTCGGCGGTGTTAATCAGCATCCTTACGATAATTCATATTGTTGTTTTATATCCAAACGGCTTCCCTTTCGGTGATAAATATAGGGGAGCGCGGGCCGTTGCCGGGATCACTATCCCGTTCCAGAGGTCTTTGGGCGTTGATATGACATATGGAGCGTTTGGGATGTATGTGATGGTGGCCACGCCGTACTATGCCTACATTGGGCTCAAAAAAAGAGCCAAAGGCTGTCTGCTCGGTGTCGCTACGGTGCTATTTGCCGTTTTGTTAAGCCAATCAAGAAGCACATGGGCAGTTGCAGGGGTGGCGACAGCGATCGTTATTCTAGGCTACCTGATCAGAAGGCGCAAAGCGTATTTTAGGGAGATGGGAATCGCAGCAGGTGTGATCGGCATTTTTTTAAGTCCTTTGGTAGTACAAATCTTGATTAAAATCCGACCTGACACATTTTTCTCTAGGATTTCCCAATATCGCAGCGGTGTAGAGATTGCCAAGTCGTTCCCGGTTTTCGGAGTGGGTTTCGGGAACCTCAGACAATTCTATCAAGGCCCCCACGACATTCATAATGGATTCGTGAACTTGACCGCGCGAACCGGAATTCCATCACTCCTGCTGGTTTTGGGAATTTGGGTAATCGTATTGATGTTTCTCCTGCGAGGGATGCATGTATCAGACAAAAGGTATGCGATCGCCATTGCTTTATTTGCCAGTATCTGTGCGGTCTTCGTCGAATCCAATTTCCAACCTGGATTCACGAAGACTACGTGGGTTGTTCTGGCACTCGCTCTCTCAACGGATCAATTGCAATCAAATCAGACGCAAAACTCAATGCCGACTAGTGGATAGGTTTGGTCCGGGGAATTACACAATACAGACTGAGAATTCGGAGAGACAGTCTGATATCTTGAAACTTGTTCATAAAAGTGAGGGAGGATTAGTCTAAAGCCCTCCGGTATCCTTCGTATAGTTGTTCCGCTGCATGGTCCCAAGTTCGTTGCCTCTCCTGTTTAGCATTCGTTGTAATGGTTTCATAAAGCTCCTCATCCGAGAACAGGCAATTGATTGCTTCCGCGGCTGAGGACGCCGTCCGGCTGACAAGCAAGCCAGTTTTTTCATCATCAATGATTTCGGGAATTCCACCTGCTGAAGTGGCGACCACTGGAGTCCCGATCTCTTGAGCCTCCAGTACAACCCGAGGAATTCCTTCTGACTCCGAGAGAAGGGCCAGCACATCGGCGGCGGCAAGGTGATTCAGCGTTTCACGGTGGTCAAGGCGGCCCGCAATCGTGACACACTCTTTAATCACCCTCTCATTACAGGACCGTCGTAGATTCTCCATCTCTGGGCCATCTCCAATAAGGGTCAACCGCGCACTGACACCTTGTTCATGTAGGTGTTCAAGAGTGTCGAGTAACAAGAACACGCCTTTCTCTTCTCTTATTGAGCCAACATGGATGAGATGCAACATATCATTCCCTTTCCGACCAGTTGATTCATAGTTGCTGACATACTCTGGATTAACGACTGGAAGCCTGATGATCCGTCTCTCTGGGATACCGTTTTTAATAAGTATACTGTCAATGTTTGGTGCACAACTGAACCAGACCGGTGTGGGTCCCAGCTTGATTAGCCACGGGCGGAATGCTTCGTCTCGGCAATCGTTGATCAGTGGAACTCTGGAAACGGCAGCGACGGCTGACAGAGCGAGTACTGAGAATGAGGAGGCATGGGCGTGAATGATTTGGATAGATTCTGTTGTGACCAAGTACAGGCAGACGATAGCCAAAACAAACATTTCAAGGACGACCCGGAGATACCGCGGAAGCAGATCCGTTCTAGGTAGAAGTCGATAGATGGTAACATTATCTTCTTCCTGGATAATTGTCTCCCCCTTCTCATATTTCGTGACTACGAAGAATCGTATTTGTTCGTCAGTGGTACGGACTATGTTAGAATAGAAGACGGCAGCACCACCCCGTGAGGGAGGGTATT
Organism: Salinirussus salinus; assembly: GCF_009831455.1. NCBI lineage: Archaea > Methanobacteriati > Methanobacteriota > Halobacteria > Halobacteriales > Haloarculaceae > Salinirussus > Salinirussus salinus. The sequence continues at coordinate 547,454 of NZ_WOWO01000004.1, read as the reverse complement.
TCGGCGTGAACAAAAGTACCCTCTCCACCTGTCGGTCATTATCAGTATTCATATATGCAATTTCGGCTTCTTATTATTAAAATACATACTTTAATCTGACCCCAACACCTGGAGTACATTTTTGATTTTTGTCTCCCAGGACACTTATATGCGCTTGTTTTTGTGCACTCGTATTATATTATTTATTAGGATGACATACCGCGGTGTACAGATTTATCCGGGACAGCTTTCCACCTGCTTTCTTGAATTTTCCTTCGGTAATGAGTTGCGGGATGCTGTCACTAGTAAACCTGGGTTCGGAAGAGGAGTAGGTGATCTCGAAGCCAGAATCTACGAGTAGCTGTTCAATTTCGGATGTGCTGAAATGATGAGGGTGGGGTGTGTCAATTAACCTCAAGTTCTGTCTGATGAATCCGGGAAGGTCAAACGTGTTTACTACTAAGAGAAATCGGCCTTTGTCTTTGATAACATTCGCGATTTCCTGCAGCACTGCTCGTGGCTTCTGAGTATGATCTAGCACATTGTTTGATATAACTGTGTCAAAACTGGCCTCGGGAAATGGCAGGGCTTCACCAGCGCCTGTGATATTGGACGCTCGGCTCCCAGTCAAGTCAATATCACTAATTGCGTACAAGGGATCAACAGCGACCTGTATGCGAGGTTGTTCCACCGTATGGATTATGCCAGTCCCGGCTCCAACGGCCAAGACGGACTCATCTTCAATCGACTCAATCGTACTATTCCAGAATTCCTTGAAATACGCTTCAGCGTGGTGTGGATCACGGAAACCAGAATGGTGAGTCTCGTGATTTGCCTCTGCTTGTTGTGCCTTCGCCCACCGAGGAGTGTCAACCATAGTGTGGAAACCAGCCACTGGGTATTAAACCTCATCGGGTCTGTTTCCGAAAGTTCTCATAAAAGGAGTCAGGTTTGTGTCTGGGGTCAAGCTTGGCGTAGACGAAATTCGGGCCTAACTTCTCTTGTGCAAGTAACTGTTCGAATTCGGTAGGTGTTGCATCATCTACGGGAATCCGCTCTATGAGAACGGGCGTGCGCGGGTCAAAACAGCGGATCTCGCCGGGGAGGAATCCGGTTGTGGAACTTATTGACCTGAAGCCAGCTTCCTTGGCGATGCTAATTGCAGTCTGAGAAATGTGGTCTTCTTGCCCGTATGGATAAGCGAAGTGATCAACAGGCGTTTCAAGTTCCCGCTCAAGCTCATTCTTGCAACCGATGATTTCATCAACGAGATTGTCACAACTCAGCTCAGAGAGGTCGGGATGAGTCCGAGTATGCGCACCAATCTCATGATTCTCTGCAAGTACTCTGGCTTGCCGCCAACTCATATAATCTGAGGTTCCAAGCCACTGTGTTGTTAAAAAGAACACTCCACTGAGGCCCTTCGAATCCAAAATCCGTGCAGCGTTTTTTACCTGCGTTTCGTCCCCGTCGTCAAAAGTGAATACTACCGAAGACTCAGGAAACCCGTCAGAAACGAGTTCGGAGAGTGTACGGACGGTGTACTCGGACTCTTCCACCAACTTCACGTGGGATTCAAACCGATCAACGCTAATCGAAAACGGGCGGTCCGGGTTGCCAACAGCATGATAGTTGAGAACAAGCGGACCACTTCGAAGGAACGGTGAAACAAGTGGACTCACAGCCGACATGATTCGCTTTGCCATCTGCTTGGTTCGAGTCACAAATATCCAAGTTTTCTGAGGTGCTCCTCGGTAGCGTTGTCGTATTCTGGAGCGGTTTCACCGAGATTAACACCCTCTTCGTGTATATTTTTCAAATCGTTCTTGATTCGTACGATGTCATCGGGGTCGTTACCGGTCACCACAGGATATCGGCTACCGTCGTAATCTACACGGGTACCGTCTCTTATCCCGGTGATGCGGTAATTGAGTGATCCTGGTCCTGCGGTGTGTTTCCCGTTTTCATCCGGTGGCACTGGTCGCACCCCAAATTGGTCGTCATATACGAATTCGGTGAGGGATAGCTGTGACCTGGATTGAGTTAGCAGATTCGTGCCACGGAACCCACCGGTATCACGGCCAAGGGCAGCTAGCGTGGTCTTCGGTAACGACCTGAGATTCACTGTTTCATTTCGCACCTGGCCGTTGCTTTCGGGAGAGAAAACAAGGAGGGGGACGTGAATCCTCCGATCTTCAAATTCAGTATCCCGCCTAAATCCGTGACCGTGGTCTGCAGTGACTATTACCAACGTGTCGCGTTCAAGCATATCTCTAACGAGTGGCGCGACTTTACGATCGAGGTCCCAAACTGCCGCTTTATATAATGCATACATGTCCTCAGCTGTGTATTCAGTGTCTGACTGGTATTTTTCGTATACCTCTCTCCCTCGGACCCCGATAGGTAACTCATCACGTGACCAGTCTGGCGCGAATCTCGCCACAGCCTCATCACTAGCAGTCAACGGAGGATGTACGTCCATGTAATTAGCTACGGCAAACGCATCATCATCGCTGTCAACAACCGAGTCATACAGGTACTCGTTGATGTCATTAGCATAGTTTCCGGCTGCTCCCCAGTGATCACGAGTCTTGTACTGGATTCCATTGAGTAGTGACCTAATTGGTGTGCCGTTCGCTATGAGGAAGTCAAAGTACTTTTTTATTCCATTTTTATTCAGGTCGAACTCCATCGGATTTGTTCCAGCAGAAAATGTTGGGCTCCAAATCCCGAGACGTTCGGTATCATCAAATTCCTCATCAAGACCATTAAATAGGAATTGATTTGACGATATCAGATGGGTGTAGTGAGATTCAGAGAGTTCCGAAACAATAGTCGGGCCGTTGAAATCGAAGTACGGATGAGCTTCGTGCATCCCGGTTTTCGAAGGCAACTCGCTGGTAAAAAATGACCCGTGAGATGACGGACTCGTTGGGCCGGGCGCATACGCTCTCGCAAAGATTTTAGCATTGTCACCAGCCAATTCAGCAAGTCTAGGCATGGTATTCGGACCGTCTTTATGAAACGGTGTTGCTTCGAAAGAAAGTGAGTCAAAAATCATCCAGACGACGTCCATGTTTTTAGTCATATTATCTTGTACGGTGGCCTAGCGTGACATGGGTGAAGCCAACGGTTGGCAGATCGGAATGAACAATTGGAAGTGGATAAATATCTGGCTATCATCTCAAGATGGGTGGTCAGGTCTGGTACAGATGATCATAACGTTTTCCATCTTATTGATGTCATCGGTAGTAACCGCTCTAGCTCCTTTTTTATCCCCCCTATGATAGGCTATTGGTTTGCACTCGTAATCATTGGATTTCAGTATTGACAATATTTCCTGGATACTCCCCCCATACGAGCGGATTTTCGGCGGATGAAGTTCGAGAAACAATTTTTTCGGATATCCTGCTTCAAATACCGCCTTAGATCCTTTCAGCGCGTTATATTCAAAACCTTCTATATCTATTTTCATAATGTCAGGGTATGCATTATTTTTAGTGTATTCGTCCAAACTAATGGTTTCGACAGAACAGGTTTGTACCGTGTTCTCATCTTTATTGATCGATGCAAACCCTACATCGCCTGAGTAACCCAGTTTCTCACCGGTCACATGAGAAATAGCTTTGTGGTTGAGAATCGCATCAGTGCCGTTTCTGGCGAGACTTTTTTGAATCGCATTTAAGTACTGAGAATCAAGCTCAAATGCGTGTACCTTCCCCTCTTTACATATTTCACTCGCGAAAATTGTATAATAGCCTACCAGTGCGCCGATATCATAAAAAACAGTATCCGGCCCAAGCGAATCTATCAATTCTTTCGTTATCTCTGGTTCGTGTAATGTTCCGTCTAAATATCTCGGATAAAACCAGTCTTTAGAAACGAGGGTAGTCGTGTCGAATATTACATTGGTGCTGTTACATTCTAATTCCAAGCTGTCTTTCCTCTCAGCCTTTTTGATTTTCAGATAACGCTCTATTCGATTATCTAATTTCTTTATCAAAGCACGAGTACCATCATTCCTCTGAACCTGATAGGCGGATGAGATTAGTTCTGAAAGAGAACTAGCCATCGTATCACGTGTTCTTTAGTAGGATAAGGTCCGGCATCACTGTTCCGGTCTTCCATACGGATGGGGACCAAATTGAGTAAAATTATAATCATATATGCTGTGGTTAATGTTACTTGATTGGTATATTATGGACGAGTAGTAGAGTCATGATGCATGAGAGGATTAGGTTAGTCAGTATCGAGCCGAAGCAGTTGCGACAGCAACTGCGAGGGTGACCGGCGCGAAAGCAGCCAGGCAACTGAGCGTTGCACTTCTCGACAATGCAGGCTTCACTTTCTATGAAATCAAAGAGTCACCGGTGTTCCTGCACGAACTGGCTACAATTGGCTGGAGGAGTCGCCGAGCGGGAGATGACTCCACTCAGCGACGCTCTCGAGCCCGGTCACCCATCACAGCCACCCGCTGAACAATAAAAAGAACTAACGGCGAAGCGTGCAGCGTCGCCGGCAGATACCACCTGCGACAATCCAACCTGGTCACTCACGCTTGTTCGCCCACGCATCGTCACCCATGGTTGCGTGTTCATATGCGCATGTTTACCGTCTCAATGGCCGGGCTGTCCCGCCAGACAGCCAACTGTATCACTACAGATCCGATCCCGCAAATAAAACATCCAACTGTAGTCAATTAAGAAACCGACGCTGAAGGCAGCCGACAATACGATTGGGGTAATTGAGCTTCCTACGAAAGTGGTTACAACGGCTCAGAAACCGGCGAGGTTCTGGAGGATTCCTAATAGAAACTGCGGTTTCGCGCGGACGAGAAGCAATCAGTATGCTCGGTGCCATCACTGACGCTGGCAAGCACTTTGCCGTGCTGACGCCCAGCTCATTCGCTACCGGGGTCAGGAGCACTCCCTACGAGTATTCCGCACCGCTTCGGTGAGAAGTTCTTGATCTTCTTAGACAACGCACCGTATTTCATCACAAGGGATCTCAAGAAGCAGGCCGCCTCCGACAACCTGCTTGTTGAATACCCATCCTCCTATGCACCCGAAGTATCCAACAGAGTCTGTTGGCGCCAGGCGAAAGCAGCGCGAAAGAGCTATTATTCAATATTGTTGACAATACGGAACACCTCCTCACAGCAATGAACCCGAAACTCACGGCGGCAGAGGTGTATCACTGCTTATACTAATCTCTGTGACGCACTGTCTAGTTCTGGATGACCTCAGCTGGCGTTGTTCCATCAAGCGCTTGGTTTGGTCGTTCGTGGTTGTAGTGGTATCTGAAGCGTCGTAACCATTGTTTCGCCCTGGATTGACTGTCCCTCCAGAAGGCGTGAAGGCGGTCGATTCGCATGGTCACAGTTTGGAACCACTTTTCGATGTGGTTCCGCATTCGATAGTCAAGCCGACCGCTCAAATCGTGACGTGACAGGGCAGTCAAATAGCCACCAGCATCGACGAGAAACACTGAATCGGCAACATCGTGTTTCTCGGTGAGTCGATGCAGGAACGCCGCCGCGGGGTCAGTCCCGGGGTGGCTGAGTGCGTCGACTTCGAGCAGTAGTTTTGACTCGATGTCGACAGCGGCGTAGAGCCACTTCTTTTCGCCGCCAACCTCGATCTGTTTCTCGTCGACCGCGACCCGCGACGGCGTCGCCGTCGGCGGGTCGCTCTGTGCTTCAGACAGTGTATGCACCCAATTCCAGACCGCACCGTGAGAGCGGTCGACACCCAACAATTCTAAGATTGCCACCGTCTCCCTGATCAACAGCCCCAACGAGTGGAGACGCACCCCAAATCGCCGGGCGGGTGTCGGCGTGCGCTCGTTCTCCCAAACGTCTTGACTGTCCTCATCTAACGTCTCGCTGAGGAGGTCTACGAGTTGCATGGACACTTCTCGCTACGGCCTCCTCGCTTCTCAAACTCTCTCAACTAGACAGTGCCCCCTGTGAGTTAATGTTAGTCATCTGGTCCCTAAGTTTTGGAATTCAGAAGAGGACATAACACACGCGCACTCACATAGCAAAACGGTTTTGTTGTCAGGTACTAAATCTACGCAATCAGTAGCAGTACTATTGTCTATGTCTGATTTTACTTTGGAACCGGTGATAATCCTGACAACTGTGAGACCAAATCCCTCAACAGGGAGCCGTCCTGAAAAACTCGCATATCGATGTTCTAAACTGATTGAAGCAGGGTATCGGCCTATCGTGGTAAGTCACGCATTGTCGTACCATAGTGAGCGGGTAGCGATCGGTGGTGGTGAGGTACAATACCATGGGCCCAAAATAAGAAAGGATTATGGCCGACCAGACTCAGCTATAGACGAAGATAGACCAGGTAACAGGTCAACGCTCACGGATAGCCTTTCGTCCGTTGCGGGCCTTATCGACAAACTTTCACCAATCGATCCGATATTAAAATTCGCTCCTACGACCTATCATAAATTAAAGAAAATTCTCAAATCAGAAAACCCGTCAGCCTTAGTTACACAAACGTACCCCTTCACAACCAACGTATTGGGTTATGTTTTGTCTAAGGAGATTGAAACCCTATCATGGATAATAGAGTATCGAGACCCTTGGCTGAATAATCCGATCTATTTTCCCGAAGGGCCTAATACTATAAATAAGATTTTAGAGAAGCGTTGTATCAACCAATGTGACAGGCTTACGTACTACGAGGGGTTACAAATCCCCGAAAGTTACTTTGAGGATAAATATCCCGAACTGAAGTCAAAAATCACTAGCTTAGGATACATGGGATTTGATGAAAAAAAGGCAAAATATACAGAACCGAAACAATTCAGTAAATTTACTCTTACGTACGCTGGAACGCTTCACACTGAAGGATATGATATCAGTTCCTTTCTTAAGGGCCTATCAGAATTTATTGTTGGGAATAATATTTCTTCTGACTCATTTCAAGTCATATTCTTGGGAGATTCCCCCCGGAGTAGGGAGCACAAACAAATCTTAGACGATTATATCGTGTCCCCAGGTTGGGTAGAAGTCAGCGAAGCTCTATCTTATGTAATGGGATCCGACTTTGCTATATACCTCAATGCAACCCGTCCAAGGGATCAATACAACATATCGCAAAAGATGTGGGACTACGTCGGCTGCCAGACTCCAATTTTCTGCCTAAGTCGGCCAGGATGGGCTAGTTACGAGTTTGTGAATAGCAAGGGAATCGGGATCTGTGTCGACCTTGAGAACAAAAGTAGCATAGTGCAAGGACTCAGCGAGGCGTACAAAACTGACGGTCTCCAAGTGCCGGATAGTCTTGCTCAAGAGTTCACAAGGGCCCAAAGCGAGGGTAGGTTCGTGGAAGCACTGGGCGAGGCGATTAATCGAAGAGAGCGGGTTCATGAATAACTTTATAGGTAATTCAGACTACATCTGTGCCGGCAGTACTATCCGTCAATTCGTGTTTGAGTTTTATCTCTACGTGTTATATGGAAAGCTGAGGCATCGCTCACCGCGGGTTTCACCAGCATGTCTGAACCCAATTAAGGATAAATAGACATCGTAGACGAATATTCAGTTACTCTGTGACTGAATATTGTATAGTTCAGCGTACTGGCCATCAGTTTCAATGAGTTCTTCATGACGGCCAGCCTCAATTATTTTTCCATCATCGACAGTATAAATTCGATCTGCATTCATGACTGTGGACAGCCGATGGGCAATTCCGACAATTGCGTAATCTCGGTCCATGTTTTCGATAGATTTCTGCACATCTTTCTCAAGACCCGAATCAAGATCACTCGTCGCTTCGTCAAGAACCAGTACATCAGCCTCTTTCAGCAATGCTCGTGCCAAGGCCACACGTTGTCGTTGACCGCCAGACAAACGTACCCCATCGTCGCCTAGTTGGGTGTCGTAGCCATCGGGCAGATCCTGGGAAAATTCATCAACATGTGCAATACGTGCTGCCTCATCCAATTCGTCCCGCGACACATCCCGATTTCCGATGGTGAGGTTATATCGGAGGGTGTCGTTGAAAATAAACGGATTTTGCCGGACAACCGCAATCTGGGACCGCCACTCGTTAATATCCATCTCGTGTATCGAGCGAGCGTTCGCTCGAATGTTCCCCGTATCTGGCTCGTACAGGCGCGTTAGTAGTGACACAATGGTTGATTTCCCTGCACCAGACGGACCCACGAAACCGATAAAATCACCTTTTTCGAACTTGAACGAAATGCCCGCCAGAGCCTCGTCATCCTGTCCTTGGTACGAGAATCGCACATCGTCAAACTCGACCGACTCCACCGATTCGGGAACCGGTTCTCGATCCACGTCTAGTTCTTGATTCCGCTCAAGTTCGTCAATGAACTGCTGTGTCCGGACCAAGTGCGGGAGGGTATTTTCGATTTGGTATAACTTCGAGTTGAGAGCACTCGCTTTCGGACCGAGTCTGAACATCGCGAACAGGAAAACACCGAGCGACCCCAGTGACATGTTCATGAAAGCTATAGCCAAGTAGATCAAAGCAAATACCGAGATTGCTGTAAGAAGGCTATAAAAACTCTTGATTGCCTCTTGGTTCCGACGGAGTTTGATACTTGATTTAGCGAACTGACCAACTGCATCCAAAAAGTCACTAAAGAGTTCGCTCTGCAGTCCGAACAGTTTGGTATCCCGGATACCCTGAGTGCCAGCCTGGGCGGCCTCCTGAACTCGCTCATTCGCGTCGGCCACCCGGTCACCGATATCATATCCTGGTTCCAGAACGTACCGAAACACGACCGAAAGCCCACCGAGGAACACGGCAGTGAATAGGGTCAGCAATGGCGCGATCACGAATGCGATCACGAGATACATGAGACTCAGCAAAAACTGTTCAAGAAAAACAACGACATGCCGGATGACCCGTCCCGCGTACTCGGCCTGTGTCACGATCGCATTCAGAATGTCATCTGATCCTTCGTGGTCGAAGTACTCAATGCACGCATCAAGAGCATTGTCGAATGATCGGGTCTGTAGATCCCGCATGTAGTTGAATGCGAGCGACTCACGAAGCCATCGCACGATAAATGTTAACGTCCAGCGGACAGCCAGCACCAGACTCACCCCGACCACAACCGACCCCAGTGTAAAAGGGATACCTAACGTCTGGTAGACTGCCACAAACATACCCAGCACGCCATCGGCCTCGGCCGCGGGATCACTGGAAGATTGGACGATCTCAACGATCGGCAGGATGAAGCTCAGCCCAACTGCTTCCAACGCAGCCGCAAATACTCCCGCCCCAACAATCGCCGCAGTGAACGCCGGACGGTACCGGGCCACCCGAACCAGTGCCCGGAGTTGTTCCCGACGGTCAGTCACTCCCCCATCGCTCATTGTTCGTGTGATTTTACTGCCGACATATATCAGCGTTGGTCTGTTGGGCTCCAGTAAATCGCTACATGGAGGAGGGTTTCACAGCTTGACGCACTGTTTGATGTTGTAAATGAGGTACAGCCTCACCGAACTCACGGTACTATTCACGGGCTCAAACGGCGGGAGTGATTACCGCAATAGCGGAATACCCAGAAGGTCTATTCTCATTCCCTCACAAAGCGTCTTCAAAAGAACGTATCCGGGCTAATTTCGATAAGGGAACGGTGGTCTGAGTGTACTCGGCGTGTTTTGCCGCCGATTGACCGCAGTCCCAAACGCTCTCATAGAAAGAGCTCGTCGGATTGGCCAGAAAATGAACGTAGTCTGTCGATGTGGCATCGTTCAGATAGCTAGGCTGGATGTGTCGAAATTTTCCAAGCAGCATGTGGATGAGCCAGACGTACCCCTGCCCCGGACGGTGGCAGCGGGTTCAAAAAGTAGGCACATATCGCGTTGATTCTGTTCCACGTCGAGCTAGAATAAAGTCTCCATCAGACTCAGGACTACCTCGACGAGATATCCAGTGTACTCGCCGTGTTTGAGTTCAACAAGCCGCCGCACTACAGTTTCGTCCGTCGACTGGAACAAGAATACCGGATGTGTAAATCCCGCCTCCCGCTCTGTGCCTCGGCGGATAGGCGGGCTAGAATGTAAAGCAGCATTGGTGAAATCGGCTTCGAGCGTGATCAAACGAGCTATCACTGCCGTGATCACGCGAACTGGTCCTTGTAATCGCTGAAGACGACCGTCTTAATCGACGTGAACTCGTTAGTGATCAAGGAAGTAGATTATGACATCCAGAAGACATGTCGTGACGGATCAAATTTCAGCTGCCGACATTTGCGCCACGATACTATACTCAAATCGGATCACAGCACACCGGTCGGTGCCGTACTGCCAAGCAAGAGGGTCGTTACTCGGAACTCCGCGACCGGATAGTCGCCACCACGTCGCCCAATACCTGCCAGACCTGCCGGATCACGATCTTAACATCGAACCAGAATGACTGCTTGCGAATGTACTCCAGATCGTAGCGTAGCTTCCGGTCGGGCTCGTGGCCGGTCGCGTCGTTGATCTGTGCTAGGCCCGTCAGCCCAGGCTTGACGAACCACCGGCTGGGCCAATCCTCAACACCGCGTTCAATGTCCGCATCCAACTCCGGCCGCTCGGGACGTGGGCCGACCACGCTCATGTCACCCATCAGAATAGACCACAGTTGGGGGATCTCGTCAAGGTGCGTCCGTCGTAACACTTTTCCCACCCGCGTCACCCGCGGGTCAACGCCACCAGCGTCCTCTTCAGACAACTTCACACCAGTCTCGGACTCCGCATCCGGCACCATACTCCGAAATTTGGAGATAGTAAACGTATCCCCGAACTCCGCGGTTCGCTCCTGGCTGTACAACACCGGCCCCGGTGAGTCAAGTTTGAGCGCGACGGCGATAACCGCAATCACCGGCGAGAGCACGAGTAGCCCACCGCCCGCGAACGCCACGTCGAAAGCTCGCTTAGCGACGTGGTCAAGCCAGTCCCACGGCTCCAGGTCGATTTCGACCAGTTCCTCGCTGTCCTTGATCCCCTGTGTCAAGACGTGATTCGCGTGCGCCCGATGCGCCAGCACTGACACGCCGTACTCGTGGCAGGTATCCAGCGCGCCGAAGAACTCCGCACGGTCGGACTCCGCGAAGGCCACGAGTACCGTGTCGACGTCCTCCTCGACGAGCACCTCCTCCAGCCGCGACAGACCGCCCAGTCGCGACATCTCGCCGAAGGCACTCGTCTGCTCCAGCCGCCCCCCGTCAGCCATCCCGCGGGAGGGCGCCCCCTCACGCTGATAGGGACTCGGCGGCGCGACGTAGCCGATGACGGGCAGGTCGGTCGCCTCAAGCAGGTCCCGCATCGCCTCGGTGTCGTCGCCGACCAGCACCGCCCGGGACTGCTGGGAGGGGCGGCGCCGGATTGCGACCATCCAGACCGGCAACAGGGCGGACAGTGCCGCGGCAGTCAGCAGGAGCGTACTCCGCGGGAGCCGGAACGTGTAGTCAAAGTAACCGAGCGCGGCCATCCCCAACAGCGCAACGCCGAGGCGCTTCTCCGTGAGAAAGATGGTATCGAGAGTCCGTCGGGGCTGGGGTTTGAACAGAGGCCAGACGGTCACGAACACGGCCGCCAGCATCGTCAACAGCGCGAAGGTGAGTTCCCCGTTCGAGAGGACGGTCGGCGCGGGCCGACCGAGGAAAGGGACCATCGCGAAGGCGTCTTGGATGGCCGGATAGTTCGCCACCGTCACGGCGACGGCGGTCAGCACGACCGCCCCCGAAACGCTAGCGAACCGGTACCGCCACCCGGAGGTCATTCGTTCCCTCAAACTGAACGACCGAGTATAAGTCCTGTGTCATACTCACAGCCAGTTGTATTCCAACGAAAAGACGATTCAATCCAGCAAATAGACCAGTCTGGCCTTCCAGCTCCATCCGTTTAAACCACTCGTGCCGGGTGGGGCTGAAAGAGACGTTCACAGCGGTTCCGGATCCTCAGAACCGCACCGCGATTCTGATGGCTGCGGAAGACATCCGCATCTTCCGAATACGCTGGGTTCGGGAGATCGGCGCTCTCCCGAGCAGCCGGGGTGTTCTTACTACTCTCAGGCTACCCGATCCCAAGGCCCCTTCATCAAAAAAACACGAGATTCACGCCAACGCGTCCACGACGGCGCCGGCGACGGGCAACACGTAGTTTCCGAGAAAGCCGAAGTAGTCCAGCCCGGTGAGCAACAGGAAGGCAGTCCCTGTCGCGGCGGCGAAGCCGAGCGCGGCCGCCGCGGGCGTCTGGAGCCGTTCATCGGCAAGATACGCGAGAAGCGCCACGAAGAGGAGCACGGCCGCGAGGATCCCTACCAGTGCGTGGGTCTGCGCGGCCTCCGCGACCGAGAGCCCCCGAACAGCCACGTAGACGACGAACAACTGGGTTCCAACGAGCACCCCCGCGGCATAGGTCCACAGTATCGGACCGAGGGCAATATCGACGATCCGCCTGACGGGCCCCATCCGGGCAACCAGGTAGAGCGCAAGCGGGTAGACCGGCAGGACGTACCGGGCGTTGATCTGGACCTGCAGCGGCAGTCGGTCGAGGTAGATGACCGCGAGCGCGAGACACATCCCGACGGCCAGGCCGTCCGTGGCGGTCACGCCGCGCAGGCGCTCCAGTGAGCCGTTTGCCACGCAGCTCCCGCCGGCAGCAACCGCGCCGCCGAGCGCGCCGAGCAGCGGCATCGACTCCAGAACAGCGAGGTTGATCCCGCGGAACTGCGGGTTACCGCCGATGGCCTCGCCGCTGCTGCGGACGAACGCGTGGTAGAGGGTTTGCGTGTCGCCGACCGCGGACAGCCCGTCCGTCACGATCCCGAGAACGAACGAGAAGACGTAGGCGGCAGCCGTCACGAGGAAGAAATCGGAGACGAAGCCGGTGACGGTGCCGACGAGGCCGTCGATGAATCCGGTGCCACCTCCACCGCTTCTGCCGGTACCACTCCCCCTGCCACCACCGCCCCCTCCGCTTCCACCACCAGCCGCACCGTCACCGCCGAGGTCGGCGGCCAGCCCCTGGGAGTAGAGGCCGCGCGGCGGCTCGACCGGACTCCCGGCCACCAGCAGATTCGTCACGAAGAAGGGCACCATCGCGAGTCCGAACACCACACCCAGGAAGGCGAGCGTCCGGCGGTCGTTCGCGGGCGCGGTCGGCAGGTCGAAGGCCGCCACCGCGAGGAACACGAACAGCCCCTCGGCGGCGTGCACCCACGTGATCAGCGCGATACAGGCGTACATCAGCGCGCGGCGTTCGGGCACCGCGCCGACCAGCGGCCACGACCGCCCGCTCGGCTCCCGGCTGCGCGCGAACAGATAGAGGACGGCCACACACAGCGTCGCCACCAAGACGTGTCGCTTCGGAATCGTCGCCCAGAACCCCACCGGCGAGACGACAACTACCGCTGCGCCCGCCAACACGCCAAGCCGACGGTTATGCTGCCAGGCCAGCAACCGATACAACAGCACCGTACCCAGTCCAGCCGCCAGCAGCGTCGAAATCTGGAGGGCGATCAGCGGTAGCGACGGGTCAAGAAACTGCCTGAGCAACGTGAGATTGACAAGAAAGGAGACACCCACGACGGCCGCCCCGCCCAGCCGCGCGAGTCGCTCGCGGCCGTACACACGCCCGAGTACAAGAATGAGACCAAGCAGCGCCAGGTGCCACAGCGCCGTCAGCGCAAGGTGGAGGTTCGCGACCGCAGTGACCCCCTGCAGTAGCCACAACACAGGAAGCGAGAGCGCGAGCTGGCCGTAGTTGCGTCCGTACACGAGCCCGTCCTGGACGACCGTCCCCGGCGCGTCGAAGTAGTTGCCCGTCGCGGGTTCGACCCACAGCTGTCCCTCGCTCATCGCCGACAGCGTCTCGATCAGCGTGAGGTTGTCGGTGATGAACACGTCCGCTCGCCAGTACAGCCCCGCAAAGCATACCACCCCCAGAAAGACCGCCAGCCCGACCCGGTCCCCAAAGACCAGGTCGCGGACCCGCACCGCACGCGCTCGCCACCGGGTGCTGTCACGCCAGCGTACGCCCCCGAATTCGTGTCCGCCTTCACGCTCCCCCTCGGCGGCCATCAGCCTTCACCGCCGGCCTGCCCGGCGTCGACTCGCGTCCCGTTCAGCACCGCGTCCCCGGGGACGACCAGCGTCTCCCGTTCCTGCCCGTCGGCGAGCACGCGGTACTGGCCGGGGTGGGCGACGCGTGTGGCGAAGTAGCCGTTCGTCACGCTCGTCTCGCGGGCGTAGGCGAACTCCCAGCCCGGCACGCGGACGTCGGTCACGAGCGTCGCCGTCGTCACGTTCGCCTCTATTTCCCCGGTCACGTTCGCGCCCGGAACGGCGGCGAAGGCACGCGTCTCACCGGCGCGCGCGACGGCCCGGTAGTGGGCCAGCCCCGAGGCGCCCTCGCCGTAGCTCATCAGCCGGTCGTGGACCGAACCCTCCGACCAGTTGCCCGCGGGGTCGGCGACGACGAAGCCGACTCTTCCGGGTGGGGCCGACCCCGGTTCGGCGTTGAGGATCTGTGGATACTGCTGGCGGGCGTAGCCGAATGATTGCGATTCCCCGCTGACGAAGTAGTTGTAGACGCGGTTGCGCCCCCACTGGCTCAGCACGTAACTCTCGGAGTCCGAGAGATTCTGGCCGGCGGCGTAGGCGTCGATCTCGGTTGCGGTCTCGTACGTCTCATCGGTGATCGTCAGCTGGCCGGTCTTGATGGGCACCTGCATCAGCCCGAGCCCACAGAGCAGGAGCCCGAGCACCAGCAATGACGCGAAGGCCCGGCCGTCGGGCCACGAGAAATCAACGAGCGACTCGTTATCCCCGGGTCGGCGTCCACCGTCGGCCTGCGCACGAGCGCCCCCGGCCTCGCGGAACGGCGCCGGCCGGTTCGCCAGGTCGACCCGCTCGGCGATGTGGACGAAGCCAAGCGCCGCGAAGACCGCGAGCGGGATGGAGGTCTCCCCACCGAACCGGATCGAAAAGAAGCTCAAGCCAAGCAGTATCCAGGCGTAGGCGGCCGGAGCGGCCCAGTGCCGGTCCCCACCAGCAAGCGCCCGGGTGGCCCACGCGAGGTAGGCGACGCCGACCACGAGCAGGAGCCCGAACAGCAACAGCCAGCCCGCGCCCTCGCCGAACAGCGGCGCGGTTTCGACGATATCGCGGGGCGCGACGATCCGCTGGACGCCGCTCGACGCCTCGGCCCAGAAGTCTGGCAGCCCGTAGCGCACCCCCAGCAGCCCGGCGACGGCCACAGCGACGTACCCCCCGGCGACGACGCGCCAGGAGAGGCCCGTCCGGGCGGCGGCTGTTCCGAGGACGACCACCACGGCAACACCCCCGAAGAGCAACGGCGGCGCCGCGGTGACCACGTCGGTGTGCCAGTTGAACGTCTCGTGGGCGCCCACGGTCAGCAGGCTCGCCAGCCCGAGCCCCACGAGCAGCGGCAGGCCCCACAGCAGCGGGTCCCGCTCCAGTCGGACATCGACGAGAACGAGCGCCGCGGCGGCCACCGCGATGGGCGCGATGAGCAGCGGTCCCGCTTCCCAGGACAGTACCTGCGCGGCGACCGCAACGCCCAACCCACCAGCTGCGAGCCACGTCCCGGCGTCGCGCCAGGAGTCGGTCCGGGCGAGCACGCTGTGCAACGCTAGCAACGCGAGCGCCAGCCAGATGAAGTCGAAGGCGTGGTGGTCGGCAAAGCCGAGACTCGTCCGGTAGCCATGTCCAGGGAGGGTCGCGAGCATCACGACCGCGGCCAGCCCCACCCGACGGTCCCGGGTGACTCGCGTCGTCACCAGGTACAGCGCCGCGCCTGCGATGACCGCGGAGACGACGGGATACCATGCGAGCACCCAGCCCGCGGCGGTCACCGACCCGCCTAGCAGTGCGCTCGCCGCCCACAGCGTCGTCACCATCAGCGGCTCCCCCTTCGCGACCACGCCCGGCAACGCCGAGGGCGAGAGGTCGCCGCCCCCGGCCAGCAGCTGCTCGACCCAGTACCGGTAGTAGTAGGGGTCGTTCCCCGAGAGCACCACCTGGTCGCGGAACACGCTGGGGAAGGCAAAGACAGTCCGCGTCAGCGCGAGAAAGAGCAGGACGCCCCCCAGCGTGAGGAGGAGCCGACGGTCGACCGCGAGGGTTGGGAGCGAGAGGTCGACGTCAGGGCTGCTGACAGCCGGCGAGCTCGTATCTCCGTTCCCGGTAGCCCCGTCAATCGCATCTGCGGGTTCGCTGCGGTCGAGGGTTGCCCGGACGGCCTCGGGGTCGGCCAGCCGGTACTCCCCGTCGACTTTCTCGACGATGCCGCGGCCGACGAGTTCGCCGAACGGGCCGGATTCGACGGGGATGTCCTCGAACGTCCAGGTGTCCAGTTCCGCATCCACGTCGAGTAGTGACGCCAGCGGGTCCGCCAGGTCCGGCCGTTCGTCCAGGAGGGCGGCGACCCGCTCGGCGTCGCTCATGTAGGGTTTCATCTCCGTCCGGCGCATAAACCCATCGGGCCGGGTCCGTATCGGGCACGGGGAAACACCGGGTACTGAGCGGAAAACCCAGAGTGACGGTCGGTGGATGCAAGCCGTTGCGTAAGGAATTCTTACACAGGAGTACCCGATGAGTGCCGATGATCCTGAAATAACCACCGTGACATCGAAGGGACAGATCACGATCCCCAGCCGGTTGCGCGAGCAGTTCGGGCTCGAACAGGGGACGAAGTTGATGCTCGTGCCGACCGACTACGGACTCGTCTTGAAGAAACTCGACCTGCCGTCCGTCGAAGAGTTCCAACGGCGGGTCGAGAAGCGAGCCGAGAGGGTGGATCTCTCGATGGAGGAGGTCAACGAATTGGTCCACGAGGCGCGAGGCTCCGATGGATGAAGGCGGTTCTCGATACGAACGTACTCATCTCCGCCGTTATTGCGACCGGCGTCCCACACGAAATCGTTGTCAAGGAATTAGAGGGTAAGTATCAGATCATTGTCTCCGTCGCGACACTGACCGAGTTTCACGAGACACTCCTCAAACATCCCGAGCGGTTCGATATGGACGAAAACGAAGTCCAACAGGAAGTGAGCGACAGGTCTATGAGTACCACGCGAGTACCACGACATATGAGCACGGACACGAATGACGACGGAGAGATGGTAAAGCTCAACGTGAAGGTCCCGAAGGGCCTTCTCGAGGAGATCGACGAACTCGCAGAGGAACTGGAGTACACGAACCGCTCGGAGTTCATTCGTGAGGTCCTGCGTGACACTACGGAGCCGATTCTGACGCCCGGTGCGCAGGAGGGTGTCTCCGAGGGCTACGCGGACATGGCGGCGGGGCGAACGATGTCCACGGACGAGGCCCGGGAGCGCCTCGGTATCGACGAAAACTGAGGGCTTAAGCGTGGCTCACGAGGTCGCGCTGACTGAAACGTTGGTCGAAACGCTGGAGCAGTTCGAAACCGAGGACGCCGAACGGATCATCAACAAGCTGGAAGACATCAGTGACTTCCCGGATCACTTTCTCGACCGGCTGAAGAACCATCCTGGCTACAAGCTTCGCGTCGGCGACTTCCGCGTGCTGATCGACTGGGACAAGGACAACGAGACGATATACGCGATTGACGCATTCAAGCGGAAGAAAGAGTACCGCGAACTTGGGAAGTACCGGGAGGTCTGGGAATCCTGGCGAGACGAGTAAATTGAAACTACCCGCCAACGGATGCCACTGTCCGGGTCCGCTCTCACCTCGCAGCACCCCGCACTCGCTCGTCAAGCGCGTGCAACTACGACCATGGAATCGGAATTCGGTAGTGTGCGGCGACGGCGAGCAGGGCGGTCAATATATTTTAGTCGAAGAAAGAAATATTTGTGCTGTTCTCGTTGGTGGGTATGTGGTGGACAACCCTCGCCGCGACGGCCCACCCCCGTTCGAGAGACCGTTCGAAGGCGAGAACACGGTACAACGCGTGTACGGGGCGGTGCTACACGCCCGGGAGCCGATGACGGCCGCTGAAATTGCTGAACGAGCCGATTGCTCGGAAGAATCCGCGCGGACGCATTTGTCCTTCTACACCGACCTCGGCATTGTCATCCGGCACGAGGGGCGACCGGTCAGGTACGAACGCAACGACGACTACTTCGAGTGGCGGCGGGTGAACGAGCTGGTACAGGAACACACTGTCGAGGAGTTGCAGCGCCGCGTGTCGGAGCTGACCGACCGGATCGAGGCGTACCGCGACGACTATGGCGCCGATTCACCCGCGAAGGTCGATGTGCTCGAGTTCGATGCGGAGCAGGTTGACGATATATACGTGGACCTCGGGGACTGGGCCACCGCCATCGAGGAGCGTCGCCTCCACGAACGAGCCCGTCAAAAGGCCGCTGGAGCGACGGCCCCGTCGCACAGCTAAGGATGGCACCGGCGGATAGCGGCTTGGTTGGGGACGGGTCGATGGCGTCCAGTTATGGACTTATGAGCCGTCAGACGAATCATCAAGTATGACGGAATCGGAGCCAGCGGAACTCCCGCCGCTGAATGAGGAAACACCGCCGCTCGACGCGCCAGTCGCGGTAGAGTGGTGGTTCGAGTTCGAGGAGGACGGACAGCCACGCCTCGACACGTTCCACGGCTTCCACGACGCAGAAAAGATTGCTGACAGGGAGCCACCGACAGTTCCTGACGGCGAGATCGTGACAAGAGGGGGAATGCCGGTAGAGTCTGACAATGACCGTGAGAACGAGACGGCGGGATCTCGCCATCTGTTCCTCACACACCACGAGGCGCTTGAACGCGGCATCGATCCGTGTATCGAATGTTTCCCGGCGTACGCAACGGACCGTCGACTCGAAAGAGAACGGGGCGATAACGGGATCCTCGGCGAACCGGGTGTCGAAGGAGTCGTGTTCGCGTTATCGACTCGCCACGACCTGGATTCAGAGTGGAAGATCGATTCAGTGCATGAGTCGTATACGTCGTTGTTGTACCGGGCACGCGCGGTCCGCGCACACGTCGGCTCGGCCGCTGGGCGGCTTCGCATCTCGTATATGCCGATTCGGCGGGCTGCGTATGCCTCGTTCAGCGAGGCGATAGAGGCAGAGCCGTTCATGGCGCACGTTTCCGACCTCAGAACGATACAGCCTGAAGAACTCTCGGCGGTTCGTGAACAGGTCGGCGACGAGGTCCTTCAGGCACAGGTCGAACACGAACACCGGTTCTCCGAGACAGGGAATACGAAGCCTTCGGTCATCCACAGAGCGGATGCTCCGCAGTGCGGGTACGAACGTGGAACCCATCCGCTGGGCGGTGAGGAAGACGAGGAACTCCGGGAGATGCTTGATGAAGAGCGACAGACCGTTTCTGACGTTATTGAACGTGGGAACGTCGTCGAGTTCTGCGCGTCCTGCTTCCCGGAACTTGCGGCGTGGACTAGTGATTCTGACACCGGTTAGTCCACAAGCTCCAAGAAGCGAACACAGCCCAGCCTTGTTAAATGGTATCATACTTCTAACCGCCGTACCGTTTATCAACTCGACGGAGTGGGTAACTGTACGGTGCCCCAGAGATTGACGTGACCCGAGATTGGAGGAACGATGAAGGTCTATCCGAAAATACCACGCTACGATCACCCGGTCGTCGACAAGTCGCTATTCGGGGCTGATGACCTCACGCTCCTCGAGAAGTTCGACGGGAGTGGGTTCCGATTCACGCTGTACGACGACCGGTACCCGGAGGTCTACCCTGAGCAGGTCGAATCTGCCGCGGACGGCGATGGCAGTCTCGTGTTTGGGACTCGCAAGGCGATCAGGGGCTCACATCGGGATAATCTCGAAGCGATCGACGGTGCGCTCCACCGGGCGGTTCGCTGTCTTCGCGATGGGATCGAGACGGCGGGTCTCCGTGAATACCATGACGACTACGATTCACCGTTGGTCGTCTATGCGGAGAATCTCGTCTACTCCACACTCGATTACGGGTACACCGAGCGCGAACTACCGGCACTCGTCGGGTTCGACGTGCTCCCGTATACAGCAATCGAGACGATGACGCCACCGGAGAACCCGTACGAGGAGACGTTCGACGGGTTCCTCCCGCTGGAAACAGCGTGGGAGATCTTCGAACGGATCCGTCTCGAGGACGCCCCGACGAAGGCCTCGTTCGTCCCTGCGAAGATCCTCGATACGCCCAGCGACGGCCTCGATCCGGAGTCGTACACCTTCCCGTCGTCGTCACTGGCATCCGAGGTGACGGTTGAGGGTGTCGTCGCGCGAAGTGACGAATACGCTCGTCGCGCCAAGCTCGTCCGCGAGGAGTTCGAGGAGTTGAACCGCGAACAGTTCGGCCGCCGTCCCGAGAACGCCGAGTCGGGTGCCGAGTACGTGGTTGCGTGCTACTGTACGCCGGCGCGGATCCGGAAACAGATCCGGACGATGGTCATCGAGGAAGACCGTGAGTTTGGCCTCCATCTGAACGACGACCTGTATCCCCGAGTTGTCGAAGACATGTGGGCCGAGAACTGGCCGGAACTGATGACTCTCGATGTGTCGTTCACCCCTGCGGACGTGTATCCGTTAGTGGCCAAACGGTGTATCACCGAACTGCGGAAGATGCAGACGAACGCCGAACTGAACGAGACGGATCCGACGACGGTCTGGGAACATCTGTCGTGAACTACCCCTGCCTACTCACTCGCGGCGTAGCCGCTCGTTCCTTGAGGCAGGGGCTTCCTGCTTCCACGACGCGCTTTGCAGGAACCGGGGTGGTTCCCGCAGGGAGCGCAGTCTCCACAGGCGTTTCTTCGGAGTGCCCCACTCCTAGGTCGGTAAGTCCGCGAGAAAGGATGTTCCACGCTGCGTTTACGTCTCTATCCGCCTCGAAGCCACAGGCCGGACAGGAGTGGTCACGTACCCACAGCGGTTTGTCGGTTTCGACGCCGCACTGAGCGCACTCTTTGGTGGTTCCGTCGGGGTCAACTTCCACGAAGTGCGTCCCTTCGCGTTCGCACTTGTATTCGAGCATACTCGCGAACGTGTTCCACGCCGCCGACGCCGTGTTGCGACTGTTTCGCAGTGAGTCGAGCATCCCTTTCACGTTGAGATCTTCGACGGCCACCAGTTCGTACTCCCGAGCGTAGTAGTTCGAGAGTTTGTGCAGGAAATCACGCCGCTTGCGCTTGATGTCGAGATAGCACTCAGCAACACGCCGACGTTGGTTCTCCCAGTTGTTCGACCCATGCTCTTTCCGGGAGAGTTTCCGTTGCTCTCGTTCGAGCCTGTCGCGTTCTTCCGAGAGGTCGAGTGATTCGACCGCTGTGCCGTCTGTATCGTGGGTATACTTCAGAATGCCCACGTCAATCCCGACCATCTCGTCAGTGTCAATATTCTCCAGCGGTGGCTTGGCTGGCGGTTCTGTGTCCATCTCGATACCGAAGATAGCGAACCACTCGCCAGTTTTCTCCTTTTTGAGTGTGACTTCCTTGACCGTGGCGTCGTCCGGCAGCGGTCGGTGAAGTTCGATGTGGATGTCTGCGAGTTTCGACAGCGACAACACAGTCTGCCCACTCTTCTTGTCGAGTTCGAAGCCAGACTGGTTGTACGTGAAACTCCGAAACTCCCGCGGTGACTTCCACCGAAGTCCACCAACCTTGTAGCCCTGTTCTTTGAGCTTTCCGAGAGCTTTGATGTTCTTGGCGAGCCGCATGACGGTGGGCTGAAGCACCTTCGAGTATACGTCGGTAAGTGGGTCCCACCAGTCTTTGAGGTCGGGGAGCTCGTCACGGATTTTGCGGACACGCTGGTTGACGGTGCCCTCGTCTTCGGGAATCTGGTTGAAACGGTACAGGGCGTGGTTGTAGAGTTGTCTACAGGTATCGCGGTGGTAGTCAAGCGTCTCGCGCTGGTCTTCTGTCGGCTTGAGGCGATACCTGTAGTTGTAGTTCATCGGTTACTCGTCAGGCTCAGAGATCCTGACGATTTTCACGTCTGCGCCACGCCACCGTTTTGGGACGAGGACGTGTGCGCCATTGCCGGTGGCTTTTACCTCGCCCTCGATGACTTCGTGGCCTTTGATTTCGTACCTATCCATCACCCCGTGTTTAAACTTTGTTTCAACATAAGTGTATCGGTGCGTTGGCCTGTGGGCTGGGAATAGAATAGTGAGCCTTGTTTAGACGCATCTGGAAGAGTCGATTAGTAGCTGTGCCTGTTGAACAGAACCAGTCCGGGAGTACTTCTGAACCGAACTTCGGTGCTTGGATACTGGCCGTAGAAGACGATTTGCACCGCGTCTAAACAAGGCCGAATAGTGTATTGACGATGATGTCGGCGGTGTATCCCCTCCCTACTGCGCTACTCGGCCTTCGGCCTGCGTTGCTCCTTGAGGAAGGGGGCTTACCGCCTGCATTCAGCTAACAGTTCCGGTGCAGTCACTCCCACTCGCATCCGGGCGACAGATCGCTCGAGCGTTGCGACCATGTCGTATCAGTCGCGTAGCCCATATCGAACTCCCCTCACGATCCGGGGAGAGCATCTCGACATCGGTGAGGTATCGACTGGGGTCGGAACATCTCGCCTCACGGAGAGAGCAGGGATTTCGCCTGGACTCTTCCGGAACAGTCAGTGAATGTCGATACTCTGATGAGTGATATCGTCAAGCCGCTTCTCTTCTTCCTCAATCAATGCCTCCGGCGACGGGATCTCATCCGCGTCTTTGTTTAATACATTTAGGACCTCGTCCGCTTGGAACTCCCGGTAGCGCTCCTTCTGCGTCCGCTCTCGGAGAACTCCGTCAGTTTCCAGAACGGATATCGCTTGATTCGCTGCCGGATACGACATATCGATCATGTCCGACGCACGATTAACGGTGAATACGGGCTCGGTGAAGATAGCCCCAAGAAGAGCCTTGACAGACGGGCGAGCATCGGCGTACGTCGCCTGGTATTGCTTGTGAAGGTGAAGGAGGAGTTTCGCCCGGCTGAACGCCTCGTTTGCTTGCTCTTTGATCCCCGTGAGGAAGAACAGGATCCAGTCGTTCCACGCTCCCTCCTCGCTAACCGCCAAGAGCCGGTCCGTGTATTCGTCCCGGTTCCGGCGAATGTAGGAACTGAGGTAGAACAGCGGATGGAGCAAGATGCCCGATGCCATCAGCAACAGCACAATAAGTAGACGACCGACGCGGCCGTTCCCGTCGACGAACGGATGGATTGTTTCGATCTGGTAATGTAAAATCCCGATATCGATCAGGTCGGGATACGCCCCCTCAGACTGCATATATTCCTCAAAGTTCCCCATTCTCGACGCGGCGATCTCGGGTTTCGGCGGAACGAAGCGGATTCGGGTTCCGATACCGGTCGATTCATCAATCCACGCGTAGTTCGGTCGAAATTCGCCCGGAAGCGGGTCTTCTTCGTCAGTCCGGCCCTGTTCCATCAGTTCGCTGTGTAGGTCCTGTAGCAACTCATTCGAGAGGGCCTCTCGGGACCGTCCGCGTTCTGACAGCTGTTTCGCCGCCTCCCTCAGAGCAGATGCATAATTCCGCGCTTCGCGGACATCCTTCGAATCCTCCCCTTGCTTATACATATCTGAAACCGTGACGCGGGTCCCCTCAACCTGTGAAGACTGTTCGGCCTCCTTATAGACGAAAAGGCCGAAGACAGCCTGGGGATTCTCGATCTCACTCCAGAAGCCATCGAGTCGACCAAGTGAGTGCATCGCACGGCCGTAGGCCTGAATGACGTCATCGGAGAGCTCAATCTCCGGCGGTAACTCGTCCGGCTTGTAAAACTTGGAAAAGGGAACGCCAGTACTCGAATCGACCGGCCGGTATACCCCCGGCGCAGGCGTATCGATGAGGTACCCGTCTTTCATTATCTATCTGTTCCCCCGATCTAAGTAAAAAGTTATCCAATATCGTTTTCCTAGACGGCTCAGATCGTCTCTGAGTAAATGGTTGTCACAGGTTAGTTTGTCCAGACACGCCGAACTGCATCTGAGGTAATTCCTTCTGCCGAGAGCTTCCTTAGCTGCCCTGGATCAGGTCAATAAAGTGAATAGAACCGGGGCGTTCAATTAGTGGGGCCTTGGATCGGAGGAACGATGGCCTGGTCAGGACTCGACCGGACGGTCCGGACGCGGTTGGCGCGCACCCGGGTGTACTACGGGTGGGTCGTCGTCGCCGGCTGTTTCATCGGCGCGATGATCACCTTCGGGACGATGTACTCCTTCAGCGTCTTCTTCGGGTTTATCGCCGACGCGTTCCAGCGCAGTCAAAGCGGCACCGCGCTCGTCCTCTCGTTACAAACGGTCGTCACCTTCGGTGGCGCGGCCGGCCTCGGGTTCGTCATCGACCGCTACGGCACCCGGCGGCTCTTTGCCCTCGCCGCGCTCGTGGTCGGCGCCGGGCTCGTCGGCGTGAGCCAGGCGCCAACCTTTCTGGGCGTGGTCCTCGCCTACGGCGTGGTGACGGCGGCGGGACTGGGCGTCGTGTACGTGGTCTCCTACGCTACGATCCCCCGGTGGTTCGAGCGGCGCCGCGGCTTCGCGACGGCCGTCGCGACCTCGGGCGCCGGGGTGGGGATCGTCGTCGGGCCGCCGCTGGCGTCGGCCTTGATCGACCGGTTTGGCTGGCAGGAGGCCTATCTGGGCCTGGCCGTCCTCGTGGTGGCGCTGCTCTTGCTCGTCGCCTTCCTCATCGACGACAACCCGGCCGCGATGGACTTAGATACCGGCCGCGAGTTCCCCACCGAGACCCCCACCACGGACTCGACGGGCTCCTGGCGCGCCCAGCTCGACGATGTCGCCGCGATCGCCACGTCCCGCGCCTTCGCGCTGGCCTTCCTCGGGTACATGCTCATCGGGATTCCGATCAGCATCCCGGCCGCGCACATGGTGGAGTTCGCGACGAGCGCGGGCATCGGTCGGCAGGCCGGCGTACTGGCGGTGAGCGTCCTCGGCGGGATGAACGTGGCCGGCAAGTTCCTCGTGGGCCCGGCCGCCGACCGGGTCGGGATCCCACCCGCGCTGGCGGCCTGTAGCGCGTTCATCGGCGCCGGCAGCATCGGAATGGCCCTCGCACAGACGTCAACAGTCCTGCTCGCCGTGACCGTCGTCTTCGGGCTTGGCTACGGCGGCGCGATCGCTCTCCTCTCACCCATGCTGGCGGACCTCTTCGGTACCGAGAACCTCAACGCCCTGTTCGGGTTGACCGGGATCACCTTCGCGATCGCGGGCTCACTCGCCCCCTATCTCGCCGGCGTCGGGTTCGACATGTTCGGCACGTACACGCTCGTCTTTCTGACGGCCGGCGCGATGGGTTTCCTCGCCAGCGGCGTGCTCCTCGTCTCCCACCGACTCGCATCGACCGCCTGAGGAGGAGCGTCCCGGGGGGTAGAGTCCACGCTGTCTCTCAGCGGTGACGGCGCGGAAACCCACCCCGTAGGGGTGGGAGACTGTCGAGCTGACGTCGGGAGACGTACTGGAGTCGGAAAAATCGTCAGTCTGTGGTTCGCCCTCCAGCGACGAGCCGCGACGCCCGTTTCGTCCACTACTCCGAGCCCGCGGTCGCCTCACCGCTCCCGCCCTCGCTGGCGTCGACCGCGTCCTCCCCCCGTAACAGGCCCTCGGCTTTCTCGCGGTCTTCGGGGTAGCCGACGTCGACGCGCCAGCCGTCCATCCGGATGGCGTCGATGGTCCGGCCGCTCTGGATCAGCAGGTCGACCGCCTCCGAGAGTTCGTACTCGCCGCGATTGGAGGGCTGGACGAGGTGACAGGCGTGAAAGATGGCGGGCGTGAAGGTGTAGAAGCCAGTCATCACCAGATTCGAGGGCGGGTCCTCGGGCTTCTCGACCACGTCGGTGATCTCCCCGTAGTCGTTCGTGTCGCAGACGCCGTAGCGGCTGGCGTCCTCCCAGGGCACTTCCTCGACGAGGAAGGCTGCGTCGGCGCGGTCCTCGCGCTGGCGCCGGACCACGTCCTCAAGGTTGGCGTCGAAGATGTTGTCCCCGAGCATGAGCATGAAGTCGTCGTCGACGTGTTCCTCGGCGGTCAACAGGGCGTGGGCCAGCCCGTCCTGCTCGCGCTGGTGGGTGTAGGTGATCGGCATCCCTGCGAACTCGTCGCCGTAATGCGAGATGATCGCCTCCTTCATGTAGCCGACCACCACCACGAGTTCGTCCGCACCCAGCGCCGCCATCTGCTCGAAACAGTGCGTCAGGATGGGCTTGCCGTCGACCTCGACCATCCCTTTCGGCTTGTCCTCGGTCAGCGGCCGCAGCCGGGTTCCTTCCCCAGCGGCGAGCACGACAGCTTTCATAGCCCTCTGTTGTGAGCCGGCATTCAAAACTGTTCGCAGGTTGTGGCGCGGTCACTCTGTGGTAGCCACCGCATGTCCCCGTCACTCCGGAGACCGCTCTACCCCTCGCCTGCCGGGTGGTGGGTGAGGAACTCGCCACCGGCCATCTCGTCGTGGTCGTAGGTCTCGTAGTAGACGTGCCACTCGCGGAGCCGGCCGTCGTGCATCGTCCAGAATTCGGCACCGAACCCTTCACCGCGGGTGCCCTCGGCGTCGACCCACGAATCCCGCCATTCGACGGTGATCGTGTCCCCGCTGGCAGCCCGGAGCGACTTCTGGATGTCGAACTCCGGCAGGTCGGCGATGGCCTCCGCGTGGTGCTCCCGGACGTCCTCGTGGGTCTCCCACAGTTGCTTTCCGTCCCAGTAGACGAGGATTTCCGGGTCGAACAGGTCCATGATCCGGTCGGCGTCCTGTGCCTGGTACGCTGCCTCCGCTTCTCTGACGAGTGCTTCTGGGTCCATTGTTGTGTGTTCCATCGGTATCGCTCGGTTGTCGTGTCGACATCCGGGACACCCCGTCCCAGCGACCGCCTGCGCGGGGTCCGGAAGGACGTCCGCCGTCCCCTTCGGAAAACAGTATGTTAAATGCTCGCACGGATGTCGGATGTTCGTCGGCGGTGGACGATGTGCACTCCGTATTCGACACGGGCCTGTGGAGTGAGATTCCGGCTTCCCGACGCGGGGCAACTCGAGCCGACCAGCCACGGCAGCCCGGCGCGAGCTGCTTCCGGACCGACGCAGCAACCGAATACTCAAACCCGAGGGAGGGATAGTACGGGTAATGAACGTCAGCATCGTCGGCAGCGGCTACGTCGGGACGACAGTCGCGGCCTGCTTCGCGGACCTCGGCCACGAGGTCGTCAACGTCGACATCGACGAGGACGTCGTCGACGCGATCAACGGCGGTGAGGCCCCGATCCACGAGGCCGGCCTCTCCGAGCGTATCGCCGCCCACGGCGGCGACCGCCTCCGCGCGACCACCGACTACGGTGCCGTCCGCGAGACCGACGTCACCTTCCTCGCACTTCCCACACCCTCGAATGCGGACGGCAGTATCGACCTCTCGATTATGCAGGCCGGCGCCGAGTCCCTCGGGACAGCGCTGGCCGACAAGGACGGCGACCACCTCGTCGTCGTCAAGAGCACCGTCGTCCCGGGGTCGACCGAGGAGGAGATCGGACCGCGTATCGAGGCCGGCGGTGACCTGACCGCCGGCGAGGACTTCGATATCGCGATGAACCCGGAATTTCTTCGGGAGGGGACTGCCGTGGAGGACTTCCTCAATCCGGACAAGGTCGTCTTCGGCGCCAACAACGAAAGAGCCTACGCGACCATTCAGACGGTCTACGAACCCCTCATCGAAGCTGCCGACGGCGGGGTACCGGTCGTCGAGACGGGCGTCCGCGAGGCCGAGATGATCAAGTACGCCAACAACGCCTTCCTGGCCGCGAAGGTCAGCCTCATCAACGACATCGGCAACGTCTGCAAGGAGTTCGGCGTCGACGCCTACGAGGTGGCCGAGGCCATCGGCCTCGACGACCGGATCGGCGAGCAGTTCCTCCGGAGTGGGGTGGGATTCGGGGGGAGCTGCTTTCCGAAGGACGTCTCCGCGATCGTCGCCGCAGCACACGACGCGGGCTACACACCACAGATGCTCGAAGCCGCTCTCACAGTGAACGATCTCCAACCGGAACGCCTGCTGGACCTGCTCGACGGCCACGCCGACGTTGCGGGCGAGCGCGTCGCCGTCCTCGGCCTGTCGTTCAAGCCCGGGACCGACGACGTGCGCAACTCCAGAGCCATCCCGGTCATCGAGGGGCTCCGAGAGCGCGGCGCCGAGGTCGTCGCCTACGACCCCGTCGCAACGGAGGAGATGCGCGAGCACTTCCCCGACATCGCGTACGCCGACAGCGGAGCCGACGCGCTGAAGGGTGCACACGGCGCGGTCGTCGTCACCGATTGGGACGAGTTCGCGGCACTCGATTCGGAGTTCGACGCGATGGACGAGCCGGTCGTCGTCGACGGTCGCCGCGTCGTCGAACGCCGCGACGACATCACCTACGAAGGCCTGACGTGGTGAGGGCGGAGATGTCGGGGGAGTGTTGGCCATGAGCGGACACCATGACGGGTAGGACGCAAGGTCTTTGACTCAGAGGTCCCAATCGCCTTGTAATGAGCCGGAAGCGCGACGAACACGGCCAGTTCACCGAACAGGTGACGCTCGCGGACGTGCTCGCCGTGTTCGAGACAGTAGACGGGCCAGTCGTCACGTCCGGCGATGTCGCATCGGTGACGGGCTGTTCCAGCGACTCGGCTCGCCGGAAGCTCGACGCGTTGCACGAGCAGGGGCGAGTCGGCCGTCGAGAGACTGCCGGCCGGGTCGTCTACTGGCGGCGTGACACTGCCGAGCCGAACCCCGTCGACCCGGGCGACCCGATTTTCACCGACCGTCCGTCGTTCGCATCGGGAACAGGCGACCTCTCGACCCGGGTCGACGAACTCCTGTACGGCGAATCGTGACGCATCCACGGCCGCTGTTCGTCGACACGAATGCGTTCGTCGCACTCTTCGACGAAGACGACGACTACCACGCTCCCGCGAACAGCGTGATGGACCGGATCCGGGACGGTGACCTCGACTACGGTCCGGTGTTCACCAGCCGGTACGTACTCGCCGAGACCGCGACGGTACTTCTATACGGCATCGGACACCGCGAAGCCGTCGAAGCACTTACTACGATCCGTGAGTCGTCGACGGTCAATGTGCTGGAGGTAACCGAGCAGATCTTCGCCCGGACTGTCGAGCAGTTTGCTGCGTACAGCGACCAAGAGATCTCGTTCGTCGACCACCTCAATGCCGTATGCGGGGAGGAATTCGATATCGAGCACATCTTCGCGTTCGAGGAAGATTTCCGGACGCTCGGGATGACTCGCGTCCCGGTCGATACCGGAGAGGCGTAGCCACCCTCGCACGTGCGAACGACGAGCAGCGCAACGCAGACCGACCAGTGGAGGCACCGGAACCGGTCAGACGGCAGTACTCGTCTCTTGCCGCCCGGTCAGCTCGTCGGGGACGAGTCGGTAGAACTCGAAGGGGACGTCCCTGGCGGGCCGGCCGAAGATGTCCACCAGCGGGATGTGGACCTGCTGGAGTCCCTCAAGCGACTCCAGCGCGGCCGATTCCTCCGTGGTCGCCTCCAGCCGTCCCTTCGCGACGACGCTCCGCCAGTTCTCCGCCGTGTCCTCCCGCCCGTAGCTCACGAACGTGACCGGCCGGTCGGCCAGCTCGCCCTTTCCGCTGTCGGGGCCGACCGCCAGCCGGAAGTAGAAGGTCGTCCCCTCGGCGTCGTAACCGTAGGAGATCGGGATGGCGTGTGGGGGACCCTCCCCGCTCGCGAGCGAGAGGACGCCGGTGCCGCCGGCCCCGAGAAACGCGTCGCGCTCCTCGGCGGTCATCTCCGTCGGTGAGGTGTCGGACATACTGGAGGTAGGATCCGGAGGGAGAAAAAGCCGCCCCCGACCGCCCGGGTCAGAGTCAGCGTCCGGGCGCAGGTCCGGCTCCGGGCCCGAGTCGGGGTCAGGACTCGCCGGTCCCGGGCGCCCGGACGGTCAACACGGGGACGCCAGCGGTCCGGACGACTTTCTCGGTGACGCTGCCCAGCAGGTATCGGGCGATGCCCGTCCGGCCGTGAGTTCCCATCGCGACCAGGTCCACATCGTTGTCGTCGACGTAGTCCAGCACCTCGCGGTAGGGATAGCCGTATCTGACGGCCGTCTCGACGTCCGTGACGCCGGCGGCGGTGGCGCGCTCGGCCACCCGCTCGACGGCCGCCTGGGCCGCATCCCCCAGGGCGTCGGCGAGCATCTCGGAGCGGACATCGAGCCCCAGCGACATCGGCTCGACCACCGCGAGGGCGTGCAGCCGGGCGCCGTACGTGTCGGCGACGTCGGCCCCGACGTCGACCGCGGCCTCGGCCTGCTCGCTCCCGTCGGTCGGCACCAGCACTTCCGAGAACTGGGTGTCGGCCCCGTCCGACCCCGGGACAGTCAACACCGGGACATCGGAGAGCCGGACGACCTTCTCGGTGACGCTGCCGAGCAGGTAGCGCTCGACGCCCGTCCGGCCGTGGGTCCCCATCGCGACCAGGTCCACCCCGTTCTCGTCGGCGTAGTCCAGCACCTCCCGGTGGGGGATCCCGACCCGGACGGCGGTCTCGGCGGTGACCCCCGCGTCCGCGAGGTCATCGCGGATCGCCGCGACGGTCTCCTCGGCCGCGGCCTCGACGCTCTCGCGGTGGGGCATGTCGTCGAACGGGCGGGAGTCGACGACGCTCAGGACGTAGACCCTCGCTCCGTACCGCGACGCGAGCTCGGCGGCGTACTCCACGGCCGCCGCCGCACAGTCGCTTCCGTCGGTCGGCACCAGAATGTCCTCGAACATCGTGTGGGGACGGTTCTCCCGAAGAACGCAAAGAAGTACGGGCGTGGCAAGGGTCGCGTTTCGTGACCGTTCGGCCCGTTTCGTCGTTCAAGCCCCCGTCGCTGCTCAGCTACGAATCCTCGCGGGTCCCCTCCCAGCCGCCGGCGTCGACCAGCTCGAAGAGCTTGCCCCAGTTCTCGTCGTCGTCGGCTTCCGGAAGCTGGTCGCGGAGCTGCTGGAAGTCGGATTCGGGGACGACCGACGCCACCAGGTCCATGACTACCTGGGCGTGGTAGGCCGCGTCCGAGCGGTCGATCCCCTCGGTCTCGGCCACGCGGGAGACGAACTCCGCCCAGTCGAAGCGCTGGCCGTGCTCCCGGACCGCGCCCGTGAGGTACCACCGCACCTCCATCGGGAGCGAGGCCCCGAGGTCCTCGGCGTTGCCCTCCGGGATCCGACGGCCCAGCGCCATCAGCGTCGCCCGGACGGCCCGGACCGTCTCGCCGGTCCCCGGGAGTTCGAGTCTGTGCTGGACGGTGCCGGTGAATTCGTCGAAATTCATCGTTCCCTTCGAGCTACACGTTCGTCCCTCATAACGACTGGCTCGAGGGGCTGCGGAAACGGTGAAGGGGGTGGCCCCGAAACGCCCACTCATGTACGACCGCATCGTGCTCGCTGTCGACGGGAGCGAGGAGGCGACCCACGCCGCGCGGCGCGGCCTGGAACTCGCCCGGGAGTTCGACGCCGCCGTCGACGCCCTCTACGTCGTCGAACGGGGCTGGCTCGGGTTCGCGTCCTCGGACCGGCAGAAACGCCGCCTCCGGGAGCGAGGCGAGGCGGCGCTCGCGGCAGTCGAGGAGGTGGCCGCCGAGGTCGGCCACGCCGTCTCGACCGAGCTGGCCGAGGGCGACCCCGCGACCCGGGTCGACGAGTACGCCACCCGGCAGGGAGCCGACCTAGTCGTCGTCGGCCGGCAGGGGAGAACCGGGCTCGGCAGGCGGCTGCTCGGGGGCGTCACCGAGCGGCTGCTCCGCCGGAGCGACGTGCCCGTGTTCGTCGTCCCCGGCGAGGCGCGCGGGTCTGGCGAAGACGGGGAGGAAGCCGGCTGGGCGCGGGTGCTCGTCACGACCGACGGGAGCGAGAACGCTGCGGCGGCGACCCCCCACGGGGTCGCGCTCGCGCGCACCGGCGGCGCGGAGCTGCACGTCCTGAACGTCGTCGACCCGCTGACTGCGGGTGGCCCCTTCGACGTCGGCGGGCTCGACCGGGAGTTTCTCGACCGGCTCCAGGCGCGCGGACAGGAGGCCGTCGACGGCGTGGCCGAGACGGCCGGGGGCCTCGCCCCCGAGCTGCCGGTTCACTCCACCGTCGAGCGCGCGCCCGCCAGGGGCGGGGCGGCCGCCGGCGTCCGCGAGTACGTCGCGGCGAACGATATCGACGTGGTGGTGATGGCCTCCCGCGGGCGGTCGGCACTCCGGCGCGGGCTGCTCGGGAGCGTCGCCTCGAGCGTCCTCCGGACGGTCGACGTGCCGGTCCTCGTGGTCGCTCCCGGGGGCTGACTCCCGTCTCCGAGTCCCGGGCCGGGGGTTATATGTCTCGACAGTGAAAGCGAGACAGGAGACGCCACAGTGGGAGCGGACAATCCGGCAACCGAGACGCCACACAGCGAACCGGCCGAGGCGGTCCTGGCGGCACACGACACCAGCCCCGAGGGCCTCTCCCCGGAGGAGGCACGGCGCCGGCTCGCCGAGCACGGCGAGAACGAGGTCGCGGAGGCCGACGAGCGCACGCCGCTTTCCATCTTCCTGGCGCAGTTCGACAGCGTCCTCATCTGGGTGTTGCTGGCCGCGGCCGCCCTCTCGGTCTGGGCCGGCCACGCCGTCGACGCCGTCCTGATCGCCGTCATCGTGCTCGCAAACGGCGTGTTCGGCTTCGTGCAGGACTACCGCGCCGAGCAGAGTCTCGAGGCGCTGCGGGAGCTGACAGCGCCGACCGCGACCGTCCGCCGGGGCGAGGAACCCGTCGAGACCGACGCGACCGAACTCGTCCCCGGGGACGTGCTCGAACTCGGCAGCGGCGACGTCGTCCCCGCGGACGCGCGGCTGGTCACCGAGACCGACCTCGAGGTCGACGAGGCGGCGCTGACCGGCGAGAGCGTCCCCGTCTCGAAGGGGCCGGAACCGGTCCCCGCCGACGCCCCGGTCGCCGAGCACGGTAGCATGGTCTACAAGGGGACCAACGTCACCCGGGGCAACGCCGTCGCGGTCGTCACCGCGACCGGGATGGACACCGAGGTCGGCGCCATCGCCCGGGAGCTGGCTGCCACCGACGAGACCCGGACGCCGCTGCAGGGGGAGCTCGACCAGCTGGGTCGCCGTCTCGGGCTCGGCGTGGTCGTGCTGGCGGCACTGGTCATCCCGCTGCTGTTGCTCCGCGGGACCGCACCGGTCGAGGCCGGCCTGACCGCGGTATCGCTGGCGGTCGCCGCGGTGCCCGAGGGGTTGCCGGCCGTGGTGACGCTGACGCTCGCGCTCGGGGTTCGGGTGATGGCCGACGAGAACGCGCTCGTGCGCCGGCTGCCCGCGGTCGAGGCGCTGGGGTCCGTCGACGTCATCTGCACCGACAAGACCGGGACGCTCACCGAGGGACAGATGGCGGTCAGCCGGGTCTGGGTCGCGGACGCGGTCCACGACCTCGGCGGAAGTCGCGCCGACGGGGGTACTCCGGATGGTGCGGGGACGGAGGGCGCCGCGGACGGGTCGGCACGGACGGTCCCGGAGGGTGAGGCGGACGCGGACCGGATCGACCGCCTGCTGCGGGCCGGCGCGCTGTGCAACGACGCCACCCTCGAGGACGGTGACCCGACCGAGCGGGCGCTGGTCGCGGCCGCCGACGACCGGGGGATCGACGTCGACGCCCTGCGCGAGGAGAACCCCCGGACTGACGAGGTTCCCTTCTCCTCGGAGACAAAGTGGATGGGCACCGTCCACGACGACGTCGGCTACGTCAAGGGAGCGCCGGAGGTCGTGCTCGGGAAGTGCAGCGAGGTGCTCACCGCCGACGGGCCGGAACCGCTCACCGACGAGGTCACGGAGCGCGTCCGCGAGCGGGTCGGGACCTTCGCCGACGACGCCCTCCGTGTGCTCGCGGTGGCCTACGCCGAGGACGGGGACGTCGAGGGTGAGCTGGTCTTTCTGGGACTGGTGGGGATGATCGACCCACCCCGGGAGGAGGTCGCCGAGGCGCTCGCGGCCACCGAGCGGGCAGGCATCGCGGTGAAGATGGTGACGGGCGACAACGTCCGGACCGCGGCCGCGGTCGCCGGCGAACTCGGGATGGGCCAGAAGGTCATGGAGGGCAGGGAGGTCGAGGAGGCCAGCGACGAGGAGCTGGCGGAGGCTGTCGAGTCCGTCGACGTCTTCGCCCGCACCTCGCCCGAGCACAAGGTGCGGATCCTGCGGGCGCTGCAGGACAACGGCCACGTCGTCGCGATGACGGGCGACGGCGTCAACGACGCTCCGGCGCTGAAAAACGCCGACATCGGCGTCGCGATGGGCGTCCGGGGCACCGACGTCGCCAAGCAGGCAAGCGACGTGGTCCTGCTCGACGACAACTACGCCACCATCGAGCGGGCCGTCGAGCGCGGGCGGGCCATCTTCGACAACGTCTGGAAGTTCGTCGCCTATCTGCTCAGCGCGAACGTCGCTGAGGTGGCGATCGTCTTCCTGGCCTCGCTGTTCGGGTATCTCGTGCTCCCGGCGGTCCAGCTTCTGTGGATCAACCTGCTGACCGACGGGCTCCCCGCGCTGGCGCTCGGCGCGGACCCACAGAGCGGCGACGTGATGGAGCGCCCACCACGGGACCCCGACAGCGGGATCATCGGCGGCCAGATGCTCGGGTTCATCGGCGGCGCCGGGACCGTCTCGGTCGCGGTCATGCTGGGGCTGATGTTCTACGCCCTCGGCGGCGCGGCCGCCATCACCCCCTACGCGATGACGATGGTGTTCACCGGCTTCGTCGTCATCGAGTTCGCCAAGCTGTACGTCATCCGGTGGTTCCGCGAGACGCCGACGCTGTCGAACCGCTGGCTCGCGCTCGCGGTCGGCTCCTCGGCGCTCCTCCAGCTGGCGGTGCTGTACACCCCGCTCTCGACCTACTTCGGGACCGTCCCGCTCGGGCTGGCCGACTGGGGCGTCCTCGGTGCCGTCGTCGCCCTCGCGCTCCCCGGCTACGTCGTGGTCGCCGCCGCAATCAAGCGGTATCTCCCCGCCGACACCGCCGAAACCGACCTACCCCCGCAGGGACGGCCCGACCCAGACCAGTAGCCCGGCCACGACGGAGCCGGCGAGAACCGCGCCCCCACCCAGTATCAACAGCCGGCTCGCGCCCGGAAACCGCCCGGCTGCGCCCAGAAACACCCGGACGTCCAGCGCGACCACCAGGACCGCACCGACGACATCGAAGACGAGGTCGGCGGCGGTGTCGCGCCAGCCGTAGTGGACCAGCACCGGCTCGACGCCGTAGCGCTCGCCGACCGCCCGGGCGAGTATCTCGACGAGCTCCCAGAGAACCCCGGCACCGAAGGTGAGCGCGACCGTCACCGCGGCGACCGTCACCGGGTCGGCGGAGAGCCCCAGCGTCGGCAGCGCGACGAGCGCGGCGGCGTAGACCAGCGCCGCGACCAGCGCGGCGGAGAGGGTGTGGGTCAGGTGGTCCCACCACCACACCGAGTCGTAGGGACCGAGCATGCCCACCGAGTGAAACAGTCCCGCAGCCGCGAGCCACAGCGGCAGCTCCGGACCGAGCGCGACGGGACGGCCCAGCCACGCGAGCGTCGTCGGGAGCACCGCCAGCGCGAACGACCCCAGCGCGTTGACCGTCGCGGCGACGTTGCCTCGCCGGACCGCGACGGCCAGGACCGCGAGGATCCCCGCCTGGAGCAAAACCACGAGCGCGGTCGCCGGTGCAGTCGGCATACTCCAAGCGCTCGGCGCCGGCCCGTAAGATTACTCCCCGGCGTCCGCGGAGTCGACCTTCGAGCGGTCCCACCCGGACGCCCGACCCGGGTCGGCGCCCCGGGCACCCGGGGAGCCGGCGGCGTTCCGGGCGGCGTCGGGACCGGGGCCGTTCCCCCGGCCCTCCCGGTAGCGGTCGGGGACGCGGGCGAGCAGGCGCGGCGGGAGCCACTCGGCGAGGGTGCCGACGAGCGCGGTGGCGACGGCGGGCAGGAGTCGCCGGACGGCCGCGTAGACGGCCGCGACGCCCGCGGTCGCGGCCACGAGCAGGGAGAGCGCGTCACCGGTCACCGAAAACAGCGGGGCGGCGAGCGCCACCGAGAGCAGGAGGTCGCCGGGCGAACCGTCGTAGCGGACCCAGCGCCGCGGGGCGAGCCACCGGTCGCGGTAGTGGTCGTAGACGGCGCGCTCGGAGGTTCCCTCCCAGGGCCGAAGCTCCAGCCCGCCCCCGAGGACGTCGGTCAGGCTGTGCAGGGCTGCTCCGGCGAGGACGAGCGCGACCCCGACACTCGCAGGGGAGGGGAACAGGGCAGCGACCACCAGCGCGGGGACGGCCAGCGCGGGGTAGTACACCGGGAAGTGCAGCGACTTCCGGTGGCCGGCATAGAGGTCCAGGTCCGGCACCACACCACCCAGGAAGCCGGCGAGAAGCGCCGTCCCGGCCAGCTCCGGGACCGCCAGCGCCACCGGGAGCGCAAGCGCCATGCCCGCGAGAGCGTGAGTCGGGAGCATCATCGTGTCGGAATCAAAGGAACACAATATAATGAGAGTGTCGGTGGCTGGCGGCAGGCGACCGCCTGTGGCGACAGTCACGGGGCCGTCGTGGAATTCGGACTGGTCGGCGCGGGGCTCACGCACGTTTTTGTGTCGACCGTGACAATTGTGGGGTATGCCACCGGTCCGACGGCTCGTGGTCGACGTACTGAAGCCTCACGACCCGCCCCTGCTCGAGTTCACCGAGCAGGTGGCAGGCGCCGAGAGCGTCGCGGGGGTCACGTCCTCGCTGATCGAACTGGACCAGGAGGTCCAGAACGTGAAGCTGACACTGGAGGGCGAGGACGTCGACTTCGAGGCTATCGAGGCGACGGTCGAGAACCTCGGCGGGACCGTCCACTCCGTCGACCAGGTCGCCTGCGGGGAGTACACCGTCGACGACCTCCCGACGTTACAGGACCCCTGAGGCCGTGTCCTCGCTCCGACAGCGCCTCGTGGGTCTGCTGGGCAAGCGGGACGTGCTCGCGATCTCGCGGCGCTACTTCATCTCGAACGGCTTCGACGGGACGCTGACCAGCATCGGGATCGTCGTCGGCGCGGTCCTCTCGGGCGTGCCAGACGGGGCGACCGTCATCAAGGTCGGGCTGGGCGCCGCCGTGGGGCTGGGCACCTCGGCGGTCTGGAGCGTCTGGGAGATCGAGCGCGCCGAGACGCGGGCGGAGATCCGGCGGATCGAGCGGGCGATGCTGACGGACCTGGACGACACCCGCGTCCAGCGCCAGCAAAGCGGCGCCCGGCTGGTCCACGCGACCGCCAGCGGGCTCGGCCCGCTCATCGGCATTCTCGTCCCGCTGTCGCCGTTCGTGTTCGAGGGGACGGCCGTCACGATGGTCGAGGCCGCCCTCGTCGCCGTCGCGCTCGGCGTCGGCGTGCTGGGCATCTTCGGCGCCTACATGGGCTCGATCTCCGGGCAGCGGTGGTATGTCGCCGCCGCGCGGATGGGGCTGGCCGGCCTGGTCGTCGCCCTCATCAACGTCTTCCTCCCGGGGTGAGACTCACGGACGGCCCGGGCACGCGCTCCCCACGGACGGCTCAAGCACGCGGCTCGCCGCGGACGGACGCGGACACGCTCAGACCGGTACCCGGCGCTACCGCTCGGTCGCCGGGGGCGCGACGCCGAGCCGGCCCTCGGCGAAGGCGGCGAAGTCGTTCGCGAACGCCGTCACCTCCTCCCAGTCGGTGTACTCGTAGTCCCGAGAGGTGTCGGTGTCGCCGGTCGCACCCTTCGCGATGCGTTTCATCACCAGCCGGGTGAGAAAGCCGTACTCCGAGTACCGAAGCGCGCCGCCGAACAGCCCCACGCGGTCGGGGTGCCAGCCGGTCGACTCGACGAGCGAGTCGACGTAGCCGGCCGCCTCGGCCCGGCGCTCCTCGTCGTCGGCCGCCGAGGACAGCGACAGCTGGAAGAAGCCGGTCGGCCGGGCGGCGAGCGCCTCCAGATTCTCGGTGATGAAATCGGTGACGGCGGGCCGGTGGGCGCCGACGTGGATCGACGACCCGGCGAGCACCGCGTCGAACGCCGCCACGTCGAGGTCCGCGGGCGGGTCGTCGGCGTCGACGACAGTCGGGTCGTGGCCGCGGTCGGACAGCGCGGCCGCGAGGCGCTCGGCGACCTTGGCGGTCTGTCCCTCTCCGGTTCCGTAGCAGACGAGCACGGAGGCCATGGGCCGGGTGTCCTCGCCGGCGGTGAAAGCCCTTCCGGGCAAGGGAGGGTCGAACGGCGCGTTCGAGGCGCGGACACCCGCGGGACCCGGCCGCGGGTCACTCCTCGCGGTCGCCGGCCTCGCTCTCGGCGGTCCGGGTCACGTCGACGTGGTAGTGTTCGAGGATGTCCCGGCCCAGCAACAGGGGGTAGTCCATGTGTCCGCGGTCCTCGACGCTGGCCGTCACGGTGTGCTGGGTACCACCGACGCCGACGACGACGTCGACCACCGGGCGGGCCTTTCCGGTCTTGAGGCTGCCCGAGCGCACCCGGATGATGTCCTTGATCGGGCCGGTGCCGATCTCGGCGGCCAGCTGTGCGTCGATACTGGTGCGGGTCGCGCCGGTGTCCGACTTGGCGAGGATGGTTCTGGTGTCGCGGGAGCCGCTGACGACCACCTCCTCGGTGTAGCCGATGACGCTGGGTTCGGTGGGCCGTTCCCGTGGCTCGCGGGGGGCACAGGTCGGCATCGAGTCGTCGAGCGCCGTCGACAGCTCCTGTACCCGATTCTCCTCGACACTGGCACCCCCGCGCTCGATGGCCATCGCGGCGATGTGTGGCGCGGGGCTGGTCCCGGTCGCCCGGAACAGGCCCCGGAAGCCCGCGGTCGGGTTCGTCTCCAGCACCGTCCAGCCGTCGACGGTCTCGATGAGGTCGACGCCGGCGTAGTCCAGCCCGACGACCTCGGCCGCGCGGACCGCGACCTCCGTGGCCTGTGCCGGGAGATCCGCGGTCGCATCCTCGACCTCGCCGCCCAGCGAGACGTTGGTCCGCCACTCCCCTTCGGGGGCGTACCGGTACATCGCCCCGACGACCGAGCCGTCGACGACGTACACCCGGGCGTCGCGGGGACGCCCGCCCTCGGGTGTGTCGACGAACCGCTGGATGAACGCCTGCCTGTCGCCGACGCGGGGGTTGACCGGGTCGTCCAGGTCGACCTGCCAGGCGCCGCCACCGTGGGTCCCGATGGCCGTCTTGTAGACCGCCCGCTCGCCGAAGTGCTCGCGGGCCTGGTTGAGCCGGCCGGCCGCGAGCGCCAGCAGGGC
This sequence comes from Salinirussus salinus, assembly GCF_009831455.1. Taxonomy (NCBI): domain Archaea; kingdom Methanobacteriati; phylum Methanobacteriota; class Halobacteria; order Halobacteriales; family Haloarculaceae; genus Salinirussus; species Salinirussus salinus. The sequence continues at coordinate 508,195 of NZ_WOWO01000004.1, read as the reverse complement.
ATCGGGGACCGGCAGCCCCGCCTCCGCCAGCGCCGCCGCGGTGGCGAACTTGTGTATCGCCGTCGTCACCGCGCCCGGCGGGTTCAGGAGCGGCCGGACGCGGTCGAACAGCGCCGCCAGGCCCAGGTCCTCCGCGGGGTGGGTGCTCGTCGACAGCAGCAGTCGGTTGACCACCACGTCGGCGTCGGGTTCGACCGTCAGCGTCCCGTCCTCGACGCTGACGGCGGTGTTCGCGGGGCGGTACCAGACGGTGTCGTGGCCCAGCGCCTCGACGGCGTTCAGGATGGCCTTGCTCTCCTTGCTGCTGTGGAGGCCGAGGACGCCGACGGTGACGGGTGACATGTGCATCCCTCTCGCCCCAGCGGCCGATAACTGTGGCGGGCGCCGCCAGATGTATACCGCGATCCGACCAGAAGCGAGTATGACTGGCGCGGAGACGTTCACCTACAGCGGCGGGCGAGTCGACCCCGGCGAGCGCCAGAACCTCCGGTACACCGTCACCCAGACGTATCTCGGGGACCCGGTCAAGATGCCCGTCACCGTGGTCAACGGGACCGAGCCCGGCCCGACGGCGTTTCTCTCGGCGGCCGCACACGGCGACGAACTCAACGGCATCGAGGTGGTCCGGGAGGTGGCCTACGACTGGGACCTGGAGGGGCTCCGGGGGACGCTCGTCTGTCTCCCCGTGTTGAACGTCCCGGGCTTTCTGGCCCAGCAGCGCTACCTCCCGATCTACGACCGGGACCTGAACCGGTCGTTTCCCGGCACTCCGGAGGGGACGAGCGCGAAGCGGATGGCCCACAACATCTTCCACAACTTCGTCGCTCCCTGTGACTTCGGCATCGACTTCCACACCTCGACCCGGGGGCGCTCGAACATGCTCCACGTGCGGGCGGACATGGACGACCCGACCGGGACCCGGGTCGCGAACGCCTTCGCCTCGAACGTCGTCATCGACAAGGCCGCCCCCTCGGGGGCGCTGCGGCGGGCCGCGACCGACGCCGGGACGCCGACGGTCACAGTCGAGATGGGCGAGGCCCACCGGTTCCAGCGTGACGTCATCGACTCGGCGCTCGCGGGGGTCCGGAGCGTGTTCGCGGAGTTCGAGATGCTCGAGGCCGCGACGGTGGCGTGGCCGGGGTGGCGGGCGGTCGTCGCCGGGACGGCCGAGAAGACCTGGGTCCGGGCCGAGGCCGGCGGGCTGGTCGACATGCACGCCGACCGGGGCGGGCTCGTCTACGAGGGCGAGCCTATCGCCACGATCGCCGACCCGTTCAAGACCGACGACACCGTCGTCGAGGCGCCCTTCACCGGCCTGCTGGTGGGCGTCCTCGAGAACCCCCTGGTCTACCCCGGGAATCCGCTCTGTCACCTGGTCCGCGTCGGCGACCGGACCCGGAAGGCGATCGAACGCGCCGCCGACTGACGCTGCCGGCTGTACGTCTGTCAAGAAGCTCGCCGCCCCGGGCGGCGCATATCTTCACGGAGTTACAGCCGGCAGTATGAGCCCGCTAGGCAGTCGCTAACTTTGAGCGGGTGGCGCCTACGCCGGGTGTGTACGAGACCATTCTCGTGGGGACAGACGGCAGCGCGTCCGCGAACCGGGCCGTCGTTCACGCGCTCGAACAGGCAGAACAGACCGGTGCGACCCTCCACGCGCTGTTCGTGGTCGACACCGACAAGTACGGCGAACCGGCGCTGAGCAGCGCGGAGATCCTCACTACCGAGGCCGAGGACTGGGGCCAGGAACAGCTCGCGGAGGTCACCGAACGGGCCACCGGCCTGGACGTCGAAGTCGTCACCCGGTGCTGTCACGGGGTGCCACACGAGGAGCTCATCGGCTACGCCGACGAGGTCGACGCCGACCTCGTGGTGCTGGGGTACCAGGGCCAGTCACACGCCGACGGCGACCAGCTCGGCAGCGTCACCGACCGCGTCGTCCGCAACGTCGGCCGGCCGGTGCTGGTGGTCTGACCCGCCATGTCGGACCCGCTGCCCGGTGGCGGCGACACTGCCGGCCGGGGATCGACACCGCCCACCCGCTCGGGGACGGCAAGGGCTGCGACCGGGGGGTGTCCCCCGTGACCGGCGGGGCATACGAGATCACCCCGATGGCGGAACAGGCAGTCCGGGAGTTTCTCGCGAGCCACAGCGTCGGGGTGCTGGGGCTCGCGACCGACGGCGCGCCGAGCCTGCGGCCGATGTCGTTCTGGTTCGACGGCGAGGAGCACCTCTACATGCTCTACGTCCTCGGGTCGGACAGCCGGAAGGCCGCGCTGAGCGACCGGGACGAGCCGGCCAGGTTTCTGGTCTACAGCGCCGAGACCCCCTTCAGCTGGCGCAGCGTGCTGGTGACCGGACAGCTCCGGGAGGTTCCCGGGGAGGAGGCCGATTCCGTCCGGGAGTCCCTGGAGGAGGTGTGGCGCCCGGAGGCGTTCCGGGCGGTCGTCGAGCGCGGCGAGACCGCCGTCTACGAACTCGCGGTCGAGGACTGGAGCGGGCTGGAGTCCAGCGGGCTCCCGCCAGGGTTCGAGCCCGCCGACGAGGGGGCGTAACCGGCTACCGGGGCGGGCCGTCCCCTGGAATTCAGAGGTTGCCCATCCGCCGTTTCGCGCCCTCAGAAGGCCGTCCAGCCGCCGTCGACCGGGATGTTCGCGCCGGTGATGTAGGAGGCGCCATCGGAGGCGAGAAACGACGCCAGCGGGGCGATCTCCTCGGGCGCGGCCGCCCGGTCCATCGGCGTCCGGGTCTTGAGGAACTCGTAGAACCGGTCGCTCTCGAGCAGGTCCTCGGTCATCGGGGTGTGGACGAATCCCGGACAGATCCCGTTGACCCGGACGCCCTTCGGGGCGAGGTCGACCGCGAGTTGCTGGGTGAGGTTCACGACGCCACCCTTGGACGCCGAGTAGGAGGTCGCACCCTTCCCCCCGCGCAGCCCGTAGATGGATTCGACGTTGATGATGCACCCCTCGGTGTCGAGCAGGTGTGGTAGCGCGGCCTTCGCGCCGTGCATCACGCCGTCGAGATTCGTCGCGATCACGTTGTGCCACTCCTCGAGACTCATCTCCTCGAGGCTCGTCTCGCTGCCGACGCCCGCGTTGTTCACCATGACATCCAGCCGACCGGCGTCGTCGACGGCGCCGTCGACCAGCGCCTGGACCTCATCGAACTCCCGGACGTCACACTGCACGAACTCGCAGCCGAGTTCGTCGGCGGTCTCCGCGCCGACGTCCTCGCGCCGGCCACAGACCACCACCTCCGCGCCCTGGTCGAGAAACTCCGCCGCGATCGCCTTGCCGATGCCCGTGGTGCCGCCCGTGACGACGGCAACTGTGTCGGAGAGCATGGAAGGGCTTCACGTCGCGGGTATAAAATTGGGATGTTGACATAAGCGGGCGAAACGGCCACAGCGGGCGTGAAACGACGCGAAACGACGGATCAGGTCGGGCCGACCCGTGACCGGCAGACGGGGGAGAGAGCGGCCGCGGGAAACGGGTGTTCGCGCCGGGCGGCGGGCAGCGGGGTTTATGCCCGTCCTCGGCCCTGGAGAGGGGTATGGCTGGCCAGTCACGGACCGTCTCCCGGCGCGACTTCCTGACCGGCGCGGGAGCGGCAGCGCTCTCGGCAGGAGCCACGGGGGCCGCAGGTGCACAGCAGACCCGCACCATCGAGATGACCGACAGTCTGGTCTTCAACCCCGACGACACCACGGTCCCACCGGGCACGACCGTCGTCTGGGAGAACGTCGGCGGGATCGGACACTCGGTCACCGCTTACGAGGAAGATATCCCGGCGGACGCGGAGTACTTCGCCTCCGGCGGGTTCGACGACGAGGGAACCGCGCGCAACAGCTACGCCGCAGGCGACCCCGACAGCGGCGACGTCGGCGGCGGCGCCACCTTCGAGCACACCTTCGAGGTCGAGGGGGAGTACGGCTACTTCTGTGTCCCCCACGAGTCGGCAGGGATGGTCGCTTCCCTCACCGTGGGGACCGACGGAGGGAACGGCGACGGCGGCGACGGCGGCGGGGAGCCGCGGGAGCTGCCGGAGCTCGCCGTGACCGTCGCCGTGTTCGCGGGCGCGGCGTTCCTGGCGGTGCTCGTGCTCGCGTACGTCTTCCTGAAGTACCAGGGCGACTACGGCCCCGGGGGGGAGCAGTGACCGACAACCGCACGCGGGTGCTGGTCCCGGTCAACTACTCGGAGCTGTCCGAGAAGGCGCTCAGGACGGCCCTCGAGCTGCACCCGGACGCGGACCTCACGGCGTTGCACGTCATCGATTTCCGGACCAGCGACCTGGGGCCCGGCGGGTGGGGGAGCGCGCCCGGCGCCTTCGACGAGTGGCTCGAGGACGCCCGCGAGCACGCCGAGAAACTCCTCGCCGATGCGGAGGAAGTCGCGGCGGAGTACGACGCCGAGATCGAGACCGACGAGGTCGTCGGCGAGGACGCGAGCAGCATCCTCGAGTACGCCGAGGAGGGCGACTTCGACCTGATCGTCATCGGGGGCCACAGCCGGTCGCTGCCCGCGCGGATCCTGCTCGGCGGGGTCTCGGAGACAGTCGTCCGGCGCGCCAGGATCCCCGTGCTGGTCGTCCGGTGAACCCCCGAACGGGGCGTCAGGCGTCCTCGAAGAGACCGAACAGCCGGTCACGGTTCAGGTAGCCGAGCACCGAGGCCGCGAGCACGAGCGCGGCCAGCACGGCGGCCGTTCCGACCTGTCCGGTCCCCGCGAGGTCGCCGACGGCGTTCGCCAGCAGGAAGCCGGGCAACCGGCCGACGACGGCGAGGCCGACGAGCTGGTACAGGGGCACCCGGGTGAGCCCGCCGGCGAAACAGAGCACGTCGTCGGGGAGCCCGGGGATCAGAAAGCACACGAACAGCACCGACCGGGCGTACTCCTCCCCGACGGCGTCGAACCGGGCCAGGGCGTCCTCGTGGACGACCCGCTCGACGTACGCGCGCCCGAACCGCCGGGACAGCCAGAAGGCGGCGATGCTGCCGAGCGTGACCCCGACCATGTTGTAGAGGGTGCCCCACCAGACGCCGAACAGATAACCTGCGGCGACGGCGAGCAACTGCCCCGGGATGGGGGCGAGGACGACCTGGGCCGCCTGCAGGACGACGAGCACCGCCGGCGCCCAGATGCCGTAGCCGGCGACGAAGGCCCGCAGCGCCGGGCCGTCGGTCAGGACCGCGAGCCGGTCCCGGAGGAGCAGGGCCCCGCCCCCGAGGAGGACGGCGGCAACGGCCAGGTGAAGTGCTACCCGGCGCCGCTGCCGGGGGGACTCGAACACGCGGAGCCCCTCGACGCGGCTGCGCAGGCGCTCGAGGCGGCTGCCCATACGCCAGTGTCCGGGGGTGGGCTTATTGAGTGTGTGGTCGTACCACGAGACATGACACGCGAACCCGCGTTCGAGGTCAGAGAGACCGGCGACGTGCCTCCCGGAGAGACCCTGCTCGTCGGCACGGCCGGGCTCGGCGTTGCGGGACTGACGGCGACCGACTACCTCGTCAACCACGTCGAGACCACCCAGGTGGGCCACATCCGCACCCACAATCTCCCCGACATCACCCCGTTCAGCGACGGACGGCCCCGCCGACCGGCCAGGCTCTACAGCACCGCCGAGTCCGACGTGACCGTCCTCATCACCGAGCTGTTTCTCCCCGTCACCGTCTCGGACCTCTGGGCCGAGGCGGTGCTGGAGTGGGCGGCAAAGCGCGGCGTCACAGAGATCACGGCCCTCCACGGCGCCCCCTTCCCCCACCAGCCTCACGAGCACGCCGTCTACCACGTCGCCACCGACGGCTACCGGGAGCGTCACTTCGACGGCGAGGGGGGCGCGGACATCGAGCCCCTCGCCGGCGGGTTCTTCGACGGCATCATCGGCGAGTTGCTCAGCCGGAGCCTCGAGGACGAGGGGCCACCGACGGGCGTGCTGGTGACGCCCACTCACCTCCCCGGCCCGGACTTCGACGCCGCGATCCGGCTGCTCGACGCACTCGAGACGGTCCACGGAGTCGAGACCGACGAGACCGAGCTGCGGGGTCGCGCCGACGAGATGGAGCAGTACTACGAGGAACTCGCGGGCCGGATGCAGGCGCTCCGGGAGGAGCCGACGGCCGACGACTACCCGAACGACCGGATGTACATGTAGCCGCGACGGCTCAGGGGCTTCCGCTCTCTCCGTCTCGGCGGCCGTCCGCGATCACCGACTCCAGCAGCCGGAGCGCCTCGTCGTCGGTGAGCCGCCCCGAGGTCACGGAGGCGTACACCACCTCGGGGGCGATCTCTGCCGGGACGACGACCGCCCCGTCGGACGCCCGGCCGGCCCCACGGCGAGGGGCCCCTCCGGAGGCCGTCCGGTCGTCACCTCGTCCCGCGTCGCAGTCGACGTGTCGGGCGGCGAACTCCCGGCGGCGCTCCCACTCGAACCCCTCGAGCGCGTGGAGCCACTTGTTGATCGTCGACTTGGCGACGTCCATCCGGTCCGCGAGGTCGGCCTGCGAGGCCCCGGGATCCTCACAGACCAGCCGGAGGGTCTCGCGGGTCCGTTCGGGGATCTCCGGCGCTCTGTCCGTGTCGCCGTTCTCGCGCCCGTTTCCGCGCGCCCGCCGCGCCTGCTCGGCTCCAGGCGCCCGCTCGGCCCCGGGCGCGTGGTCGTCTCCGAGCGCGCTGTCGACCGCGTTCGCGGCATCCGTGGCCCCGCTCGCGCCGGAAGAGCCCGGACTGTCGGCTGCCGAGTCGTCGTCCTCGGGGGAGGGAGTATCTCCGTCGGCAACGTGGCCGTCGGCCGCGGGTGGCTCGTCGACCCCCGGCTGGTCGGCGGGGTCGCCGTACTCCGCGAGGGTCTTCTCGACCAGTTCGACCGACGCACCGCTCACCTCGTCGGCGAGCGCCTCGAGGGAGGCGTCCGGCTGGCGTTTCGCGGCGTCGAGGACCTGCTTGTGGACGACGGCCCGCGGCGTGTTCGGAGGGTCGGGTCCCGCGCTCATCGACCCGGAGTCGGCCGCCGGCGGGCAAAGTTATACGACAGTTAGTCTCGGTACGGTGGCGTTTCCGCGGCCGAACACGCGTTCGCCCGGGCCGCGGAGACCGTTTCCCGCGCCCGAACGGTGAGCGGTCGCCCGGGCGGCCGACAGCCCCGGTCACTCCAGATATCCCATCGCTTCCTCGTCGGAGACCTGCGGGAACGACTCGTAGAACTGGCCGACTGCGCCGAAGTGTGGCGGCGTTTCGACGCAGACGACCTCGTCCGCCTCCTCGCGGAGCCGTTCGACGGTGTCGGGCGGACCGACCGGGACGGCGACGACGACCCGTGCGGCGCCGGCGTCCCGGACCTGCCGGACACAGGCCCGAACCGTCGCGCCGGTCGCGAGCCCGTCGTCGACGACGGCGACCACCTTCCCCGCCAGGTCGGGCGCGGGGCGGTCCCCGCGGTAGCGGGCGAGCTTCCGTGCGGCGGCCTCGCGTTCGCGCTCGGTGGCCTGCTCGACGTAGGACTCGTCGACGCCCAGGTCGGCGACGTATCCGTCGTTGAGCCACACCGTCCCGTCGGCGGCGACGGCGCCGACGGCCAGTTCCGGGTTCCCCGGCGCCGGGAGTTTCCGGGCCACCACCACGTCGAGTGGCACCCCGAGGGCGTCGGCGACGGCGCGTCCCACGGGAAGCCCACCCCGCGGGACCGCCAGCACCACGTCGGGCTCGATGTCGTGGCCCTCGAGCAACTCCGCCACCTGTCGGCCGGCATCGCGTCGGTCGCGGAACATCGCTACCGGACACCCCGGCGGGGTGCCCGCGACCGCCCGGGGGCGCCACCCGGGGCGGGAGCCGGTTCGGAACCCGAAGTCGGACGGGTCGAAGCGTCGACCATCGGACCAGGTTCGGAGCGTGACCGCATATAGTCCCCGACCGTTGAACGTGCCGGGAGACGGGCCGACGGACGGTAACGTCGTGCTACCGGCGGCGTCGGGGGCGGTACTGGCTGTTCCCCGGAGTCCCAGGGAACCCCCGGGCTTATCACGGGGCTATCCGTCACACCGTCGCATGGTACTCGAGGACACGGTCATCGCGGGGGTCGGCGAGACGGCGAAGAGCCGTCCCAGCGAGCGCAACGACCAGCCCTACCACACGCTCGAGGAGTACTTCTGGAGGGCCGCGAGGGAGACGCTCGCGGACGCCGGCCTGGCATTCACCGAGATCGACGGGCTCGGCGTCGCGCGGCCCTCCGTCGAGACCCCGTACCGCTATCCGATGATGCTCGCCGAGACGCTTGGCTTCGAGGACCTGGCCTGGGTCACCGTCACGGACCACTGCGGGGGCCAGGCCGTCCCGCTGGTGACACAGGCGGCCCAGGCCATCGAGTCCGGCGTCGTCGACTCCATCCTGTGTCTCGGCGCCGGCACGCCCAAACACCCGGAGAAGGGCTCGGGCGAGGTCTTCCCGCGGGACCCGCGGGGGTTCGACCGGGAGTACGTCGCTCCCTTCGGGATGCAGGGGGCGAACGCCCTGCTCGCACTCGCCCAGCAGCGGTACACCCACGAGTACGGTCCTGTCCGGGACCAGCTCGCCGAGGTCTACGTCACCCAGCGCGACCACGCGACGCGGAATCCGCTGGCGTACTTCGACGAGCCGGTCACCGCCGAGGAGTACAAGAACTCGGAGCCCATCGCGGACCCGATCCGGCTGTTCGACTGTGTCGTCCCGGTCAACGCCGGCTTCGGCGTCCTGCTCGCCTCGACCGACCTGGCGGGCGAGTTGGACGTCGATCCCGTCTCGATCCGGGGCTTCGGGCACAGCTACAACCCCGAAGTGGCCCAACAACGGACCTTTTACGGGATGGGGATCGAGGCGGCCGCCGAGCGCGCCTACGGGATGGCCGGGCTGGGGCCCGGGGAGATGGACTTCCTGCAGCTCTACGACGACTATCCCATCGTCGAGCTCTTCCAGCTCGAGGAACTCGGATACGCGGCCCGCGGCGAGGGCGCGGACTTCGTCGCCGAAACCGACCTCTCGTACGCCGGCGACCTCCCGCTCAACACCGGCGGCGGCCAGCTGTGTGTCGGCCAGGCCGGCGTCGGCGGGGCCGCCTTCGTGCAGGTGGTCGAGGCCGTCCGCCAGCTCCGCGGCGAGGGCGGCCGGCGGCAGGTCCCCGGCGCCGAGCGGGGGCTTGTCACCGGCGTCGGCGCCGGCCAGTACGGCAAGAACCTGACGGCCCACTCCGTAGGGATCCTCGAACGGGGGTGGCCGGCGTGACGGCCGACCGCCCGCTCCCCGACCGCGACGCTACAGTCGACGCTCAGTTCTGGGCGGCGGCGAGCGAGGGGCGGCTGCTCGTCCAGGAGTGTCCCGACTGCGAGAACCGGCAGTTCTTCCCGCGGGAGTGGTGTCACTTCTGTGGCTCCGAGGCCGTCGAGTGGGTCGAGAGCGAGGGGTCCGGTCACGTCCACACCTACACCGTGATCCGGCGCGCGACGGAACTCCCGGCGTTCGCCGAGGACGTTCCGTACGTCGTGGCGTACGTCGAACTCGACGAGGGGGTGCGGGTCTGTTCGAACGTGGTCGGCTGTGCGCCGGCGGCGGTCGAAATCGGCCTGCCCGTCGAGGTGGCCTTCGACCGCGTCACCGAGGACCTCGCGCTCCCGAAGTTCCGGCCCTCCGAGGAGGAGTGAGGTGGGCGAGGGACCGACAGGACCGGAGCCGGGCGATTCATGCCCTCTCGGCGTTCACCGGAGAGCATGCGACAGTTCGTCTACGTCGGCCACGAGGCACCCGCCACGGTGGACTTTTCGCTCGACGACCTCACCGGCGCGGGCCGCATGGACCTGCTCGCGCGGTCCATAACTGCGGCGCTGTTGCTCTCTCACGACATCCGGGCAGACACCCGCGTTCACCTGGTGCTGGGCGAGACGTTCACCGTCACCTTCGACGGCGCGACCCTCCAGGGGCTCAATCCCGACGAGCGCTCGACGGCCGCGCGGGTCCGGGCGGCGCTGGCCGAGCGCGAGGAAGCGATCGGACAGATCCCCGTCGAAGTGTCGCCGGGCGTCTCGCTGGTCCGCCGGGGATTCGAGGGAACCGTCGAGGCCGCGAGCGCGAACGGGACCGTCGTCCACCTCCAGACGGACGGCGAGCCCGCCCCTGCGGTGGCGCCGCCGGCGGACCCCGTGTTCGTCCTCTCGGACCACCGCGAGTTCACCGAGGAAGAGCGAGAGCTCCTCGAGGCCGTCGCCGACCACCGTATCAGCCTCGGGCCACACCCGCTACACGCCGACCACGCGACCGTGCTGGCACACAGCTGGGTCGACACCGAGGGGTTCGACACCGACCGTTACTGAAGCAACTCGAAGCGGTCGAGGTACTCGCGGACGTACTCGTGGAGGTCCTCGCGTGGCTCCCGGAGGACCTCGTACTCGCCGTGCTGAGCGTCGAGTTCGACCGGCTGGTCGGCAGGCTCTGGGACCACCCGGTAGACGACCGGGATCGTGTGTCGGCTCTCGACCCCCGCGACCGACGTCTCCTCCCAGAAGTGCTCGCTCACGCCGAGTCGCTCGGCGACGCGAACCTCGAGACCGAGTTCCTCGCGGGCGATTCGCCGGGGAGCGTCGTCGAGCCGTTCGCCCTTGTAGAGGCGGCCGCCGGGCCAGAAGAGCCGACCCTTCGCGGGCTCGTTCTGCCGGCGGGCCAGCAGTACGCCGCCGTCGTACGCCACGACGAGGTCGACACACGGTTGTGGCATGTGCCGGAGACAGGTGGCGAAGTCCGGTTCGGGGATGTGAGCGTCCTGAACGTCCATACGACACCCTGTCGCGGGCCCGCAATGAAGCCGGCGTTCGGGCGTTCCGGAAGGCTTACCTTTCGGCCACGACTGCCTCCGTGTGCTGTTGCGGGCCGGTGGGGTAGCTTGGTATCCTTCGGCCTTCGGGTGGCCGTAACCGCAGTTCGAATCTGCGCCGGCCCATCAAGCTTCTCGCGGCGCTCACTGGCGAGCGCCGCGTGTGCGCGACGCCGCGCAGATTCGGACCCTGCAAGACGTAGCGCGAGCGGAGCGAGCGACCGTCTTGCTCCGGTTCGATATCTGCGCCGGCCCACTACATATTTATACTTTTTCCGGGATTAGTTGCAACTTTCAACCGAAAACGGGGTGTACAGCGTGAGTTCTTCAAAATCTCAAGAGCGCTCCATCTGCGACTTCTGCGGTGACTACATCGATGAGCTGTATCAGCAGTGTCCGCGACCGAAAGCCCCCCTTCCGTACCCCATCCCGCGGGAGTACGGTCCAGGAGCCCTCGGGGTGAGGTAGCGGGGAGAAGGAGCGTCGGGGGCCTCAAAGTACCGGCTTGTATACCAAGGGTGCGCCCCGCTGGCCGACCGTCCAAACAGGTATTGCCGTCGGACGGCCAGACGTGAGCAGGAGCATGCTTCGGATCGACCACGCGACCCTGGCGGCGAGTTCGCTCGACCGGCTCGAGGACGCCTTCGCCGCGGTCGGCTTGCCGACGGAGTACGGCGGGATGCACTCGAACGGCGTCACGGAGATGTCCCTGCTTGGCTTCCCGGACGGGTCGTACGTCGAGTGCATCTCGACCGCCGAGCCGGACGTCGAGTCGCCGCTGTGGGACGCGCACATCCGCAACGACGGCGGCCCCTGCGCGTGGGCGGTCCGGGCCGGAGACCTCCCAGCGGAGGCAACCCGGCTCCGCGACGCCGGCATCGCTGTCGACGGACCCGAACCGATGGCCCGCGAGCGCCCCGACGGGGTCGAGCTGGCGTGGGAACTCGCGATGCTGGGCGAGGGCGAGCCGGGGGCGACGCTGCCGTTTCTCATCGCCGACGAGACGCCCCGGGAGTGGCGCGTCTCGCCGACCCCTGCGGCGGCCGAGAGCGAACTGACCGGCATCGAGCGGGTCGTCCTCGGCGTCCCCGACGCCGACCGCGTGGCCGAGCAGTTCCGCCGGGCGTTTCCCGACCTGCCCGAGCCGGTCCGGGAGGCAGGCGAACCGTTCGAGGCGACGCTGGTCCGGTTCCCCGGCGCTCCACCGGTCCTGGCCGAGCCGGCGGCGGGGTCGGGGCTCGCCGACCGGCTCGAGCGGTTCGGCCCCTCGCCCTGTGGCCTGCTGCTCGGGACGACGGACGTCGAGCAGTCGGCCGAGCGGTTCGGACTCGACGCCCGGGTCTCGTGGGAGGGCCGTGAGGTCGGATGGCCGACCGGGCCAGAGGGGCCGCTCTCGGAAGTCGGCATCGTCGAGGCCACAGCAAACTCGCGGTAGTACAGGAGCCTTCTCGGCGGCGCGGCTGCCGACCAGATGCGGGGCGCCAGAGTGGGGCGGCCGTCGGACGGGCGCGGGGCGCCAGAGAGCCGTGACTGTGGCCCCCGCCTCGGACTCCACGGCGACTGCAGTCCTACCCGAAGTGGTCGTGCCGTTCGACGACGTCGGCGAAGGCGACGTTCTGTCGGACGTCGGTGATCTCGATGGTCACGCGCTCGCCCTGGTCGGTCTCGGGAACGACGACGACGAAGCCGCGCTCGACGCGAGTGATGCCGTCACCCTGGTCGCCGATGGCGTCGATCTCGACCTCCCGTCGGTCGCCCTCGTCGACAGGCGGCTCCGGTTCGTGGCGGTCCCCGCCCGGACCGGTAGCGGTGTCCGCCGTTGACGGGTCGGGAGACGAGCCGTCTGACAGAAGCGCCACCCGGTAGGTGCCCCCCTCGCTGAGCGCTCCCACGTCGAGTTCCCGCTCGGGGACCTCGACGACGTACGAATCCTCTCGTTCCTCTACGTGACCGGAGAACAGACAGAGCAGTCGGTCGGAAATCTCCATGTGGTGTGCCTCTGACGGACCCTACGGCGGGTCCCCACTTGGGTCTAGCGTCCGGGAACCGCTACGCCCGGCGCCCGACCTGAGTCGGCAGGTGGACGGACGACCAGTCAGTGGAGTTCGACACCGGCAGCCTCGACGAGCGCCTCCAGCTCCGCGCGCGGGAGCCGCACGTCCCCGATCCGGAACTTCCCGGACCCGGGCCCGTGACAGTCCGACCCACCCGTGTGGAGCAGGCCGTGCTCGTCGGCCAGGTTGGCCGCCTCGTCGACGGTGAGTGCGGGGTCGGGCCCGTAGGGATACCGGACCTCGAGGGCGTCGAGACCGGCCTCCGTGAGCGGGGTGAGCGCCGCCGGGACGTCGAGGCCGTTCATCCGGCCGGGGTGCGCCAGCGAGACGAGCCCGCCGGCGTCGTGGAGCGCTTCGATGATCCGCTCGTGGGACACCCGCTCCATCGGGACGTACGCCTTCCCCTCGGCTCCGAGATACTCCTCGAAGGCCCCCCCGACGGAGTCGACGACGCCCTCGGCGATGAGCCGCTGGGCGAAGTGCGGGCGACCGAGCATCCCCGGCGCCGAGTCGGCGAGTTGCTCGTAGTCGAAGCGGTGGTCAGTGAGTTCTGTGAGCCGGGCGGCGAGCGTGCGGTTGCGCTCGGTGCGGTACTCGCGTGCCCGCACGAGGACTTTCTTGAGGGCGGGGGTGTCGGGGTCGACGAAGTAGCCCAGCAACTCGACCTTCTCGCCGTCGAGGTCGGCCCGGACCTCCACGCCGGTGATGACGGTGACGTCGTCGTGGTGGGTGACGCGGTCGGTGAGGCTGTCGGCGATGCAGTCGTGGTCTGTGATGGCGATGACGGGGAGGTCGCGGTCGCGTGCCTGCTCGACGCGCTCGGCGACGGTGCTGGTCCCGTCGGAGGCGACGGTGTGGGTGTGGAGGTCGGCGAGTCCGTTACTCAAAATCATACCTTATGTCGTACAATCCATTGGATAGTCCTTTCGAGGAGAGAAATAGGAAAAATCAAACCCGTGCGAGTAATTAGCTCGGTAAAGTTACGTAGTCGATTGAACTACGCCTACGAGAATATGAGTAAACCAAACATTTTACTTCTGATTTTAGACAGCGTCCGTGCGAAAAATGTCGGGGCATATGGCTATCATCGCGAAACGACCCCATTTTTATCGGAGTATGCGACACGGGCGTCATTATATCAACAGGCACGGTCTCCCGGTATCCACAGCGTCGCCAGCCATGCGAGCCTCTGGACAGGCACCCATGTCGAGGGTCATCAAATTGTGCAGCATGAAGATGAAATAAAACCGAACACCACAATCTGGGAAGAATTATCCAAGGAAGGATACGAAACTGGAATTTTCACCACAAATCCTGTGGTCGCACACGCATCAAATCTCTCTGAACAATTTGACAAGCGTGTAACCGATGAGTTCGTTGATACTGAAAGGAAACTATTCTCGGACGCCCATGGGCCAGCAGATGTCGCCAAACATGAAGGTGTTATTGGGAATCTTAAACGATGTCTACATGACGAGCACCCCACACATGCGTTTCTGAATAACGTTCACCACTTTGTTCTTCAGCAACGGAGCGGGTTCACTGAATCAGTAGAGTCGTCAGAGGTAGTCAAGGCTTTTCAACAATGGAGGACGAACGGTTCGGGGCCTTGGGCAGCATGTATCAATCTAATGGACGCTCATTTCCCATACGAACCCACAGAGGAATATAACCAGTGGGGGGGTGAAGAGTTAGTTGCTCTTCATCAGAATCTAGACGGCCCACCGGTAACTGAATTTATTTCCGGTCGTCCGTGGTGGCAACTTGAGGCGTTTGAGCATCTTTACGATGGTACCATTCTTCAGCTGGATTCATATGTAGAGAAAATCATTTCATTTCTAAAGAATATAGATGAACATGACGACACTCTGGTGGTAATCACGAGCGATCACGGTGAGGGGTTCGGAGAAGTGAGTCGATTGACTAACCGGACGAAAATGGTCACTCATAGCTGGGGTATTCATGAAGTTCTGACTCACGTTCCGCTTGTTGTAAAATATCCAGACCAGAATAGCAGCCAAGTCATTAGTCAGCCCGCCAGCCTTGTTGCCTTTCCCAAGACTGTTCGAGCGGCAGTTGAACGTGGTACCGATTATGATTCGTTCGTTCCAGAAGGCCCCGTTATAACATTTACAACGCGGTTACGACAAGGAGATGATGAGTTATTTGACGATAGCAAAGAAAACGCAGATGATTACTATGGGCCGTGGCGGGCAGTCTACACGCAAGCAGGCAAGACGCTGTACAAGTACATTGAGCGTCGGGGAGACTATACATCAGTTTGTTTAAATCAAAATGATGAAGAAATGGAAGGAAAAAAGATCAAGAAAAAGATAGAGGAAGCGAGTAGTTCGGTAAGAGAAAAGGAAAATGTGAAGAAAAAAGAAGCTTCGGATACCGTTCCGGAAGTTGAACAGAGGCTATCGGAATTGGGATATTTATAAATGTGAGTGGTTATTTACGACTGTTTTCTATAATCAACAAAATTGTGCATTCATTTTGAAATTTTTTCCAATATTGGCCGATGATTGTACTAACATAAAAGCTCTGGACCCTGTTAGTGGGTAATGAACCGTTTGATTTTCTTCGCTCCCTCATACCCAGACTTGCCGGTGAGTGCAACTAACAAATATATCCAGAAGACCCGCTCAAGAGGGTATCGCCGAACAGCAGTCAACAGATAGCGGCGAGCTTCCGAGAACCGTCCGAGACGTAGCGCGTTGTATCCGCCAACCCGGAAAGCGGCCCACGCACGCATCTTCTGTTCGAACAGCCGACCGAATTCAGATGCGAGTGGGCGATACTTTTCAAGAAAACGAGGATAGGTTTGTTCGACCAAAGTGTCGAAGTCGTCACTTATCTGGTCGTGTTCGTCAGATTGATAAACAATTGTTAACGGTTCAGGGACTGCCACGAATTCCCACTCGGTCGACAGACGGATCCACCACTCTAAGTCCTGCCAGCTGGGGAAGGTCACATCGGGATAACCGACATCTTCGATCGCATTTCGGCGGACAAGAACTCTCGAGTACGAGCCCACGACGTTTCGGCACAGTAAGGTTCGTGTGATGTCACCGGAAAGCTCCGGGGTGTGCTTACGCATGGTTTCATCGTGTTCGTTCACCACGCGCATTCCAGTGTAGGCAACGCCGGCATCCTCACCCCACTCACGAATCGCGTCAACCTGCGCTTGGATCTTCCGTTCATCCCATCTGTCGTCGTCGTCAAGAAATGCGATGAATTCGCCTTCGGCAGCTTCGATACCAGTACATCTCGCCGCGGCTGCCCCTCTATTTTCGTCGTGGCGAAGACATTGGACGCGCTTGAAGCGGCCGAGATCAAGCTCCTCAATTCGCGGTTCGACAGGCTCTGGAGAGCAGTCGTCAACGACGATGAGTTCGATCCGGTCGTATGTCTGGGCCTCTACTGTCTCGACTGCATCCCGTAACCGGTCCGGTCGGTCGTAGCTTGGGATGACAACGCTAACCAGTGGGGTGTTCATGGAGCGCTACTCCTGGTAGCCCAGGTCCCGCAGTTGCTGTCGAACCTCTTCGTCCATTTCGACCTCCTGTAGCTCCTCGTTCGTTTCGTCGATGTCGTCTGCGTGTGCCTCAATTTTCTCGCGAAACTCCGTAACTACTGCTTGATTGTCAGCGGCAACGTTCGAGACCTCCTGTGGGTCTTGAGTGAGACGATACAGCTCTTCGTGGTTACCGTCCTTCGTTTCGCGGCGAATGAATTTCCACTCGTGGTCTCGGTAGGAGTAGCGACATTCGCCATCTCCTTGGCCATCGGGTGACCAATCTCCCAGAACCGATTCACGAGGCCACGTCCCTTCGTGGTGCCGCTGGAGGTCGTATCCGAAGAACCGGTCCGGGATCTCGAGGTCAGCTGCTCCGACCAGCGAAGGAGCCACGTCAAGCAGACCGGCCATGTTGTGATACTGGCCAGTATTATCGCCATCATGCAAAATAAGCGGTACGTGGAGGACTTCGTCGTAGAACGTCGCGTGGTGTGAGAACCGGCCGTGTTCGCGGAACTCCTCTCCGTGGTCGGAGGTAAATGCGAACACGTAATCGTCGAGTTCTTTATCAGCAGCTTCAAGCAAACGAGAGACTTGTGAGTCCGTGAATCTGATTTCAGCGTCGTACAGGTCAATGATATCACTCAATTCTGAATCGGTCACTTCCTCCGGACGTTCGATGAACTTCCGGCGGAGTTGGATGGCACGCCGCTCGCTGATCGGCTCGTCCCGGAAGGCCTTCTGGTGTTCTGCTGGGGGGAGGTAGGGATGGTGAACGTCCATGTAGTGAACCCACAGGAAAGTCGGCTGGTCAGTATCCTGACGGAGCCATGTGATCGCTCTGTCGGTGATTTCGTCGGCATCGACGTACGCCGAGCCGATGTTAGCACCGGCGTGCCTCTCGGCGGTGTCAAACGCCGAGGCAAGCGTCTGATACACGATTCCCTCGTCGTCAAGGTGGTTTTTCACCCACTGCCGGAGACGAGCAAAAGTCCCGGGGTCGGTCATCGAGTCGAAAACGTGGTCGAATCCACGTCCGTATCCGAACTCCGGGTTGAGATAGGCATTCGAGTGGAAGCCAGCCGTCCGATAGCCGGCATCGGAGAACACCTCCGAGATGAGTGTGCGGCTCTCGGAGAGACGCTCGTAACCGCCGTACATGAGCGGGTACGACGAGGTGAGAATGGTCGGGAACGACGGACGGGTAGAACAGGCGTGTGCGAATGCGTTGGTGTATACCGCCGAGTCGTCGGCGCGAGAATCGAGAGCCGGGGTCGTATCCCGGTCGTATCCATAACAGCCCACGTGGTCAGCTCGAAGGGAATCCACAGTGACCAGGAGGACATCTTTCATGTGCCAGAGTGGCTGGAGTGGATATTTGACGGTTGTGATATGACCGGTGCCCGGCACCAGTAGCCCAGCCAGTCGGTCAGTCAACCACCTCGCGCAGCACCTGCTCGTAATCGTCGGCGACGCTTCCCCAGTCGAACTGGGAGACGTACTGCTGGAGCGCGGCGCCGTCGGTCCGTTCGGCCGCCCGTGAGATGTTATCCGCGATGGCTCGCGGATCGGCGTCGGAGTATGTAACGAGGCCACCGAACCGGCTTCGTGCTCGGCCAGAGAGAACCACCGGTGGCAGTCCTGCTGCACCGTATTCGAGTACTTTCAGCGTATACGGGTCATCAACGAGTGAGAGCCCGACATCTGCTTGATGGAGATAGCCAGGGACAGTCTCGTGTGGCACCGTACCGGGGAACACAACCGACGGGTCGTTCTCCGCGCGCTTCCTCACCGAATCGTGGAGTGAGCCGGTGCCGAGGACGAGAAGTGACCAGTCCGAAAGGTGGTCGACGCTCGCCAGCAGCGGTTCGATGTTGTAGAGCGGTTCCAAGCCACCCACGTAGACCGCAACGTTGTCGGCCAAGTCGTACTCCGAGAGGGCCTCCCGTACGTCGGAGAGGATATCTGGGTCGGGGGTTGCGAACCGGTCGTAATCGACACCGAGTGTGGTCTTCGTACACTCGGTTCGTCGGCACACCCGCTCTCGTTCTTCTTCGTAGACATACAGTGTATGTGAACTCAGCCGGAAGGCAATGTTTTCGAGACGGCGGACGGGGATGGCCGATAAACGCGAGTGGGTTGTGACGAACTGTGCGATCGGGTCAACGTGGTCGACAACGAGCGGACAGTCAAGGTGGTAGCGAAGAGTGCTTCCAGCGAGCGCACCGGCACGGGTTGTCCCGACGATTGCGTCGTAGTCCCACTGATCTCGGACAGTCTGGACCACAGTCCGTGTTGTCGTCCCGCGAATCGTCACCCGAATACCCCGGTGGCGGAGGTGTGCTGCGATCCGCTCGCGGCCGACGCTGATGTCATCCGGTTTATCGGGCGCCAACCAAAGTACCCGCATCAATCTCCCACCACCGGTACTGGCATATCCAGCGAGTTCACAGTCCGGTGAAGGGTTCGAGTAGCGCGGTTAGAAAGATTGTGGTGCTAAAGTAGCACAAACACAACGCTCAATTACGGTGCGCGAGACCGACGTACTACACGCGGTCGTGGTGGCCGTGTAGCTTGACCCATGAGGATCGGACAGACTTCCATCGTCAACTTTCTCTCCGAGATCGCCACCACGGCGCTCGGGTTCTTTGCGACGCTGTACGTCGCCCGCGCGCTCGGCTCGCAGGGTGACGACGTACTCGGCGTCTATTTCGTCATCGTAGCTGTGGTTATCTGGCTTCGGGTGGTCGGCAATCTCGGACTCCAGACGGCGGTCAAAAAGCGGCTCAGCGAGGGTGTCGAGCAGGAGAAGTATCTGGTCGCCGGAGTCCTCCTGCAGGGAGTCCTCTTTCTCGTCCTCGCGGTTGTCCTGCTCGCCGCGGAGCCGCTACTCTCGGGATATCTCCGCGGCGTGCCGGTGGTCGTCGTCGTCGGCCTGCTGTTCGCGACCGGGGCGTTCAAGTTCGTCGCCGCAGCCCTCGACGGACTCGACCTGGTTCACGTCTCCTCCGTCCTGACGCCACTCGAACGCACCGTTCGAAGCCTGATCCAGATCGGCGCGATCTTCCTCGGATTCGCGCTGACCGGATTGTTCGCCGGCTACGCGGCCGGAGCAGTCGTGGCCGCACTCGCGGGCACGCTGTACGTCTCCCCGTCAGTCAGCCTCCCGTCCCGGGAACACCTGGTCGACCTTCTCTCCTACGCGCGCTACGCCTGGCTGACGTCGCTCAGCGGGCGGGCCTTCGCGTCGATGGACACGCTCGTTCTCGGGCTGTTCGTCGCCGACGGCCTGATCGGCGTCTACGAGGTGAGCTGGAACCTCGCATCAGTGCTTGCCGTCTTCGGAGCATCGATCGCACGGTCGATGTTTCCCGCGATCAGCGAGCTGTCGAGCGAGGCGCGCCGGGACGAAGTGGCGGGGCTCGTCACCGACTCGATACGCTTTGCCGGGCTGTTGCTCGTGCCGGGACTGGTCGGGGCTGCCATCCTCCAGGGGGAGGTACTGCGCATCTACGGCCCGGAGTTCACCAAAGGAGGAGTGGTACTCGTCGTCCTCGTCGCGGCCCGGCTGGTGTACGTCTACCTGCAACAGTTCGTGAACGCGCTGAACGCCATCAACCGACCGGACCTTGCATTCCGCGTCCAAGGCGTATTCTTCGCGTCCAACCTCGGACTGAACGTCCTGCTCGTGGCACTGTACGGCTGGGTCGGCGCCGCCGTGGCCACTGCTACGTCCGCCCTCGTCGGCCTGGCGGCTGGTTACACCGCAATCAGGTCGGTCCTCGCGGTCGAGATGCCGACCGCCGAGCTGGCCCGACAGGCGGGCGCAGCGGCCCTGATGGGGGGAGTCGTGCTCGCCGGAAAGGCGGCGCTTCCGCGGACGCTCCCGGTCGCGCTCGGACTCGTCGCCCTCGGCGCAGCCGTCTACGGGCTCGTCATCGTCGGGATTTCTCCAGCACTGCGTGGCGTCATCCGCGACAATCTTCCACGCGTCGGGTAGCCGCGGGCGGTGTCAGTGCGTCGCCCTTTTTATTCTTCTCACACCGATCCCAGGCAATGGGTGACCGTGCCTGGAAAACACTCGCCGAGTCGACTGCCTACTCCTGCCCCGGCTTCGACATCGTCCGCGAGGACGTCCGCCTCCCCGGCGGCACCGAGACCGACTTCGACTACCTCTCCGAGCAGGAGAGCGTCGTCATCCTCCCGTTCTCCTCCGACGAGAAGGTCGTACTGGTCGAGGAGTGGCGCCACGCGGTCAAGCGGGTCAACCGCGGACTCCCGGCAGGGACGACTGAACCCGAGGAGGATCCGGAGCGGGCGGCAGCCCGCGAACTCCGCGAGGAGACGGGCTACGAGGCCGACGCGCTCGCTCACCTGACCACCGTCGAGCCGGCGAACGGCTTCTCGGACGCCGTCTTCCACTACTACGTTGCCCGCAGCTGTGAGCCGACCGCCGAGCAGGACCTCGACGACGACGAGACCATCGACGTCACGACTGCGACGCTCGAGGACCTGCTCGACCGGGCCCGCGAGGGTGGCCTCCGCGACGGCCGGACGGCCTTCGGCGTCTGCTACTACGCGCTGTTCGAGCGCGATGGCACCTCGGGGACGTAGCCGGCGAGCGGGAGAAAGCACTTACCGCTCGGCTCGGTCGAATCCCCTCGTAGCCCGCCCGAAGCGCCCCACCAACAACGACCGTCCAGCCGATGTCACTGCCCCCAGCCACGACTCAAGCCGGCCGCAGCCTCAGGCGGAGTATCAGGTGGCTCCACGCGACACTCGCCCGTCGGCTCGGGGTCGACCCGCGGGCGCTGGCGGCGTTCCGCATCGGACTCGGGGTCGTACTCCTCGGGGACCTGCTCCTGCGCTCGCGGAATCTGGTCGCCTTCTATACGGACAGGGGAATCTTGCCGCGGTCGCTGCTCGAGGCGAAACGACCCGTCATCAGCCAGCTCTCCGTCCACGCACTCTCCGGGGACGTCCTGCTTCAGGCGGGGCTCTTTCTGGTCGCCGGGATCTGCGCACTGGCGCTGCTCGTCGGCTACCGGACCCGGCTAGCAGTGCTGGTGTCCTGGCTGTTGCTGGTCTCCCTGCACGCCCGCAATCCCCTGGTGCTCAACGGCGGCGACTCGCTGTTGCGCCGGCTCCTCTTCTGGGGTGTCTTCCTCCCGCTCGGCTCGCGGTGGTCGCTGGACACACTCGCCGGACGGGTCCGGGGTCGCGCCCGTTCGGGCATTGGTGCGCGGGAACGCGTTGCGGGCGTCGCCACCGCCGGATTGCTGATACAGGTCGTGCTCGTCTACGCGACGAACGCCGGCTTCAAGCTGGGGAGCGAGCGCTGGCTGGATGGGGGAGCGCTGGCCCACGTCTTCCGGCTCGACGAGTTCACGACGCCCCTGGGGGCGGCGCTCGCGGATCTCCCGGCGCTGCTCGGCGTCCTCGAGGTCGTCTGGCTCGGCCTGCTCGTCGCCTCAGTCGGGCTCGTCGCGACGACCGGCCGGCGCCGGGCCGTCCTCGCCGGCCTGTTCGTCGGCGCCCACCTCGGGATGGCCGCAACCATGCGCCTCGGCGTCTTCCCGTTCGTCTCCGTGGTCGCGTTGCTCCCCTTCCTCCCGTCCGGGGTCTGGGACCGGGTGTCCGCGGCGGCCGCGACAGTGCGGGCGTCGTCGGTCATCGGCCGGCTCCCGTCCTGGCTGTCGCTCCCGAAAGGCGAGGGAGAACGCGACGGCGGCCGCGACGAGCCGCGGGGCGAGCTGGCCGGGCGCTGGCAACGGGTCCGGGCCCGGAGTCGAAAGGCGGGGCAGGCCGCGGGCGTCGTCCTCGTCGTCGGGCTGCTGGTCTGGAACGCCGCCGCCGTCGGTCTGGTCGAGGCGCCCGACGGGGTGCCGGGGAATCTCGACCCCGCAGAGGACAGCTGGGACATGTTCGCCGCCCCGCCGACGCGGGACGTCCTGGTTCTCGCGCCGGCGATGACAGACGACGGCGGGCAGGTGGACGCGCTTCACGGCGGCGCCGTCCGCTGGGTGCCGCCGCCGGACGGCGCGGCCTGGTACCCCACCAACCGGTGGCGCAAGTACCTCCGCTCGGTCTGGGCGACCGACGACCCCGCCGTGCTCCACGGTGTCGCGGACGGACTCTGTCACCGCTGGAGTCGAGCCCACGATAGCCACGTCGAGACCGTCTCACTGTACGCCGTCCTCGAACCGACAAAGCTTGACGGCGACGGACCCGTTCGACGGGAGCGGCTCGTGAGCCACTCCTGTCGCGGGTGAGCGTGGCAGCCCGGGGGAAACGGCGGCGAGGTCAGCGACGGGGGATCAGTCGCCGGGCTGGGACTGCCCGGAGTCGACAGTCACGCCGAGTGCCTCGCCGAGGTCGTACTCCCGGCCGGTGAGCACGTAGACCACGTCGTCGACGACAGTCAGCACTTCGGGGACGCGCTGGACGATCAGCCAGAGGAGCCCGACGAGGACGACCACCGACAGGCTCTGGGAGACGATCCGGTCGGCGACGATGTAGGAGACCATCACGGTGTTCTCCAGCGCGAAGAGGGAGCTGATGGCTCCGGGGAAGACCTGGAGCAGTTGCTCGCCCATGCTGACGGAGATGAAGACGTTCCGGGCGATGTTGAGCACGTAAATGATTGGGAGCGTGATCGCAAGCGCCTGGAACTTCCGGTTCAGTGGGGCGTCGACGGCCGCCACCAGCCCGGCGATGATCGCCATGCTGCCGATGCCCGTGCACGCGATCAGGATGGTGTGGGTCAGGGGCTCGCCGCCGACGTAGTAGACGAAGGTGCTCTCGTAGGGGTGGCTCTTCTCGGCGATCCGCAGCCCGTCGACGTAGAAGCCGTCGGCGACCTGCGGGGTGACGCCGACGAGGTTCAGGACGAACCCGGTCTGGTCGGTGACCGTCTCGATGAGGGTCTGCCGGACGACCGGGATAGCGACGAGCGGCATATAAAAGAGCCCCATCAGGGCGACGGCCCGCGAGAGGGTAAACAGCGAGTCACGCCCGCGGGCGAGCAGGTAGCCGACGTAGACCGAGAGCGGGATGCCAGCGACGACGCCGATGCCCTCGACGACGCTCTTCTGGTCGATGGCGAAGTAGTGGACCATCGAGAGCCAGTACGCGGCGATCAGGACCCACGACCCGACGTAGACCCACCGCGCGTACTCGCGGTCGTACCGCTCCAGGGCGACGCCGGCGAGAAAGACCCCCACGACGAGCCAGCCCAGCGGCCCCGAGACCGTGTGAGCCGCCTCGAGGGCGCCCAGGAGCGAGTCGAGCATCTGTTCGGAGTTGGTCGGAGGCGAGTATATGTCTTATGTGACGGTCGGGAGCGGGCGATATGGTACGCCTCGGCGTAGCCGGGCCCAACACGAGCCGACAGGGGACGGAGACGGCCCCCAGGGTGCCTACAGCCACTCACGGCCGACGAGGTTCAGCTGGCTTAGCGTCGGTTCGTCGTACAACTCGACGACTCGATGGACCGTCTCGGCGACTTCGGTAGCCGACCAGCCGTCGTCGGAGAAGAAGAGCACGCCCCAGTAGTCCGACTCGTCGTGGTGTTGCTCGAAGTCGTCGTCGTACGTGACGATCAGCGCCCCGTGCTCCAGGGAGTAGTCAGCGAGCGCCCGGTCCGAGTCACCCGGCTCAAGCGTGTCATGAAAGGCGACGTGTTCGACGCAGTGTCCGTAGTCGTCGAGTCTGTGGTAGACCTCGTGGTCGACGTGCTCATCAAGCAACAGCAGGACCGACATTACCCGTCGTCGGGTGGACTGATAGTCGTCCGTTCGCGTGCTGCCTCCGTGGCCTCCTCGCGCTGGCGCTCGACAGCAGCCATCTCTTCGGGGTGGTCGTGGTAGTAGGCCAGCGCGTGATACACGTCCGCGAGGTCGAGGTCGAGCCGTTCGGCGACCGTTTCGGGGCGGAGCCCACGGTCGTGAACCCGCGCGTAGATGTGCCGGACGCTGACGCGGCTCCCCTTGATGTGAGGCTCGTCGTGAACCTCGCGGACGATCCGGGCGGGCTGCTGTGCCATTCACTCGGAGGTATACACCCGACTGTATTGAATGGAACGGCCCTCACGACGCTGGTGTTCAGATCAGCGCGGGTTTGCTGCGGACACCTCGAAATCCCCCCGGCATCTCGTCTCTCAAGGTCACGCTCGGCTCCGCCTCGCGTGACACTCGCTGTCGTTCGAAAGACCGCAGACCGGTCTTTCGGATCACGGTGTCTGCTCACGGGCCTCCGGCCCGTTCGCACGGGCCGAGGCGCCGGTGGCGCCTCGCGGCTTGCGTCGTCCGGGTTCACCGAGCATGAGGTCGGCCCCGCCGACCTCGTCATGCCACGACGGCGAAGCCGTCGCGCGTCCGGGAGCTTTCGAGGTGTCTCTAACCGAATCGCTCTAATCTGAACACTATCCCTGGGAGCCGTCCGAAGGCTTATCACCGAGATCCGACTGTGATCTGGTATGGCAAGCACGTCACGCGACCGAAAACGCGAGGGTGTGGAGTTCATCCACGAAGACGACGGGAGCGTGACTGCCCGCGACCTCGAAACCGGGCTCGCCAGAGGCGGAGAGACGCGTGCGGAAGCGCTGGCACAACTGGCCGAGGTGCTCCGGCTCGAAGCCGGGGGTGGTGAGCCGGTCGACGACCCCGACGAGTTTCTCGACGAGGAGATGGATATCGACGTCGGGGACCTCGGGGAGCACGACGAGCTACCGGGATTTCTACGGTAATGGATGGTCAGGAAGACGTTCTCGGGCCGTGAGATAGTCAAAGTACTCCGGAGCTTCGGTTACGTGCCGGTTGCCCGCGAGGGGAGCCACGTGCGACTTCGGTACGAACACCCGGAGACTGGAGAGGTGCGTAACGTCGATGTCCCACAGCATAGAGAAATAAAGATAGGAACCCTCCGCTCGATCGCAGACCAGTGTGGCGCAGACGACTTCGAAGCCTGGTGTGAGTGGGTCGACGAACACGCCTGAAAACTGTCGACCGCTGCTTCTCTACTGAAACACGACAGGTGGTGCGAGGAAGCGGCGACAGTATTACACAGTGGGTGCAGAGGGGTTCGGCATTGTCACCGAGATTGTTGCCGTCAATACCATCACTCTGTGTATATATCTGCACGATGAAAGGGAACCCTCTCGCCGCAAGACCTGACGGTCGCTGTGGCCGTCCGTTCGACACGGACCTCTCTGTCGTTGACCGTGGATTCAAGCCAATCTACGGCGTGATGCAGGTCACACGACCCCGCCGAGCCGCTTACCGATCCCTCGTGTCGATTCGCGCATAGCCCGTCGTCTCCACGTCTCCGTTGTTACCCGATAGCAGGAGTGCACAGACACGATCGACCGGCACGTCGCACTCGCGGCGCTGTCGCTACCCGGCGAGCACGCGAAAGAAAGGCGAACGTCGAAGGGACCGACCGCGGTGGTCGGTTAGTTAGTTAGGCGCGACGGCGCAGTGCCAGGAACGCGGCACCGAGCAGCGCGACGATGGCTGCAGTCACACCGAAGCCGGGCGAACCGGCACCGTCGGTGGTCGTGTCAGCCGGCTCGTCGGGCGTGTCCGTCTCGGTCGGCTCGTCCGGCGTGTCCGGCGTGTCCGTCTCAGTCGGCTCGTCCGGCGTGTCCGGCGTGTCCGTCTCAGTCGGCTCGTCCGGCGTGTCCGTCTCAGTCGGCTGAGCCTGGCCGGCCGTGATGGTGGCCGAGCTCACGAAGTTGTCACCGGGGTACGGAGCGTCGACGGCACCGCCGTCGAACTCGTACTCCTGGTTGTTGTTCGTGTCCTGGTGGGCCATCGCGACCAGCGTGGTCTCGCCCTGCGGCAGCTGCTCGCTCAGCGAGATGGCGATGTTGGTCCGGTCGGTGTTCTCAGCGATGTAGTCGCTGTTGCCGATGACCGGGCCGCCAGGACCGCCCTGGTGGATGGCGATGAAGCCACCGTCAGACAGGTTGACGTTCTGCACGACAACCGTCTGGGTGCCAGTGGCGACGACTTCCTGGTCCTCGAAGGTCAGGGTGTTGACGACGGGTTCGCCCTCAACAACACCTGTGTCCGTGTCGGTGCTGAGAGTCCGACCTTCGTAAGTGACCTCAATGTCGAAGTTCGTTCCTTCGACAGCGTCGGCGAAGGTGTCACCGAAGTCAGCACTCCACGTGCCGTCGGTCTGGACTGTCGCGGTCGACGTGTTGATGAACTGGCTCGGCTCGTTGCGCTGGGAACTGACCTGGATGTCCAGTTCAGCACCCGGTGCAACGGTGGACGTGCCAGTGATGGTCACACCGTCCTGAGCCTGGACCTCCAGGGTGTCAGGACCGTCGATCGTGGCTTCCTCGTCGACGATGTCGAACTGCGCGCTCGCAGTCTCATTCTCGAACTCGTCGTCCTCATTCGGAGCGACGAGACCGTAGTTGTTCGTGTCCTGGTTAGCCGGAAGGATGTTGAATTCGAGGTTGTAGTCGTCCTCCTCCTCCAGCGCGTTGCTGAGGGCGCCATCATCGTTGTCGATGACGACGTAGTAGGTGTCGTTCGCCGTGTCGGCGACGACCTGGTCAACGACCGGTTCGACGTTAACGACGTCAGCGTCCTGGTTCGGGCCAGGGTCAACCTCGACAGCCTCGATCACAATCTGGTCGTCTGGCAGGTTCAGGGCGGTGGGGTCAGTGAGGTCTGGAACGCTAAATCCGCCCTCGCCAGCAGAGCCTGCGTGGATGCCAGCGAACTTGCCCAGGTCGTTGTTCGCGCCAGTCGCGTTCACTGCACCCTCAAGACCCTGAGCGCTGATCGCGGCGATCAGGTGGTCGTTCTCAGCGATATTCGAAGCCGGCGTGATGGCGGAGCCGACGTTATCCTGGATGTACGCCAGGTCAACGTCGTCCTGGGGATCAACCGAATCCGGGGCAGTCAGAAGACTGATCCCGGTCTCGGAACTCTCGCGTTCGGAGATCCGAACGGTTGCCAGGGAATCCGCGCTGGGGTTCGGCGGTCCGTCCTCACCGCTACCGACGGCGACCTCGTAGGTCCCCGCTTCGATGATGTCATCCTGGCCATCGATATCCGACGTGGTAACTTTGAGGTCGCGGACCTCGTCGTCACTGTCTGCGACGGTGAAGACGCTGCTGGGGTTAGCGTTGAATCCGCTAAGTGTGCCAGCATTGTAGGTGTTCCACTTGAGCGTCACGACACCGTCTTCGTCCTCTTCGTCATCCACACCGTCTTCGACGGTCATGCTGACGTTGTAACCAACGCCATCAGACCCGATGGTGATGTTAGCGGTATTCTGACCGGTAACCTCGATCGGGATCTCAACGATGTCACCGCGCTGGTCACCTTCGATCTCACCGAAGGAGGCGTCAGCGTCGGGCGCAGCAACCACGGAGATAGTATCCGTGCTGGCAGTCACACCGGTAGCGAGGTCGGTCACCTCGACGGTGTAGTCACCAGTGTCCTGCGAACCGAACGTGAAGTCGGTCTCCAGCTCGGCACCGATCTCGGTTTCGGTGTCCGCAACGACGTCGTCATCCTCGTCGAGGAGCTCGATGAGAATGTCACGGTTGGAAGAGTCGGACGAGACAGTGCCAGTGATGTCCTCGTCGTCGAAGAATTCGCTCTCGTCAGACGTGGCGGTGAGGCCGAGGTCACGCAGCCGGAACTGTAAGTCGTCGCCACCACCAAGGTTGCTGACGTTGTACACTTCGAGCGCGCGGTCGGTGGTGTCGAACAGCGCCACCTCACTGTTGACCCCGGTGGACGGCTGCGCGAACACGCTGTCACTCTCGACCGTGACCTGGTTGCTGGTGCCAGGAGCATTGTCGAAGAGTGCAATCGTTGTTCCCTCGAACTGGTTGCTTGAGCTTGGCGAGCCCGTAGCCACGTTCAGCGACGCACCGGCGAAGCGGACATCAACGGTGTCAGAAGCCGTAGCCGAACTGTCGCCCGCGGCAGCGACGTCGTACGTGACGTTTTCGACGCGCGGGAAGACACCGTTATCTGCCAAGTTATTGTCCGCAGCGTACTGTGCCATGTCGATTTCTACTTGCCCGCCGGTGGCCGTGATATAACTCTGGCCAACGGTGACCTCGTCCAGGCCCGCAACGCCAACCTGGAAGTCACCATTTACGTTCACGTCACCTTCGAAGGCAAGTTCGATTACACCGTCATCGTTTGTGGGATCCTGGTAATGGATCGGATCCTTCACCAGGTCCTGATTCGCTGCCGCAGCTGTCCCGGCAAACGCGATGAAACCAACGAAGACGCTGGTTACCATGATCGCGGCCAGGAACAGGCCACGGAGCTTGTCTCTTGTATTGTTTCCTGTCATAGTTTGTATCGTTAGCCGGCGATAGACGCTTTCCGCCCGCGACACTGCAGCGGCGGGCAACCGGTCGGCGTGGGTGTACTCGCTTCTATCACCATGGGCAGGGGTACAACGGAAAGGTACGGTGGATGTATTAAATGCTTTGTGGTTAGATAGGATGTGGGACACACACTCACACGCGCCCTATCCGCCGATCCCGGGCGATTCGGGCGCTCTCCGGCCACGGGCGCGTTTTCGACCCGCGGAGTATGCCACGCGTCTGACACCCTGGGTATATGTTTTGTGTCCGTGGCGGGGATAGTGGTGGTGGTCAGCGACTCATAGTGACTGCTGTATGTCATTTCGGCATCGACCGCCCGACTGCGGGCGGTCGAACCGGTAAACAGTTACAGCAATCACTATCAGTCGTCACCGGGTTTGTACGCACCCGGGCGTTTCTCAATGTTGTAGATCCACAGCAATCGCTCGCTCTGGTCGGCCTCGCAGCCGAGACGAAACGCACCGATCCGGAGCTTCGAGTGGGGCGCTCCTGTGAGTGGCTCCAGGTAGTCGCCCGGATCCCGCCACTGGTCGTTCACGATCTCGTCGAGCTTCGAGACGATCCGCTCTTGCTCGTGTGGTTGTAGCTTCTCGTATTCGCGCTCCGCGGGGGCGGTGAACCGCCAGTCCCACTCGCCGTCACTCGGGCTCATTCGCGTCGTCGTTCAGGCGTGCCCGGATTTCGTCGCTAGTGTAAGTCTGCCCCTCCCCTGTCCGGCGCTGGTGCTCGCTCGCGGCGATATCCTTCCACCCTGCACGGGAGAACCCGGGGTGCTTCACCGCGTCTCGAAGTGCCCACCGGATAAACTCGCTCCGGGACGGGAAATCCTCTGCACGCCAGGTAGCGTCAAGGTCATCGAGAAATCCTTTGGGGACCTTCAGCGTAAGCGTGGTCATCTCGGGGTCATCATTTGCCCCCGCGTCGGCGTCAGACATACCTGGGTATTACCCTGGTGTTATCATAAACGTTATCGAATAAACCGTAATGCAGGGGTCTACGACTCGAGGACCGGGGACAGATTATTACCTCCGTCGGCCCGCATTCTAGCAACGATGGCGTCTGCCGGAAGCGAACCGGCCGACGAACTGGCGACCGCAGTCGGGCGATACGTACTCGGTGAACTCTCGCTCGGGCGAGCAGCCGAAGCGGTCGGCCTGTCTCGCTGGGAGTTCGAGGAGGTACTGGAGGAAGCCGGATTCACCGCGCTGTACGGTCCCCGCACCGACGAGGACCTGCAGCGGGAGGTCGACGCTGCCCGCGACCTGGGCGAGTAGATGGCGTCTCTCGGGCACATCCCCGGATCCGAGCGATGACGGACCACCCACCGGCGTGGATCCGCTGGCCGTACGCGCGCATTCGGCGCGAACTGGAAACCGAACAGGGGCAGGTCCGTCGGTTCGTCGCACAGCTCGAGTACGACATCGAGGCGACGCCGACCGGGCAGAATGCCCCCGACTGGCGGACGGTCGCGCGTTTCGACGACGACATCACGGGTGAACAGTCCCACGACGTTCGCGACGAAGGACTCCATCTGGATATCTACCGAGATGGCGAGAAACACCAGGTCAGGACTGGATTTCCGCCAGTCCCTCTAAACCGAGCATTTCGCTACTCAGAGGACTACCTCACACAGAACGCAGACCGGCTACTCACACAGTTCGAACGGTGGCACGGCCTACACGGGCCGTGGCGCACTCAGTCCTCGGAATAGTATTCGTCAGCGTCGTGTACTTCGAGGTCGTCGAGGTCCGGAAATTCCATGTCCTCGGTGAACTCGAACTCCTCGACAGGACGGCCAGTTTCCTCGGCGAGGAGTTCAGCGGCGGTCTTCTCTTCCCGGTTTTCGAGCGACATGGACTGTAGTCGTCCATACATCCCCAGCGCACAAACGCGTTTTGGTGGGTGGCTAGAGCTTCACAAATACCAGTCATGATCGAAGCCGACGACGTTACGCGCCGGGTCATGGAATTGCAGCACCGTCTCCCCCACTCAACGTTTATTCAGCCCCGGAGCGAACCCGTCGGGAATGACGCCACAGACAGAGGGACTCCGATACGAGACCGACGGCACCACCGCGTACGTCACCTTCGACCGCCCGGAGAAACACAACTCCCTGACGCCAGAGATGATGCAGGCAGGGGCGCGTGCCATCCACGACGCCGACGGGGACGACGAGGTCCGGGCCATCGTCGTGACCGGCGCCGGCGAGGAGGCCTTCTGTACCGGCGCCGACCTGGAGGAGACGATCCCGGAGGCCACCGGCCCCGACCCCGACATCGAGCCCGACGAGGACGACCTCTTTCTGCGCCACGACCTCGTCCGCACACCGGTCATCGCCGCGGTCAACGGGCTCTGTGTCGCCGGCGGGATGGAGTTCCTCCAGGCGACGGACATCCGGGTCGCCGCGGAGAGCGCCCGCTTCGGCCTGCAGGAGCCCCGGTGGGGCATCGCACCCATCGCCGGCTCGCACGTCCGGCTGCCCCGACAGATCCCCTACTGCCGGGCCATGGAATTTCTCCTCACCGGGGACCTGTTCCCGGCCGCCCACGCACTCGATGCCGGGCTGGTCAACGAGGTCGTCCCCGACGAGGAGGTGCTGGAGCGCGCGGAGGCAGTGGCGGAGAGCATCGCCGAGAACAGCCCCGAGGCGGTCCAGCGGATCAAGGAGACGGTCCACCGGTGTGCCGGCCGCCGGCCCGACGACGCGTTCCGTCTGGAGACCCAGCTCGGGAAAGAGACGTTCGCGTCCGCGCACGCGGACGAGGGTGTGCAGGCGTTCAGGGAGGGGCGGGAGCCGTCGTTCCGGCGGTGAGTGCGGGCCGGAGGGGACTGAAATCCACCCCCACATCTAAGTCGCGCGGGGGAGCCATTCGAGCAACCAGAGTGTGTGAACGATGACCACGGACATCGACTGGGAGACGGAGCCGGTCCCGAACCTCAGCAGCTTCGACACGTACGAGCAGGCTCGCGAGGGCTTCGAGTGGGAGATCCCCGAGACGTACAACATCGGCGTCGACGTGACGAGACACGCGGACGACCGCGGGCGCGTGGCGCTGTTCACCGAGTCGGCAGCGGGAGAGCGCGACCAGTTCACCTTCTGGCAGCTTGAGCGGCGGTCGAACGAACTCGCGAACGCGCTCCGGGCACGGGGGGTCGAGCGCGGCGACCGGGTCGCCGTCGTCGCCCCCCAGCGCGTCGAGACGGCGCTGGCCCACGTCGCGGCCTACAAGCTGGGGGCGGTAGCGGTCCCGCTCTCGGTTCTTTATGGTCCGGACGCCCTCGAGTTCCGGCTGGCCGACAGCGACACGACGGCCGTCGTCGCGGACCCGGACGTCTTCGGCGCGGTCGGCGAGGCCGTCGAGACCGTCGAGTCGGTCGAGCACGTCGTCGGGATAGGCGCTGACCCGGAGGTCCCGGACCACGCCGTCGGCGAGCGCTTTGCCGACCTGCGCGGGTCCCGGCAGTTCGACCCGGTGGAGACCGCCCCCGACGACCCGGCGGTGCTCGTCTACACGAGCGGGACGACCGGCCGGCCGAAAGGCGTCCTCCAGGGCCACCAGTACCTCCTGGGACACCTGCCCTGCGTCCAGATGGCCCTGGAGTTCCCGTGGCACGACGCCGACCCGGTGCTGTACACGCCGGCCGACTGGGCGTGGGTCGGGGGGCTCTACGACGTGTTGCTACCCGCGTGGCACTACGGGGTGCCAGCGGTCGGCTACCGGTCGGAGGAGTTCGACCCCGAGGCGACCTTCGAGCTGATCGAGCGCTACGGCGTCACGTACCCGCTGTTGACGCCGACGATGCTGAAGACGATGGCCCAGGCCGACCCCTCCGAGTACGACTTCGGGCACGTGGTCGCCATCGCCACCGGCGGCGAGCCGGTTCCGTCGGAACTGCACGACTGGGTGGCCGGAGTCTTCGACGCGCCGCTGAACGAACTCTACGGCCAGACCGAGGCCAATCTGGTCGTCTCGAACTGCTCGCAGTGGTTCGACCCGGAGCCGGGGAGCATGGGCAAGCCGGTACCGGGTCATACGGTCGACATCGTCGACGAGAGCGGCGAACCGTTACCGTCCGGGGAGGTCGGCGCTATCGCCGTCGAGCGCCCGGACCCGGTCATGTTCGAGGAGTACTGGAACGCGCCGGAGCTGACTGCCGAGTCATTCCTCGGCGATGACGGCCGGTGGATGGACACCGACGACATCGGCTCCAGGGACGAGGACGGGCGGTTCTGGTTCACGGCCCGGGACGACGACGTGATCATCACCAGCGGCTACCGCGTCGGCCCGGCCGAGGTCGAGGACGCGCTGCTCGAACACGAGGCCGTCGCGAACGCGGCCGTGGTCGGTGTTGATCACGAGACCCGCGGCAAGGTCGTCAAGGCGTTCGTCGTCGTGACCCCCGGCGCCGAACCGAGCGACGAACTCGCAGAGGACATCCAGGGGTACGTCCGCGAGAACCTCGCGAAGTACCAGTACCCCAGGATAGTCGAGTTCGTCGACGAGCTGCCGAAGACCACGACCGGGAAGATCCAGCGGTACAAGCTCCGCGAGCAGGAGTAGCGCTGCCCGGCGGTTGCGAGTACTCAGAACGTCACTGCGGGGTGTATTCCTCCAGTGTGATCCGTTCGGAGAAGTCGTCGTAGTCCGAGTCAGTAGAGACGATAGCATCCTCCCCCGAATTGACGAGGTGGAGCGCGTCGAGTGGCGTGAACCCCTCGTCTTCGACGTAGCTGGCGGCGGCGAGAACCGACTCCACGTCCCCCCGCACCTCGACGAGTTCCTTCGCGCTCGCGACGACCCGGAGGACATCCCACCCCTCGCGGTAGGCGACGAGCATCAACTCGACCAGCGTATCCCTGGCAGTCCACAGGTCGTCGTGGTCCTCGTACACCCGTTCGGCAGCGTCGGCAAGCCAGTCCTCCTCTTTGACCAGTGCGAGCAGGAAATCAGCCTCGACGTACGGCATGTCACCGACCGGCCTCCTCCAGCGCCTCCGCGAGCGCACCACCGGTCAACTCCTCGACGGACTTGTCGGAGTCCCGGACCTCCTCGCGGAGCGCCTCGAGCGGGTCGTCAGGCTGCGGGACGAGCACCAGCCGGTCGCCGCGGTCGATGAGCTCGAACTCCTCGCCGAACTTCTCGCGGAGCTCTTTCGGCAGGTAGATCCGACCATCCCGAGCGGTGATCCGCATACTCGACGTTGTGGTGAAGGACACATGAGCGTTTCCGTAATTCTGTGATTTTTCCAAAAATCGTAGAATAAGACATCAGCCGAGACGTGTTGGCATCGGCCGGGGGAAAGCGACCCCGCACGGCAGGAGTCATTCCACGGAACACAACCCTTACCGCCGCCGCAAGCACAGGGGGACCAATGCGAGACGTCTTCGAGGTGCGCCGGTACGACGGCGCCGGCCGGCTGGGCGAACTCGAGGTTCCCCGGGCGGGCGTGACCGTCGAGACCCCCGCGCTCCTGCCGGTGGTCAACCCCCACGTCCAGACGGTCCCCCCGCGGCGGTTGGCCGAGGACTTCGGCGCGGAGATCCTCATCACCAACAGCTACGTCCTCCACGGCAGCGAGGACCTGCGCGAGCCCGCTCTCGAGCGGGGCCTGCACGACCTGCTCGATTTCCCGGGAGCGGTCATGACCGACTCGGGCTCCTTCCAGCTCGCCGAATACGGCGAGATCGACGTCACGACCGAGGAGATCGTCCAGTTCCAGCACGACGTGGGTTCGGACATCGGGACGCCAGTCGACATCCCCACGCCGCCCGACGCCGACCGCGAGCAGGCGTCCCGGGAGCAAGCGAGCACCCAGGAGCGCATCGAGCGTGCCGCCGGGATGGACGTCGGCGACATGCTACTGACGGGGCCGGTCCAGGGGGGAACCTACCCCGAGATCCGCGAACGCGCAGCCAGGGAGGCCGCCGACAGCGGTGCCGACGTCTTTCCGGTCGGTGCCGTCGTCCCCCTGCTCAATGACTACCGCTACGGCGACGTCGTGGAGGCCGTCGTCGCCGCGAAACGGGGGCTCCCCGAATCCGCGCCGGTCCACCTCTTCGGCGCCGGCCACCCGATGACCTTCGCGCTCGCGGCGGCACTCGGCTGTGACCTCTTCGACTCCGCCGCGTACGCGCTGTACGCCCGCGACGACCGCTATCTCACCGTCCGCGGCACCGACCGCCTCGACGACCTGGAGTACTTTCCCTGCGCGTGTCCCGCCTGCGGGGAGTGGACGCCCGCCGAGCTGCGCGACCGGCCCGAGCGCGAGCGCGGCGAGGTGCTCGCCGAGCACAACATCCACGTCTCCTTCGCCGAGATGCGCCGCGTGAAGGGCGCCATCCGCGAGGGGAACCTCCTCGAACTCGTCGAGGCGCGTGCCCGCGGGCACCCGACCCTGCTCGATGGATACCGGGCGCTACTCGAACACGGGGAGTTCCTCGAGGCGACTGACCCCGTCTCGAAGGGGACGTTCTTCCACCTCTCCGCCGAGAGCGCCAGCCGCCCCGAAGTGCAGCGCCACCACGACCGGCTCGCCCGGCTGGAGGTCGGCGACGAGGTGGTCGTGGGCGGCCGGTCCGGCGACGACGGCGACGGCGGGGAGAGCGAGCGGTGGCTCTGCCGTCCCCCCTTCGGCCCGCTGCCGCCGGCGCTGAAAGACGCCTACCCGCTGACCGCCGAGGTGCCCGAGCGGCTGGAGCCCCAGGCCTACGAGGCCGCCGCCGAGGGGGTCCGCCGGCTGGCCGAGGCCAACCCCGGCACGACGGTCCGGGTGGTCCACGGCGGGTGGCCGCAGTCGGCGCTCGAGCGGTTGCCGGACGGTGTGAGCGTGGAGCGCCGGGAGACAAGTCGATCCACAGCGGAGCGCGAGGAGGGCGACGAATGACCGACTACTTCGAGGTCCACGACCGGGACGGCGCGGCCCGGCTGGGGGAACTCCGGCTGGCCGACCCGGTGACCACGCCCGGCCTCGTGGACGAAGTCCTCGCAGACGCCGGCAGCGAGTGGACTGCCGACCGCGAGGTACCAGAGGGTGACGAGGGTTCGCTGACGGTGCTTCCCCACCGCGCACTCCCGGGCGGCACGCCCGAGGAAGTCCAGTCGGCCTTCGCCGGCGAATATCCCGACGTCGACTACCCCAGCGCTGCGGTCGTCAGCCCCGCGACCGCCGCCGACCACGGAGCCGACGCCTACGTCCTCTCGACTGGTCAGTCCATCGCGGGTCACGCCGAAGCGTTCGTCGACGCCATCGTGGGGACCCGCGACGCCATCCCCGCCGACAGCGCTCTCTACCTCCCGGGCGTGGCGACCCCCGGCAACGTCGCCACGCTCGCCTATGCGGGTGTGGACCTCGTGGATACCGACCGGGCGGTCGTGAAGGGTACCCGGGGGAAGTACCTCACCGCCGACGGCGAGCACTTCCTCGAGGACCTGACCGAACTCCCCTGTGCCTGCCCGGCCTGCCAGGGCCCCTGCGCGGACTTCGACCGCGAGGACTGTGTCGCCCACAACGAGTACGCCCTCCGGGCAGCCCTGGCGACCGTCCGCGAGCGCATCAGGCGGGGCCGCCTGCGCGACTACGTCGAGGGGCAGGCCCGCCACGAGCAGTGGCACACCGCGGTCTTCCGCCGGCTCGACCGCCAGTACGGCTACCTCGAGCAGCGCACCCCCGTTATCCGGCGTGCGGAGATCACCGCCGCAAGCGACGACACCCTCCGTCGGGTGGAGATCCAGCGCTTCGCCCGGCGGGTCACCGACCGCTACCGCTGTCGCTTTGACAACCCGCTCGTGCTCGTCCCCTGCTCGGCGCATAAACCCTACAGCGACTCCCAGAGCCACGGCCAGTTCCACGATGCCGTCCAGTTCCGCGCCCACACCGTCTCGATGACCTCCCCCATCGGCGTCGTCCCCCAGGAACTCGAACTCACCTACCCCGCCCAGCACTACGACTCCGTGGTGACAGGGGACTGGTCCGCAACGGAAGTCGAGTTCGTGAGCGACGTGCTGGCTGCCTACCTCCGGGGAAACGACTACCCGCGGATGATCGCTCACGTCCCGGAGGACTACCGGCCAATCTGCGAGCGCGTCGAGGACGGCCTCGGCGTCGAGTTCGAGTACACCGTCGCCGACCACCCGACGACCACGGACTCCCTTGCGAACCTCGCGAGCGCGCTCGCGGGGGAAGACAAGTACCGCAAGCGCGAGCGCCAGCACAACACCCTCCGGGCGGTCGCGGACTACCAGTTCGGCCGCGGCGCCGGCGACGCGCTCTTCGGGGACATCCAGGTCAAAGCGCGCTACCCGAAACTGAAGGCCCACCACCCCGACGGCGAGCAACTGGCGGCGCTCGTCCCCAACTACGGCGTGCTCTCGCTGACGCTCGCCGGCGCGCGCCGGTGGGTCGACAGCGACGCGCCCACGAAACGCGTCGAGATCGACGACTTCGTTCCCCACGGCTCGGTGCTCGCGCCGGGCGTCGTCGACGCCAGCGAGGCGATCCGGGTCGGCGACGAGGTCGTGGTCGAGGGGCCGAGCGCCTTCGCGGTCGGCCGGGCGGAGATGCACGGCCGGGAGATGGCCGAGAGCACGAGGGGGATCGCCGCGAACGTCCGTCACGTCAAGGAGCGATAGTCGTCAATACGTCTCGACCGTAGTCCCGAGCCGTTCGAAGTCGTCGACGTTCCGCGTGAGCACCGGCTCGTCGACAACATCCGCAGTCGCGGCGATGATGACGTCACCGTCGTCGACCGGGGTGCCATCGTTTGCCAGGCGACCGGACAGGCGGCCGGCCTTCCGCATGACGGCAGTGTCGGCCGGATGGACTGGCTTCGATTCCAGAACGGTCTCTACCCGCTCGCGTTCGTCGGGGGAGTCACTCGCTCGGGCGACGCCGTAGTACAGTTCGAACAGCGTCATCGACGAGAGCCGCTGCTGGACGAGGTCGTGCTCCAGCTCGCGAGCCTTGTCGACAGCCCCGTCGTCGCCGTTCATCAGGTCGATCAGGAAGGTCGTGTCGAGTAGCACGTCACGACCCCAGCTCCTCAGCACGCTCTTCGAGGCCCCGCTGGCGTCGCTCGCGGCGCTCGGCGACCGCGTCCCGGAGCGCGTCTGCCTCCTCGTCGCTCAGAATACCGGCGAGGTCCAGCAGCGAGCGCTCGCCCGCCAGCCGGAGCACAACGTCGGAGAACGTCTCGTCCTCGCGTTTGTGTGCCGCCAGACGCTCGTAAGCTTCCTCGGAGAGGCGAACGCTCTTGGACATGTGCATACGGTTGTATGCAGACAGGCAAATGACTTTTCCCGCCGGCTGACAGCGAAGCCGACTTACGCACAGCCCCGCTGTCTTCTGCCAATGAGCAAGCCCAGTCCCGAGGTCTACGAGCAGGGACGCGGGATGGACGCCCACAACCGGGCGATGCGCGAAATCCGGGCCCGGAAGGACGAGAGCCACGACCCGACCGAGCCAACCCGCGTCTGGCTGGACGAAGACAACACCCCCGACGGCGTCTACGACTCGCTGACGATCATCCTCAACACCGGCGGCTGCCGGTGGGCCCGCGCCGGCGGCTGCACGATGTGTGGCTACGTCGCCGAGTCCGTCGAGGGCGGCAGCGTCTCCCACGAGGACCTCATGACCCAGGTCGAGAAGTGCCTCGACCACGAGGACGAACACGCAGACGAACCCGCCGGGCAGGTCAAGATCTACACCTCCGGCTCCTTCCTCGACGAGCGGGAGGTCGGGGCGGAGACCCGCCAGGCCATCGTCGAGACCTTCGCCGACCGCGACCGGATCGTCGTCGAGTCGCTGCCCGACTTCATCGACGCGGAGAAGGTCGCCGACTTCACCGACCGCGGGCTCGCGACGGACGTCGCGGTGGGCCTGGAGACCGCGACCGACCGCGTCCGGCAGGACTGCGTCAACAAGTACTTCGAGTTCGCGGAGTTCGAGCGCGCCGCCGCCGACGTCGCCGACGCCGGCGCGGGCGTGAAGGCCTACCTCCTCATGAAGCCGCCCTTCCTCTCGGAGGCCGAGGCGGTCGCGGACATGAAATCGTCCATCGGACGGTGTGCCGGCGTCGAGGGCTGTCACACCGTTTCGATGAACCCCTGTAACGTGCAGCGACACACGATGGTCGAGGACCTCTTTCACGCCGACGGCTACCGGCCACCGTGGCTCTGGTCGGTCTGCGAAGTCCTAGAGGACACCGCCGACGAGGACGTCCTCGTGGTCTCTGACCCCGTCGGCCACGGCTCGGACCGCGGCCCGCACAACTGCCGGGAGTGCGACGACCGCGTCCAGCGCGCAATCAAGGACTTCGACCTCCGGCAGGACCCCTCCGTCTTCGAGCAGGTCTCCTGCCCCTGTGAGCGCACGTGGGAAGAGGTCATGGACCGCGAGCGCAGTTACTCGATGCCGCTGGCGCGCTGAGAGCGGGGCCGGCCCGAGACGGCCCTGGACTGGGAGGCGACGAGGGACGTGATGAGATAGCAAGACATACAGCGCCGCCGTCTGCCAGTTTTACTTTCACTCCGGCTGGCTCGGGTATTAGTGACCCTGCCGTCTACGTGCTGGCAGGGCCAGGAGCCCTCGGGCGCACGCCCGACTGTCACACCTCCATGGCCTCGTTCCCCATCCTATTCCCCTTTCGACGCTCCCGAGCGGTGCCGCCGGCTCACCGCTGGAGGCGTTCGAGCCACCGGCCCAGCCGGCCGGCGCTGCCGGTCACCACCCGGTCGGAGTTGAAGACGTACACTGCGAGCCCGATGGCCGCCAGCGCGAAGACCGCCTCGTAGGCGATCCCCGCGAGCACGAGCCCGCTGTCCCCGAACATCAGCTGTTTCGGGGCCATCACCGGGTGCGTGAAGGGGATAGCAAAGAGCAGCGCCTGCAGCGGGAGCGAGAGCGTCGAGAAGTCGGCGAACATGGTGGCGAAGGCGGGCGCGATCGCGAGGATCGACAGCGGGAAGAGGAGGATCTGTGCGCCCTGGCGGTCGCCGGCGAAGACCCCGAGCACGAGCGCGAGCGCCAGCGCGCCCACGACGGCGAAGAAAATGGCCGCGCCGACGACGAGATACTCCGCGGCGCCGAGGCTGAATTCGGCCGGCAGGGCGCTGGCGCCGCCGGTGAGGCCGGACTGGTACTCGAAGAGGGCGACCGTGAACACGCCCGCGGCGAG
The DNA here is from genome assembly GCF_009831455.1 of Salinirussus salinus. Classification (NCBI taxonomy): domain Archaea; kingdom Methanobacteriati; phylum Methanobacteriota; class Halobacteria; order Halobacteriales; family Haloarculaceae; genus Salinirussus; species Salinirussus salinus. The sequence continues at coordinate 468,239 of NZ_WOWO01000004.1, read as the reverse complement.
CAGGCCGACGGTCGCGCTCCCGACGAGCTTGGCGGCGACGATCGTCCGCCGCGCGACCGGCATCGTCAGCAGCGTCTCCAGGGTCTTGTTCTCCTTCTCGATACCCATGGAGTTGATCACCATCTGCCCGGAGAAGACGATGACCAGCATGATCACGACGGGGATGAAGATGAACTGCGAGGTGAAGGCACTCGAGAGGACGCTCGGGGGCTGGGCCACCTGCTGACCCTTGACCAGCGTGAGGTAGGAGGGATCGACGGGGTCGAGCTGGGCGTCCGTGGCGCCGGTAGCCGTCTTCGTGATCCGCTCGGCTGCGACGCCGAGCAGCCCGTCGACCTGCCCGGAGGAGGCGATCCCGGTCAGCGAGACGCTGTCGACGACCGTCCTGACCTGGACCCCGCCCTGTTCGCCGGCGGCGATCCGCTCGCTGAACCCGCCGGGAACGACGACCAGCGCCGTCCCGCCGGCGGCCCGGGTCCGTTCCATGGCCTCGGCCGCGGAGACGTTCGCTCCGTGGTAGACCACCTCCGCCCCCTGGCTGTAGGTCTCGTTGACGATGGCCCCGTACTCGCCGGTGTCGTTGACGACGACGCCGACCGAGGGTTGCCCCGAGGTCGCCTCGTCGATCCCGCCGAAGCCCTGCCCGAGTGCGACAAAGAGGATGGGAACGAGCAGGATCGGGAGAACGTAGCGGGGCCGGAGCAGCTCGCGGACCTCCTTCCAGGTCAGCCGCAGGAACTGCCTCATGCCGTTACCTCCAGGAAGGCGTCCTCAAGGTTCTCCGTCCCCGTCCGGGCGACAAGCTCCTCGGGGGTCCCCGTGGCGACGACCTCCCCCTCGTCAAGCAGGCCGACCCGGTCACAGAGGTACTCCACCTCCAGCATGTTGTGCGAGGAGAGGACGACGCTGCGCTCGGCGCCGGGGTAGGATTTGATCGTGTCCCGGACCTGTCGGGCGTTGCGCACGTCCAGCCCCGAGGTGGGCTCGTCGAGGATCGCCAGGTCGGGCTCGGTCATCAGCGCCGCCGCGATCAGCAGCTTCCGGGTCATCCCCTTGCTGTACTCGCTGGTCTTGTCGTCGACCCGCTCGCCGAGGTCGGCCATCTCGACGCCCGCCTCCACGAGCGGGTCGGGGTCATCGGCGTAGAAGGAGGCGACGAAGTTCAGGTAGCCGCGGCCGGTGAGATTTTCATAGGCGCCGGCCTCCTCGGGCAGGTACCGGAGTGCCTCCCGGACGGCGTTCGGTTCCTCGTCGCGGTCGGCGCCTCCGACGGTGACGGTCCCGCTGTCGGCGTTCAGAAGCGTCGCCACGGTCCGGAGCGTGGTTGACTTGCCCGCACCGTTGGGGCCGACGAGCCCGAAGATCTCGCCGGGCGCTACCTCGAAGGTGACGTCCCGGAGCGCCTGGACGTCGCCGTAGGACTTGCGAAGGGACTGCACTGACAGGGCGGCCTCAGTCATACTCGTCCGGCGGGTCGAGCCGTACCGTCATATAAACAACCGCAGGTTTGCTGCGCCTGCAAATCCGCCGGGGGACAGGTGGTTCGGGGGGCTGACGCAGCGGGTCGGTCAGTCCGCGAAGGCCGCGAGCACGCCCCGTCCGTCGGTGGCGCCGACGTCGGGGAGCGTGACCCGCTCGGGGTGGGGCATCATCACCGCGACGTGCTCCCGGTCGCCGGTGAGTCCGGCGACGTTGTGTTTCGAGCCGTTCGGGTTGGCGTCGTCGGTCACCTCGCCGGACGCGTCGCAGTACCGGAAGAGCACGCGGTTCTCGTCCTCGAGGTCGGCCAGCCGGTCGTCGTCGACCTCGAAGCGGCCCTCGCCGTGGGCGATGGGCAGCTCGAGCACCTCCCCCTCGTCGTAGGCACGGGTCCAGGGCGTGTCGGCGTTCTCGACCCGGACGTGGACGCGCTCACACTGGAAGCGGGCGCTGGCGTTGGTGGTGAAGGCGCCGGGCACGAAGCTGGCCTCACAGCCGATCTGGGCGCCGTTGCAGACACCCAGCACCGGGACCCCGTCCTCGGCGGCTGCCCGGACCTCCTCCATGACAGGCGAGCGGGCCGCCATCGCCCCCGCCCGGAGGTAGTCGCCGTAGGAGAATCCGCCGGGGAGCACCACGCCGTCGGTGTCTCCGGGCAGGCCGTCCTCGTGCCAGACCAGGCCGGCGTCGACGCCGAGCGACTCGAGCGCCTGGACGGTATCGCGGTCGCAGTTCGAGCCGCCGAACTGGACGACGGCGACCGTCACAGTGACCACCTCGTGTGGGAACCGACGGTCGCCGCCGGAGGAGCAACAGTCATGTCTCGCGTTCGGCGACCGCGACCTCGTAGTCGTGGATGGTCGGGTTGGCGAGCAGCCGCTCGGTCATCTCGGTGACCCGCTGCTCCGCGCTGGAGCGGTCCGCGGCGTCGAGGTCGACCTCGAACTGGTCGGCCGAGCGCAGGTCCTCGAGTTCGAAGCCGAGCCGCTCCAGCGAGCGCTGGGTGGTCTCGGCCTCGGGGTCGAGCACCCCCCGCTTGAGCCGGACGGTGACGGTGGCGGTGTAGGCGGTCATCGGTTCGTACCGGGCCGGCGCCGTCGAAAACGCTTGCGGTTCCCCGGCCCGGTCGTCCCGCCTCTGCAACCCCGTGCGACGGCGCGCCGACCACTGGCCTCCCTGTCCACGAGGGGAGGGCCAGCCGGGCGACCCCCGGGGCTGTCCCGTGCCACACCGCCAGCCGCCGGCCCGGAAACGAACGTTTTTGTCCGGCGACGGTCAGCTATCTGGCAACGATGACCGACATGGGGTGGCGGCCGTGACGAGCGAGTTCACCGAGATCACCGTCGTCGGCGAGGACGACACGGGACTCATCGCCGAGGTGACGACGCTGCTGTTCGAGCGGTCGATCAACATCGAGGACCTGGACCAGGCCGTCCGGGAGGGCGTCTTCCGGATGACGATGCACGTCGACACCGGCGAGATGGTCTGCACCCAGGAGAAACTCCGGGAGGACCTCGCCGAACTCGGCGACGAGCTGGGCGTCGACGTGCAGGTCCGCTTCCCCGCGGACCGGGAGACCAGCCGCCTCGCGGTGCTCGTCACCAAGGAGTCACACTGCCTGGAGGCCATCTTCGAGGCCTGGGCCTCCGGAGACCTGGACGCCGAGGTCAGCGTCGTCATCGGCAACCACCCCGACCTCCAGCCGCTCGCCGAGAAGTACGACGTCCCCTTCCACGACATCGGCGACGAGAAGGGGACCCCCGACGAGGCGGAGTTGCTCGACCTGCTCGCCGAGTACGAGGTCGACCTCGTGGTGCTGGCGCGGTACATGCGCATCCTCAGCCCGGACGTGGTCTTCCGCTACGAGAACCGGATCATCAACGTCCACCCCTCGCTTTTGCCCTCGTTCCCGGGCGCCGAGGCGTACCTCCAGGCCCTGGAGGAAGGGGTCCGGATCGCCGGCGTTACCGCCCACTACGTGACGACGGACTTAGACCAGGGGCCGATCATCACCCAGCGCGCCTTTAATGTCCCCCAGGACCCCGAGGTCGACGCGGAGGACCTCCGGCGCATCGGCCAGCCCCTCGAAGCGGATGCCCTGCTCGAGGCCATCGACCTCCACCTCGACGACGAGGTGACGGTCCACCGCGGGCGCACGCGGCTGCGTGACCCCGAGGACAGCGACGCGCAGCTCGGCGCGCCCGAGGAACTCGACAAGCTGGTCCCCGACCGCCCCGTCGACGGCCTGGGCGAGGTCGTCGCCGAGCAGGAGAGTCCCGAAGCCGACGACTGAGGCGAGGTCAGGACTCCCGGTCGCCGTCGTCGACCGTCGTGCTCTCCTCCGGCCGGCCCCCGTCCTCCGCCCCCAGCAGCGCGCCGATCCGGGTGGGAAGGTCGGCGCCGTCGCCGTCGGTCGGAGCTCCGTTCGCGTCCGTATCAGGCGGGGTCGCGTCCGCGTCGAGCGGGTCCGCGTCCTGACTCCCGTCGTCGGTCGCCGGGTCCGTCGGGTCCGCCGGCGGCTCGAACGTGTACCGGTAGCCGTCGTCGATGACGTGGTACGCGTCGCCGTCGGGCGCTTCGAGGACGGCGCTGTCCGTGTCGATCGCGAGGTCGACCAGGTCGGCGAGCGTCGGCGCCTCGCCGGCCGGGAGCCGCTCGGCCTCCGGCGGGAGCCGGACGGTCGTGACCCACTCGTCGTAGTCGGCGCGGTGGGTGCGGTAGTCCAGCCACGCCCGCTCCCGGCCGGTCAGTCCGAGCCGACCCAGGACGGCCAGCGCCCCGATCCCCGCCAGCCCGGCGCCGCCGCCGACCAGCAACAGCGGCCCGCCGGCCTCCCGGAGCGGGCCGGGGTCGTTGGGGACGGGCACCGTTTCCGTCTCGGTGAACGTCTGCGAGACCGGCTCGGTCCGGACGCGGTAGACGCCGCCGTCATCGTCGATGGAGAGCGTCAGCCGGAGCTGCCGGGGGCGAGCGTCCCCCGCCTGCCTGGTCGCGACGGCCGTCGTGATGACCAGCACGCGGGGCTGCCCGGGGGAGTCGAGCCGCTCGCTGACGTTGCGCGCCCGCTGGAGCGCACGCGTCACGTTTGTCCGGAACGGGAGCCGGAGGCGCTCGCCGGGCGCGAGGGTGACCCTGGTGGCTCCGAGCGCGGTCCGGTTCTCCCAGTAGACCGTCGACCGCTCGGCGGGTCCGCCCGCATCGACGCTCCTGACCGTCACCGAGCGGTTGACGCGGACCTCGACCGGTGTGTCGGCGCCGGTCGCGGCCAGCGAGAGGTTCCCCCGGAGGACCGGCATCACCCGCTCGAAGTAGACCGAGCGGTTCGAGACCCGCTCGCCGGGGTCGAACGCGGTGCCGTTGGCCGCGCCGGTCACGGTGGCGCCGTGAGACAGCGAGCCCGAGAGCGTCCACTCGGACTCGGGTCGCTCCTCGAGGTGGGTGCCCGGCGCGGCGTAGGCGCCGTAGGTCAGCCACCCCCCGAGCAGGAGACACGCGAGCAAGGCGGCGACGGCGAACCCGCGGTTGCGGTCCAGCACTGCCCTGAGTCTGAGTTTCGATGTCATGGTTTGAGTCGGGTGAGCGCGCGCCGGAGGGCCGAGGGACCGTCCCGGGTGGTGGTGCGAACGCGGCCGCGCCCGACCAGCGAGACCCCCAGAACGTAGAACGGCACACCGAGCAGGGCGTCGATGGCGAGGACCGGCGCCCAGGGGTGCAGGCCGTGGAGGTCGTGGATGACCGAGCGCGGCAACAGGGCGAGATACCGGTGCTCGGCGACGAAGCGCCGGTAGAGCCCCGTCTCCGGCGGGGCCTGGAGGGTCACCGTCGCGTTCTCGCGGTCGCCGCCCTCGAGGTACGTCTCGCGTGGCTGCACCGTCACCCCCTCGCTGGCCGGTTCGAGATAGACTACTGTCGGGAGGACGCCCCCGTTGCCAACGGGATGTGTCGTCGTCTCCGACTCCCCCATCGGGATCACGCGGGCACCCTCCGAGTCGAACTCGGCACTGACGACCTCGTACTCCTGGGTGCCCGCCGGAAGCGCCATGCTGGCGGTCGCGACGAGCACGACCAGCGCGGCGAGACCCGCGACGGCGAGCCGGGCGCTGTGGCCCGTTTCCCGGGCCGTCTCGCGGCGCTCCCGGCCGGCCTGGCCGCCGCGCCACGCCCCGACCGCGTACCAGACGAGCGAGAGGACGAAGAGAAGGTAGGCAAGCCCCCGGACGCCGAGAAACGAGGAGAACCCCGTGACTCGGGCCAGCGTGCCCTGTACCCCACGAACTGCGCCAGTGGCTGCGGAGACGGCGGTTCCGAGGTGGGGGAGAGCGACGACATCGCCGTCGACCTGGAGGGCGACGGCGACGACCTGTGCGCGCTTGACCGGCGGCTCGTCGCCGGCCTGGTCGCGAACGGGGTTGGCGTCGCCCCTGGTGATGAACCCCTCGTCCGTGACGCCGACGACCCGGTGGGTGACCAGTCCACCGCCGTTGAGCTGTTCGGCCCGGAAGGTCACGACGTCGCCGACCCCGACCCCCCCGACGAGCGCCGGCGGGAGCGCCACGAAGCCGTCGCCGGGAGCCAGGCCGGGCTGCATGCTGCCCGTCTCGACGAATCCCAGTAGCAGCGGCTGGCCGAACAGCGCGCCGACGGCGACCGTCGCGGCGACGGCGACGACGGCGACTCCCCCTACCCGCGCACCGATGCTGCGCACCCCCATCTGCCGACCGGGGCTTGCGCGTCGGGTGTTACAAGTACTCGGTGGCTACGGTGCAACAAAAATTGGAGTAAACGGCGACTACGCGGCCCGTGTCGCCGGGACCGACACGTCGAACGCGTCAGGCGTTCGAGTCCGTCCCGTCGGCAGTGAACGACAGCGTGTCGGGGTCGCTGAACCCGTTCGGGTCCCCGCTGTTTGGACCGGAAGCGAGCAGGACGATGATGTTGATCTCGACCTCTTCACCAGCACCGAGCGTGATCGAGCCGCCGTCATCCAGCCGGACCGGACTCCCGCTGGACGGCTGGGCGAAGATCTGGAGGGTGTCCTCGTAGCCGCCGTTCCAGTCCGGGGAGTCGTCGATCAGCAGCTCGAACTCCTCGCCGGTCGTGTTCTGCACCCGGAAGACGTCGTCCAGCCGGGTGTCCATGTTGGGGTTCAGGCGGTCGATCGTGACCGTCAGCTGGCTCACACCCTGCCCGCCTTCCCAGCCTCCGCTGACCGCTTCAGTGGAGGCGTACTGACTGGTCGGTCTCAGCTTCAGGTACGCGTTCTGGTCACTGGCGACGTCGAGCGTCATCGACCGGTCGCCGTTCATGTACGCACCTTCGAACGCGCTCGTGCCGATCGTCGCTGCGGTCCCTGCCGAGAGGGCCCCGAGGCCCACGAGGAATTTGCGTCGTTTCATTGTTGTCTCCTGTCGCACGCCCGCCGGCGACGCCACGTCGACAGACGACCGGTCCCGGGGCGGGCGTGCTTGTCCACACCCAGCCCTGCCACCCCCATTGTATCAAGCAAGCTGAAGGTGATTCAGGGGCGGGCGGAAAACCGCCGCCCGGCATCAGGCTCCGACAGAAACCGAGTAGCCGGCTGTTTCCGGCCCGTAGTCAGCTGGTAACGAGTTGTTAGTCGCCCTGTATCTAAGCAGAACGCAATCGAATGATATACGCAACCAATGATTGACAATCGGGGGAGTACGTCGAGTCTGGCGTGGGGGCGTCGACTCGGAAACGGGGGATGCTGGCGACCCGGGGACCCATGAGCGCGACGGGGGTGGGTCGGAAATCGGAGGGCGAGGGCCCGGCGATTCCCGACGAGCAGCGCAGCTGGCGCGACGAGGCCTTCGACCTGTTGAGCAATCACCGCCGTCGGTTCGCACTCCGGCACCTCCAGCGAAACGGCGAGCGGGCGGAACTGGGCGAGCTGGCCGAGCGGGTGGCGGCCTGGGAGAACGGGACGAGCGTGCGGGAGGTCTCGGCCGACGAGCGAAAGCGCGTGTACACCTCCCTCCAGCAGGTGCACCTCCCGCGGATGGACGAGACCGGCATCGTCGAGTTCGACGACCGGGCCGGCGTCGTCACGCTCGGGCCGGCCGCCGAGGACCTGGACCTCTACCTGGAGGTCGTCGAGGGCCGGGACGTCCCCTGGAGCCAGTACTACCTCCTCCTGGGCACGGCCAACGCGGGCGTGCTCGGCGCAGGCTACGCCGGGCTCCCCTTCTTCGGGAGCGTCCCCGACATCGCTCTCGGCGTGTTCGTCCTGACGACGTTTCTCGTCTCCGCGCTCGTCCACGCCTACTACGGCCGGACGGAGATGCGCCTCGGCACCAGTAGCAGCCCTCCGGAGGTGGAGCGATGAACCGGTTGCGGAGGCTCGGCGTCGTCGCCATCGCCACCCTGGTCCTCCTCACGACGGGCACCGGCGGGGTCGCGACGATCTCCGGCGACCGCTCAGTCGAACTGGCGGTCGCCGACGAGGGCGAAGCGTACGTCGGCGCCGAGCCCGCCGAGCCGACAGTCGGCGCCGGCCCTCCCGAGGACGTGGTCGTCCTGACACTCACGAACCGGTTCGAGCAACCCCTGACTGTCGACGTCACTGTGCGGGGGGACGGTCCGACCCCACCGGTCCTACAGGGGTACGACGCCCCGGACCATCTCGGCACGGGGGAGGCAGCGGCTGTGACTGCGACGGTCAACTGTGACGCCTCGCCCGGCACCGACACCGAAACGTGGACCGTCGGTGTCAGTGCCACCGGTGACGACGTCAGCGTCGACACCACCCGGACGGTCACCGTCGCCTGCACGGGCGGGGGCAAGGGATGACCGCGGACGGGCCGGTACCTCAGAGGTCCCGCACGGACGCGACGGCCTCGTCGATGGTCGGCGCGTCGAAGACCTCCCGGCCGACGTAGGCGTTCGTGCCTGCGCAGTAGAGGTCGCGGGCGACGCCGAGGACGTGGTTCTCCAGCGGGTCGGGCGCGCGGTCACACAGCCCCTTCCAGTCGGCGACGCCGCGCCGGTCGGCCTCCGCTTTGGCCGCGCCCACGGCCTCGACCCACCCCGGCTGGGTCCGCTTGTGGTACTGCCGGAGCACCTCCTTGGAGACCTGCTGGCCGTCGTAGGAAAAGCGGTTCTCGTCGAAGGTGCCGACGACGTCAGCGACCAGCAGGTCGCCGTCGTGGTAGACACACTCGATCTTCCCGTCCTGGTGGACGAACCCGGTCTCCGCGGCGCGCTCGGTCACGACGCGGTTGACCTCGCGGGCCAGCGCCTCGAGTTCCGCGAGCTCTGCGGCGCCCGCGATCCGGTCGGCCTCGGCGGGGTCGAGATACCGGTCCTGCTCCTCGTACTTCGTGGAGAACTCCACGACCGCCTCCGGCAGGTCCACTGCCCCCTCGGGCCACGCCCCGTGGTCGAGACCGTGCTCGCCCGGTTCCGTCCGCGAGCGCAACGACGACCCGGCCCCCACGCGGTTCCGGAAGACAACCTCCAGGGGGACGACGTAGTTCGACCCCGCAGCCTCGTGGTAGGCGTCGTAGTCGTACCCCTCGCGCTCGTCGAAGGGAAGGTCAGGGACCTGCGCCAGGTCGATGGCCATCTCGCGTGGTGCGACCCCGTGGTCCAGGGCCGTGTCGACATCTAGCGGCTCGCCATCTATGACGACTCCCCGGTAGTGGGTCGGGATGCCCGCCGCCTCCAGCAACTCGAAGTTGAACGCCCCCATCGTGCACAGCGAGGCGCCCTTGTCGGGGATCTCGTCGGGCATCTTCCCCCAGTCGAAGACGCTGTAGTCGTCGGTGAACCGGAAGCTCCCGCGGCCGAGGGCCTCCGGGGTGGCGGGCTCCTCGACGCGAAAGTCCTTGACGCTGGTCATACCCCCAGGTCGCCCGTCCGGACAAGAAACGTTCCGGTCTCTCTCTGATGGCGTGGTTGGGCGGGTAATTCTGAGAGCGAGACTGCCCAGAACAGCAAGAAAGCCGCCCCCCCTTTCAACCCCGCCCGACCTGGATAGTCGGGCCGGGCGCGCGCTGTCGCGGCTCCGGCCGCGACGAGCACCGTGCGAGGGATGAGCGACTGAGCGAAGCGAAGGAGCGAATCGGCTGGGGAGGCACGTGGCGTCGGGCGGGACTGAAAGGGGCGAGGCGTTCGACGACGGCGGCTGACGCAAGCACCGCAGGCCGGAGGCCGAGGAGCGCAGCGAGGCCCCCGAGTCGAACGTCCCGGGGCTTTCATGGAGGTCCGGGAGTACGCGAGGGGCAACCTCCCGACCCCGAGTCGAACGTCCCGGGGCTTTCATGCTGTGTAGAGTGGAGCGCGGCGTCTACCTCAGCCCACTACCGATAGAAAGAGTGGCTCCACTTCGGTCGACTCAGCCCTCGAAAAAGTCGAGCAGTCGGTCCGTCACCGCCCGCGCGGACTCGACGTGGGCGAGGTGGCGACCCTCGACGGCGAGACACTCCCCGCGGGGCAGATCCGCGGCGAGTTCCCGGGCGGCGGCCTCGGGGACGACCGGGTCGTCGACCCCCCGGAAAACGAGCGTCGGCGCGGTCACCTCGTACAGCGACACTCCGGCAAAGTCCAGCCAGGCCGCGGCCTGCGCCTCGAACCCCCCGCTATCGGCGTCGTCCGCGGCACGCCACTCACACATGCGGTCGAGGACCTCGGGGTTCGATTCCCGGAAGGCCGGCGAGAGCGCACCCTCCAGGGATGAGCGGCAGGCGTCCCCGTCGCCGGGCGGGGCGTACAGAGCCCGCAGCGCCGCCTCGTCGACGGCCTCGCCGGTCGGAGCGGTCCCGAACAGCGCGAGGCGGCGGCTGCGGTCGTACTCGTGGGCGTGGGCGAGCGCGACCGCCCCGCCCAGCCCGGCGCCGACGAGGTGGACACCCGCGAGGCCCGCGTCGGCGAGCACCGCCTCCAGGTCCGCAGCAAGCGTCGCCACGTCGTAGGGCCCCGCCGGCGCGTCCGACCGGCCGGTGCCGCGGTGGTCGTAGACGACGGTCTCGTGAGGGCCCGTAACGCGCGATTGAAAGCTCCACTGCCAGGCGCCGTAGCCGGCGTCGCCGACGAAGGCGACGGGCTCGCGGTCGCCGTGGCCCGCTCCCCGCACCTCGTAGTAGAGTTCGACGCCGTCGCGGACTGTGCGCGGCATTCAGGCGTTCAGCTTCCGCTTGAGGATGTCGGGCGCCTCCCCGAGCGCCTCCTCGAGCGCGTCGGCGTCGGGACCGCCGCCCTGCGCGAAGTCGGGCGGGCCGCCGCCGCCGCCGCCGACCCGGGCAGCGAGTTCGCCAACGACCTCGCCGGCGTCGACGCCGACGCCGTCCGGGACCGCGACGACGAACTGCGCGCCATCAACCGCAGAACCCAGCACCGCGACTGTTCCCTCTTCGACCAGGGCGTTGGCGGTCGCGCGGAGTTCGTCCATGTCGCCGTCCAGGCGCTGGACGACGGCAGTGGTGCCTCCGAGGTCCACCTCCTCGCCGGCGTCCCCGCCGCTCGCGCGGGCGTCCGCCAGGTCCTCCTTGAGCTGTTCGATGCGCTTGCCCCGCTCTTTCCACTCCTCGAAGAAGCGGCGGGCGGTCCCGGGCACCTCCGCCGGGCTGACGTCGAGCACCTCCGCAGCCTCGTAGAGGGCGTTCTCGGTCTCCTGGGTGGCCTCGATCGCGGCCTCGCCGGCCGCGTAGGTCAGCCGGACCACGCCGTCCTGAACGCGCTCGGTCCCCAGCAGCTTGATCGCGCCGATGTCGCCGGTCCGGGAGACGTGCGTGCCGCCACAGGCCTGGGTGTCGGCGTCGACGGAGATGAGCCGGACCTCTTCGCCGGCGGGGATCCCGCCCTGGTAGATGTCGAAGCCGTACCGCTCCTCGGCCTCGTTGCGCTCGAGCCACTCCTGGGTGACCGCCGTGTTCTCCCGCACCACCTCGTTGGCGACGCGTTCGATGGCCTCGACCTCCTCGCGGGAGACCGACCGGTAGTGCTCGACGTCGAGCCGGGCGCTGTCGGTGTGTTTCTGCGCGCCGGCCTGGCGGATGTGCTCGCCGAGCACCTGCCGGGCGGCGTGGCCGACGATGTGGGTCGCGGTGTGGTGTTGCATCAGCCGGCGGCGCCGGTCGCCGTCGACCTGCCCGCGGACGAACTCCCCCTTGCCGGGGTCGCCGTCACACCGGTGGAGGATGACCCCCTCCTCGACCTGAACGTCGGTGACGTCGACGGTCACGTCGCCGTCCTGGGTGGCCAGCGTCCCGTGGTCGGCGGGCTGGCCACCCCCCTCCGGGTAGAACATCGTCTGGTCCAGGACGACATCGTAGACCGTCTCTCCCACGTCGACCTCACTGTCGTCCTCGTCCTCGCCGCTCTCGACCTCACGCTCGAAGACGTCCAGCACGACCGCCTCGAAGGAGGTCCGTTCCTGGTCCTCGTAGTAGAGCTGGTCGGTCTCCGGGAGGTCGGAGACGTCGACCGCCTCGCCCGCGCCCGCGTCGGCCTCGGCCTCGCCGCCACCGTGGCGACCGGCCACCTGCGAGTAGAAGTCGTCTGGCACGTCCACGTCGACGCCGTGGTCGGCGGCGATCTCCGCGACCATCTCCGGCTGGATGCCGTGAGAGTCGTACAGCTCCACCAGCTCCTCGGTCGGGATCGTGCCGCCCTGGCGGGCGTACTCCTCGGCGAGGCTCTCGACGCGTCTGGTCCCGCGCTCGAGGGTCTCGCGGTACTTTTCGAGTTCGGTCCGGACGACGTCCCGGACGGTGTCGCGGTTCTCGTAGCCCAGCCGCTCGGCCTGCATGTCCACCAGCTCGTCCAGCGGGGCGTCCACGCCGACGGTGTCCGCGAGGCGTTTGGTCCGGCGGAGCACCATCCGCGCCAGGTAGCCCGTCCCGACGTTCGAGGGGACGATCCCGTCACCCAGCATGTAGGCGAGCGTCCGGGAGTGGTCGGCGATGGCGTAGACCTGCTCCAGGGGCTCGACGAGCCCGCGCAGCTCCCCGACGTCGACGCCGAGTTCGTCGGCGATCTCCCCGCGTGCGGCCTCCACGTCGTCGACGTCGTCGATGTCCAGCTGGCCGGAGAGGCGGGCGGCGTCGTTGACGAGCGCCTCCTCGTCGGCCGAGTAGTCGAGGCCGGCGTTCTCCCGGAGGAAGTCGAGCATCTCGGGGTAGACGGCCTCGTAGACGGTGGGGGTCCCCTGGCTCATCCAGGTCCACCGTTCCAGCCCGTAGCCGGTGTCGATCACCCGGCGGTCCATCCGGCTGTACGTGTTGCCGTCTTTCATCTCGTAGTCGCCGTCGGGGTCCTGCTCGAACTGCATGAACACGAGGGTGGCCAGCTCCAGACCTCTGTAGATCACCTCGAAGGCCGGCCCGGCGTTGCCCCCGCCGACCCACGGGTCCTCGATGAACGTGACCTCCTCGATGTCGGCGCCGAGCTCCTCGAGCAGGCCGACGCAGTACTCCACGCACTCCTCTTTCCAGTATATCTCGCCCTCGTAGGCGTAGCCGGCGCCCTCCTCGGCGTTGAACGCGTGGTGGCCCATCATCTCGAAGGCCATCGTGTGGCGGCCGGTCTTGCCGACGTTGTCGATGTCCTGCATCCGGATACACGGTTGCGAGACCGCCAGCGGGTTCGCCGGCGGGGGCGACCGCCCGGAGGTGACGTGGGGCTGGAAGTCGTAGATCGACGCCTGAGTCAGCAGGACGTCGTCGCGCCAGCGGTTGGCGGCGACGGGGTAGGGGTCGATCCGCCCGTGGCCGCGCTCCTCGAAAAAGGACAGAAAGGCCTCCCGCATCTCCTCCAGGGTGAGCTCCTCCGCGAAGCCCGGCTCGTCGATGAAGCTGTACTGCTCGCAGGGGGGCTCCCCGCAGGTCTCGCGGCCCCCGTCGCGGGTCCAGAAGTGGTCCCCACACGACACACACTCCCGGCGCTGGAAGCCGTGCTCCGCGAAGTAGTCCAGTCGGTACTCCTCCTCGAGGTCGCTCATTCGTTGCCCTACTCTGGCTCAGGAATCCGTATAACAGTTCCGAAGGCCGTGGATCCGCGTCGCGTGCCGGGGGACTACTCCTCGAGCGCCAGCGACGCCAGAAGCGCCTCGAGCTGGATGCGCTCGTTCGCTCCCTCGGTGATCCGGTAGTCGGCCTCGCCGATGCGTTCGAGCACCCGCACCGCGGCCTCGTCGCCCAGGTCGTACTCCCAGACCGAGCGGTGGAGCTGGTCGATGATGTCCCCGCCGGCGATCCCCTCCTCGGTGAGCAACTCGTCCAGCCGCGCCCGCGCGGCCGTGAACTCCCCATCGAGTGCGAGCGTGACCATCTCGCGGATCTCCTCTGGCCGGGCGGTGCTGGTGACCGCGAACACGGCCTCCTCGTCGACCAGTTCGCCCGTCACCGCGGCGGCCTGGAGCCCGTTGATGGCCTTGCGCATGTCGCCGTCGGCGGCGTACACGAGGGCGTCGACGCCGTCGTCGGTCACCTCGATGCCCTCGGTGTCGGCCACCTTCCGGACCTGCGCCGCGACGGCCTCGTCGGGCAGCGGCGAGAACCGGAACACCGCACACCGCGACTGGATCGGGTCGATGATCTGCGAGGAGTAGTTACACGAGAGAATGAAGCGGACGTTGTTCGAGAACTGCTCCATCGTCCGGCGGAGTGCTGCCTGGGCGTCGGAGGTGAGGGCGTCGGCCTCGTCGAGGAAGATGATCCGGTAGTCCGCGCCGCCGAAGGAGGTACGGGCGAAAGATTTGATCCGGTCGCGGACCACGTCGATGCCGCGCTCGTCGGAGGCGTTGAGCTCGAGGAAATGGTCCGACCAGTCCTCGCCGTAGAGTTCCTTGGCGATCGCCATCGCGGCGGTTGTCTTGCCGACGCCCGCCGGGCCAGAAAATAACATATGTGATAATTCATTTTTATTAACATAGCTCTGGAGCCGTTCGGTGATCGTTTCCTGGCCCACGATCTCGGCGAGCCGCTGTGGGCGGTACTTCTCCAGCCAGATCTCCTCGCGCCCCCCGCTGTCGGCGTCGGCCTCGGCCTCGCTCATACCCACGGGGTGGCTCGGGGCGGGCATAAACCCCGCGAGACCGAGGCCAGACACCTGTCCGCGGCGGGGGCAGCGCGGGGGCCTAAGGGGACGCGACACGCTGAAGCCGCTCCGCTGCCGAGCAGCGGGTATGCCAACCGTCGCCGTCGACTTTGCGGGCGAGGGGGTCCGGGAGGTCGAGGGGGAGACCTACGCCGACCTGCTCGCCCCCTTCGAAGTGAGCCGCCAGGAGGTGGCCGTGCTGGTCGACGGCAACCCCGTCCCGACCGACGTCGCCGTCCCCGAGGACGTCGACACCGTGCAGGTCGTCCGTCTCGTCGAGGGCGGGTAGAGGGGAGTGCGGACGACCGCGAAGGGGTTTTTTCCACCGCAGCCGTTCAGTCAGATATGGCCGTGTTCCTCCCGGCACTCCCGACCCCGCCGGCGGCCGGTGAGTCGCCGTGACGGCCGTCCGCGAGGCGACCGTCGCGGACCTCCCGGACGTGCTCAACGTCGTCGACGGCGCCGCTCTCCGGGTCGACGTCGACAGCCTGCGCGAGCGCATCGCCAGCGGGGACGTGCTCGTGGCCGTCGAGGAGGGCCGGGTGCTGGGGACGCTCGTCCTCGACGGCGACCGTATCGCCGCGGTCGCGGTGCGGCGGGGCCGCCGCGACCAGGGGATCGGGACCGCGCTGGTCGAGGCCGCCGCCGACCGCCGCGACCGGCTGGTCGCGGAGTTCGACGCCCGCGTCCGGCCGTTCTGGGAATCGCTGGGGTTCGACATCGAGCCCGCCGACGAGCCCGACCGGTACCGCGGGGTCCTGCGCGCCGGGACCGGGTAGCCCTACACGTGGGGGGCGACGAGGTCCCGGCCGGCAGCCAGGAGCTCCTCGACCCGTTCCTGACTCGTGGCCTCGGCGTAGACACGCATCTTCGGCTCGGTCCCGGACGGTCGGACCAGCAGCCAGGTCCCGTCCGCGAGCGCGACTTTGAACCCGTCGACCGTGTTGACCTCCTCGACGGGCGTCCCGGCCACCTCGTCGCCGATGCCCTCCTCCAGCGCGTCCAGGATCCCCGGCTTGCGGTCGTCGGGGCAGTCGACGCTGACGCGGTCCTGGTGGACCTCGCCGTGGGTCTCGAACAGGTCGTCGACGCGCGCGTCGAGCGGGCGTTCGCTCGCGGCGGCGGCCACGAGCAGCGCGAGGAGGACGCCGTCCTTGTTGCGGAGGTGGGCGGTGACGCCGAAGCCGCCGCTCTCCTCGCCGCCGGCGAGCGCATCGTGCTCGGCCATCGCCTCGGCGACCCACTTGAAGCCGACCGCCGTCTCGTGGACGGCCTGGCCGTGGGCCGCGGCGACTCGGTCCACCAGGCTAGAGGTCGAGACCGTCCGGACGACGTCGCCGGCGTCGTCCTCCAGCAGGAACTCGTAGAGGACCGCCAGGAGGACGTTCGGGTCGAGAAATCCGCGTTCGGGGGTGACGATACCCAGCCGGTCGGCGTCGCCGTCGTTGACGACTCCGAGGCCCGCTTCCCCGGAGGTGACCCGCCCGACCAGCTGCTCGGTCCGCTCGGGGACCGGCTCCGGTGCGCTGCCGCCGAAGTCGGGGTCGCGGTCACACCGCAGGCGGGTGACGTCGGCGCCCGCCCGTGAGAGCAGGCGGTCGGTCACGCCGCGCCCGCTGCCGTGCATCGCGTCGTAGACCACCGACAGCCCCGACAGATCCGCCCCGGCAAAGTCCAGGGCGTGCTCGACGTAGGGGCCGACCATGTCGACGTCGGTGGCGGTGCCGGCCTCGCCCTCCGGGACCGTCGGCGGGTCGTCGGCGACGGCGCCCAGCCGGCGCTCGATGTCCTCGGTGACCGCCGGCAGGGCGGGCGCGCCGTCCGTAGGAATGAACTTCACGCCATTGTACTCGGGGGGGTTGTGCGAGGCCGTTATCACGAGGCCGCCGGCACACTCTCGTGTGACGGTCCAAGCCAGCGTCGGCGTCGGGCAGTCGCGGTCGGAGAGCCGGACGTCCCGGCCGGCCGCCGTCAGCACGTCGGCCAGCGCCTCGGCGAATTCCCGGGAGCGCTCGCGGGCGTCGTAGCCGACGGCGACTGGCCCCGCCCTGTCCCCGTCGTCGAGGTGGGCGGCGACCGCCCGGCCGACCAGCCGGACGCGGGGCAGCGTGAACTCCTCGCGGGTGGCCCGCCAGCCGTCCGTCCCGAAGCTGACCGCGTCGGCGTCGTCCATACTCGCTGCTGGGCGGGGACGCCACTAAAAGACTGCCAAGCGGGAGAAATCCCGTCCGGTTGAAGGCGACACTATCTGGGGTCAGACTTGGCGCGCACGCTCCCGTGCGACTTCGGCGATGCCGGCGTTCGCCGAGCAGCTCGGGCATGCGTGGATCCGCCCGTACTCGTCGGCGAACACCCGTGCGAATCGGTCCGAGACGTGCGCACCGCAGTGGTTACATTCTGGCATCATCCGGTGCCGGCATCCTTCGCCAGCGATCGATCACACGCGGCCACGGGACATATCCTGAGTGCCAACACTGTTAGGCACGAATCCTGGCCTCTGAGCCGCCTCGGGGACGCCGCTGCGTCGCTCGCGCATGGCGTCGAACCGGCCGGCCTCGCTGGTGACGTACCCGGCGAGCCGTGCCTCCACAGCCGCCGGGCTCAACTCCCCACCTGCGACGGCGTCGGGGCTGTCATGCATGTCGGGACTACGGAGCCGGATCCCTCTTATGTGTCGGGTCCAGCCGGCCGGGAAGCGGCCGAACACCCCGTCACAGGCGCCGAGAGCGGCGATAAACGGGAAAGCTTATAACCCGTCCTCGGGAAACGGGCTCCTGTATGGCAGACCTAATCGTCAAAGCCGCCGTGAAGGAAACGCTCGACGACATGAACGTCGCCTCCGACTTCTACGATGCCCTCGACGACGAGGTCGAGGAGCTGCTCGAGGACGCTGCGGACCGCGCACAGGCCAACGACCGCAAGACCGTCCAGCCCCGCGACCTGTAAGCTGGACGCCCCGCGTTCTCGATTTTCTCCCCCCACGCCTTCAGCGTCGGCTGCGTTCACAGCCGGGCGTCAGCCGCTCAGCACCCACGCTTCGGACGCACTTTTAAGTCGCTGGCGCCGCCATCGGTGCCATGGCACGTCAGCACATGACGTACGACTACGTCGTCGTCGGTGCCGGGTCGGCGGGCTGTGTACTCGCAAACCGGCTCTCCGAGGGGAGTTCGGTGCTCCTGCTCGAGGCCGGCAAGCCCGACGACGACCGCGAGGTCAGCATGCCGGCGGGCTTTGCGACGCTGGCCGAAGAGGAAAACAGCGAGCGGGACTGGAACTACGACACCGAACCCCAGGCGGAGATGAACGGCCGGGAGCTGTACTGGCCCCGCGGGAAGACCCTGGGCGGGTCGAGTTCGATCAACGCGATGATCTACATCCGCGGCCACCCCCACGACTACGACACCTGGGCCGAGCGGGGCAACGAGGGCTGGGGCTACGAGGACGTCCTGCCGTACTTCAAGCGGGCGGAGACGCTCGATTCCCCCCGCGGGGACCCCGGCTACCACGGTACCGAGGGGCCGCTGAACGTCACCGACCCGCAGGACCCCCGGCCGCTGGCCGAGCGCTTCGTCGACGCGGCCGTCGAGGCCGGCCTCCCGCCCAACGGCGATTTCAATGGCGAGCAACAGGAGGGCGCGGGGCTGTACCACGTCACCCAGAAAGGAGGAAAACGGTGCAGCGCGGCCGACGCCTACCTCAAGCCCGTCCTCGACCGGTCGACGCTGACCGCCGAGACGGGCGCCCAGGTCACCGAAATCACCTTCGACGGCGACCGCGCGACCGGCGTCGTCTACGAGCAGGACGGGAAACGACGGGAGGCGACCGCCGACTCGGAGGTGATCCTGAGCGCCGGCGCGGTCAACTCCCCGCAACTGCTCATGCTCTCGGGCGTGGGGCCGGCCGACCACCTCGCCGAGCACGGGGTCGAGGTGACCGCCGACGTTCCGGGCGTCGGCAAGAACCTCCAGGACCACCTCTTCGCCTTTACGATCCACGAGACCACCGAGACCGACACCCTCGACGAGGCCGAAAGTCTCGTCAACCTCATCAAGTACATGCTGTTCAAGTCGGGGCCGCTGACGACGAACGTCGCCGAGTCCGGCGGGTTCACCTACGTCGACGACGGGGAGCCGGCGCCGGACCTGCAGTTTCACTTCTGTCCGGGCTTTCTGATGAACCACGGGAAGGACAACCCCGACGAGGGCCACGGCGTCTCGCTGGGCGCGACCCAGGTCCGCCCGGAGAGCCGCGGGGAGATACGGCTCCGGTCGGCCGACCCCTTCGACGACCCCGCCATCGACCCCAACTACCTCGACGAGGAGAAGGACCTGGAGGTGCTCGTCGAGGGCGTCAAGCGCGCCCGCGAGATCTTCGACACGGAGGCCTTCGCGGACGTGCTGGGACGGGAGGTCTGGCCCGGCGAGGGAGTCCAGACCGACGAGGGGATCATCGAGCACATCCGCGAGACCGCCCACACGGTCTACCACCCCGTGGGCACCTGCAAGATGGGCGACGACGACATGGCCGTCGTCGACGACCGGCTGCGGGTCCACGGCGTCGAGGGGCTGCGCGTGGTCGACGCCTCCGTGATGCCGACCATCTCCTCGGGCAACACCAACGCCCCGACGATCATGGTCGCGGAGAAGGCCGCCGACCTTGTCCGCGGCGAGACCGAACCGACCGCCGAGCCGGTGGCCGCCGACGACGACTGAACGCTCCCGGATTCACTGTTACTCCGTCCCGGGAGTGTGGACCGTCACGCCATCCCCGTCCCCAACGTGTATCTCGTCGGCCATGCCGACGAACAGACCGTGTTCGACCACGCCCGGAACGGCCGACAGCGCCCGGGAGCGACCTGCGGGGTCGTCGACCGCCCCGAAGTCACAGTCGAGCACGAGATGGCCCTCGTCGGTGACCACGGGGCCGTCCTTGCGCTCGGCACGGCGCAGGTCGGGCTCGCCGCCCTGCTCGCGGACGGCGTCGGCGACGGGCCGACGGGCGTCGGGCAGGACGGCCAGGGGGACCGGGTGGTCGAGCGCGTCGGCCAGCTTCGAGGGGTCGACGACCACCAGCAGGCGGTCGGAAGCGGCGTCGACCAGCTTCTCGCGGGTGTGGGCCGCGCCCCCGCCCTTGACGAGGTGGCCGCCGGCGACCTGGTCGGCCCCGTCGATGGCGAGGTCGGGCGTGGCCTCCGAGAGCGTCGTCAGCGGGATGCCGGCCTCGCTGGCGCGCTCGCGGGCCTGGAATGAGGTGGGGATCCCCTCGATGTCCAGGCCGGCGTCGACACGCCGGCCGAGCTTCCGGATCGCGTGGGCTGCGGTGCTTCCGGTGCCGAGTCCCACGACCATCCCGTCCTCGACGGCCTCTGCCGCGGACTCACCCGCCCGGCGTTTGGCCGCCTCGCTGCCACCACCCTTCATACCCGCCCCTGCTCGCGTGAGGGTGTAAAGCGTTCGGGGTATCAGTACGTCTCCACGTTGAGGCCGTCGATGCGTTCGAAGTGGTCGTGGTTGCGGGTGAGGACTGGCTCGTCGGCCAGCAGCGCCGTCGCACCGATTATACAGTCCTCCCGGTCGATGGTTTCGCCCCGGGACGCGAGTTCCCCGGAGAGCGTCCCTGCCTTCCGCATCACCGTCTCGTCGGCGGCGACGGCGTGTCGGGTGTCGAGCACGTCGAGTATCTTCCGTTGGCGTTCCTCCGGGACAGCCAACTGAGGGACGGCCTCGTAGAGTTCGAGAACCGTGACCGAGGCGACCTTCTCCGGGCGGTTCTCCCGTTCCAGACGCTCGAGATACCGGAGGGCGTCGGGTTCGTCGTGCAGGACGTCGACGATGAACGACGTGTCCTCGATCATTCCCCGCTCCGCAGGTCCGTGTCGAGGCGCTCGCGGCGCTCGCGGGAGCGGTCCCGTCCAGCCTCGACGATGTCCTCGAGTTCCTCCGCCTCCTCGTCGGAGAGAATGCCGGCCACTTCCGTCCACGAGCGCTCGCCCGCGAGCCGCTTGACGACGTCCGAGAAGGACTCGCCCTCCCGCTTGTGAGCCCTGAGCCGCTCGTAGGCTTCCTCGTCGAGTGAGATCGTTTTCGTCGCCATTTCAATACACAGTGGTGTGTGTACATACATAAATTCGAGGCAGAACTGGTGCCCGCGGTGCGGGCCGGCCGGGTGGATGACGAGGCCCGCGACGGGTGCGAAACGGTGAATACCGTCGCGCCCGGCCGGCCGGGTATGGACGCGGCTCTGGGTCCGCCCGCGAAGATGCGCGAGCGCCGCGAGGAGCTCACGCCGATGATGGCCCAGTACTTCGAACTCTGCGAACAGTACGACGACGCCCTCCTCCTCTTCCAGGTCGGGGACTTCTACGAGGCCTTCTGCGAGGCCGCCGAGACCGTCGCTCGGACCTGCGAGGTGACCCTCACGAAGCGGGAGGACAACACCGGCCAGTACCCGATGGCGGGCGTCCCCATCGACAACGCGGAGTCCTACATCGAGGACCTGCTCGAGGCGGGCTATCGGGTCGCGGTCGCCGACCAGGTCCAGGAGCCCGCCCAGGCCAGCGGGGTCGTCGACCGGGCGGTCACCCGCGTGGTCACGCCGGGGACGCTCACCGAGGCGGAACTCCTGGAGGGCGAGGACAACAACTACGTCGCCGCGGTCGCCGCCGGGGGCGAGCACGCCCTCGCGGTGCTCGACGTCTCGACGGGCGACTTCTACGCGACCAGTGCCCGCGACCCTGACCTGGTTGCGGACGAACTCGGCCGGTTCGAGCCCGCGGAGGCCATCGTCGGTCCCGACGCCTCGCCTGACCTGCTGAGCGAGGACTGCGTGGTCAGCCCCTACGACCCGACGGCCTTCGAGGCCGACAGCGCCCGCGGGACCCTCGAAGCCTACTTCGGCGCCCCCGGCCGGCTGCTGGGCAACGAGACCGAACTCCGGGCCTGCGGCGCGCTCCTGTCGTATGCGGAGTACGCCCGCGGGGCCGGGGAGCGGCTGGAGTATCTGAACCACCTCACCCGGTACGACCCCCGGGAGTACATGCTGCTGGACGCGGTCGCGCTCGACAGTCTGGAACTCTTCGACCGCCGGACCGTCCGCGGCCGGGACGACCTCTCGCTGGTGGAGGTGCTGGACGAGACCGCCAGCGCCCTGGGCCGGCGCCGGCTCACCGACTGGCTGCGCCGCCCGCTGGTCGACCCCGACCGGATCGCCGCCCGCCACGACGCCGTCGGCGAACTCCGGGGGGCGGTCGAGCACCGCGAGCGCCTGCACGACCTGCTCCGGGAGGTCTACGACGTCGAGCGGCTGGTCTCCCGTGTCGGCCGCTCGCGGGCGACCGCGCGGGACCTGCGCTCGCTGAAGGAGACGCTCGACGTGGTGCCCGACGTGCGGGAGACACTCCGAAACTGTGAGGCTGACCTGCTCGTCGAGTTGCGGGAGCGGCTCGCGGACCTCTCGGACGTCCGGGGGCTCATCGGCGAGGCCGTCCGGGAGGACCCCGACCGCGAACTCACCGAGGGCGGGATAATCAAGCCCGGGTACGACGACCGGCTGGCCGAGTTGCGGGAGACCGAACGCGAGGGGAAGGCGTGGATCGACGACCTGCAGGCCCGCGAGCGCGAGCGGACGGGCATCGACTCACTGAAGGTCGGTCACAACGCCGTCCACGGCTACTACATCGAGGTGACCGACGCCAACCTCGACAGCGTCCCCGACGAGTACGAGCGCCGCCAGACGCTGAAAAACGCCGAGCGCTACTACACGCCGGAGCTCAAGGAGCGGGAAGACGAGATCCTGGGCGCCGAGAGCCGCGCCGACGACCTGGAGTACGAGCTGTTCAGCGAAGTGCGCGGCGAGGTCGCCGACGCGGCCGAGCGCCTCCAGACGGTCGCGGACGCGCTCGCGCGGCTGGACGCGCTGGTCTCCTTCGCGACCGTCGCCGCCGAGTACGGCTACTGCCGGCCGACCGTGGTCGATGGCGACCCCCACCTCGACGTCGAGGACGGGCGCCACCCGGTCGTCGAGCGCACCGAGGACGACTTCGTCCCCAACGACCTCCACCTCGATGGCGAGCACCGCGTCGCGGTCGTCACCGGCCCCAACATGAGCGGGAAATCGACCTACATGCGCCAGGCCGCCCTCATCGCGATCCTCGCCCAGGCGGGCAGCTTCGTCCCCGCGAGCGACGCCCACCTCTCGGTGCTCGACCGGGTCTTTACCAGGGTTGGCGCCAGCGACGACATCGCCGGCGGCCGGTCGACGTTCATGGTCGAGATGACCGAACTCGCCGACATCCTCCAGGGTGCGACCGAGCACTCGCTGGTCCTGCTCGACGAGGTCGGACGGGGCACGAGCACCGCCGACGGCCTCGCCATCGCGCAGGCGGTCACCGAGCACCTCCACGACGAGGTGGGGGCGCTCACGCTGTTCGCGACCCATCACCACGACCTCACGGCGGTCGCCGACGAGCTCCCGGGCGTGTTCAACCTCCACTTCCGGACCAGCCAGGACGGGGGCGAGGTGGTCTTCGAGCACGCCGTCGAGCCCGGCGCGGCCGCCGCCTCCTACGGCGTCGAGGTGGCGGGCACCGCCGGCGTGCCCGGGACGGTCGTCGACCGCGCCGCCGACCTGCTCGGCGAGTCCGGTTCCGGGAGCGAGTCCGCCACCGGGGACGAGTCCGTCGCAACCGCGACCAACGGCCACGGTTCTGGCATCAGTGGCGCGGAGGGGACAGCGGACGGCAGCGACGTCCCGAGGGCGGTCCGCGAGCGGCTCGCGGACCTGGACGTCGGGAACACCACACCACTGGAGGCGCTGAACGTGCTGGCCGAGCTGAAGGAAGAACTGGAGTAGTCAGGGCTCCAGCGAGACGAACTCCAGCCCCCGCTCGGCCAGCAGGCTGCGGGCCCGGTCGGTCACCGAGGGGGCGACGAGCACACCCCGGACGGTCGCGTCGGCGTGCAGGTCCCGCTGGAGGGCGTCGACGTAGCGGTTGAGCTGGCTCACCGCGTCCGGGCCGACCCGGCGGCGTTTGAGTTCCAGTACGACCCGGTTCCCGTCGGCGTCGACGCCGAAGACGTCGACCGCACCCGCCGGAGTCTCCCGCTCGGTCGCCCGTGGTTCGAAGCCCGCCTCCACGAGGTCGGGGTCGGCGAGGATCCGCTCTTTGAGGTCGGCCTCGGTGCCCGACAGCGAGAGGTCCTCGGGGTCCGAGCCGTCGTAGGCGGCGGCGTGGGCGACGTCCTCGAACTCGACGAGCAGGGTCTCGGCGGGCGTCTCCCGCTCGCTGCGGACGACCAGCCCCTCCTCGACGGCGACGCTGTGGGCACAGCCAGGGGGCTGCCAGTTCACCGGCTTTTGCCCCTCGTCGGTGTGGACCAGCGCGGTCCCGTCGGGCTTGAGCACCACCAGCCGGTCGCCCGGGCCGAGCGTGCTCGCCGCCCGGCCGTCGTACTCGACGGTACAGCGGCCGAAGACGACGACCGTCGCCTCCCGGTCCAGCGCCGCCGCTGCGAGGTCGCGGGCGGACTCCGCGTCGGGCGCGACTCTGCTCTCGACCCCTGTCACGTCCCGCGGTAGGACGGGCGCCCACAAAAGCCTGCAGACTCGGGACCGGCCCGGGTGGGTCGTGGCCGTCCCGGGAGGGGAACGCGGCGGCACGACGAACGCGGGTCACTCCGGCGGCGGCACGCCGTCCAGCGTCTCCCGGCCGGCGAGAGCTCCACGGAGCACCAGCGGGACGGCGGCGAGCGGGAGCCGACCAGCACTGACCGCGTCTCCGACTCGCCCTTTCAGCTCACGCCAGTCGTGCCGGAGTTTGCGGGCGTCGGCCAGCGACCGGACCCGGGCGAGCGCGCCGGCGTCCGGGTCCGCGTCCAGCCCCGCAGCCGGGAGCCCGAACCACAGCGGAAGGTAGACGCTGGCCCGGTCGCCGTCCTCGAGATAGACCGCCGACAGCCTGAGGCAGTCGAGGTCCGCGAGCCACGCCGACCTGGGAACGGCCCGCCGGGACGGCTCCCAGCCGGCGACCCGGCGTGGCGGCTGGCCGGCCTCCAGGACGGCCGACAGGGCCGCCTCGCTCCCGCCCCACTGCGCCCGGAAGCAGTCCCCGCGACCGTCCGGACGCCGCCGGACGAGGAGGGCCGGCTCAGCCACGCGGGTCACCCGTGAGTCCCATCGGGCGGTCTGGTCCCGCCACCGGACAAAAACCTCCGGCCGTGTCGACCCGTGTCTGCGCCCTGGCGGACCGGTCCGCACGCCGCTCCTCTCCGGAGAAGTGACAAAAATTCTAAGTTACTCGTGGCCGTACATTCGCATATGTCCGGGGGATGGGTCTACGGAGCCATCTTCGTGCTCGCGCTGCTGCACCTGCTGGCGCTGGCCTACGCCTACCGGAACCGTCCGGGTGCTGGCGGGGACGGGGACGCTTCCGGCAGCGACGCGTCGGCCGCCGGTGGGCCGGAAGACCACGTCCGCGGGGAGGACGTGGAGTGCCCGGAGTGTGGCGCCGTCAACGCCCGCGGCTACCGGTTCTGCCGGCGCTGCGTGGGCGAGCTCCCCGGACGGATGGGTTTCCTCGAGCGGTCCTCGCAAGCGGAGGGTCGGCGGACGCTGTGAGGGTGCCCGAGCCCGCACGCTTATAGTTGCCCCGGCCCCGTCGTGGTGTGTATGGAGTACGCGCTGGCCATCGAGAACGCCCCGGAGTCGGTCCCGGCCGGGACCGGAGTCCTGCTCGTGCACCCGAGCACGGCACAGACCGACCGGATCGACACCGATTTCCTGAAGACCGACACCGACCACCTGCTGGTGGTCTCGACCCGGACGACGGCGCGCGAGGTCGAACAGAAGCTCGAACACTACGAGGTCGACGAGGACAGCGCCACCATCCTCGACGCCATCTCCGTCGAGCGCGGCTACACCCGCCGCCAGAGCGACCGCGTCCAGTACGTCTCCGCCCCCGACAACCTCGACGCCATCGTCGACCGGGTCGAGGCGTTTCTCGACTCCCACGAGGGGAAACTCCGGGTCAGCGTCGACTCGATCACCGAGATGGTCTACTACGCCGACGAAAAGCGAGCCATCGCAGCCGTCGAGGACCTGCTCGAACTGCTCGCGGAGTACGACGCCGTCGGCCTCTTTCATCTCGCCCGCGGGGTCCACGAGGACGACACCGTCGCCTCCTTCAGCGAACTGTTCGACGGCGTCGTCGAACTCGACGAGGACGGCGCCGTGACCGCCCGGTTCTGAGCGCCAGCGCGGGCGGCTGCCGACCCCCCGCGGTCGCCTCGGCACCGCCGTTTTCCGTTTGCGGCTCCTTCCGGCCCTCATGTCCGACCCCGATGCCGAGACGGTCCGCGCAGTCGAGGTCCCGGCTCCCGGCGAGCCCTTCGAGGTCGTCGAGCGCAGCCTGCCCGAGCCCGGCCCCGGCCAGGTCCGCGTCGCCGTCGAGGCCTGCGGCGTCTGTCACAGCGACGCCAACGCCAAGGAGGGAACCCACCCGGACCTCTCGTACCCGCGGGTCCCCGGGCACGAGGTCGTCGGCCGGGTCGAGGCCGTCGGCCCCGGAGTCGACGCCTGGGAGGAGGGCGACCGCGTCGGAGCGGGCTGGCACGCCGGCCACTGCTTCACCTGCGAACCCTGCCGGCGCGGCGAGTTCCAGCAGTGTGCCAACGCCGAGATCCACGGCGTGACCGTCGACGGCGGCTACGCCGAGGCGACGCTCGTCAACAGCGCGGTGCTCGCGGCCGTTCCCGAAGAACTCGACGCTGCCGACGCCGCCCCGCTTTTGTGTGCCGGCGTCACCACCTACAACGCCCTGCGACACACCGACGCCCGGCCGGGCGACCTCGTCGCGGTCCAGGGCGTGGGCGGGCTGGGCCACCTCGGGATCCAGTACGCCCGTGCCGGCGGCTTCGAGACCGTGGCGATCTCGACGAGCCCCGACAAGGAGCCGGCAGCCCGCGAGTTCGGCGCCGACCACTTCGTCGACGCGAGCAGCGATGACCCCGGCGAGGCCCTCCGGGAGCTGGGCGGCGCGGACGTCGTCCTCGCCACGGCACCGAACGCCGACGCCATCGCCAGTGTCGTTCCGGGCCTCGACACGGACGGGGAGGTAGCCGTCGTCGGGGTGCCGGACGAGCCCGTCGAGGTCCCCGCCGGGCACCTCGTCGGGAGCCGCAGCGCCGTCCGCGGGTGGGCCTCGGGCCACGGCCGCGACTCCCAGGACGCCCTGGAGTTCAGCGCACTGCGTGACATCACCCCCGAGGTCGAGACCTTTCCCCTGGAGGAGGCGCGCGCTGCGTACGACCGGATGGACAGCGGCGAGGTGCGCTTCCGGTCGGTGATCCTGCCCTAAGAACTGTGGGGTCGGACCGTTTACGCGAGCCCGTCCGCGGCTACGAGCGCACTCGCGAGGATGGCCAGGTGCAACAGCTTCAGCCCGGCGAGTGCCAGTCCGGAGCGGTCCATGTCCTGCCTTTGCGGCGGAGGGCATTATATCCACGGCGCCGGGTCCGGGCCGACCGCCGCGGCTCAGAACTCCTCGACGTGCGGGCGCAGGTCGAGTTCGAGCGTCCACGAGGAGCGGTCCTGCTCGACCAGGTGCCAGTAGGAGTCGGCGATGGCGTCGGGGTCGAGCAGCTCGTCGGGGTCGGCGCCCGCCTCGAGCGCCGCCGGGGTAGCGATCCCGCCGTCGATGACGACGTGGGCGACGTGGACCCCCTCCGGGCCGAGTTCGCGGGCCAGCGACTCCGCCATCCCCCGGACGGCGAACTTCGCGGCGCTGAATCCCAGGGCACCCTCGCGCCCGCGGACCGCGGAGGTCGCGCCGGTGAAGATGACCGTCCCGCGGGTGCCCTCCGGCGGACCGTCCTCCTCGGTGTCGCGCATGTCCGCCAGCGCCTCCTGGGTGCAGTGGAGACTGCCGACGGGGCCGACCTCCAGGCTGTGCCGGAAGTCCGCGGGGTCGACGTCGGCGCCGTCCCAGGTGGCGCCGCTGGCGTGGTTGACGAGCACGTCGACGGGCCCGAAGGCCTCCCGGACAGTCGCGAAGGCGTCGGCGACGGCCTCGCGGTCGGTGATGTCGGCGGACGCGGCGACGGCGTCGCCGGGGTACTCGGTTCGGATGTCGGCCGCGAGCCCCTGGACGAACGACTCGGTGCGGGCGAGCAGCCCGACGTCACACCCCTCGGCGGCGAACCGGCGGGCCAGCGACGCGCCCAGACCGGGGCCGACGCCGGCGATGACGGCTGTGTGTGCCATGCCTTCCAACAGTCCCCCGAACTGAAAAGTGTGAGTTATTCTCGAACCACCAATCATTAAGACGGGGTGTCTCTACAGTTGGGGTGTATGCCGGAATGCCAGAACTGCGGTGCCTTTGTAACCGCCGACTACGCACGTGTTTTCACACCGAACGGCGTCGACAAGCCGCGGGTCTGCCCCCAGTGTGAGGACAAGATCCGCGACGGAGCCGACGTCCGACAGGCCCGGTCGACGCGACGCGGCTAGCTTACATCCCTTCTGGCGGCCGACAGCAGCGACTCCGCATCGGCGAGTAGCCCTTCAGCGCCCTCCTCCGTTCGTGCCTCGGCAGTCAGGCGCACGAGCGGCTGGGTGCCGCTGGCCCGGACGAGGGTCCACCCCTCCTCGCGCTCGACGCGCACGCCATCAAGCGTCGACACCGTCTCCTCGTCTTCCTCCCGCGTGACTCGCTCCCGAACCCTGTCCATCACCGCCGCCTTGTCCCCGACCTCGACCGACCGGCGGCGGATCGAGTAGGTTTCGACGGCCGCTGCACGCTCGGCCAGCGGCCGGTCGGCGGCCAGTTCGGCCAGCTTGCAGGCCGCCAGCGGGCCGTCGGGACACAGCGTCTCGTCCGGCCAGACCCAGGCCCCGCTGGGCTCGCCGCCGAAGGCCACGCCGGGCTCGCTGGCCGCGGCCGCGACGTGGACGTCCCCGACCGGCGTCCGCGTGACCCCGACGTCGGCCTCCTCGAGGTGGTCCGCGACCGCCAGGCTCGTGTCGACGGGCACCGCGACGGTCTCGCCGGCCTCGGCGGCGGCCCGGGCGAGTATCGCCAAGAGGACGTCACCCGAGAGGAAGTCACCGTCGGCGGTGACCGCACGCATGCGGTCGGCGTCGCCGTCGTGAGCGATGCCGAGGTCCGCGTCGGAATTGCGCACGAGGGTAGAAAGGGAGGTACAGTGCTCGGCGGTGGGTTCGCTGGGCCGGCCGGGAAAGGAGCCGTCGGGCTGGGCGTTCAGCGTCTCGACCTCGCAACCGAGGTCCTGGAGCGCCCGGGCAGTGACCCCGCCCGCCCCGTTGCCGACGTCGACGACCACGGAGAGGTCGCGGGCGGGGTCGACCGCCCCGACGAGTGCCTCGCGGTGGCGGTCGGTCGCGTTCGCGGCCGTCCGGCCGCCCAGCCCGTCCCAGGCCGCGAGGTCGGGTTCGCCGGCACGGACCCGCTCTGCGACCCGCTCGCGCATCGGCGCGTCGAAGGCCTGGCCGCTTCGCTGCCAGAGTTTGATCCCGTTGTCGGCCGGGGGATTGTGCGAAGCCGTGACCGCCGCGCCGGCGTCGGCGCCCTCCCAGGCGACGGCGCGGGCGACCGTCGGGGTCGCCGCCAGCCCCAGGTCCACGACGTCGGTTCCACACTCCCGCAGGCCGGCGGCCAGCGCGTCCGCGAGGAGCCGCCCGCTCTCGCGGGGGTCCCGGCCGACGACGACCCGGTCGGTCTCGGCGCCCAGCGCCCGGCCGACATCGAGTGCCAGCGCCGCCGTCACCTCCTCACCGACCGGCCCGCGGATGCCGCTCGTTCCGAACATACCCGCCCGGTCGGGTGCCACCCCCTTCGGTATGTCGTCTCTATCCCCGGCGGGCTCCACCGACGGCCGACCAAGGCTGAAGTCACCCGGGGGTGTACGGCGGGTATGGGAACCATCTTCGTCGCGTACGGGGGGCTGCCCGAGGAGCGAACCGCCGTGCTGGAGTTCGCGGCCGAACGCGCCGCTGCCAGCGGCGACGGCCTGTTCGTCTACCACGCCCGGGAAGTTGCGGACGAGCCCGCCCGGGACCTCGAGGCGGAGGTCCGTACGACGGTCGACCGGGTCGACCCCGACATCCCCCTGGAACTCGACCTGAACGTCGAGACCGACGACGCGGAGGCGGCCGACGTCTCGAAACAGACGCGGCTCACCGACGCCATCCTGGAGTCCGGTCGGGAGTTCGAGTACGTCGTCATGGGCGAGGTCGAACAGGGACGGATCGAGGAGCTCGTGCTCCCGAGCATGACCGAGGCCGTCCTCAACACGCACAGAGTTCCCGTCCTGCTCGTCCCCGTCTAGCCGAGGTCGGCCCGCTCGAACCGCCAGTATCCCAGCGCCAGCGGCACCAGCGTCCAGAACGCCAGCACGGCGAGCATGGCGGCGTCGCTCAGAAAGACGCTGTCGCTGGCTGCCGGTCCGCCGGGCAACAGCGACCCAACGACGCTGTCGTACAGCCGTCCGAACGCACTCGAGGGCGGGAACGACTCCAGGAAGAGAAACCAGTCCGGCTGGGCCCCGCCCTGCAAGGGGAGTTCGAGCAGGACCCGAACCGCGAGCAACAGCGGCGACCAGAGCACCACGGTCAGCACGAAGAAGGCGACCGCGAGCGCCACCGCGCGGGCCCGACTCCCGACCGATGCGGAGATACCGACCGCGATACCCACGAAGGAAACACCGAGCAGACAGGTCAACGCGGCCGTCCCGAGGACGACGTCGACCGGGACCGTCCCGTAGACGAGGAGGCTGGCGACCACCCCGAGCGCGAAGGCGAGCAGGATGCTCGCGACGACCAGCGCCGCGCGGGCGAGGAACTTCCCGAGGACGACGTCGCGCCGCGAGGGCGGGAGGCTGAGCAGGATCCGAAGCGTCCCCGACTCGCGTTCGCCCGCCACCGAGAGGTAGGCGGCGACCAGCGCGACGATAGGGACGACGGTTCCCACCGCCTGCGTGGTCGCCTCGAAGGCCAGCCGGGCCGAGAAGTTGCCCACCAGCCCCGGGATGGCGACGATCAGGACGACCAGGGCGGCGAGGACGCCGGCCACCCCCCAGACCAGGTACGCCCGGGCGGCGTTCTCGAAGTCCTTCCGGGCGACCGCGAGCCACCTCATCGTCGCTCCCCCGTATAGGCCGCGAACAGCTCTTCGAGGGAGGCTTCGCTGGTCGTGATGTCCCGGACCGTGGCGCCGGCCTCGCGGACCCGGTCGATGACTGCGACCTTCGCTGCGGGGTCGGTGCAGGTGGCGGTGACCGACGACTCGCCGAAGGAGACCCCGGAGACCCCCTCGAGTTCGGTCAGGTGGAGGTCGGTCGGGAGGGCGTCGACCTCGAGGGTGATCGTGGCGGCGGTGCCGACCTCCGCGCGGAGGCCGTCGATGGTGTCGACGGCCACGAGCGCGCCGTCGTCGATGATCCCCACCCGGTCACAGACCGCCTGGACCTGGTCGAGGATGTGCGAGGAAAAAAAGACCGTCGCGCCGCGGTCGACCTCCTCGCGGACGATGGCGCGCATCTCGCGGGCGCCGTTGGGGTCGAGCCCGTTGGTCGGCTCGTCGAGGACGAGCAGGTCGGGTTCGCCGACCAGCGCCATCCCCAGCGCGAGGCGCTGGCGCATCCCCTGGGAGTAGCCGCCGGCGTTGCGCCGGCCCGCCTCGGCGGAGAGTCCGACCCGCTCGAGTATCGCGTCGGGGTCGTCGTCGGCGTCTTTCAGGTCGACCGCGAGGTCGACGTGTGCCCGTCCGGAGAGGCGGTCGTAGAGGTCGAACCCCTCCGGAAGGACGCCGATGCGCTCGCGAACCGCGGTGCTCTCGGTCTGGGCGTCCCGACCCAGGACTGTGGCGGTGCCGGCGGTCGGCCGGACGAAATCCAGCAGGACGTCGATCGTCGTCGACTTGCCCGCGCCGTTGGGACCCAGGAAGCCGAACACCTCCCCTTCCTGTACTGTGAGGTCGAGGTCGTCGACGGCCGTGAGGCTGCCGAACCGTTTCGTGAGACTCTCCGTCCGTATCGCCGTCATGAGGGGACCATCTCGACCGACCCCTCGGTCCGGGTGGAAATAAAAGGTCGCCAGCAGCCTCGCCTGCCCGGAAAGCCGTCCTCACCCCGAACGGACGGCGGACTCAGGCCTCGATATCGACGGTGTGGGAGGACTGAACCCAGGCGTGCTCGTTGGTCCGGTCGTAGATGACTGTGTCGCCGTCGCCCGTCTCGATGGACGCGTACTGCTCGTCCCCCTCGGTCGCCTGCTCTGGTTCGCCGTTCATGTTGTATCTACGGGCTTTTGTCGCCCTTCTATTCAACATCAGCCGTATTACTGTATAAATGTATCGTTTATCGGCTTATTTTTGTTCATGTTTGTTCTATACTGACCGAGGACCCGGAGGGGCTCCGGGACCCCCGGTCCGGATAGGTCGGTCCCGGCGCGGCGTATCCCACCGCTGATTTGTACGACCCGGTTGTACGTCCGTCCATGACACGGAAGGCTGCACCCGTCACGCCGCCGGTCGTCTGTACCGTCGCCGGCAGCGACTCCGGCGGCGGCGCGGGGGTCCAGGCCGACCTCAAGACGGTCGAGGCCGGCGGCGGCTTCGGCACCAGCGTCGTCACGAGCGTCACCGCACAGAACACGACGGGCGTCGAGAGCACCCACGTCCTGCCGGTCGAGGAGGTCGACGCCCAGGCGACCGCAGTCTTCGAGGACTTCGACGTGGCAGCGGTCAAGACCGGGATGCTCGCCACCGCACCCGTCGTCGAACTCGTCGCGGAGCGGGTCGCCGGGCTGGACTGCCCGGCGGTCGTCGACCCGGTGATGGTCGCCGCCTCGGGCGACCGTCTGCTCGAGCCAGCGGCCGAGGACGCCTACGAGGAACTGGTCGCCGGGTCGACGCTCGTCACGCCCAACGTCGACGAGGCGGAGGTGCTCACGGGCAGGGAGGTGACCGACCCAGAGAGCGCTACCGCAGCCGGCGAGGACCTGGTCGGGATGGGAGCCGACGCCGCCCTCGTCAAGGGCGGCCACCTCGGCGGCGAGGACGTCGTCGACGTGCTCGTCACCGCCGACACCGTCGAGACGCTGCGGCACGCGCGCGTCGACACGACCGCGACCCACGGTTCGGGCTGTACGCTCTCCTCGGCCATCGCCACCCGGCTCGCCCACGGCGACGACCTGCCGGCGGCGGTCCGGTCGGGGGTGGACCTGCTCGCGCGGGCGGTCCGGTACAACGTCGACGTCGGCGGGGGGCCGGGCGCGGTCCACCACGCGGTCGCGCTCCGGGACCGCGCGGCCCGCCAGCCGACCGCCGAGCGCGTCGAGTGGGTCCTCCGGGACCTCATCGAGCGCGACGTCTCGCCGCTCGTTCCCGAGGTGGGTATGAACGTCGCCGGCGCGACTCCCTACGCCGAAACCGCGGGGGAGTGTGCGGCCGTCGAGGGACGGGTCACGCGGACGCTCGACGGCGTCGCCTCCCCCCGGGGGGTCCGCTTTGGCGCCTCGACCCACGTCGCCGGCGCGCTGCTCGCCGCCCGCGAGGCCGACGCCGACCTGCGCTTCGCCGCGAACTGCCGGTACGACGACGCTATCGCGACGGCGCTCTCCGACCTGGAGGGGGCGGTCGTCGAGTACGACCGGGAGGACCACGCGGACGGGGACGGGCGCGAAGACGGCGCCGCTCCGGTCGCCATCCGGCGCGGCGTCGAGGCCGCAGTCACCGGCGCCGACCGGAGTCCCGTCGCGGCCGTGGGAACGGGCGGCGCGAGGGAACCGCTGGTCACGCTGTTCGCGCCGGGCGCGGGAGCGCTGGTCGACCGGGTTACGACACTCCTCGACGCGGTCTAGCGGTCGAGGGCGAGCGCGCGGGCCACCGCGAGCACAGCAGCGACCGCCAGAACGACGCCGGCGACCCCGAAGCCGGGCGTGGCGCCGCCGGCCGTGGCGTCGCCGCCCGACCCGCCGGTCTCTTCACGCCCCCCGGCCGTCGTCTCACCGTCCCCGCCGGTGACGGTCACCGACCGGTCGCCGGCGGTGATCCGGTGGCTGCCCTCCGGGACCCGGACGCTCAGGGAGACGGTTCGCACGCCGCCGGCGTCCAGGCGGAGGGTGCGGCGGTCGACGACCTGGCTGTCGCGGGCGACGGTCAGAGCCGTCTCCCCGGGCCGGTCGGCACCGTTGCGGACGGTCGCGGTCACGGTCACCGACGCACCGGGCTCGACCCGCCCGCGGTCGACAGCGAGCTCCGACACGGTGAGGGCGGCCGGCCGGCGCACCTCGACGGTCCGGCGTGCCCCCTCGACCGCCAGCGCGTAGGTGCCGGGCTCTCCGAAGGAGGCCGCGACCGGCACCGCGGCGGTCCCGTCGGGGTCGAGCTCGCCGGTCGCGTAGTCGACGACCCGGCCGTCACGGGTCAGCGTCAGGTTGTACGGCCCTGTGCGGCCGCCGACGTTCGTCGCCGTCGCGTTCACGCCGACCGACTCGCCGGTCACGAGCCGGACCGTGCCCGAGGCCGACAGACTCCCGTTGCGGTAGGGACCGCGGACCGCGAGCCCGTCGATGGCGTACCGCATGCGCGCCGGGAGCGGGCCGAAGGCCTCGCCGTGCTCGGTGGCCGACCAGACCGCGGGGCGGTCGGTCGTCTCGGCGTACCGGCGGGCCCGCTCGGCCACGGCGTCGCCCCCGGTCCCGCGGACTATCCCGAGGAACTCGCGGCCGGAGGTGGCCGTCGAGCGCTCGTTGAGCCGGCGGAACACCGCCTGGAAGGTGCTCGCGCTGTCGGTCGCCAGCCGGGTCCGCCGGTCAAGGTCACCGACGACGAGCGCGCCGACGTGGTAGTTCGCCGTCGACCACGTCGCCGGGTTCGCGAGCACCGCCTCCGAGAAGCGGCTGTCGGTCCCGCGGCGGAGCAGGCCAGCGAACTCGCGGAAGCCGACCCGGTCCTGCCGGAGGGTCAGCCGGGCGGCGTAGTACTGGGCTGTCGCCTCCGCCAGCCAGGTCGTCTCCGCGGAGAGGTTGAACCGCTGGCGGGTGTGGACGTACTCGTGGAGCCAGGTGTTCTCGGGGGTGTCGACGCCCTCGTCGGCCGTAACGTAGAGGTCGCGGTCACCGCGCTGGAGCCCCTCGACCCCCCAGTCGACGGTCGTCGGCGCCGCGACCATCAGGACCTGCGGGTCCCGGTCGCCGACCCGAAGCGTGTCCGAGGCGGCGGTCACGCTGTCGAAGACCTCCTCCCTGGAGGGCGCCAGGTCGGCGGCGTCCGGGACGACCAGCCGGAACCGCTGGCCGTGTGCCGAGCGAGTGTACTCCTCGTGGGCGCCCAGAAAGACCATCGCCCGGCCGGCGACGCCGGGGCCGGCGGTGACGTTTCGCTGCTGGACGGTGATATCCGTATCGCCGCGGTAGGTGTAGCCGAAGGGGACGCCGTCGTTTCCGGCGACCGCCCAGTCGCCAGTGTCGACGAAGACGTACTGGCCGTCGGCGCCCTCGGGACCGGGCACCTCTCGGGTCTCGTTGACCGGGACGGTGAACGTCAGCGACGGCGTCTCGGTCGTCCCGTCCCACTCGTAGCTGGTGCCGGCAGCAGGCGTGAACCCGTCGGTTCGAGGGTTCACAGCGTCCGCCGGGACCCGCGGGCGGACCTCGGAGACGGCCTCCGGGATGTCGAACTCCCAGCGGACGTCGATGTATCCCGGGCGGTCGGGCATGAGCCGGAACTCCTGGGTGACGACGACGGTCTGACTCGTGTCGTCCGTCTGGGCCCCCCCGCCGGGAGCGGGGACGGTTCCAGCCGCCGGGGCGACGGCCGCCCCGAGCGCGAGGACGACGACGAGTGCCGCGGCGAGTTCGCGGACGGCCACCATGCGCTCGGGTACGGGGCCGGGAGGATAGGTCTACCGGCCGCGGGGAGCCGGGCCACGTCCACCCCGGACCCACAGCGTTTTAGCCGGGCAGGGTCCCAGGGGTGGGTATGACCGGGGAGGGTATCGTCGGGGAGTTCTTCTCGCTGAAGGAGGGGACCGACGCCGACCTGCTGGCGATGCAGTGTGGCGACTTCTACGAGTTCTTCGGCGAGGACGCCGAGACGGTCGCCGACGAACTCGACCTCAAAGTATCGGAAAAGTCCTCCCACGGCTCGTCGTACCCGATGGCCGGCGTGCCCGTCGACGACCTCACCCCCTACCTCCGGGCGCTGGTCGAGCGGGGTTACCGGGTCGCGGTCGCCGACCAGTACGAGACAGCGGGCGGCCACGCACGGGAGATAGAGCGGGTCGTCACGCCGGGCACCCTCCTCGAGACGACTGACGCCGACAGCCAGTACCTCGCGGCGGTCTGTCGCGACGGGGCGTACGGGCTGGCCTTCGCCGACGTCACGACCGGCCAGTTCCACGTCGCCACCGCGGCAGACGCCGACGGGGCCCTCTCGGAGCTGTACCGCTTCGCGCCCGTCGAGGTGCTGCCGGGGCCGGACCTGCGGGCCGAGGAGGGACTGCTCGGGCGGGTTCGCGAGCGGACGGACGCGACGGTCACGCTGCACGCCGCGGAGGCGTTCGCGCCCGGCCGGGCCCGCCACCGCGTCCGCGACCAGTTCGGCGCGGAGGCCGTCGAGAGCGTCGGGCTCGAGGCCGACGCCGCGGTCCGTGCCGCGGGTGCGGTGCTTTCCTACGTCGAGGAGACCGGCGCCGGCGTGCTCGCCTCGATGACCCGCCTGCAGTCTCACGCCGCCGGCCAGGGGGTGGCGCTGGACGCGACAACGCGGCGCAACCTCGAACTCGTCGAGACCATGCGCGGGGAGAGCGAGGGGAGTCTCTACGACACCGTCGACCACACCGTCACCAGCGCGGGCGGCCGGCTGCTGGCGGAGTGGCTCCAGCGCCCCCGGCGCTCGCGGGGCGTCCTCGAGACCCGCCAGGCCGCGGTGGCCGCCCTCGCCGAGGCCGCCATGGCCCGCGAGAACCTCCGCGAGTTGCTCGAGGGCGCGGCCGACCTCGAGCGGCTGGCCTCGCGGGCCGCCTCGGGCAGCGCCGACGGCCGCGCCCTCCGGTCGGTCGCCGCGACGCTCTCCGTGCTCGGCGAGGCCGTCGACCTCGTCGCCGGGACCGACCGCCTCGCCGGCTCGCCGCTCGCCGAGGTGCTCGACCGGC
Organism: Salinirussus salinus; assembly: GCF_009831455.1. Lineage (NCBI taxonomy): Archaea > Methanobacteriati > Methanobacteriota > Halobacteria > Halobacteriales > Haloarculaceae > Salinirussus > Salinirussus salinus. The sequence goes on along the minus strand of NZ_WOWO01000004.1, from coordinate 431,535 downwards.
CCGACCGCCAAGCGGCCGCAGCCCTCGCCGCCGACCTCGACGCCGCGCTCGTCGCGGAGCCACCCGGAACGGTCACGCAGGGCGGGGTCATCGCCCGCGGCCACGACGCCGACCTCGACGAGGTGGTCGAGCGCCACGAGGCGGCCCTGGAGTGGGTCGACGGCCTCGCCGACCGGGAGAAACAGCGCCTCGGGGTCACCCACCTCTCCGTCGACCGCAACAAGACCGACGGCTACTACATCCAGGTCGGCAACAGCGAGACCGACGAGGTCCCCGAGGAGTACGACCGCGTCAAGAGCCTGAAAAACGCCGAGCGGTACACGACGGAGGAGTTAGAGGAGAAAGAGCGGGAGATCCTCAGACTCGAAGAGCGCCGGTACGAGCTGGAGCGGGAGCTGTTCGAGGAGCTGCGCGAGCGGGTCGCGGCGCGAGCGGAGTTGCTCCAGGGCGTCGGCCGGGCACTCGCCGAGGTGGACGTCCTGGCGGGCTTTGCGGCGCATGCCGTCCACAACGACTGGACCCGGCCCGAACTCGTCGACGGCCGCGAACTCGAGGTCGAGGCCGGGCGCCACCCCGTCGTCGAGCAAACCACCGACTTCGTCCCGAACGACCTCCGGATGGACGACGACCGGCGGTTCCTGGTCGTGACGGGGCCGAACATGAGCGGGAAGTCGACGTACATGCGCCAGGCCGCACTCATCACGCTGCTCGCGCAGGTTGGGAGTTTCGTCCCCGCCCGGAGCGCGCGAGTCGGGCTTGTCGACGGCATCTACACCCGCGTGGGCGCGCTCGACGAACTCGCCCAGGGCCGCTCGACGTTCATGATCGAGATGACGGAGCTCGCGAACATCCTCCACTCCGCGACCGAGGATTCACTCGTCATTCTGGACGAGGTAGGACGCGGCACGGCGACCTACGACGGCATCTCCATCGCCTGGAGCGCGACGGAGTACATCGCAAACGAGGTCAGGTGTCGGACCCTCTTCGCGACGCACTACCACGAACTGACGACGCTGGGCGAGGAGCTCCCGACCGTCGAGAACGTCCACGTCGCCGTCGACGGCGAGCCCGGGTCGCCATCGCCGAGCGGGACATCCTCCCGCTCCGGTGACGAGCGAGACGAGGACGTCACGTTCCTGCGGACGGTCCGCGACGGTGCGACGGACCGCTCCTACGGGATCCACGTCGCGGCCCTCGCGGGCGTTCCCGAACCGGTCGTCGAGCGCTCGCGGGACGTGCTCGACAGACTCAGGGAGAACGAGGCGGTCGAGGTCCAGGGCAGCGACACGGGCGGCGGGACGACACAGGCCGTCTTCGACCTCGGCTCGGGGCAGTTCGTCCGTGACGGGGACGAAAGCGCGGGCAGGGAACGGCCCGGGTCCGACGGGAGTCCACAGGCCACGACCGAGCGGACGGGGGAGGCGGCAATCGACCCCGAAGCGGAAGCCGTCCTCGAGGAACTCGGTGCGGTCGATGTCAACGAGACGCCGCCGGTCGAGCTGATGGCGAAAGTCCAGGAGTGGCAAGAACGGATGGACGGAAACTGAGCGGTGGAGGGGCCGGACCGCTCACCGGTACTCCCCCCGCCGGGCGGCTACTGGCACCGGGAGATCGGGGCTCCCGCCTCGAGGTTGTACGTGTCCGCCCCCGCGTTGTTCTCGAAGGTCACGCCGCCACAGCCCATCAGCCGCGCGTTCCCGTCTCTGACGGCGATGCCGTACTTCCCGCTCCCCCGGACCGTCGAGTTGCTGACGGTGACGGCGGCGGCGGTCTGGTCACCGTCGACGTAGAGGTTCGCCACGTCGTTGGCACCACCGCTCTCCGTCTCGCCGCTGCCCCCGTTCTCGATGACGACGTTGCGCAGGACGTTGTCGCTGCTCAGCGAGTTGGTGAAGAACAGCCCCTTCCAGAACCCGGTGATCTCCTCGGTCCCGCGGAAGGTGATCGGCTCGGCTTCGGCGGCATCGGCCGTCAGCCGCCCCTCGCCGCGAACCTGCATGCCGCGTCCCTGTTCGAACTCGACGGTCGTGCCGGGAGCGACCTCCACGGGGGCCTCGACGTGCACGTTGATGCGCGACCGGTAGGGCACGTCGAGTGCCGGCCAGGCGGCCGACTCTGCGACGGTCGTCCAGCCGGCACCGCTCGGCTCGCCGAGGAAGACGGCGCTCTCGTCGTTGTTCTCGAAGGCGGTGTTCGGGGCGATACCGCCGGCGAGGTTCGCGGGGATGTACAGCGGGGCTTCGTTGTCTTCGAACGAGACCCCCTGGAGGTCGAGGTGGGCCTCCGGCTGGGTCACGGTCAGCCCCATGCTGGCGTTGCTCCGGACCGTCGACTGGCGGACGGACAGCGTGGCGGTCTCGCCCCGGACGAACACGCCCGCCGGCGAGTAGTTGGGGTTCCAGGACGAGGCGCCGGCGTACTGGACAACAGTGTGTTCGAGGACGTTGTCGGTCGAGTTGGAATTCCCGATCCGGAGCCCCTTCCAGAAGCCTCTGCTCTCTTCGGTGCCCGTCAGTATCACGGGCTGGCCCTCGGTTCCGCTGGCCCGCAGCCGGCCCTCGGATTCGACCTCGAGGCCCTCGTTCTGCGTGAACTGGATGACGACGCCGGCCTCCAGCGTCAGGGTCCCGCGCTCGACTGTGAGCGTGTTCTCTGCCCGGTAGCACCCCGCCGAGACGGTCCCGCCGTCCTCGACGTCAGACGGCGAGAGGACTGTCGGAGACTCACAGGGGTTCGCGGGGGTCGTCGTGCGAGCGGTGGTCGTGGTCGCTCCAGGGGGCGTCGTCGTCGGTGTGTTCCCCGACCCGGTGGGCGTGCCGGTACTCTGCGAGCAGCCCGCGACGCCGCCGACGGCGACAGCCCCCGCCGTGGCGAGGATATCCCGCCGCGCGAAGCCCGGGTCGGCCTGCCCCTCGTTCCCAGATCCGTTTGACATGTTTGCTCGTTTGTTGTAAGTCGCATATGTAAATTTGGGTGTTAGTGTGTCTAGATTGGCGGAACCGGCGGGGCGGGGCTGGAGACATATAAATATATGTACACGAACCCCGGCCTCGCTACTCCCGCGCGTCGTCGGTGCCCCCAACGAGCTGGCCCTGGCTCTGTTCTTCGAGCTGCCTGTGGGCGTCGTTTATCAGCCGGAGGACCTGCGGGAGGACCTCGACCTCGATCTGGTCGTGGATCGTCGGCTCGACCGCCTCGACCTCCTCGAGTTTCTGTGCGTACTTGTCGGGTATCTCGATCTCGACTTTCATCGCTGGAGGTTGGTTCCGGTGGGTCGGTGAAAACGGTACCGTCGATTCAGCCCCGCTTCCGGTCGGTAGCCGGTCGTGGTCCGGAGCAGTCAGTGCTCACCGCGACACCCTGAGAAGGCGGACAGCGAGCAACGCGAACGCAGCGAGGCCGGCCGGGACGCCGAATCCGGGGCTTCCTCCGCCGGTCGTTCCCCCAACGGATGTGGCGGTCGCCGTCCCCCCGTCTGTCGTCGTCCGCGCCGGAGCCGGCGACGGGGTCGCCGTCGCGGTCGCCGCCGGGTCCCCGACAACGACGGTGTCAGCGCCGGCTGTGGTACTCCCGTTGGCGTACTCGACAGTCAACCGCGCCGTGTACCGGCCCTCGCTCCGGTACGTGTGGGCCACGACCTCGCCGCCGGCGTCGGTCCCTCCGTCGTCGTCGACGTCCCACCGGTACGCCGCGACGGTCTCGTCGTCCGCTCGGACGTCCGCGACCAGCGTCACCGTCTCGCCGGGTTGTGGGTTGACCGGGGCGTGCCAGAGGAGGGTGGCACCGGTCCCGGGCTGGCTCACCGTCTCGTCGGCCACGGCGACGGCCTCGGTGGTCGTCTCCGTCGACCCGTCCGGGAGCGTGGCCTGGAGCGTCACTGCGTGGTCGCCCGCAGTGGTGAACACGTGGCTGGCGAGCGCCCCCTGCGTCTCGTAGCTCCCGTCGTCGTCGACGTCCCACCGGTAGGTCACCGCCGGGTCCGTGGGGCCGCTCGCGACCAGCGTCACCGGCTCGCCCCGGAGCGGGACGGTCGGGGAGTGCCACCACGCGGCACTCAGCGTGAGGTCCCCTCTCGGTGTCGGCGTGGCCGTCGGCTGCGGGGTGGCCGTCTGTGTCCGTTCCTCGCCGTCCACGGTAACCTCACGGCTGGCCGAGGCGGTCGCCCCGTCGTCGTCGGTCACGGTCAGCGCGACCGTGTACTCACCGCGGTCCGGGAAGGCGTACTCGAAGTCCGGTCCCTCGGCGACCACCGACCCGTCAATCCGCCACTGGTATCCCCCCACGCTCCCGTCACTGTCGCTCGCAGTCGCCTCGAACGCGACCGTCTCCCCCGGGGCCGGCGCCAGCGGGTCGACGGCGAAGTCGGCGGTCGGCGGCTGGTTCGTGCCGGACTCGCTGACGGTGACGGTCTTGGTTGCAGTGGCGACGCCCCCGTCGTCGTCGGTCGCCGTCAGCCGCACCTCGTACTCGCCCGCCTCGGGGAGGGAGACCGTGAACTCGGAGCCGCCGGCGACCCGCTGGCCGTCGATCTGCCAGGTGTACTCGACGACCTCGCCGTCGGGGTCCGACGCGTCGGCGACGAACGTCGTTTCCGCACCCGGCGTGGGCTCCTGTGGGGTGACCGAGAAGTCCGCCGTCGGGAGCTGGTTCTCGCTGGTGCCGGCGACGGTGACGACCCTGCGGACGGTGTCGGCCCCGCCGTCGTCGTCGGTGACCGTCACCGCGACCTCGTACTCGCCGGGGCCCTCGAAGGTGTACTCGAACTCGGGGTAGACGCTGACCTGTCTCCCGTTAACCCGCCAGTCGTACTCCAGAAGGTCGTCGTCGGGGTCGGTCGCGTCCGCGCTGAACGCTACCGGTTCCCCGGCGACGGGCTCGGATGGGGAGTACGATACCTCTGCCGTCGGGGCCTGGTTCTCGCTGGTGCTAGCGACGGTGAGTTCCCCACAGACCGCCTGGTCGGTGTCCTCCGTCGGGAGGGCGACGGCCCTGACCCGTGGCTCGTAGGTGCCGACCTCCTGGTAGGTGACCGTCCGCGATGCGCGGTCGACGAGCTCGCCGAACTCGCCGGTCCCGAACACGTCGTACCGGTAGGCGCTGGCGTCCTGCGACGCCGCGGCGTCGAGCGTCACGGACTCGCCGGGCGCGATGCTGGTCGCCGAGAGCTCACACCGCGCGACGACGTCGACGCTCTCGACGGTGACCGTCCGGTTCACGGTCCCGGTCGCACCGTCGTCGTCGGTCACTCTCACTCCGACTGTGTAGTTCCCGGGACCGGGGAACGCGTACTCGAAGTCCGGCCCCTCGGCGACGGGCTCGCCGTCGACCAGCCAGGTGTAGGCCACGACTTCGCCGTCCGGGTCGGATGCCTCGGCAGTGAACGACACCGCCTGGTCGGGTGCGGGCTCGGTCGGCGAGTACGAGAGGTCGGCAGTGGGTTTCTGATTCTCGCTGGTGCTGGCGACGGTGAGCGTCCCGCAGGTCACCTGGTCGGTGGTTTCCGTCGTCGCGTTGATCGCCCTGACCCGTGGCTCGTAGGTGCCGACCTCCTGGTAGGTGACCGTCCGCGTCGCACGCTCGACGAAGTCGCCGAACTCGCCGGTTCCGAACGGGTCGTACCGGTAGACGTCGGCGTCCTGCGAGGCCGAGGCGTCGATGGTCGCGGACTCGCCGGGCGCGATACTGGTCGGGGAGAGTTCACACCGCGCAGTGACCGCCGCGAGGGTCCCTGCCCGGTCGACTGCAGCGAGCGTGGCTGGCGAGTCACCCCCTCCGACCGGTGTGTCAGCGGAGGCGGCTGCCGCCGAGGCCGGAACCAGCAGGACGGCGAGGAGGCAGACCGCGAACGCGGCAGTCAGTACGACACGGCGTCCGTCGGTCATAACGACTGGACTGAGCCGCCTTTCACCCGGACGGTCCCGTCGGGGTCGATCCGCAGCGCCTCCTGCTCGCTGGTGGTCGACCCGCTTCCCGACGGGCTCCGCATCGTCGAGAAGACCAGCCCCTGCTGGGTGGCCGTGAGCCGGTAGTTGACGCTGGTGCCGCTCCCGTCGGTGTGTCTCAGGAGCACCGTCCCCTCCGTGCCGTCGCCGCCGGCGACGACGTTCCCGTCTCCACCCTGCAGCTCCGCGGTCGTGCTCCCGCCGCTGTCGGTGGTCTTGACGACGCCGTCGGTCCCGTCGCCGCCGACGGTCGCCCGGGCGTGTTCGGCGTCGAGGTCGATCGGGACCGATAACTGATTGCCGGAGCTCTGCTTGGCCAGCCAGACCTGTCCGCTCCGGTCGAAGCCGCCGATGTAGGCCTTCGCCCTGTTCTGCCCGGCCTCAAGCGTGACCTCCGGGGCGTCCGTCCCGCTGTCCGGCGGCGTCCCGTAGAGGCGCAGTTCCCCCGTGCTGGCGTCGAGCGTCACCCGGTCGTTGTCGTTGCTGTCGGTGAGTGTGACCCGCCCGCTCCGGTTGCTCCCGCCGAGTGTCGCCTGAGCCTCCTCGCCGTCGAGGTCGATGGTCTTATGAAACTGGGCGGTGTTCCCGCTCCGGAAGAGTTCGAGCGAGCCGCTCTCGAAGTTGTTTCCGATGGCAGCACGCGCAGAGTTCCCGTACAGCCGGATCGTCTCTCTGGTATCGGGGGGGATGAGCGGCGCCACCGTGACAGTTCCCGGCTCCCCGGTGAACTGGGAGAGCGTCAAACCGGCGTTGTTCAGTCTGGCCTGCGTGTCCCCCGTCGCGTCCCTGACCTCGATCTCCGCGTTCCCCCCGTCGAGGTGCACGAAGTCGTTCTCACCGTCACCGAGCATGACCTCCCCGGTGCCGCCGTTGATCCACACCCGGTCTTCGCCGGGGGCGGTCCGGTTGCCGGTCTCCGCGCTGACCTGGATCCGCAGGTTCTCCTTTGCGTCGCGGATCTTCAGGTCGCCTTCCGGCGCCCGCCCGCCCCCGCCGCCGAGGGTCAGGTTCGCCCGGTCCGCGTTCAACCTGATGCTCGCAGGGTCCCCCTCCGATGCCGTGATCTCGAGGTCGCCCCGCTCCGTGCCGTTTGTTTCCTCCGGACCGCTGCCGCCAACGACGCTGATCCGGTCCTGTTCGAGTAAGATGTCGGGGTTGGCCATCGGTCTGTCTACAGGTCTAAAGCCGACGACAAGTAACCATGCACTAGCCACTTAGTGTCGGTTCAGATGCCGCGTTTTTCCAACCCCTCCGAGAGTGCAGTATCCGGAGTTTGAGGCCCGTTACGGCGTCTTGTTGTCGGTGAACGTCCCGTCGAACGTCCCGGAGCTGTTGAAGTACCTGTAGGCGTCGAGCCACTTGTCGTACTCCGGATACATGTTCTGTGGCTTCATGTAGCTCCGGGAGGGGGTGGCGTCGACTGTGTTGTGTTTGCCCATGTGTGGCCGGCCGTCGAAGTTCTTGACGAGCCTGTCCTCCAGTTTCTCCAGTTCCTTCTTCGCCTCGTCGATGTTGAGCATGTGGTCCAGAAAGCCCGTCCGGCCGTCGTGGGGGCTGTTTCTGGTGTTCTGGTTGAGCTTTTTCAGCTTCTGGAAGAAGATCTTCTTCGGTTTGGTGTAGACGCCGCCGACGGGACCCGGCGTGTCGTACACCGTGTTCACGTTGCTGAACTCGTTGGACAGCGTGTCCGGCAGAGGGATCGGCAGCTCCAGCATCGCAGTCTCCCGGCCGTACTCCGGGGAGAGGAAGTGCTCGCTGCCGGCGGTGAACCGGACCCCAAGGGGCGCGGGGAACAGCCGCGGGTTGTTCAGGGCGTAGTCGATGACGGCATCGACCGCCGGCTTGACGTCCGCTGCGGGCACGGCGACCTCCGCCGTGATGGTGTCGACAGGGGGTTCGGCCTTCGTCAGGTCATTGGGGTGGAGGTCCTGCTTCCGGCGCAACGCGATGTAGGAGGCCGTCTTGTCCTCGCCCGAACTCCGGCCGGGCCGGGCCTTGAACGGCGGGTCCGGCGCGACCAGGTCCCGGATGTCGAAGTTCACCAGCCTGGTCAACCCCGCCGAGAAGTTCAGATTCTTGAGGTCGTTCGCGTTGAAGTTCTTGTAGGCGTTCTGGAAGGCGTTGACGTACTGCGTGACCTCGTTTGCCGTGTTGAACCGCTCGGTCGGACTCCAGTTCCCGGCCGGCACCTTGTTGCGTTTCCGGACGAGACAGCGCGGGGAGGCCGCGTTCGAGGGCGACGTTCCGGTAAACACCTCCAGCTGTGGCTCGATGATGTTAACCAGAAACTGGTAGTGGCGGTTGTTCTTGGGCTTGGCCTCCTGGTAGGGGTTGAAGCTGCCCCACTGTTCGAAGCTGTTCGTCTCCTCGAGCCAGAAGGGGTCGCGCAGCTCCAGCGTGTAGGCGTAGACCAGCCCCATGCTTCCGTAGCCGACCACGACGGAGTGGAAGATATCGTCGTCCTGAACCAGTACCATGTCGTGAGTGCCCGCGTCCCGCGCGAACTTCTTCGGGTCGGTGACTCCCTCGGAGGGCTCGACCCGGAGCATGCGCACGTGTGACTCGCCGCTCTCGTACTGTGATTCGGGGATGGTGATGATCTCGACTGACCGGACCAGGTCCGCGAAGGTTCCGAGCCCGAGTCCGCTGCCGTGTGTCGAGGTGTTGATCGCCCCCGCGAGCGTCTGCCCGTCCCACGCGCCCATGTTCGGCAGGGCGAGCGGCTTCCGGCCGTTGACCCCGCCACCGGGGAGGATCTTCCGGTTGAGCTTCTTCAGGATCGTCCCCCCTCGCAGCCGGATCAGGTGGTCCCGGCTGGGCGGCTCGGGGTTGGGCTTCTTCCCCGAGTCCCAGAAATCGTCGCCCGGGTCCCGGAGCCAGGGGCGGGGCAGTTCTCCCTCGAGGCTCTTGATATCGGTGAACAGGTCCTTCGGCACCGCCGCCTCGGAGTGGGAGTGGCCGGAGCCGACCCCGCGGAACTCGCCGCTGGTCTTGCTGACGACGGTCCGGAGCAATTCCGTGTGGGCTGACCCCTGGGCCATGTTGACGTCCTTGGCGTTCGGTTGTTCGTAGTCGTCGAGCCAGTTCTGCCAGCCGCTCTGCCAGACCGGTACCTGGCTGGCAGCCTTCTGTGGCGTTCGCAGCTCGCGGACCGAGACCGGGTCGCGGTTGACGTCGTACTCGGTTGCCAGGTCGGCGACGCTGAACGTCCCGGCGCGCCAGACGTTCCCGCCGGCGTTCGTCCCCTGGGCGGGCGCGAGCCCGCGAACCGAGAGGAAGTCCGATTCGACCGGGAGATAGCTCCGCCTGGAGACTGGCGTGTGCTGGCTCGCGAGCCGTCCGTCCCTGCCCGTCGGCCGGACCTCGCTGCCGCGGCCGACCGCGCCCTCGACAACCGTCCGGTCGAGCGCGACGCCGGCCGCGACAGAGCGCAGGAAATCCCGGCGGTCGACCGGGGCACCGTCGCTCTCCCGACGGTCCTCGCGCTCCGGCTCGCCGTCCCGGTCGTCAGTCATGGCCGCCCTCCGGGAGGCCGGCCGTCGGAACGCCAGACCGTTGGCCCGGGCATCGAAGCGCCGTTCGAGCCGGCCGCCCCCTCCGCCGACGGTGGATACGTGTGCATGTCCTGGTGCAGGGCTTCCCGGCAATCCCACAAGTAACCCCCCGCTAATCACGTAGCGTGCCGGCGCGGGCCGTCGGCCTGGCGGTGCGAGCGCTCCCCTGCGAGGGGTTTTTCACGCACCCGCCGCCAGTGTGGGGCGTGCCCACCCGACTCACGTCCGTCGAAACCGTCCACGAGGAGGGGTCCTGGCTGTTCACCGTCACCGACGGCCGCGGCGAGGAGGTGGAGGTGACGCTTCTCCCCTGCGAGGACGGCGTCGCGGCCTGGGTGAACGGGTGTACCCACGAGGACCAGCCCCTCGACCGCGGGGGCGACGTCGGCGCGGTCATTCGCGGCGGCGGCCTCGTTTGCCCCAAGCACGGGTCGGTCTTCGACGTCTGTGAGGGGAGCTGTGAGAACGGCCCCGCGGCGGGAACCGAGCTGCTCGGCGTCGAGGTGAGCGTCAACCGCGGCGACGTGTTCCTGACCGACGACGCCTACGAGTTCGCGGGCGAGGGCCCCAGCGAGGACGGCGACGGCGGGCCGAGTTCGACCTCCCACCTGCGCTTTTGAGCGGGGGAACCCATTTCCGGCCGGCCCACCCACCCCCGCCATGGGCGAGCGTGCCTGCCAGCGCGACTACTGTCCGGCCTGTGACCTCCCGGTGACGGTCGTCGACGAGGAGTGTCCGGAGTGTGGGACCGCGCTCCCGGCCGCAGAATGAGCCGTTACGAGGGGTACGACGGGAGCCGGGCCGACCGCTCCGAGCCCTCGACGAAGGGGAGTTCGACGCGCTCGGCAGGAACGTCCGCGCCGTCGACGCGGACGGCGTCCGGCTCCGCGTCGAAGTCCACGAGCGCGAGCGCCGCCGGCCCGCCGTAGGTCGGCGCGTCGGCCGCCCGCGTCACCTCGCCGACGGCCTCGTCGCCCGCGAAGACTGCGGCCCCGTCCCCGGGGACGGCCTCGGGGGCGAGCCCGACCAGCCGGCGGCTGGGCCGGCCGCGGTTCTCGACCCGCGAGACGACCTCCTGGCCGACGTAACACCCCTTCTCGAAGTCCAGGGCGTTCCTGACCCCGAGGACGTTGGGGATCTCCCCACGGAGTTCCGGTTCGAACAGCGGCGTCCCGGCCTCGAGGGTGAGCGTCTCCCAGGTTCGCCGGCCGAACGGGACGGCGTTGAGCCCGCGGTTCTCGAGGGTGTCGAAGACGTCGCTTGCGTCCTCGGCCCCGCAGACGACGAGATACCCCTCTTCGCCGGTCGGGGCGTCGGTCCGGGCGACGGTGACGCCGGCGTCGCCCATCGGCCCCCGGACGAACGTCAGCGGGGCCTCGGGCGTCCCCTCGGTGAGGACGCTGGCGACCTTCTCGGTGGCCTTCGGGCCGTGGACCCCGAAGACGCCGAGGTCGTCGGTCACGACCTCGATCCCGACGTCCTGGATGAAGGTCTTCGAGCGCCACTCCTCAGCGAGGTCCGCGCCGACGCCCGGCGGGAGGAAGACGAGCAGGCGCTCGCTTGTGGTGAAGACGTACATGTCCGTCTCGACCCCGCCCTGGGGGTCGAGCAGGAGCGCGTAGACCCCCTCGCCGTCGGCTTCCGGAACCTGGTTCGAGACCGCGTCGTCCACGAAGCCGTGGCGGTCCTCCCCGGTCACCGCGAGGACGTCGAACGCGTGTTCGATGAACCCGACCCCGCGCCGGACGGCCAGGTGGGTCCGCTCCGGGCGGCCGTAGTCGGTGACGACACGCCGGCCGCCGCGCTCGGCGAAGGTCGCGCCGTGTGTCTCGTGGATGTCCGCGAGGGTCATTCACCTACTGGTGGGCGGGCCCGAGGGTTAAGCGTCCCGGGCGCGGGCGAGCGCGAGTCCGACGAGCACCGCGAGCGCGGTCAGCCCCACAGCGGCGCCGAATCCGGGGCCACCGCCGCCGGGAGTGGTGTCGATCTCAGTCGGTTCCGGAGTGTCGGTCGGGGCGTCGGTCGGGGCGGCGGTCGTCGGCGTGTCCTGTCCGTCGGGCTCGAAGCCCTCGATGGTGACCGAACTCGAGAGGCCGTCGGTCGAGACTGTCACCGTCTGGTTACCGGCCGACTCGACCGTCAGGTCGTAGACGCCCCGGTCGTCGGTCTGCCCGACCTCCGTGCCGTCGACGCTGACGGTCGCGCCGGCGACCGGTTGGCCGTACTCGTCGGTGGCGGTCAGCCGCGTCACTTCGCCGAGGACGACCCGCGTGGAAGTCGCCTCGACCGAGACTGCCTCCTCGCGCTGGACCGCGAGGGTCACCGACTCGTCGGACTCGCCGACCGACACCGTTCGCGTGACCGATTCGTAGCCGTCCTTGGTGGCGGTCACCTCGTAGTCGGTGTTGACGGCCACGGTCGTGCCGCGCTGGCCGTTGTTCCCGGTGGTCAGCGCGGCCACGCCCTCGATGTCGACGGTCGCGTCCGGGAGCGCCCGCGGCGGGTCGAAATGGTCGTCGACGACCCGGACGGTGAGTTGCCGGTCGGCCTCGCGCAGCGTGACCGTCCGGTTGACCTCGCCGGTGAGGTTGACGCCGGTCGAGTTGCTCAGGTAGCCGGGCTCGCTGACCCGCAGCCCGTAGCTGCCGCGCTCGACGGGACCGAGGACGGCCACGCCCTCGGCGTCGGTGTCGACGGACCGGGTGACCCCCTGTCCGGAGAGCCGGACCGTCGCCCCCTCGACCGGGCCGGCGCTGTCGGTCACGGTGACGCGTGTGGTCCCCGGCAGCGAGGCCTCGACCTCGAGTTCGCCGCCGTCGGCGCCGAAGAAGACCGCGGGCCTGTTGCGGAGGTACTCGTCGTCGGTGACGCGCACCTCGACGGTCGCGCCCTCGGGGACGTCGACGAGCACCTGCCCGTTCGCGCGCGTCGTCACGTTCTCGCTGCCCTCGCCGTCGTTCCACACAACCGTCAGGTCGACGTCGCCGACCCGATCGCCTGCCTGGTCGACGACGGTGACCGTGACGGTCGTCTGTTCCTGTGCTGTAGCGCCGCCGACGGCTGCAGGTGTAACGACCCCGACGAGAACGACGAGAACCACGGCCCGGACGAGCGACCGGTGCATACCGGAATGCTCGGTGCTTGTTCTTATATGGTTATCGGCAGCTTACCGGCGGATTACCGGATATACGCGGATGAAGACCGGGAGTCACCGGGGTTCGTCGACCGACTCCTCGACGACCCGGTCCAGTTCCGCCCGGTCGGCGGTCAGGTACGGGCCGGGGACGGTCCGGGCGAGCGCACCGGCAGCCACCCCGTAGCTCAGCGCGTCGGCCACGTCGGCCCCGTCGACCAGCCGCTGGAGGAGGGCTCCGACGAAGGCGGCGTGCCCGCCGGCCGGGTCGACCGTCTCCGTCTCCACGGCCGCCCGCTCGTGGACGACGTTCGTCCCCGGGGTGTCGTGCATGGCGAGCGCGCCGCGCTCCGAGCGAGTGATGACCACGAGCTCCAGGTCGAACTCGTCGGCCGCCGCCGTCACGAGTTCCCGGGCCCCGCCGCCCGCGTCGAGGACCGCTGCCGCGTCGTCCTCGCTGGCCACGAGCACGTCCACCGCGCCGGACAGCCGGTCCAGCGCCGCGCGGGCGTCGGCGGCCGAACACAGCCCCGGCTGGAGGTCCAAGTCGGTGGCGGCGGTGATGGCGGTCCCCCGGGTCGCCTCGAAGACGGCCGCGGCGGTGTCGGCGGCCTTCCCGGACAGCGCCAGCGTGCTGGCGCCGGTGAACACGGCGTCCGCGGCCCTGAGCTCGTCCATCGGCAGGTCGTCGGGCTCGACGGCGGCCATCGCGCCCCCCGAGCGGTCCTGCAGCGTCGTCCCCTCCCGGGGGCGGACGCCCGCCTCCTCGAAGCGCAACCCCTGGCGGCGTCCGTCGGTCCAGGCGACGGCGGTATCGACACCGTACCGCCGGAGCTCCGAGACGACCCGGCGACCGAGCGGCGTGTCGGGGAGCTTCGAGACCCAGACGCCCTCCCCGCCCATGGCGGCCGCCGCGGCCGCGGCGTTGCTCTCGGTCCCGTCGGCGTACACGCGCATCTCCCGCGCGGTGTGGAGCTGCCCGCCGTCGGCGGGCGCGAACCGCAGCGGCGTCTCCCCGAACGTCAGCAGGGTCATACGCCCCCGATCGACCCCCGGGAGCCTTATACTGTCGGCCGGTGTTTCGCGTCGATATTCCGACCCCTCAGCCGCCGTGGCCGGGATAGTCGCGCTCGAAGCGGGCCTCGAGTTCCCCGTCGTCGATCTCGACAACCACCGGTCGGCCGTGCGGACAGGCGTAGGGGTTCTCGCAGGCGTCGAGCCGTTCGAGCAGGTCGACGACCGACCCCTCCGTCAGCGACGTGTTGCCCGTCACGGAGGGATAGCAGGCCAGGTCCGCCAGCAGGCCGTCGGCGACGGCCTCGACGGTGTCCGCGGGGTCCCGCCCGCCCGCAAGGTCCGCCAGCAGGTCCGGGAGCAGGTCGGGACCGTCCCCGTCGAGCAGGGCGGGCACCGACCGGAGCGTGACGGTCCGGTCGCCGGCGACCTCCACCCGAAACCCCAGCCGCGCCAGCGCGTCGCCGTGTGCCTCGGCGGCCGCCCGCTCGGCCGCGGTCACCTCGACGTCGACCGGCTCGGCCAGCGCCTGGACCTCCGGGCCGTCGGCGAAGGCCTCGCGGAGGCGCTCGTAGTTGACCCGCTCGTCGGCGGCGTGCTGGTCGACCAGGACCAGCCCGTCGGGCGTCTCGGCGACGACGTAGGTCTCGCGGAACTGCCCGAGCACCCGCATCGGCGGCAGCCGGTCGAACTCCCGGGCGTCGTCGCCGGTCGCACCCCACTCCTCGCCGGTGTCGCCGGTACCGTCCGCGCCGCCGAGCCGGCGCTGGTCGTGGGCCGGCTCGAACTTCCGGTCGGGAGGGACGTCCGGGTCTTCGGTACCGGCGCTGGCGCTCGCACCGTCCGCCGGGTCGCTGTCCGGCGCCGTGGACGGCCCGGCCGGGCGCCGGACGTCGGCCGCCGCGCTGTGGTCGGTGTCCGATTCCGTCCGCCCGGTGCTGGCCGGCCGCTCCCCGTCGTCGCCGGTCCCGCCGGCTTCGTCGGCGCCGTCCGTCGCCGTCCCGGTCCCGTCGTCGCCGGGACGGACGTCGGTCTGCTCGGGCGCGGAGCGGCCACGCGGGGCCCGCGAGCGGACCAGCCCCTCCGAGAGCAACGTCTCCCTGACCGCGTGGCGGACCTGCTCGCGGACGCCCGCCTCGTCGGCGAAGCGGACCTCCAGCTTCCGGGGGTGGACGTTGACGTCCACGGTTGCGGGGTCGACCGACAGCGAGAGCACCGCGAAGGGGTAGCGGTCCCCCGCGAGCTGGTTGCCGTACCCCTCGACGACGGCGTCCCGGACCGCCGAGGCGGTGACGTAGCGGCCGTTGACGAACGTCGAGAGGTAGTCCCGGCTGGCTCGCGTCGTCTCGGGATGGCTGACCAGCCCCGACACCGCCTCGAGCGGGCCGTCGGGGAGCGTGGAGTCAGCGCCGGCGTCGGTCCCCGCCTCGGCCCCGCGTTCGCCCTCGACAGGGATCATCGCCGCCGCGACCTCGCGGCCGTAGACGGCCATTACGGCCGTCCGGCGGTCTCCCTGGCCGGTCGTGGCGAAGGTTTCCCGGCCGTCGTGGGACAGCGAGACCGCGACGTCGGGGTTCGCGAGCGCGTAGCCCGTCACCACCCTGTTGACGTGGCCGAACTCCGTCGACGGCTGTTTGAGGTACTTCCGGCGGGCGGGCACATTGTAAAAGAGGTCCTCGACCTCGACGGCCGTGCCGGCGGGACAGCCCGCCGGCTCGACGCTCGCGACCTCGCCGCCCTCGACGACGAGTTCGGTGCCGCGGTCGGCGTCGGTGGCGTCCGGGTCACGCGGGCGCGTGGTGACGGTCATCCGCGAGACCGCACCGATGGCGTGCAGCGCCTCACCGCGGAAGCCCAGCGTCCCGACGCCGCTCTCGAGGTCGTCGATGTCGCCGATCTTGCTGGTGGTGTGTTCCTCGACCGCGCGCCGGGCCTCCGGCTCGGTCATACCGACGCCGTCGTCGCGCACGCGGACCCCCTCGGTGCCGCCGGCCTCGACGGCCACCTCGACCCGGGAGGCGTCGGCGTCGAGCGCGTTCTCGACCAGCTCCTTGACGGCGCTTGCTGGCCGCTCGACCACCTCGCCGGCCGCGATCCGCTCGACGGTCCGGGCGTCGAGCTGCTGGATCCTCATCGGGGAGTGGTTGGAGCGCGGGCCTGAAAGGGTCTTGCGGGTCAGGGCCGCGGTGGCGGCGCCGGGACCGTCACCCCGAGAGTACGTCGCCGAACAGAAGCGGCGCGGTCAGAAGCGCCAGCGGGACGAGGATCCACACCTGGCCCGCGAGGACGTCGTACTGGCCGAGGGTCTCCGCGACCGGCGCCCCCTCGAGATAGCCGACGAGGAACTCGAAGCCGACGGTCAGCACCGTCCAGGCGACGCCGACCGCCAGCAGTTCGAGCCGGGTGTACGCGACGGCCGTGGTCGTGAAGTACGCGAAGGAGACGAGCAGGATCGCCGCCACGAGCATAGCGGTGCTGAGGACGTGGCCACCGTACTCGCCGGCCCGCGGGATGAGCGCCAGCTCCCGGAAGACGCCGTTAGCGACCGCGAGGACCGCCATCAGCACCCAGAGCCCGAGCGGGTGCAGGAGTTTCGGCGCCGGGAGCGAGCCGCCGAGGGCCGCGAGCGTGGTGTCAGGCATGGCGGAGTTTCGTATCACGCAGTAATAATGTTGAGGGGGAGCGTTGCACGGGGGATACAAAAGCGAGCGGCGACAACGGCCGGCATGGCTCCCTCGCACGTCCTCGTCCCGATGGACGGGTCGCCGCTGTCCGACGACGCCCTCGAGCACGCGCTGGAGACGTTCGACTGCCGGGTGACCGTCCTCAACGTCGTGACCTCCCTGGACGAAGGGATGAGCGAGAGCGGGCTGATAGAGACCGACGAGGACCGGCTCGCGGCGGCACGCGAGCGGGCCGAGCGGGTCGTCGAGGACGCCCGCGAGCGGGCCGAAGCGGCCGGCCAGACGGTCGAAACGGCCGTCGAGACCGGCGAACCGGCCGAGACGGTCCTCGAGTTCGTCGAGGACCACGACGTCGACCACGTGGTGATGGGTGGTCACGGCGGCGAGCGGGGGCGGGTCGCGCGCCGCCTGCTCGGCACCACCGCGACGGCCGTCGTCGGCGAGGCGCCGGTCAGCGTGACCGTCGTTCGGTGACTCGGACAGCCTGCTGGCACGCTCTGTCGATACGACCGGACACAGTCGTGCGGTGTGACGGCAGTCCGGCTCTGTTGGAATCCCTAGCACCAGGGAGGAGTGGCGTGCTGAATACGCAGGGTGTATGCAGAAGAGAACACAACTCACCGCTCAGTAGGTCTGGATGTGGGCGACGGTGTCCTCATACTCACTTCCGTCTAACTCCTGCAAGAGATCCCCATCGGCGGTGTAGGCTGTCGCATCTCGTTCGACGGCGAGTGCGACGTAGGCAGCGTCGTAGGCCGTGATGTCAACGGCGGTCGTGACCTCCGCGATGGGGCCGACTGACCCGAACGAGACGAGTTCGATACCGTAGTTGTCGAGCGAGGTTGCGGCCTCGTGGAGCCGCTCGCCATCGTAGTGGCCGCTGTAGTTGAGTGCATTGACCGCCTCGAAGGGCATGAGCGCCGGTGCGCACAGGTCGTGTTTGCCGTTGAGGAAATCGTCACGGAGTGCTCGAGCCTGTTCGTGATACTGTTCGGGAATGTACCACTTGACGACAGTGCTGGTGTCGACGACGACGTCGGCCATCAGGGTCGCTCCCCGCTGTATCGGGTATCACGGAACTCGCGGATCTGTTCTGCAGTGTTCGTCGTCGCCACGTCGTCGGCGTCGATGGCACTGCTCAATCGCTCGCTGGTTGCAACCGCGTGGGCGATGTTCCGCGATTCCAGACTCTGTAGTTCCTCCTTGATGTGGTCACGGAGCACCGCACTCCAGTTTACCTCGTCGTGTTCCTCCATCCGTGCTTTCACCTCGTCGGGGACACGGAAACTGACACTTCCCATGATGTATTACATGTACTACTGTAGTATAAGTCATACGCCGTGTCCGAAGCTGGCTCTACCACAAGTTCAGTCAGCCGACAGACCAGCGACGGCGTACCGGGTCACAGTACGCCGGGATGCTGACTACGCGCCCTCTGTCTTGATACAGCGAGAGAACCCCGCTGTTCACGGCGCGGAGGATGTCGCTATTCCACCAGAGCGAACAGCCCGTTCACTGGACGCCCAGCACCGTCGAGAACGCGGTGTGGACGCCGTAGCCGATGGCGACAGAGGTTACCAGCGTGAGCACCCAGAAGGTGACGGTGACGCCGATCTTCCGGCGGGAGACCCCCGCCGAACCCGCGGCCAGCCCGCCGCCGATGACCCCCGAGATGATGATGTTGTTGAAGGAGATCGGGATGCTCAGCGCGATGGCGGCCTGCGCGATGATAAAGCCCGGGACGAGCGCGGCGATCGAGCGCCGGACGCCGAGCTGGGCGTACTCCCGCGAGGTCGCCTGGAGCAGCCGGGGGGCACCCATCCAGGCGCCGGCGAGGATCCCGACCGCGCCCAGCGAGAGCAACAGCAGGACGTCCAGCCGGAGCTGTTCGACGAAGAGGTTCTGCAGCGGCCCCGTCGCGAGCCCGACCTGGCTGCCGCCGCTGGAGAAGGCCACGATCCCGCCCAGGACGACCAGGAAGGTGCGGATGCCGCGGTCGACCGAGGCCTGCGTGCGCCGGCGGATCGCGACGAAGCCCAGAAGCGCGAGCGCGGCGGTCGCGAGGACCCGTGCCAGGTCCAGTCCCCCGACGGCGGGGAGGCCGGCCACCATCGAGACGTACCCCGCCAGGGAGTTCTGGGCGGCGCCCGGGGGCGCGGGGATGACGCCGAGCTGGATGTTGGCGACGATCCCAGCGACGACGCCCGCGAGCAGCGGCACGCCGACCGTCTCGGGGACGTTCTCGCCCCGCAGCAGCTTCGCCGTGCCGTAGGCCATCCCGCCCGAGACCGGCGGGACGAGGACCCAGAACAGCCCCAGGCGCTGGTAGGTGGCCGTCGCCGGGTCGCCGCCCAGCGAGAGCCCGACGCCGACCATCGCGCCCGTCGTCGCGAACGCCGCCGGAACCGGGTAGCCCGAGTAGACGCCGAAGGCCATGAACATGGCTGCGGTGAGCAGCCCCGCCGTCGCGGCGAGAGGGGTGATCCCGACGGTGTTGATCAGGTCGGCGCCCACGGTCTCGGAGATGGCCCCGCCCTGCGTGACCGCGCCCAGCGCCGCGAGCACGCCGACGACGAAGGCCGCCTGCATCGTCGAGATGGCGTTGGCGCCGATCGCGGGCGCGAAGGGCGGGGAGTTACTGTTCGCCCCCAGTGCCCAGGCCATCCCCAGGCAGGCGAGCGTCGCGAGCCCGACCAGCCCCCAGAAGGCGACCGCCACGTCAGCCCGGCCTCCGGGGAACGGACGGCCGGCACGGCACTGGCGGCCGGGGTGTAGCGGGCGGGCGTCGGCGACCGGGAGCCGTCTGCATACGTCCCCTTCCGGGACCGGCCTCAAAAGCGTTCGCGGGCGGTCGGCGCGTGCCGGGTGCGCTCCGGGCTGGACCGACCACGGGTCCGGACCCGGCCGTTTCATGTGTGCGGGGGTGCCACGCGTGAGCATGCCATCGACAGATTCGGTCCTGCTCGAGATGGACGGCGGCGTCGCCACGATCACGCTCAACGAACCCGACCGGCGCAACGCCCTCTCCGCGGCGGTCCAGTCGGGGATCCGCGAGGCGCTCGAGGAGATCGAGGGTCGCGAGGACGCCCGCGTCGTCGTCTTCGAGGGCGCCGGCGAGGCCTTCTGTGCCGGCGGCGACATCGAGAAGATGCAGGCGTGGCTCGAGGACGACACCCCACCGGCGGAGCGCGCCCGCGAGATCGAGGCGGGAATGTCCCTGATGAAGCGGGTGGACGAGTTCCCGCTGTACACGATAGCCAAGATCGACGGCCCCGCGGTGGGCGCCGGCGCGGTGCTCTCGCTGGCCTGTGACATCCAGGTCGCCAGCGACCGGTCGGTCGTCGGCTTCGTCTTCCGGAACGTCGGCCTCGCGGTCGACAACGGTGCCTCCTACTTCCTCCCGCGCGTCGTGGGGGACAACGTCGCCAAGGAGCTGGCCGCGACGGGCGAACTCGTCGGTGCCGAGCGCGCCGAGGAGCTCGGCCTGGTCAACCACGTCTACCCGGCCGCGGAGTTCGAGAGCGAGGCCGACGCGCTCGTCGAGGAGGTCGCGACCGGGCCGACGGTCGCGCTCCGGCACACCAAGCGGCTCATCGACCGCGGCCACGACGCCGACCTGGAGGACGCGCTCGCCGACGAGGCCATCGCACAGGCCGCCGTGATGGAGACCGACGACCACCGCGAGGGCGTCGAGGCGTTCCTGGAGAAACGCGAGCCGGAGTTCGAGGGGCGGTGAGGCGGGTCGCGCTGTGACGGGACGCACGCCGGGCGAGCCTCCGCGTGCGGGTCGCCGGCCGTTCACTCCCCGTCGGCCGGCCCGGGTCCCCGGCGGGCCTCGACCACATCGAAGTCGTCGTCGAGCACGATGTCGAGCGTCTCGCTGTCGACGGTGACTGTGACTTCGAGGCGGAGCGGGTCGAGGCTCCGGACGGTCTCCTCGTAGGCCAGCTCGGGCGGCGTCTGCCAGAGAGCGATCGACCGGTAGTCGATACCCGCGTCGTGCAGCAGGGAGACGACGGCCGGGTGGTCGAGGACGAAGACCGCTGCCGAGGTGTGCGAGATACTACCACACGACTGACATACGTGGACAACCGCGACCGAGCCCTCGGACGGGCCGTCGGTCAGGGAGTCGGCGACGCGTGCCCCGACCGGACCGTCACAGAGATTACAGAAGCCACGGACCAGCCGCTGCATCTCCGTCAGCGTGAACTGCTGGAGGAGGTCGGGGTTCGCCCCGACGTCCTGCGTCCCGACGACGACCGGCGGCACGTGCATGACGGTCCGGAGGTCACAGGTGTCACAGGCGACGGTGACGTGGCCGTCCTCGTAGCTCGCCTCGAGCGTCCCGGTGCAGTCCGACACCGTACACGCGCCCATCTCCGCGGCCTCAAGGTCGGCGTCGGTGTCGGTGTACACCCCGGAGACGGCCGCTCCGACGACCTGGGCACCCGCGTGCGTCAGCACGTAGCCGCCCTCGCGGTGCTGGACGAACTCCGGGACGAGCTTGTCGAGGTGGTAGTTGAACTGGCCCGAATCCGCGACCCCCACTCGCTCCCTGAGCGTCGAGAACGCCACCGGATCCGACCGCGGCCCGTCGACCTCCTCCGGGTTCGCGGTGTGTTCGTCCCACAGCGCCCGGAGGATGGCGATCCGGGTCTCGTTGGCGACGACGCCGAAGACCTCGTCGAGGTCGGCGCCGAGGCTCGGTTCGTGCATACCACGCTATGCTTTCGCCCGACCAATCAGGCTGTCGACGGTCCGCCGGCGCCGACACGCAGGTCGCGGCTGCTCGGCTCGGGAGTCCCGTGGCTACTCGGCGCGGGACTCCCGGGGCTGGCCGTCCAGGGAATAAAGTCAAGTCACTCACACGTCTCGGGCCAGACATGGAGACCGAAGACACCACAAGCCGGGAGGGACGCACTCACGACTTCGCTCGCCCGCTCCCGGAGTACGTCGACTGGGTCGCGGCCGTACTCGTCGCTCTCGGCGGGCTCGGCCTGGCCATCGGGGGCAGCGCGCTGTCGTTCGTCGTCGACCGCGGGCTGCTCGAGGAGGGGGTCCGGTCGGGCCAGGTTACTGTCGTCTTCCTCGAGAGGGAACTGACCGATGCGGAGGCGCTCGCGGTGGCCGAAGCCGTCGTGGACTGGACCGGGATCGGGCTGCTCGTCACCGGCATCGGGCTGGTGGCCTTCGCGGTCGGCTACGTCGTCGTGCGCCACCGCGCCCACGGGCGGGCGACCCCCGACCAGCCCCCGGACTCGAGCCGGGCCTACGCGGTCGCCGGCGCGGTCGCGACGGGAGTGCTCTCTTTCGTCCCGCTCTCGCCGCTGCTCGGCGGCGGGCTCGCGGGCTACCTCGAACACTACGACGGCGGCCGGTCGGTTCGGGTCGGCGCGCTCGCCGGCTTCCTGGCGATGGTGCCGGGCGTGTCGATCCTGCTCTTCGTCGCCGTCGGGCTGTTCACGGGCATGTCTGCAGTCCCGGCCGCGGGCCTGGAAGTGGTCGTCCTCCTGGCGATGGTGCTCGTGGTGCTGTTCGTCGCCGCCTACGGGGCCGGCCTCGGCGCGCTGGGCGGGTACATCGGCCGGCGCCTGGCCGAGAGCGACGGGTAGTCCGGAGTCTGAATGGGGGCTCGCTCGTCACGTCCGTTCCTCGCAGAGTGGGTTCGGGCGGTTTCGAACCGGATGGAGACGGTCGGCCTCGCTTCACTCGGCCGCTGCGACTCCCGGGGTGGCGAAACCGCGGCCCACCCGCTCGTCACGTCCGTTCCTCGCAGAGTGGGTTCGGGCGGTTTCGAACCGCCGACCTCGGCCTTGTAAAGGCCGCGTCATAGCCAGCTAGACCACGAACCCGCACCCGAACCAAGTCCGCCCGAGCGAATAATCCTTGCCCTTCGGAGGCCCGCTCTTCGGAAGGCTTAGGCCCTGGCTGTCCCACCTGCCGGCATGGACACCCGCCAGGCCGTGAGCGCGACCCTCTTTCTCGCCGCGGGTGTGGTTCTGCTGCTGACGCTCTTTCCCGGCCTGCTCGTCGGCGACCCCGGCCCCTACGAACGGACCACGGTGACGGCCTACAGCGCGAACGGCACCGAACTCGCGACCGTCGACGTCCGGGTCGCGGACACGCAGACGAAACGGCGGGTCGGGCTCAGCGAGACGGACTCGCTGGCCCCGGACGAGGGGATGCTGTTCGTCCACGAGACCGAAGCCGTCCACCCCTTCGTGATGTCCGGCCCGCGGGAGGACATGTCCTTCCCGCTGGACATCGTCTTCGTCGACTCCAACGGCACCGTGACCACCATCCACCACGCCGCCGTCGACGCCTCCGGCCGGTTCGAGGGTCGGGCGAAGTACGTGCTGGAGGTGAATCGGGGGTGGGCCAACCGCACCGGCCTCGAGACCGGTGACACCGTCGAGGTACCGCCCGACCTGCAGGCACGGTAACACGCTTTCGCGGCCGTCCCGGAGCACCACGCCCGCGGCACCGACACGAGTGTCGCGCTCGTGACACCGACGGTAAGTGGCTGCCGCTGTTACGGCCCGCATGGCCGATGGTCGGGCCGGCAGGTGGAGCCGGCGGGAGGTGCTCGCGGGAGTCGCGGTCGGCGCGAGCGCCGTCGCCGGCTGTGCGGACAGCCCCGGGAGCCGGGCGCCGGCGGAAACCGGACCCGACCCCCCGGACTCGACCGCGACGCCCACCAGGGAGCCGACGGACCGGAACAGCGAGACTGAGACGGAGACGGCGACAGAGACGGAGGCCGACGACGGCTACGAGCGGACCACGGTAACGGCCTACGACGCGAACGGCACCGAGCTCGCGACCGTCGACGTCCGGGTCGCGGACACGAGCGCCAAGCGCTACACCGGCCTCAGCGACACCGACGCACTCCCCCCCGACGAGGGGATGTGGTTCGTCCACCCCGAGGAGGGTCGGCAAGCCTACGTGATGCGGGGAATGTCGTTCCCGCTCGACATCGTCTTCGTGGACGCGAACGGCACCGTCACTCGGATCTTCCACGCCGATGTCGCGGAGACCGGCGCCCCCTACAGGGCACGGGCGAAGTACGTGCTGGAGGTGAATCGGGGGTGGGCCAACCGCACCGGCCTCGAAACGGGCGACCGGGTCGAGCCGGCCTGAACGCCGTCGTACGGGCGCGAGCCGCGTCGCCGTGGCCCGGATCCCGACGTGTTTTTGCGTCCGGAGAGCGATATGGCGGTGTGGATATCGACGCCGGCCCGGATTCGGACGCCTTCGAGGAGGAGCGGGAGGCCGTCAACCGGCCGATGTGGCGGCTGTTCACCGAGTACGGCGGCGACCGGAAGGGCTACTTCGCGGTCGGCCTGGTCAGCAGCATCCTCGCGCGGGTGCTCGACCTGCTGCCGCCGCTGTTGCTCGCGGTCGCCATCGACTCCGTCTTCCGCAACGAAACCGGCTTCAGCATCTTCCTGGTGCCCGAGTCGTGGCTGCCGACGACGCAGTCGGGCCAGCTGTGGCTCACTGCCGGGATCATCGGCGCGGCCTTCCTCGGCGCGGCGGTCTTCCACTACACCCGCAACTGGGGGTGGAACCGCTTCGCTCAGGGGGTTCAGCACGACATCCGGACGGACACCTACGACAAGATGCAGCGGCTGAACATGGACTTCTTCGCCGACAAGCAGACCGGCGAGCTGATGTCGGTGCTCTCGAACGACGTCAACAGGCTCGAGAAGTTCCTCAACGACGGGATGAACTCCGTCTCCCGGCTGGTGGTGATGGTGCTGGGTATCGCGGTCATCCTCTTCGCGATGAACTGGCAGCTCGCGCTGGTGGCCCTGCTCCCGGTGCCGCTGATCGCCATCTTCACCCGGAAGTTCATCCAGATCATCCAGCCCAAGTACGCCGAGGTCCGGTCGACGGTCGGCTCGCTGAACTCCCGGCTTGAGAACAACCTCGGCGGCATCACCGTCATCAAGAGCTCGAACACCGAGCCCTACGAGTCCGAGCGGGTCGACGACGTCTCGCAGGACTACTACGACGCCAACTGGGACGCCATCCGCACCCGGATCACCTTCTTCCCCGGACTGCGCCTGCTCGCCGGACTGGGCTTCGTCGCCACCTTCCTGGTCGGCGGGCTGTGGGTCTTCGAGGGCCGGGTCAGCGAGGGGCAGTTCGTCGCCTTCATCCTCTACACCCAGCGCTTTATCTGGCCGATGGCGCAGTTCGGCCAGGTCATCAACATGTACCAGCGGGCCTACGCCTCCGCCGAGCGCGTGTTCGGCCTGATGGAGACTCCCAGCCGGATCGCCGAAGGACCCGACGCGACCGAACTCGAGGTCGAGGACGGACACGTCGAGTACGAGGACGTCACCTTCGGCTACGACCCCGAGGAACCGATCCTCGAGGACGTCAGCTTCGAGGTCGAGGGCGGCGATACGGTCGCGCTCGTCGGGCCGACAGGCGCGGGCAAGTCGACGGCAATCAAACTCCTGCTCCGGCTCTACGACGTCGACGAGGGCACGGTCCGGGTCGACGGCACCGACGTCCGGGAGGTGTCGGTACCCAGCCTCCGGAAGGCGATGGGCTACGTCGGGCAGGAGACCTACCTCTTCTACGGCACGGTCAGGGACAACATCGCCTACGGGCTGCCCGACGCCGACGACGATGACATCGTGGCCGCGGCGAAGGCCGCCGAGGCCCACGACTTCGTCACGAACCTGCCGGACGGCTACGACACGATGGTCGGCGAACGAGGCGTGAAGCTCTCCGGCGGGCAGCGCCAGCGAGTGGCCATCGCCCGCGCCATCCTCCAGGACCCGGAGATCCTCCTGCTCGACGAGGCCACCTCCGACGTCGACACGGAGACCGAACTCCTGATCCAGAAAAGCCTCGACCGGCTGACCGCCGACCGCACCACGCTGGTGATCGCCCACCGGCTCTCGACGGTCAAGGACGCCGACCAGATCGTCGTCATCGAGGACGGCCGCGTCGTCGAGCGGGGGACCCACGGGGACCTGCTCGCGGAGGACGGCCTCTACGCCAACCTCTGGGCGGTCCAGGCCGGCGAGATCGACGACCTCCCCGAGGAGTTCGTCGAGCGCGCCAGCCGCCGCCAGGCCGAGGCCACGCCCGACGCCGACGACTGACGCGGAGCCTGCACATTCTTTGGGGCCGCCGCGGTAGGGCGGGTATGCACCTCGCGGAGACGACGTGGACCGACGCCGAGAAGGACGCGGACGTGGCGCTGCTCCCGGTCGGCAGCACCGAGCAACACGGCCCCCACGCCCCCCTCGGAACGGACACGCTGGCCGCCGAGGCCGTGGCCGCCCGCGGGGCCGACGCCTACGACGGCGAGGCCGTCGTCGCGCCCGCCGTCCCCGTCGGGGTCAGCGAGGAACACCGCCACTTCGCGGGCACGCTGTGGGTCAGCCCCGACACCTTCCGGGCGTACGTCCGCGAGACCGTCGAGAGCCTCGCGCACCACGGCTGGGACCGCGTCGTGGTGGTCAACGGCCACGGGGGCAACGTCGACGCCCTCCGGGAGGTCGCCGCCCGGCTGACCCGCGACGGCGTCGCCTACACCGCCCCGTTCACCTGGTTCGACGCCGTCGACACCGACCTCGGAATGGGTCACGCCGGACCCATGGAGACGAGCCTCCTGCTCGCGACCCGGCCCGAGCTCGTCCGCGAGGGGCGGCTGGAGGAGGCGGCCGCCGGCGGTGCGGCCCGGTGGGGGGAGTGGGAGGCGGGCGTGAATCTCGCCTACGACAGCGCCGAGTTCTCCGGGAACGGCGTCGTCGGCGACCCCCGGGAGGCGAGCGAGCAGCAGGGGGCGGCCCTTCTGGACGCCGCCGGCGAGGGACTCGCGGCACTCATGGGTGTCGTGGTAGACCGCGAGTGGGAGCAGAAGGGAGAGTAGCGGGAAGCGGGGTCAGGCTTCCGCCTCGGCCTCGTCGGCGTCGCTTTCGGCGTCGGCCCCGTCATCGGCGCCCTCCTCGAGGGAGCTTTTGAGCTGGGGGAGCGTGCTGGTGAGGTCGGTGACCTGCTCGCGGGCGTCCTCGATGTCCTCGACCAGCTCCTCGACGGCCTCGATGTCGGCGGCGAGGTCGTCGGCGTCCTCGAAGGCGTCGGCCCGCTCGCCCATCGTGTACCACTTCTTGGCGTCCCGGAGGTGGTCGCGGGCGTCGCCGACGTCGAGGGCGGTCTTGAGCCCGTTGAGCGCGCCCAGCGTGTTGTCGGCGTCGGTCTCCCAGACGTCGTCCGCGGCCGGCAGCGCCCCGCGGGCCGCCGAAAGCGACTCCTCCACGTCCTCGCGCATCTCCGATGCCGCTTCGCCGAAGAGGTCGTCGTCGTCGAGCGTCGACTGTGACATACCCGGACTTCGCCCGCTGTGGGGTTAAATCCGCGCCCGAAACTGAAAGTGAAACCGAACGACACCGCCCCGCCGGCACAGCGGCGCCGGCGTCACGCCCGCTTTCGCACCGAGCGGACCTCCATCAGCGGGTAGCCGTCGGCCATCGCCATCCCGGCGACCACCTCGACCCCCTCGCAGGCGATGTGGATCTCGGCCTCGAAGAAGCGGCCGGTGAGCTCGGTGTACTCCGCCGGCCCCTCCGCGACCGCCTCCGCCAGCGCGTCCTCGCGGACGTCGACGGTGACGGACTCGCAGTGGGGCTGGTTCTCGATGGCCTCCTCCATCGCCGCGGCCAGCGAGGGGGCGCTCGCGGGGCTGACGGGCGTGCCCGCGAACTGGTGGTACAGCGAGCCGAACTTGATGCCGGCCTCGAAGCAGGCGACCTGCGGGTCCGTGGGGTCCGCGCCGTCGGCGGTGTCGCTCATGCTCCCGTCTCTCCCGGCGGACACAACTGCCCGTCGGTCCCGGCAAAGCCAGGGGCCCGAAGGAGGCCGCCCGGGCGTCGGCTGCGGAAAACCGCTGGCTACTTATCGGCGGTGGACGTGGGTACACCCGAATGGACGAGCCGGTTCTGCTCACGGGCGCGGGCGGCCACGTCGGGCGGGCGATCCTCGAGGGGCTCGGCGACGCCTACGACTGGCGGTTGCTGTACCACAACCCCCCGGCCGAGGAGCCCGACCACCCCTACTGGACCGGCGAGGTCGAGGACCCGGCCGACGTCGCCCCCGCCGCCGAGGGCGTCGGCGCCATCATCCACCTCGCGGGCGACCCCCGACCCAGCGCCCCCTGGGACAGCGTCCTCGCGAACAACATCGACGGCACTCACACCGTCTACGAGGTGGCCGTCGAGGAGGGCGTCGAGAAGGTGGTCTACGCCTCCTCGAACCACGCCGTCGGCGCCTTCGAGACCGACGAGCGCACCCCGGAGATGTACCGCGCCGACGACGGCTTCCTGCTCGACGGCACCGAACTCCCCCGGCCGGGCAACAAGTACGGCATCTCGAAGGTCGCGGGGGAGGTCATCGGCCGCTACTTCCACGACAGCCACGACCTCTCGGTCTGTAACATCCGCATCGGCAACCTCAACGAGGACCACCCGCCCGTGGACTACGAGCGCGGCCAGGCGATGTGGCTCTCGATGCGGGACTGCGCGCACATCCACGAGCGCGCGCTCGAGGCCGAGTACGGCTACGAGATCGTCTACGGCATCTCGGACAACGACCGGAAGTACTACAGCCTGGAGCGCGCGAAGGAGGCCCTCGGCTACGAGCCACGGGACAACTCCGCCCACTGGGACGGCACCGAGTACGTCGGCCCGCGGGACTGAGCCGCCGCTTTTCGCCGGCGGGCAGCGGTCGGGCTGCGCCGCCCCGCAGGTCAGACCTCGTAGGCCGCCACGCTCCCGCCGCAGGCCGGACACGCGGGTCGGTCCCGCCGCAGGTTCGTCCCGCACCGTCGACACTCGTAGTGGACTGACCCCCCACTCGTGGGGAGCAGGTCGAGCACCCCCATTCGGATCACCCGGGAACTGCTACCGGGCTCCCTGGTAAAGTTTGGCACCGCCTACGCTACGTCACGGACAGCTATTTCCCCCCGTCCCGCGAGTCGCCGGCATGGACACCGAAGACGAGGTCAGGCAGTTCGTCCACGACTACGGCGAGGTCTTCTCGACCGCCGACCCCGAGGCCATCGCCGCCCACTTCCACGAGCCGGCGATGCTCGTCGGCGGGCGGGTCCGCGTGCTGGAGACCCGCCAGGACGTGCAGGCACTGTTTACCGCGGTGCTGGACGGGCTGGTAGAGCGGGGCTACGACCGCTCGGCGGCCGACGAGGTCGCGGTCGAGGCGGTCGGCGAGGACCGCGCACGGGCGCGGGTCCAGTGGGTTCGCTACACCGCCGACGGGGTGCTCGAGCGGCTCACCACGACCCACGTCTTCCGGCGGACGGACGACGGCTGGAAGATGGTCGTCCTCATGCCCCACGGCTGACGGCCGGGCGCGGCCGCTGGACCGCGGTGGAGCGCCGGGGGATTCGCTACCCGTCGCTCCGGTCGACCTGCTGGACGTCCAGCGCGTCGTCGACGACGAGCGTGCAGTCGTCGCCGTCGACGGTGTAGGTCACGGCCGCCCGGAGGGGGTCGCGCTCGCGGATTCGGGCGCGGTCCGGGTCCCAGGCGACCAGTTCCCACTGCGTGCGCTCGCGGATGTCGACCCCGCGGTCGTAGTGGAAGCTGACGACGGCCGGGTGGTCGGCCAGCGCCGTGCCGAGGTCGGCCGTGGGTTCGGTCCCGCAGCGCCGACACCGGTAGGTGACCAGCGGGAACTCGTCGTACCACTCGGGATAGTCCGCGAGGTCGGCCGGGTCGTCGACGAGGCGCGCTCCGGGGACGACCGACGAGTCGAGCCGTCCCTCGCAGTACCAGCAGAAGCCGTTGGCGAGCTGGCTGTAGATCGTCCGGAAGTAGCGGTCCGCGACCGCCGGTACCTCCTCGCGGTCGTAGCTGGCGAAGACACCGGGCGGAACGTCGGTCGTCGCGTGCAGCGCACACGAATCACACTCGACAGTGACCCGCTCGTCCTCGTAACGCAGCCGACGGTCGCCGCCACAGGACGGGCAGGCCTCAGACGGTTCGAGTGGGTCGAACGAGCCCGTCATCGTGTACGCTCCGCCGTCGACCGCGCCGTTTATCTTGCGGCCGGCGAGCGTGAGCGCGTAGCCGGCCTCGGTCTCGGCGACGAAGCGGCCGGCGAGCTTGTCGAGGTGGTAGTTGAACTGTCCGGAGTCAGCCATTCCGACCGCCTCCCGGAGCTCCGAGAATGCCATCGCCTCGTCAGCCTCCCACAGCGCCCGGAGGATGGCGATGCGGGTCTCGTCGGCCAGGGCGGCGAAGGCGTCCTCAGGGTCGGCCGTCTCGATGGGCTCGATACCGCTCATACCCGCGGTGTCCGTCGACAGCGGTATATGCGTACCGAACAGGGAGGGGACGGGCGTGGAGGCGGAGAGCCTGGAGGGCCGCGGCGTCAGGGGGAGTCAGGGCGGCAGCGGGGGCGTGGAGGGAGGGGACACCGGGAGTCAGTCGGCGGCGCGGGCGTCCGGGTCGACGCCGCGGTCCGCGTCGGCACCGACACCGGCGGCGGTGCGGCCGGGGGCCCGGGACCGCACCACGGTCCGCGCCAGGGAGACGACGACGGCGGCCAGCCCAGCAACGGCCAGGCCGGCACCGACGACGACGGGGGCGGTCAGCAGACCGAGCCCGACGGCGAGGACAGCCAGATAGCCGACGAGGCCGGCGGGCGTCGATCGACGGTCGTTCGGGCGATTCGACGGGCGAACAGTCGGGGAGCGTGTCTGGCTCATCGTATCTGTACGAAGACCCCCCATCACCATAAGTATAATCTGAAGAACATTTCTGTAGACGGAGTTACTGAAATTCTCTTCACCTGGACGCGTCTGCCGTGGTGGCGACGCGGGCGCCGGTCGGCGGGCGTTCAGTAGCCGTCGGCGGTCGGGCTGTAGTCCCGCACCGACACGTCTTCGAGGACGAGCGCGTCGGACTCGACGGCTCCCTTCGGCGGCCGGTAGCTGCCGGCGGCGAGCGTGGCGTCGACGAGCGCCTGCGTCTCGGCGCGGACCGCCATCGCGTCGGCGACGGCGCCGACCGGATGCGTGGCACAGTAGACGCCCTCGATCTCCCAGGAGTGGTCCTCGTAGCAGGACAGCGCGACCGTCACCGGGTCGCCGGCCCCGAGTTCCGCTCCGCAGGTCCGGCAGCCGACCGCCGCGGCGCCGAAGTCCTGCTTGACCGCGAGGCTCTCGACGACCAGCCCGGTGAAGGCCTCGGCGAGCGCCTCCTCGGCGAGCGGCGGCATCGCCCGGGAGTAGGGGCGTCTCCCGTTTATACCACGCGGTGCGGGCGCCGCCCACCGACTGCCCGACCGGTCGTCGCCGCTGCGTCGACCGTCGCTGCCCCGCCGGGCTCACTCGAAGAGACCGGAGACGTCATCCTCCCGGCTGCGGCGCCGGGCGACGTGCTCGGAGAGGCGCTGGAAGATGATCCCCCGGTTGTCGGCGTCGCGGACGAAGTCGAACACGAGCGGCACGAAGGGGCTGCCGGTCGCCCCGCCCTCGGCGTCGGCGCGGGCGTACGCGGCGGCGCGCTCGACAGTCTCCTCGTCGTAGCCCTCCTCCTCGGCGAGCACCGCGGCGGCGACGCAGGTCGCCTCCAGGTCCAGGTCCTCGGGCGTGAGTCGCTGGCCGCCGTGGCGAAGCGAAAGCGGGTCCCGGTCGTCGAGGAGGGCGGGGTCGGCCGCGAGGGCTGCGAGGAACTCGCGGACCTCGGCGACGTTGACCCCGCGGTAGTCGTCGGACAGGTCCGCGAGGTACTCCCGGGCGCTTTCCGCGAGGCCGGTCGCCCCCGAGTCGTTGCCCTCCGTCGCGTGGTAGACGGCCGCGGTGAACTGGATCAGGCCGTGGAGAAAGCGCTCGTCGGCGGTGCCCGACTCAAGGTCGAGCCAGTGGTCCTCCCAGGCGTCGTGGGCGGCGTGGTACCCCCCGGCGTTGTAGATGGCGACGCCGGCCCGGAGGTGTGCGTCCATACCCGGCCTCGGGGCGGCGCGGGCAAAAGTCCCACTCCGGGTCGACCGCTCTCGCTCCTGGCTCCAGAGCCGGGAGGGCCAAAGAGCCGTTTGGGTGAGCGTCACCGTTATTCACCGCGCGGCACAAGCAGGGCCAACACGCCGCCCTGAACATGGCAGAGGACACAGAGTTCGGGACGGAGACGTCCCGGGAGTACGTCCGCGTGCTGCTGGTCGCCTGCTGTCTGCTCGCGGTGGTCGTCGCCGGGACGGTCGTGCCGGCGCTGTCGACCGGCGAGGGCGACGGCGTCGCCGGGAGCCCCATCGAATCGACGTTGCCCGACGGCGCGGTCGCCGGCGGGGGCGCGGAGCTTCCGGACGGGGGCTCCGGCGGGCCCGACGCGGGCGACGGTGCCAGTAGCCTCGGGGCACTGAGCCCCGGCTCCTTCGCCGGCGTCGGCGGCCCCGTCAACGAGAACGCCTTCCGCTCGCAGGACGCGACGACCCACTTCACCGTCCGCAGCGCCGAGCCGGCCTACTGGCGGACCGGCGCCTACGGCGAGTACGCCGGCTCCGGCTGGCGCCGCGCGGGCGGGACCACCCCTTACGAGGGGCCGGTGCCGGGAACCAGCGCGAACGGAAGCCTGACGACCTACGAGGTGACGCTGAACCGGTCGGCGACGGCGCTGCCGACGGTCTGGCGGCCCCGGACCGTCGAGGGCGTCGACGACCTCGCCGTCACCGACCGCCGGGCACTCCTGCCGGCCGACCGCCTCGACCCGGGGACGACCTTCACCGGCACCAGCGACCGCCCGCTCCGCGACCCGGCGGTACTCCGGTCGACCGGGCGTGACTACCCCGACGACATCGAGGAACGCTACACCGCCCTCCCCGACAGCGTCCCCGACCGGGTCGGGGAGTTCACCGACGACCTCACCGCCGACGCCGACAGCCCCTACGAGACCGCACAGACCGTCGAAGCGTGGCTGGAGGAAAACAAGGAGTACTCGCTGAACGTCTCCCGCCGGAGCGAGAACATCGCCGACACCTTCATCTTCGAGATGGAGCGGGGCTACTGCGAGTACTACGCCACCTCGATGGTCGTGATGCTGCGCTCACAGGGAGTGCCCGCCCGTTACGTCGTGGGTTACTCGACGGGCCAGCAGGTCGCCGAGAACACCTACCAGGTCCGCAGCCTCAACGCCCACGCCTGGGTCGAGGTCTACTTCGAGGACGTCGGCTGGGTGAAGTTCGACCCCACGCCCGGCGGCGCCCGGCTCCAGAGCGAGCGGTCGGCCGTCGAGGACCAACAGCCCGGCACCGACTACGACCCCAGGGAGGAAGGGAGCCCCGGAGAGACGTTCACGCCCGGCGGCATCGAGGTCGACCCCGACCCACTCGAGCCCGAGGGGCCGACCCGCCGGACCGACAGCGGGGTGCGGGTCGCGCTGGACCGCCAGCCCGTCCCCGGCGCGACCGTCGAGGTGACCCTCACCGAAAACGCCTCGGCGGTCTCGGGGGCGCGGGTGCTGTTCAACGGCGAGGTCGTCGGTGTCACCGACGCGAACGGCTCGCTCATCGCGACCGTCCCCTACACCGAGCGCCTGGAGGTCGAGGTCGAGACGCCGGACCGGAACGTGGTCTTCGTCGACCAGCCGCCGAACGCGACCAACGCGACGGCCGACGGCGGAACCGGCGGGGACGGAACGGCCGCCATCGGGACCCCTGCCGCGCTCGGCGCCGGCCCGTCGGGCACGCCCGGGCAGCCCCTGTTCACGGTCGGACCGGGGCTGAACGCGGTCACCTACCCCGTCGAGACGAACGCCACGGTCCGCGTCACCGGCCAGCCCCGCGCCGGCGGGACCGTCACCGTGGTCGCCACGGTCGGCCGGTTCCCCGTCCGTGACGCGGTGGTCCGCGTCGGCGGCGAGGCCGTCACGCGGAGCGAAGTCAACCAGACCGCCGCGGGCGATGACGTGACTCTCGTCGGCGGCGAGACCGTCGTGCGGACCGACGTCGACGGCCGCGCGGAGGTGCCCCTGCCCGAGGAGCCCGGCAACGTCACCGTCGCAGTCGAGCGCGGGCCGGTGAGCGGCGAGACGACAGTCCGCGTGCCGGCGCTGTCCGTCGACGTCGAACCGACCGCGCCGCTGGCGCTCCCGCTGACCGAGGCGACGGTCACCGCTCGGTTGGGTGGCCAGCCACTCGCCGACGCACCGGTCTCCGTCGGCGGGGAGCGGGTCGCCACCACCGACGAGAACGGGACCGCAACCGTGACCCTCCCGGTCTCGGGCAGCGCCACGGTGACCGTCAGCGACGGGCCGCTGACCGCCGACGGGACCGTCGACGACCTGCTTCTCAATCTCCTGCTCGTCGTGGTCGGGCTGGCGGCCGCGGTCGGCGGGCTCGTCCTGGGCGCCGGACGGCTCGGTCACGGGCCGCGCGGCCTGCTGGCGCTCGCCGGGCGGCTACCCGCCCTGGCGGTCAGGTACGCCCAGCTCGCGCTCGTGCTGGTGGCGACCCAGGGCGGGGACCTGCTCCGGGCCGGACTCGCCAGCCTCCGGCACGCGCTGGGAGCGCTGGCCGACCTCCTCGGGGGCCGGGCGAGCGCAGCCGACCTCCGGGCACGACTGCGGACGTGGTACCGGGAGCGGCGGCCGGGGCAGGCGCCCCACAGTGGCGCCGTGGCCGCGGGCGGCGCGAACGGGGATCGGGTGACCGTCCGGGCGGCCTGGCGGCGGCTGGTCGATGGACTCAGCGTCCGGCGCCCGGAGACGAAGACGCCCGGCGAGCTCGCCGCCCACGCGGTCGAGCGCGACGGGCTCCCGGCCGACGCCGTCCGCACGCTCCGGGACACCTTCCGGGAGGTGGAGTACGGCGCCCGGGCCGCCGACGACCGGCTCGGTCGGGTCCAGTCTGCGCTGGCGGCGGTCGAGCGGGCGAGCGACCCGGACGCCGACGCGACGGCGGGCACCGGCAGCCGTGGCGCGGCCGGCGACGGGACGGCCGCGGACGGCGGGACGACGGCAGGCGAGCCGGACGGGACCGCCGGCGGGAGTGAGGCAGCCGCGGACGCGGCCGGGGAGGGAGAGTAATGCGGCCCCGGAGCCTGCTCGGACTGCTCGGCGCGGCGCTGGCACTCGCTGGCGCGGTGGCCGTCTTTCTGCCGGGGGCCCTGCTGTCGGTCGGGCCGGTCCGGCGGGCCGTCGAGGCGGCCGGCGGCGTCGAACCGACCGCCGCGGTGCTGCTGGCGAGCGGCGTGACGGGGCTGTATCTCGCCGTCGCGGCGCGCTCGGGCGGGTCGGGACGGGCCGCGTCGCCCGAGGACCCGGCCGACCGCCGGTTCGCAGCCGCCGCGGAGACGCCGCCGGAAGCCGTGACCGCCGACCGCCGCCGGCTGGCGGGGGCCGACCTCGACGCGGTCGTCGACCGGGCGAGCGCGACTGGGGGGGCCGCACTCCAGGAGGCCCGCGGAGCGCTCGCCCGGACGGCGGCGGACGCCTACGCCGAGTACGCGGGTCTCGACCGCGAGCGGGCGCGCGAGGCCGTCCGCGCGGGCACCTGGACCCGCGACCCCGTCGCCGCCGCGTTCCTGGCAGGCGAGGGCGGACCCGAGCCCGGACTCGGCGCCCGGGTCCGGCTGTGGCTGGTTCCCGAGCGCGAGCGGGCGCGCCGCGTCGAGCGGACCGTCCGGGCCATCGAACGCCTGGGGGGGCGGGCGTGAGCCGGGTTCGCGTCCGCCGGTGGACGGTCGGGCTGGTGGCCACCCTGACACTGCTGAGTGTCGGCCTGCTCTACGCCTCGTCGACGCTGCTGGCCGGGGCGGCGGTCCCGCTGGCCTACGTCCTCTACGGGTCGCTGTCGGGCCTCCCCGAGGGGGCGAGCGTGCGCACGGCCCGAACGTTCGACCGGTCGGACCCGGCGCCGGGCGAGGCTGTCGGCGTCGAACTGACCGTCACGAACACCGGCGAGCGGGTGCTGCCCGACG
This sequence comes from Salinirussus salinus, assembly GCF_009831455.1. Lineage (NCBI taxonomy): Archaea > Methanobacteriati > Methanobacteriota > Halobacteria > Halobacteriales > Haloarculaceae > Salinirussus > Salinirussus salinus. Next base: position 396,256 of record NZ_WOWO01000004.1, on the reverse strand, counting down.
TGCGGGTCATCGACGGTGTTCCCGACGAACTGGCGGTCACAGCGGGGTCGCCGCGGGGCTGTGTCGCGCTCCCGCCGGGCGGGTCGACGACCCTCACCTACGAGGTCGTCGCCAAACGCGGCGCGTACGACTTCGCCGAGCCAGCCGTGCGGCTGCGGTCGACCGCGGGCAGCGAGCGGGCCACCGCGGAGGTGGCCGCCGAGGGCGACCGCCGTCTCGTGGGAACCAACGCGGTCCGCGAGCTCCCGGTCGACGACGCCGCGCTCCCGCGGGCGGGAACGCTCCCGACGGACGCCGGGGGCAGCGGCCTGGAGTTTCACGCCACCAGGGAGTACCGTCCCGGCGACTCGATGACCCGCGTGGACTGGCGCCACTACGCGAAGACCGGCGAGTTCGTCACCGTCCAGTACCGCGAGGAACGGGCCGCCCGGACGGTGCTGGTCGTCGACGCCCGGCCGGTCGGGCGGGTGACCGGCGCGCCCGGCTACCCGACCGGGGCCGAACTCGCCGCCTACGCCGGCCAGCGCCTCTACGACGCCCTCGAGACCGCAGGGGTCGTCCCCAGCGTCACCGCGGTCGGCCTCGAAACGGAGGGGATGGACGGGCTGGTCGGCCCCGACGGGCTACCCTGGGTCGACAGCGACGACCGCAACCGGACGGCTCACGCCGAGCGACTGTTCCGGGCCGCCGGGCAGGTCGGGGAGCGCGGAACCGCCGAGGAACCCCCCACGACAGTCGTCGCCGACGGGGCTGGCGGGGCGAGCGGCACGACCGGACAACCTGTGGCCGGCGCGGCGGATAACGCCGGGCCCGACGACCCTCCCGACCCCGACGACGAACTCACGAACCGGCTGCTGGCCCGGCTTCCCCCGAACGCCCAGGTCGTCGTCTGCACACCCCTGGTCGACGGCTGGCCGGTCGAGTTCTGTCGGACACTCTCCGCCCGGGAGTATCCGCAGGTAGTCCTCAGCCCGGACGTCACCGGCGGCCGGACGGTCGGCCAGCGCGTCGGCAGCCTCCGGCGGGGCCTTCGCCTGCGGACGCTCGAACGGACCGGCGCGACGGTCGCCGGCTGGGACCTCGGACAGCCGATCGACCACGCACTCCGGCGTTCGCTTCCCCACCTGCTCCGATGACCACGGCACCCGACCCCCGGAACCACGGCGTCGCTCGCCGCCAGGAAGAGCACCAGCTCCCGACGCGGACCAGCGTGGCGATCGTCCTCCTGGGGACGGTCGGGCTGGTCGCCGTGCTGCTCGGTCGCGTCGGCCCTGCGCTCGTTCCTGCCCTCGTAGGTATCGGAGGGGCGCTGTCGCTCGCCGGTGGCTTCTGGGCGGTCTCCAGCGAGCGATTCCGGACGGTCGGCCAGGTCGCCGGCGGGCTGCTCGCCTTCCCGGTGGGTGTCGGGTTCGTCGTCGGAACCGTCGGGACGGCACTCGTGCTCGTGGAGGTGTACTTCCCGGTTCCGGATGCGGGACTGATCGCCGTCAACGCACTGCTTCTGGTCAGCCGGCTCGGTATCGTCGTCGGCTGCGTGCTCGCGACCCTCGGGGCCGTGCTCGGCATCCGGAGCGTCGTCGACCCGGCGACGCTGTCGCGGTACTACTGGACGGTCCTGAGAACCGGGACGGTCCCGCTCGCCGTCACGGCCACCGCGGCCGGCGGGGCGGTCCTCTCTGAGTTGCGCCCCGGAGCCGCCGGCGTCACGCCCGCAGGAGTGGCCGCCGGGCTACTCGGGTGGCTGGCCGCACCCGGCCCGGGCCTGCACGTCGCCAGCTTCTTCCTGGCGGTCTCGGTGGCGGCGATGGCGGTCAGGGCGGCCGTCGACTCCCTGCCGGTCGCCGAGCTGGTCGCCGACAGCGGCGCCGGCGAGCCAGGGGCCCGCCGGGTCAGGACGGTCAGACAGTGGCTGCTGTACGCCGGGGTCGCCACCCTCGGGCTGGCGCTCGCCGGCCTGTACGTCGACGTCCAGTTCCGCACGCCCGCCCGGCTGGCAGCGGCGGTCGGTCCCGGTATCGCCGCCCCGCTCGCCGGGCTGACCGGCGCGGCCGTCCTGCGGGCGCCCCTGGTCGCGGTCGGGCTCGCCGCAGCCGTCGCGGTGTCGGTCACGTGGGCGCTCCGGCGGGTCGCCCGGATGTCGCTGACGGCCGCGGCCAGGCGGGCCGGTCCCGTCCTCGTCGGGGGCGTGCTCGCGCTCGGTGCGCTGGCTCTCGCCGGCCCGGCCTTCGACCGGCTGGTGGCCGCGGTCGCCGGGCGGCTCCCCTCCGTGTTCGCCACCGAGTTCCGCGAGGTCGCCGGGTCGGTGGAGGTCTTCTACGGCCCCGGGACGGTCGTGCTCGGGGCGATGACCGCCTGCCTCGTCGTCGCCGGCCTGCTCGTCCTCGCTGCCCGGCTGTTGCTGTGGCTGGGGTACCTCTCCCGCCGGCGGGCGGGGTTTGCGCTCGCGAGCGCCGGCCTCTTTCTCGCGACCGTCTTCGCGGGCACGCTCGAGACGCCGGCGCCGCTGGTCTTCGGCGGGCTGGTGGTGAGCCTGCTGGTCTGGGACGCCGGCGAGTACGGCACGACGCTCGGCGAGGAGGTCGGCCGGCGGGCCCGAACCCGTAGCGGCGAACTCGTCCACGTGGGCGCGACGCTGGCAGTGGGCCTTGCCGGCGCCGGCGCGGCGCTGGCGGCGCGGGCGCTGCTCGCCAGTCGGTCGGTCGACCCCTCGCCGGCCGTGACCGCCGGCCTCGTGGCCGCCCTCGCCGGCGCTCTCCTGCTCGTCGCCGCGCTCCGGTGACTACCGGTCGGTATCCTGCCGCGCGCCGTCGCCGCCGGGGGCGCGCTCGCGACTCCCTGGCTCCCCGCGGCCCGGCTGGCCGCCGCGTGCTCCGGACTGGTCCCGGGCCGACCGGGTCCCGTCGCCGCGCTGTCGCGGTTCGCCGCGGCCGCCGGCGCCCGTCGGCTGCCGGGACTGGTCGGCGGAGCGGCCCCCGGACCCGGGGACGGGGACGCCGTCGAGCACGTCCGCGAGCACCGTCTGCCGGTTTGCGCCCCGGACGCTGGCGTCGGCAGTCAGCACCAGCCGGTGGGTGAACACCGGCTCGACCACCCGCTTGATGTCGTCCGGGACGACGTAGTCCCGGCCGTCGATGACCGCCCGGGCGCGGGCGGCCTCGAACAGCCGCTGGATGCCCCGCGGGGAGACGCCGACCTCGACGCGGTCGTCCGCGCGGGTCGCCCGCCCGAGTTCGACCACGTAGTCCCGCAGCCGGCCGTCCACGTCGACTGACTCGGGGACCCGCTGGAGCGCGGGCACCTCCTCGCTACCGAGGACCGGCTCCGCGGAGGGGGCCTGCGTCGTCCGGTCGGCCCGGCGGTCGATCAGCTCGCGCTCGCCGGCGAAGTCGGGGTAGCCCATCGCCGTCTTCACCATGAAGCGGTCACGCTGGGCCTCCGGCAGCCCGAAGGTCCCCTCCTGCTCGACGGGGTTCTGCGTGGCGATGACGAAAAAGGGGTCGGGCAGGTCGTGTGTCTCGCCGTCGACGGTGACCTGTCCCTCACCCATCGCCTCCAGCAGGGCCGCCTGGGTCTTCGGGGGCGCGCGGTTGATCTCGTCGGCCAGGACGACGTTGGCGAAGACGGGACCGGGCGAGAACTCGAACTCGCCGGTGGCCTCGCTGTAGACCGTCGAGCCCGTGATGTCCGCGGGCAGGAGGTCGGGCGTGAACTGGATCCGGTGAAAGGAGAGGTCGAGCGTCCGGGCGAACGAGCGGGCGGTCAGCGTCTTGCCGGTGCCGGGGACGTCCTCGAGCAGTACGTGTCCGCGGGCCAGAATACCCGTCAGTACCGTCTCGAGGAAAGCGGTGTCCGCGACGACGGTCCCGCCGACGGCGTCGAGCACCCGACGGCAGGCCGCTCCGGCATCCTCGTGTTCCATACTCGTGCCCGGGGCCCCGCGGTGAAAAGTCCTGCCCGCGGCGGCAGTCCGGCGAGCCGATTTCGGCCGCTGAGCGGCTGAAACGCGTTCGAGAGGCTGATCCGTGTGTACAATCGCCGTTTGAGTCTACGCCGCCTATTAGCCGGTGTGAGATAACGGGGCATGCATGGGACTGTCGAGGCATCTCGTGGTCGCCGGGCTCGTCGCCGTCCTCGTGGTGGCCGGTGCGGGCGCCGCGCTGGTCGGGCCGGAACCGCCGCGGGCGACGTCCGACGCCGAGTGGTCGACGCCCGGCGCTGGGAACGGGACAGCGACCGGGGTCAGCTACTTCGACGGCGAGGCGGAGTTCAGGGAGTACGTCCAGGCCAGCCAGCGCCTCGGCTCCGGCGGCGCGCCCGTCGCGCGCGCCAGCGGCGCAGCCGGCGGTGGCGACGGCGGAGGCGGGGATGCGGTCGCCGAACAGGACGCGACGGTCGAGACGACCGGGGGGACTGCCACGGCGGCCGACACCGGAGGGGGCGGCGCCGACACCCGCGTCGGGACGACCAACGTCCAGGTCGCCGGCGTCGACGAGCCGGACCTGGTCAAGACCGACGGCGAGCACTTCTTCTACGCGCCCCGGGAGCGCTACCGCGTGGTTCGGACGACCGCAGTTTCGGGCGACGGCGTCGCCAGACCCGAACCCCGCAAGCAGCCCAACACGACGGTCATCGACATCGGCGACCCGGCGGCACCCGAGGTCGCCGCGGAGATCAACGAGAGCGGGCAACTGCTCCAGACCGGCGACAGCCTGGTCGTCCTCGCTCCCGACGAGCTCGTCGGCTACGACATCAGCGACGCGAGCGCGCCCGAGCGGGTCTGGTCGCACCCGCTGAACGGCTCGCTGGTGGCCGCGCGGCTGGCCGACGACCGGCTCTACGTCGTCACGGCGAACGCGGTCGACCCCGCCGACCCCTGCCCCGTCGAGCCGCTCGGCGGCGCCGCTCCGGTGACGTGTACCGACATCGCCCACCCCGAGACGCAGATCCGGGCCGACGCCACCTACACCGTGGCCGCGATGGACCCCGCGACCGGTGCCGTCTCGAACGCGACGGGCCTGGTCGGCACCCGGGCGAACACCGTCGTCTACGCCGACGGCGAGGACCTCTATCTGACCTACACCGAACGGACCGACCGGACGGCGGTCCTGACCGACTACCTGCTGGCCTCCGACGTGCTCCCCGGGCCGGTGAAAGCCGAGGTGGCGATGATCCGCGACACCCAACCCCGCGACGAGCAGTGGCGCGCGGTCGCCGAGCGGGTCAGGGAGTACGCCGAGCGCTCCGACCGCGAGGAGCGGGCGGTCTACCGCGAGCTCAGCGACGGGCTGCGGGAGTATCTGGGCGAGCGCAAGCGCACCCTCACCCGGACCGGCGTCGTGCGGGTCGAACTCGGCGGACGGCTCGAGGTTGCCGCCCACGGGAGCGTCCCCGGCGAGCCGCTGAACCAGTTCTCGCTGTCGGCCCACAACGGCACCCTCCGGGTCGCCACCACCATCCCGGGCTACGGCAGCGCCGAGAGCGAGAACGACCTCTACACGCTCGAGGCCGAGTCGCTCGACCGGCAGGGCTCGGTGACGGGCATGGGCGAGGGTCAGCGCGTCTACGCCGTCCGCTACGTCGGCGAGACCGCCTACGTCGTCACCTTCCGGCAGGTCGACCCGCTGCACGTCGTCGACCTCTCCGACCCGGAGGAGCCCGTCGAGCGCGGCACGCTGGAGCTGCCGGGCTTCTCGACGTATCTCCACCCCATCGACGACGACCACGTGCTGGGGGTCGGCGAGGAGGACGGCCGCGTCAAGGCGGTCCTGTTCGACGTCTCCGACCCGACCGACCCCGTCGTCGACGACAACCTCCGGCTGGAGGCGGGCTGGTCGGCCGTCGCCGGCAGCCACCACGCCTTCACCATCGACCGCAGACACGAGGTGTTCGTCCTCCCGGCCGGCCAGCAGGCGCTTGCCGTCGACTACACGGACAGCAGCCTCGACGTCGAGCGCCGGGTCGAGACTGCGGAGCCCGTGACCCGCGCCCGCTACGTCGGCGACCACCTCTACGTCTTCGCCGGGCGGACCGTGACCGTCCTCGACGAGCGCGGCTGGGATATCGTGGAGAAGCTGCCGGTCTGAGGCGAGGACGCGCCCGACCGGCGTTCCCGACCGCCCGAAACCGTCAGGGGCAACTATCCGGACGACGGAGCGGCAAACGTGGCCGCCGAACGTCGCGACCGCGCCCTGCTCGCTGGCGTCGTCTTCACCGTCCTGTTCGCGCAGGTGGCGCTGTATCCCGACATCCCAGCGCTCGTGAGCGCGCTGGGCGGGACGCCCGCCTCCTGGGGCGGAAACGTCGACGCCGTCCTCAGCGCCGGCAAGTGGTTCCTGACCGCCGAGTTCCTCGGCTTCGTCCTTTTCGCGGGTCTCTGGGGGGCCGCCAGCGACGCCGCCGGACGGCGCCGGCGCTTCGTCGTCGCCGGCGCCCTGCTCGGCGCCGCTGGCTATCTCGCTGTCGCGCTCGTCCCGGGGTTCGGGCTGCCGTACGCGACGGTGCTCGGCCTCCGGTTCCTGCAGGGGGCGGCGACCATCGGTGCCTTCTCGCTTGCGGTCACCACGCTGATGGACCTCCCCGGGGGTCACGGCCGGAACATGGGCGCCGCGGGCATCGCCATCGGCGCCGGCACCGCGCTGGGCGCGCCGGTCGGCGGCCAGCTGTACGCGCTGGGTCCGTTCGTCCCCCTCTACGCGGCGAGCGCCCTGCTTGTCGTCGCCGCGAGCGTGGCCGCGCTGGTCGAGGAGCGGGCACCCGAGAGCAGCCGGGGCGGCGTCCGCGCCGCCGTGAGCGTCCTCCGGGAGCGCCCCTCGCTGGCCGTCCCCTTCGCCTTCGGCTTCGTCGACCGCCTGACTGCCGGCTTTTTCGCCCTCGTGGGCACCGTCTACTTCCGCTCCGAGCTCGGCCTCGACGCCGCGGGGACCGGACTCCTGCTCGGTGCCTTCTTCGCTCCCTTCGCGTTGTTACAGTACCCCTTCGGCCGGCTGTCGGACCGGGTCGGCCGGGTCGTCCCGGTCGCGGTCGGCTCGCTGTTCTACGGCGTCGCCATCGTCTGTGTCTTCCTCGCGCCCTCCGTTCCGCTGACCGCGGCAGTGATGGTCGCCGTCGGCGTGCTCGGGGCGCTGGTGGCGCCGGCGACGATGGCGCTGGTGACCGACCTGGCCGGCGACGCCCGCGGGACGGCGATGGGCGGGTTCAACGTCTTCGGGAGTCTGGGCTTTCTCGCCGGGGTGGTCGGCGGGGCCACTGTCGCCGCGAGGGCGGGCTTCGGCGCGGCCTTCCTCGCCGTCGGCCTCTCGGAAGTCGCCATCGCCGTCCTCGCGCTTCCGGCGCTGCTCCGGCTCGGGCCCGACCGTGTGCGGGCCGAGCGGGCCTGAGGTTACAGCAGTCGCCGGACCGCCTCCTCGAAGTCGGCGGGGACGCGCTCGCGCAGCGCGCCGGCGTCGGTCTCGCCGTCGGCGTTGACCAGGTAGGTCCGGCCGGGGTCGTCGCCGTAGACCCGCTGGAAGTCGTAGACGAAGCCGTAGACGTCGGTATCGTCGGGAACCTCCTCGCTCCCGCAAAGGAAGGCGACCTGGCGGTCGACGTTGTACTCGACGAGCTGGTCGACCAGCCCCGCCTCCCGGTCGGAGTCGACGCGCTCGTCGGCCAGCCCGTCCTCGACGACCGGGACGAGCGCGTCGACCCACTTCGCCACGCCCGGCGGGGTCTCGTCGTCCCCTCCGTCGCCGCCGTCTCCCTCGCTACCCTCGTCGCGGACGGCCTCCAGCGCGGCCGTCACCGCGCCACAGCCGGTGTGGCCGACGACGACCGCCGTCCGCGTGCCCGTGTAGGCGATGGGGTACAGGACGGAGCCGTCGACGACCCGCTCGCCCCCGTGGCGGTCCCAGACCTGGTTGCCGATGGTGCTCGGCGCGAACAGCCAGCCCGGCTCCTCGACGTCCCACATCCCCTCCTGGGACACCCGCGAGTCCGGACAGCAGACCGAGACGGCCGTCGGTTCCTGACCGTCCTGGACGTCCGCGAAGTGTCCCTCGGGCAGCGATTCGACGTGACGGGCGTTGCGCTCGAGCAACTCCTGTAGCGTGTCCATATTCCGGGTCAGGGGGCCCCGTACTTTGGCGTACCTGTCTGTCGTCACGGTGGCGCCGGACGCACCGTCGCGAAGCCGGGGAGACACCGACCGGCACGGCATCAAAACGCCCATGACGCCCGGCCGCGAGGGTACGCCACACGAGGTGGCTGCCGTGACCAACCAATACAGGGACGACTACCCCGAAAAGACGCTGTACCTTCCGGGTCCGACCGAGGTCCGCGAGGACGTCATCGACGCGATGGCCGAGCCGATGTTCGGCCACCGGATGGACCGGATGACCGACCTCTACACGACCATCGTGGAGGACACCAAGGAGTTTCTGGACACCGACCAGGACGTCATCGTGCTCACCGCCTCGGGCACCGAGTTCTGGGAGGCGACCACCCTCAACCTCGTCGACGAGCGGATGCTCGTCCCCACCAGCGGCGCGTTCAGCGAGCGCCAGGCGAACGTCGCCGAGCGCCTCGGCAAGACCGTCGACCGCGTCGAGTACGAGTGGGGCGAGGCTGTCAAGCCCGACGACATCCGGGACGCCCTGGAGTCCGGTGAGGACTACGACGCCGTCGGCATGGTGATGAACGAGACTTCCACCGGAGTCCGCAACCCCGTCGAGGAGGTCGGGGACCTGCTCGGCGACTACCCGGACACCTACTTCGTCGTCGACGCCATCTCCTGTCTCGGCGGCGACTACGTCGACGTCGAGGGCCACAACATCGACTGTATCTTCACCTCCACTCAGAAGGCCTTCGCGATGCCACCCGGCCTCGCCGTGTGTACGGTCAGCGACGCCGCCTACGAGCGCGAGCTGGGGAAGGAGTCCGCCTCCTGGTACGGCGGCTTCCAGCGGAATCTGGACTACTACGACCGGAAGGGCCAGACACACTCCACGCCCGCCATCCCGCTGATGCTCGCCTACCGAAAGCAGATGAAACACATGCTCGAGGAGGGCCACCAGGCACGGGACCAGCGCCACCGGGAGATGGCCGAGTACACCCGCGAGTGGGCCCGCGAGCACTTCGGCCTCTACCCCGAGGAGGGGTACGAGTCCCAGGCCGTGACCTGCGTCGAGAACACCCGCGGCATCGACGTGGCCGGGACCGTCGAGGCCGTCTCCGAGGAGTACGACATGGTCTTCTCCAGCGGGTACGGCGATATCAGCGAGGAGAGCTTCCGGATCGGCCACATGGGCGAACACACCGTCGAGAGTATCCGCGAACTCACCGACGCCATCGAGGACGTCGCCGGGCTGTAGTCGCCTGCGCCGTCGGCGGGTCCCTGCGCCCGCTCTTGCCCGGGAGCCGCCCCCGGTGACTATAGTCGTGGGCGCCGACCTGCCGGCCATGGCCGAGACGATCCAGACCGAGCGACACCCGGGGGACGACCGCATCGAGGTGGTCCGGCTGGACGCGCCCGAGCGCAGCAACGTCATCGACCTGCGGATGCTGCACGAACTGACCGAGGCCGTGGTCGCCGCCGACCGCGACGACGGCGTCCGGGGTATCGTGCTCGGGGCGACCGGCGACGCTTTCTGTGCCGGCGCCTCGCTCCAGGAGCTGTCCGACCTCGAGTTCGAGGAGGGCGCGCGCTGGCTGACGGCCTACTTCGACGTGCTGGACATCCTGCGCGACACGGGTAAACCGGTGGTCGCGGGCGTCGAGGGGACCTGCGTCGCGGGCGGGAACGAACTCGCCTCGGCGTGTGACCTCATCGTCGCCGCCGAGAGCGCCGAGTTCGGCCAGCCGGAGGTCGGTGTGGGTTCGACCGCCGCCGGCGGGGGCGTCCAGCTGCTCCCGCTGATGGTCGGCGAGAAGCGCGCCCGCGACCTCCTGTTGACCGGACGGCTGCTGACCGCCGAGGAGGCGAAGGCCATCGGGCTGATAAACCGCGTCGTCGAGGACGGCAGCGCGGAGGCCCGGGCAGTAGAACTGGTCGAGACCATCATCGACGACAAGAGCCCCCAGGCCTACCGGACGATCAAGGCCGTGATGAAGCAGTGGACGAACCTCGGGCTGACGGGCCAGGAGATGGCCCGCGACCTCACCGCCCGGGTCTGGGCCTCCGAGGAGTTCCGCGAGCGCGCCGACACCTTCCTCGCCCGGGAGGCGTTCGAGCCCCGCCCGTTCCAGGGGACGCGGCCGCGTGACCCGCAAGCGGGGGGCGAATCCGAGGACTGAGCACCTCCGCGCCACGGCTACGGAGTGGGAGTCGAGCGACCCGAGACCGCCGGCTTCTATACCGTGCCGACCGGCGATAGGATATGGGACGCGGCGAGCAGCGGCCGGGGGACAACCCCTACGTCGAGGCGCCGGACACCGACTTCGCGCCGGCCGCCGAACTGAACGAGGAGCAGGCCCGCGAGCAGGCGGAGTTGCTCCGGGAAGCTATCCGGTACCACGACCACCGCTACTACGTCGAGGCCGACCCGGTCATCGGCGACCGGACCTACGACGCCCTCTTCGCCCGCCTGCGGGAGCTGGAGGAGGCCTTCGACCTCGATCGAGAGGGAAGCCCAACCCAGCGGGTCGGCGGCGAGCCGGTCGACGAACTCGACACGGTGGAACACGTCGCGCCGATGCTGTCGGTCGACCAGAGCGGCGATGCCGCGGACGTCCGCGCCTTCGACGAGCGGGTCCGGGGGGAGGTGGGCGAGGTGGAGTACTTCTGTGAGCCCAAGTTCGACGGGCTCTCCGTCGAGGTGGTCTACGAGGACGGCCGCTACGAGCGGGCGGCAACCCGCGGGGACGGCGAGGTCGGCGACGACGTGACAGCACAGGTCCGGACGATCCCCTCGGTGCCCGAGCGGCTGCGCGGGGACTACCCCGACCGGCTCGCCGTCCGCGGGGAGGTCTACATGCCCCGCGAGGCCTTCCAAGAGTACAACCGCGAGCGCGTCGAGCGCGGCGAGGACCCCTTCGCCAACCCCAGAAACGCCGCCGCCGGGACGCTCCGGCAGCTCGACCCGACAGTCGTGGCCGACCGTCCGCTCGCGGTCTTCTTCTTCTCGGTGCTGGCGTCGACGGCCGACTTCGCCACCAGCGCCGGGGTCTACGAGCGCCTGCCGGCGTGGGGGCTGCGCACGACCGACCGCGCGGAGCTCGTCAGCGACGTGGAGGCGGCCATCGACTACCGCGACCGGCTGCTGGCGGCCCGCGACGAACTGGATTTCGAAGTCGACGGCGTCGTCCTCAAGGTCAACGACCGGGCGGCCTGCGAGCGGCTGGGGACGACCTCCCGGGCGCCGCGCTGGGCTTTCGCCTACAAGTTTCCCGCCCGCAGCGGCGAGACCACGGTGAGAGACATCGTCGTCCAGGTCGGCCGGACGGGCCGGCTTACCCCCGTCGCGCTGCTGGACCCGGTGGAGGTCAGCGGCGTCGAGGTCTCGCGGGCCAGCCTCCACAACCCCGAGGAGATACGCCGGCTGGGCGTCGGCGTCGGCGACGAGGTCCGCGTCGAGCGGGCCGGGGACGTCATCCCCGACGTGGTCGAGGTGCTCGACGGCGGGAACGGCCACTTCGAGTTTCCCGAGACCTGCCCGGCCTGTGGCTCGCCTGTCGAGCGCGAGGGGCCGCTGGCCTTCTGTACCGGCGGGCTGGCCTGTCCCGCACAGCTCGAGCGGGCGGTCGAGTACTACGCCAGCCGGGAGGCGCTGGACATCGAGGGGCTGGGCGAAAAGGCCGTCGAGCAGCTCGTCGACGCCGGACTGGTCGAGTCGCTGCCGGACCTCTACGAGCTGACCGTCGGGGACCTGCAGGAGCTGGAGGGGTGGGGCGAGACCAGCGCCGAAAACCTCGTCCGCGAGATAGCGGCGACGACCGAGCCCGCGCTCGCGGACTTCCTGACGGCACTGGGCATCCCGGAGGTGGGTGACACGACCGCGCGTGCGCTCGCACGAGCCTTCGGCACCTTCGGGGCCGTCAGGGAGGCGAGCGAGGACCAGTTACGGGACGTGGAGGACGTCGGCCCGACGGTCGCGGCCGAGATCCGGGACTTTTTCGACAGCGAGCGAAACGCCGCGGTCATCGACGGCCTGCTGGAGCACGTCGACCCACGGCCCGCCGACACCGGTGACGGGGAGGCACTCGCCGGGGAGACGTTCGTGTTCACGGGGGCGCTGGAGCGGTTCACCAGGGACGACGCCCAGGAGCTGGTGGAGCGCCACGGCGGGTCGGCGACGGGTAGCGTCTCGGGCAACACCGACTACCTCGTGGTCGGCGAGGATCCCGGCCGGACCAAGCAGGAGGACGCCGAGGCCGAAGGGGTCCCGCAGCTGGACGAGGCGGCGTTTCTGGAGCTGCTGGCCGAGCGCGGGGTCGAAGTGGACGGCTGAACCGCGGGGGTCAGCCGCTTCAGAGGTCGTCGTCCCGGAACCGCAGGTAGCCCGCAAGCGGCGGGAGCGTTGCCCAGCCGGCGAGGACGGCGGCGGCGAGCGACGGCGAGTCGACGGCGCCGCCGATGAGCCCGGCGCCGACGCTGTCGGCGGCGAGCGAGTTACCGAGGACGCCGTAGGCCGCGACGGGGTTCAGCGACCGGAAGACCGGTGCCCACGCGGGCGGCTCCGGCGGAGCGGCGAAGCCGTTGAACACGTACGCGACCAGCCCGGGCACCTGCCACCAGAAAAAGAAAAACAGCAAGAAGAGCCCGAACGCGAGGATGGCGGCGGCCTGTGTCGAGCGGACGGCCGCCGAGAGGCCGACGCCGATGGCGACGAATGCGAGCCCCAGCGCTGCGGCGGTCGCGAGCGAGCCGGCGGCGGCAGCCGGCGAGACGACGACACCACGGAGCAGCGCCGCCAGCGCGAGCGCGACGAAGCCAGCGAGCACGGAGACCCAGACGATGGCCAGCCGGCCGGCATAGGTACCGAGGAGAACGTCCCAGCGGTTGAAGGGCAGCCCGAGCAGGAACTGGAGGCTCCCTCGCTCGCGTGGAGAGACGACGGCCTCGTAGCTGAACCCCAGCGCGACCACGGGGACGAAGAAGGTCAGCAGGCCGAGGGCGGCGGTGGGGAGCGCTCGCGCGGCGCCCCCGGTTGCGCCGCCGAAGTAGCCGGTGGCGCCACCGAGGATAGCGAACAGCGCGGTGGCGACGAACAGCGACCGGGTGCGGGCTGCGTCCCGGAATTCCTTCCGGGCGATGCGTGGCCACCTCATGTGTAGCGGGCGAACAGTTCGTCCAGCGAGGTCTCGCTGGTCTCGAAGCCGAGCACGGTCGCGCCGTCGGCCCGGAGCTCGTCGACGACGGCGGCTTTCGCCCGATTCTCGCAGGCGACCGTGACCGTCGTGCCCGCGGCGGTGGCCTCCGAGACGCCGTTGAGGCCGCGGACGGCGTCGAGCCGGGCCGGGGAGGGGTCGGCGTCGAGCGTGACCTCCAGCCGGGAGCCACCCCCGGCGGCGGCCCGGAGGCCGTCGATGGAGTCGACGGCGACGAGTTCGCCGCCACGGAGGATCCCCACCCGGTCGGCGACGGCCTCAACCTGGTCGAGGATGTGACTGGAGAAGAACACGGCCGTGCCGTCGTCGCGCAGGCTGGAGACGGTGTCGCGGATGAACCGTGCGCCGTTGGGGTCGAGACCGGTCGTCGGCTCGTCGAGCACGAGCAGGTCGGGGTCCCCGACGATGGCCATCCCGAAGGCCAGCCGCTGGCGCATCCCCTTCGAGTAGTCGGCGGCCCGGCGGTCGGCGACGGGTGCGAGCCCGACGAGGTCGAGTACGTCTGCAGGGTCCTCGCTGCCGCCTTTCGACTCGACGGCGAACGCGACGTGCTCGCGGCCCGTGAGTTCGCCGAGGACGCTGTACCCCTCGGGGAGAACACCGACGCGCTCCCGGACGGCGACCGGGTCGGCCTGTGCGTCGACCCCGAACACCTCGACGGAGCCGGTGTCGGGAGTGAGGTAGTCAAGCACGACGTTGATCGCGGTCGACTTCCCGGCGCCGTTCGGGCCGAGAAAGCCGAAGACCTCTCCCTCGTGTACCGTGAGGTCGAGGTCGCGGAGGGCGGTGACGCCACCGAAGGTCTTGGTGACGCCGGAGATCGTCAGGGCTGACATACGCCAGCCTGGGAGCGTGTCGATCAAGTGCATTGCGGTCGCCGGAGAGGACCCGACTGGAGCCCTCAGAGGTCCGCGCGGGCGAAGCGGCGGTAACCGAGCGCCAGGGGGACGACGACCCAGAACAGGAGCACGGCGAGCCCGAGCCAGGGCGTCCCGAAGAACGCCTCGACCTGACCGGCACCGGGGCCGGGGCCGGCCGCCGCGCCGGGTGCGTCTGGGATGACCGCCGAGAGGCTCGTCACGAAGGCGTTGCTCGGGGGGAGCTGGACGAGCGGGTAGGTCCACTCCGGCAGCGCGCCCGGACCCGATGGGAAGACGAACCCGTTGGCGACGAACACGAGCGCGATGACGACGGTGTCCCAGAGCAGCTCGAAGACGAGAAAGAAGCCGATCGCGAGCGCGGCCGCGCGGCCGGTCGAGCCGGTCGTCGCGGAGATCCCGACGACCAGCGCGGCGTAGGTGAGCGCGAACAGGAGGCCGACGAGCCCGAACAGCACCGTCGCGAGGGGGGCGACCTCGCCCAGAAGCGCCGTGCCGAGCCCGGCGCCCACGAGTAACGCGGCGACGATCGGGACCGCGAGCACGCCCGTCCGGCCGGCCACCTTCCCGAGCACGACGTCACGGCGGGTGTGTGGCAGGGCGAGCAACAGCTTCATGCTGCCGCTCTCGCGCTCGCCGGCGACGGACTTGTAGCAGGTGAGGATCGCCGCGATGGAGACGAACACGCCGATCGCGGTGGCGACGAAGAAGACGAGCCCCAGGGCCGAGGGGTCGCCGCCGGAGACCTCGTCGACCTGGGCGTAGGCGACCGACAGGCTGACCACGAGCAACAGGAAGAGCACGGAGACACCCCAGAAGGCCCGCGAGCGCAGCGCGTCCCGGAAGTCCTTCCGGGCGACGACAGTCCAGCTCATCGCCTCCCTCCTTCCCCGTCGCGCCCGACCGCTGTCCCCGTCGCCTCCCGCTCGCCGTCGCCGGTGTAGGACAGGAACAGCTCCTCCAGGGAGGACTCGGCGGTCTCGAAGTCCTCGACGTCGGCGCCCGCATCCTCCAGCGCCGAGAGGACGGCCGTCTTGGCGTCGTCCTCGACGTCGACGACCAGCCGGGAGCCGTCGACGGACACCGAGGCGACGCCGGGCGTCTCGCGGACCGCCTCGACGGCCCCGTCGGCCAGCGCCGCGACGGTGACCGTCAGCGTCGCCCGCGTCCCGGCGGCCTCGCGCAGCCCCTCGATGGTGTCGACGGCGACGAGCTCGCCGGCCCGGAGGATGCCCACCCGGTCACAGACTGCCTCGACCTGGCTGAGGATGTGACTGGAGAAAAAGACCGTCGTCCCGGCGGCGCTCTCCTCGCGGATGAGCTCGCGGATCTCGCGGGCGCCCGCCGGGTCCAGCCCCGTCGAGGGCTCGTCGAGCACGAGCAGGTCGGGGTCCCCGACCAGCGCCATCGCGAGCGCGAGGCGCTGTTTCATCCCCTTGGAGTAGCCCCCGGCAGCGCGGTCGGCGGCGTCGGCGAGGCCGACCCGCTCGAGGAGGCCGTCGGGGTCCTCGCTGGCAGCCTTCGATTCGACGGCGAACTCGACGTGTTCGCGCCCCGAGAGGCGGTCGTAGACGTGGTACCCCTCGGGGAGCACGCCCGTGCGTTCGCGGATCGCCAGCGACTGGGCCTGGGCGTCCATGCCGAACACGCGGGCCTCGCCGGCGGTCGGCCGGACGAAATCAAGCAGGATGCCGATCGCCGTGGACTTGCCGGCGCCGTTGGGCCCGAGAAAGCCGAAGATCTCTCCCTCCGGAACCGACAGGTCGACACCGGACAGCGCGGTCACGTCGCCGTAGGTCTTGGTCAGACCGCTGAGTTCGATCGTCGCCATACCGGCGGGTCGACCGGAGTGGGGATAAAAACGGGTGCGGAGGTGCAGGACCTGCAACTACGACGGAGGAACGCGACTACCGGAGCTCAGGCAGCTGGTGGCTGTTCGACACGCATTTGGGATGTATCGACCAGTGGTGGCATCAAATGGTATCAAATGGTAGTAAACGGAATATTTATGTGCCGCGGGGGTGTACGTGGTGGTACGATGACAGAGTACACCAGTCCCGTCACGACCGTCTTCGAACTGCAGCGCCGGAGCATCGAGCAGAGCCAGCGGGCCATGGAGCAGACCGTCGAGTTCCAGCACCGCGCCGGCCAGGCAATGCTCGACAGCATGGAGAGCACGGAGTCCGCCCAGCGCTCGACCGTCGAACTCCAGCAGCGCGCCACCCACAGCCTGCTGGACGCCCTCGAGGCCAACGTCCCCGGCATGGAAGACGCCGTCGCGGACGTTCGCGAGGCCGTCGACGAGGGGTACGAGACGCTGCTCGACAACCACGCCGAGGCCTTCGACCAGGTCACCGCCGAGTTCGAGCAGAGCATCGAGGCCGGCGAGGAGATGACCCAGGACTACCTCGACGCGCTCGACGAGCAGCTCGACCTCCTGCTCGAGGCCCACAGCGAACTCGAGGGCCAGTCCGTCGAGGCCGTCGAGGGCGTCTCCGAGCAGGTCGAGCACCTCCGCGAGCAGGTCACCGAGGCCCAGGAAGAGGTCGCCCAGCAGGTCGAGGAGATCTCCGAGCAGGCCGCCGACGCCGTCGAAGCGTAGCGCCGCTCCGCTGCCGACTGGAGACCCCTTTTTCTTTCGAAGGAACTGATTCGGTAGCCGCCGGTCCCGGACAGTCAGACCGGGTCGTCGGGGTCGTGGCGGTCGGCCATCCGTCCCGCCTCGGCGGCGTAGCGCTCCCGGTCGGTCCCGGGGGTCGGTTCGAGCCGGTCTGCCGAGACTACCCGGGCGGCCGTCACGGTGGTCCGCTGGAGCATCTGCCGGGAGAGTTCCCGCGTGAGGTGGCGGTCGCCGCCGGGCGTGGCGTAGACGAGCCTGACCAGCCCCTTCTGGTCGTAATCGCGTTCCACCAGCCAGACGCGCTCCTCGTCGTCGGCGTCGCCGCTCATACCGGAGGCTCGGACGGGAGCCTGTTGTATCTGCCGCGTCGGTCGGGAGCGTGGGCCAACTCTCGGGCTGAAATCCCCGGTCCGTCGGTCCGTTCTCGCATCAGACTCGACTATCCAGAGTAACTACCGGAGGCCACACACCTCCCCAGCCGACTGCGGTACTCACTCGCTGCGCTCGTTGCGTTCCTCATCCACCGGAAGACTCGCTTCGCTCGCCTTCCGAGCCTTCCTTCGTTGCACTCGGGAAGACCTCGCACGGCGCTCGTCGCGCGAGGATACGCGCGACAGCGCGCGCCGACCGGGATCAGTGGAGCGTCCAGGCTGCCAGTCACGCCGGCCGCAGCGTGAACGCCTTCTCCGCTCGGGGCGACTCGTAGTAGCGCCGCCGGAGGTCGGCCTCGGAGTCGAAGTCGTCCGTGACCGTTCGGACCGGGACGGTCACCCGGAGCGGCGCGGCCTCGAAGGGGTACGGGCCGAGGCGGTACTCGCCATCCCCGGAGCCGTCACGTTCGACCCGAACGGTCGTCTCCGCGTTCGGACCGGTCGGGACCCGCTCCAGGTCGGTCGCCCCCGGGGTGACCGCGGTGCAGAAAAACAGCGAGAGCGCGTCCCAGGCCTGCAGCCGCTGGTAGTTGCGCCACAGCCGGCTGTCCGGGTCGGCGGGCGGTCCGCCGGCCGCGTGGAGCGCGTCGAGCAGACCCAGGTCGGCATCGTCGAGCCGGCCGGCAGCCCGGAGGTCCTCGGCGAGGCGGGCCTGCCGGTCCTCCTCGCGGGCGACGTACGCTTCGAAGGCCGGCGGGGTGTCGGGCCAGGACGGCGAGAGCCCGTAGCGCCGGCGCCGAAGTCCGGCCCCGTGCAGCGAGCACAGCAGGCCGGCGTGGGCGTCGGCTGCGGCGACGGCGTCGACCCCCTCCCCGTAGAGGTCGACCCACACGTCGTCCGGAACGGAGCGGAAGTCGACGACCCGCCCGTCGTCGTGGAGGTGCGGGACCCGGTCGTAGGCGAGCCAGCCGTCGTCGTGGGCGTAGGCGGCGTGGACCGCGGGCGCCCGGGGCGACGGCGCCTCGACGGCCCCGCCCCAGCGGTCGGCGAACTGCCCCGCTAGAGCGGCGTGGGCCGGCTGCGTGACGAACTGGACCGTCCCGTCGGCCTCGGCGACGATCATACCGGAGGTTGGACGACCGGACACATAGCCGTCGGGGGTCGGCGCCACAGACACCGCCCAGGAGGACGGAGAGCGTGAGGCTGATTGCCGGCGGCACCCAACCGTCTCTATGGACCGGGAGGCGGTCCTGGAGCGAGCGGCCGGACTCCCCGACGAGCCCGGCGTCTACCAGTTCCTCGCCGGTGACCGCGTCCTGTACGTCGGCAAGGCCGTCTCGGTTCGCGACCGGGTGCGCTCCTACGCCGAGCCGAGAAGCGAGCGGATCGCCCGGATGGTCGCGGAGGCCGAGCGGATCGAGCCCGCCGTCACCGACACCGAGACCCAGGCGCTGCTGCTCGAGGCGAACCTGATCAAACGCCATCGGCCCCGGTACAACGTCCGGCTGAAAGACGACAAGTCCTACCCCCTCGTGCAGCTGACCGACCACGACGCCCCTCGGATCGAGGTGACACGCGACCCCGAGGAGGGCGCGACGGTCTTCGGCCCCTTCACCGACAAGGGCAGAGTCGAAACCGTCGTGAAGGCCCTGCGGGAGGTCTACGGCGTTCGCGGGTGTTCGGACCACAAGTACCGCAACCGGGACCGGCCCTGTCTGGATTACGAGGTCGGGCTGTGTACGGCCCCCTGTACCGGCGAGATCAGCGGCGAAGACTACCTCGCGGACGTCGAGGCCGTCGAGCGCTTCCTCGAGGGCGAGACCGGCGTCCTCGCCGGGCCGCTGCGCCGGGAGATGGAGGGGGCCGCACAGGACCAGGCATACGAGCGGGCCGCGAACCTCCGGGACCGGCTGGCAGCCGTCGAGTCCTTCCACGGCGAGGGCGGCGGCGCCGTGGCCGCCCGCGAGAGCGAGGGCCGGACCGTCGACGTGCTCGGAGTTTCCCTCGAAGGTAGCGGCGCCACGGTCGCGCGCCTCCGCGCGGAGGACGGCAAGCTCGTCGAGCGCGACCGGTACCCCCTGGACGCGCCCGAGAGCGCGGGGGCGGCGGACGTGCTTGGCGCCTTTATCACCCAGTACTACGCCGAGCGGGAACTGCCGGCGGCGGTGCTCTGTCCCGAGTACCCGCGGGCGAGCGATGACGCCGAGAAAGCAGGCGACGGCGCGGGCGAGGACATCGAGGCCTGGCTGGCCGGCGCCGGGACCGACCTCCGGGTGCCGGGCGCCGGTCGGGAGGCGACGCTGGTCGACCTCGCGACGAAGAACGCCCGCCGGGGTCACCCGACCCGGGACGGGACGGAGGCCCTGGCCGGGGCGCTGGGACTGGACGCCGCCGCGCGGGTCGAGGGCTTCGACGTGAGCCACGCGCAGGGCCGGGCGGTCGTGGGCAGCAACGTCTGCTTCGTCGGCGGCGAGCCCGCCAAGGAGGGGTACCGCCGCAAGAAGCTGGCGGAGCGAAACGACGACTACGCCAACATGCGGGCGCTGGTGCGGTGGCGCGCCGAGCGGGCCCGCGAGGGACGGGACGACCGCCCGGACCCGGACCTGCTTCTGGTCGACGGCGGCGAGGGACAGCTCGGCGCGGCCCGGGATGCGCTCCGCGAGGTCGGCTGGGACGTGCCGGTCGTCGCCCTCGCGAAGAGCGAGGAGCGGGTCGTCACCCCGGACGGCGTCGAGGACTGGCCCGACGACGCCCCCCACCTGCATCTCCTCCAGCGGGTCCGCGACGAGGCCCACCGCTTCGCCCGCCAGTACCACGAGACGGTTCGCGACGAGGTCTCGACCCCGCTCGACGGCGTGCCCGGCGTCGGCCCGGAGACCCGCAGGCGGCTGCTCGGCCGCTTCGGTAGCGTCGCGGGAGTCCGTGAGGCCTCGCTCGAGGAACTCCGGGACGTCGAGGGCGTGGGTGAGCAGACCGCCGCCCGGATCGACGACCACCTCTGATTCGATATCGCGACATGCGGTATATTTTGTGAGCCCGGCGGACCGCGTCGTCCGCCGGGAAGCGGCGCGTGAACTGTTGAAGCCGGAAGATGCGGGCCATTCGGTGGATGGACGACACAGGGGTAGGCTGTGCCGTGGACGATGGCCGGCTACCGGTAGCGGGAGGACCTCTGGGCGCCACCGCGCGAGTGCGTGCACACGCTCTCGCGAGCGCGGGACCGTCCTGGCGGGCGCCGCCGTCGGACCGGGGGAGGGTGGCGACCACGAGCCCCGGAGCCTCCGGAGTTCCGACGGCCGGCCGCGAGACTCCGGGCGCGAAGGGATGGCACTGGCCGGCGGGCCGCAGCGAGTGTCGGACCCCACGCCGCCGCCCCGGTGAAACCGGAGCCACGGGCCGCGTCTGGAGCGAGCCAGGCGATCGTAAATCGCATTTCGCGATATAGAATACGCGAGCGCTCTCACATCGAGTCGGGGCGGAAAGAAGATCCGACAGGAGGTGAGGGTCGACAGACGGGGCTCAGAGCACTTCACGGAGCAGTTCGCGGGACCGCTCGGGAAGCTCCAGCGGCGGGATGTGGCCACACTCCTCGAGCACGAACAGTTCGGAGTCGGGAACCCGCTCGTGGGCGCGCTCGGAGACCGCAAGCGGGATCAGGTCGTCCTCGCGGCCGTGGACGAACCGCGCGGGCACCGCAAGCTCCCCCAGCCGGGGAGAGTAGTCCGTCCGGTAGCCCTCGCGTGTGACCTCGTAGTCGCGGAGCTTCCGGAAGGCTGCACCCGCGTTCGGCCGCTGGACCTCCTGGAAGACCCGGTCGACCGTGACGTCGCTGACCTCGTTTCCCTCGTAACAGAGCCCGTTGACGGAACGCTCCACGAACCCCCGGCTCCGACGCATCAGGGCGACCGCGGCGTGGTTGGTGACCTGTACCTTCGCCAGCAGCCAGGACAGACGGCCGTTCGGCAGCCCGCCGCCGAGCGCGAAGGGGTCGAACGCCACCAGCCGGTCGACGCGCGCGGGAGCCGCAAGCCCGACCCCGACCGCGACGCCGCCACCCATCGAGACGCCCGCGAGCACCGCGTCGTCGACGTCCAGCTCATCGAGCATGGCCGCGACGGTGTCGACGTGGTGGGGGACCGACCACTCGCCGTCGGGCAGCGGGCTCGCGCCGTAGCCCGGCAGGTCCGGCGCAACCACGGTGGCGTGCTCGGCCAGCGGCCCGACCTGCTCGCCCCAGGTGACGTGGGCGGCGTCGATGATCCCGCCGTGGAGCAGGAGGAGTGTCGGGTCGCCATCGCCGGCGGTCAGGTAGTGGACCTGCTGGCCGTTGGCGGTGACGGTCCGCTCGGTGGCGGCGTCCGGAATGTCGACGCCGGCGTCCGTCTCGGTGGCTGCCATATCCGGATGTCAGGCCCCGTGACAAAGAAGTCTGCCGCCGGAAAACGGCGAGCCGGCTACTCGAAGTCGGGTTCCGGAGCCGGAACCCCGTCGTCCTCGCTGGTCCCGTTGAGGTCGTGTTCCTGCCGGAGGTCGCGGATCCGGTCGCGGATGTCGGCGGCGAGTTCGAACTCGAGGTTGTCGGCAGCCTCCTGCATCCGGGCCTCCAGTTCGTCGATGGCCCGGGCCGCCTCCTCGGCGTCCTTGGGGTCGAGGCTGGCGGCCTCGCCGGTGTCGGTCTCGGCGCCGGGGAGGTTCGTCTCGCCGACCGGCTTGTCGATAGTCGTCGGCTCGTAGCCGTGTTTCTCGTTGTACTCCCGCTGGATCTCCCGGCGCCGCCGCGTCTCTTCGATGGCCGATTCCATGGCGTCGCTGGGGTCGTCGGCGTACAGCACCACCTCGCCGTTGACATTGCGAGCTGCTCGCCCCATCGTCTGGACGAGCATGGTCTCCGACCGGAGAAAGCCCTCCTGGTCGGCGTCCAGGATCGCAACGAGGGAGACCTCCGGGATGTCGAGCCCCTCGCGCAGGAGGTTGATCCCGACGATACAGTCCAGCTCCCCGAGCCGGAGCTTCCGGATGAGTTCGTGGCGCTGGAGGGTGTCGGTCTCGTCGTGCATGTACTCGACGTCGATGCCCGCCTCCCCGAGATACTCGGTGAGGTCCTCGGCCATCCGCTTTGTCAGGGTGGTCACGAGCGCCCGCTCGTCGTCGGGCAGCGCCTGGAGCCGCTCGATGACGTCGCTGACCTGTCCCTCGGCGGGGGAGACCTCGACCGCGGGGTCGACGAGGTGGGTCGGCCGGACGATCTGCTCGACGACCTGGGCGCTCGTCTCGCGCTCGTAGTCGGCCGGCGTCGCCGAGACGTACAGCGTCTGGCCGGTCTTCGCCTCGAACTCCTCGAAGGTCAGCGGGCGGTTGTCGTACGCGGTCGGCAACCGAAACCCGTTCTCGACCAGCGAGTCTTTCCGTGACTTGTCACCCTCGAACTGCCCGCGGATCTGGGGCAGCGTCTGGTGGGACTCGTCGACGACCGTCAGGAAGTCGTCGGGAAAGTAATCAAGCAGCGTGTAGGGGGCCTCGCCGGGCTCGCGGTCCGAGAGGTGGACCGAGTAGTTCTCGATGCCCGAGCAGTAGCCCGTCTCCTCCAGCATCTCGAGGTCGAAGGTGGTGCGCTCCTCGATACGCTGGGCGGCGACCATGTCGCCCTGGCGCTCGAAGTGGCGCACGCGGTCCTTCTTGAGGTCGCGGATCTCCTCGATGGCCTGCTCGAGCCGGTCCTCGGGGATCGAGTAGTGCTCGGCGGGGTGCAGCAGGACGGCGGGTTCCTCGCTCACCACCTCCCCCTCCAGGGGGTCGACCTTCCGGAGGCGGTCGACCTCGTCACCCCAGAACTCCACCCGGACGGCGTAGCGGCCGTACATCGGGTAGATTTCGACGGTGTCGCCGCGCACCCGGAAGGTACCCTGCGTGAAGTCGACGTCGTTGCGCTCGTAGTTGAGGTCGACCAGCCGTCCCAGCAGCTCCTCGCGGTCCAGCTGCTGGCCGCTCTCGACGCGCAGGGACATGTCGACGTAGTTGCGCGGGTCGCCGAGCCCGTAGATCGCCGACACCGAGGCGACGACGATGACGTCCTCCCGTGTCAGCAGCGACCGGGTCGCGGAGTGGCGCAGCCGGTCGATCTCGTCGTTGATCGAGGCGTCCTTGTCGATGTACGTGTCTGTTTGCTCGACGTAGGCCTCGGGCTGGTAGTAGTCGTAGTAGGAGACGAAGTACTCGACGGCGTTGTCCGGAAAGAGCTCGCGGAACTCCTCGTAGAGCTGGGCCGCCAGCGTCTTGTTGTGGGCGATCACCAGCGTCGGCTTCTGGATCTCCTCGACCACCCACGAGACGGTGTTGGTCTTGCCCGAGCCCGTCACCCCGAGCAGCGTCTGCTCGTCCATCCCCTGCCGGAACCCCGCGGCCAGTTGCTCGATAGCCTCTGGCTGGTCGCCGGCGGGCTCGAAGGGGGCGTCGACGCGGAAGGCCTGCTCGGCGTCCGGGCGGTCGGGCGAGAGAGGGCCGGACTGTGAGTCGCTCATCGGGAGAACGGTGGGGCCGGACGGACTTGAGCCGTGCGCTCTACCGGTTGGCCGGCGCGAGCGCCTCGACGGTCGAGTCGGCCACCTCGTCGCTCGCTCCGCCGGGAATCACCACGATCGGTTCGTCGATGATGTCGCGGCCCGCGACCTCGGCCAGCTGCTCGCGGGCTTCCTCTGGCGTGCCGGCGACGGTCAGCCCCTGGAGCATGTCGTCGGTCACGGCCTCGCGTGCGCCCTCGCGGTCGCCCTCCCGCCAGGCTTCCGCGACCGCGTCCGCGCCGTCGTAATGGGCGGCGACGGCCGCCCGATAGCCCTCGCCGCTGCCCACGTAGTAGGCGACGTGGCCCCGGGCCGTTCGGAGGGCCGCCTCGCGGTCCTCGCTGACCGCCGAGGGGACGTAGGGCGCGACCGTGATCGAGCCGGGGTCGCGGTCCGCCTCCCGGGCCGTCTCGGCGATGGTCTCGAAGGCGTTCGCGAGGTCGTGGAAGGGGATGTTGTGGGGCAGCCACCCGTCGGCGACGCGGCCGGTCACGCGCCGCATCGCGGGCCCGAGCGCGGCCGTGTACACCGGCACGTCCGTACCCAGAGAGGGGAAGTCGGCGACCGAGAACAGCTCGCCGTCGTAGGAGACCCGGCCCTCGGCGGTGAGGAACTCCCCGGCGAGTTCGGCGGTCTCGTGGGTCCGCCGGGGCGGGTTCTCGAAGGACATCGAGTGCAGGTCCTCGACGACCTTCGCGGTGCTCGTTCCGAGCCCCAGCCGGAAGCGCCCGCCGGAGGCGTTGTCGAGGGTCGCGGCCGCCTGCGCGAGCGTCGCAGGGGTGCGCCCGTAGACGTTGACGATCGCAGTCCCGAGGCCGAGGTCGTCGGTCGCTTCGGCGGCCCGGGTCAGCGCCACGAAGGAGTCCCGGCCCCAGAGTTCGCCGGTCCACAGGGAATCGTACTCGAGTCGTTCGACCCGCTGTGCGAACGTCGCCACGTCGTCGGTCGGCTCCAGCGCGAGGATGCCTGTCATACGCCCACAACCGACGACTAGGATAAAAAACAGGGGGACAAACCCGCGGCGGGTCGACACAACGGCTTTGCCGTCGGCCACCCGACCCCCGGTATGGAGCTGACCGACCGGGAGTGGCGGCTCGTCCCCGAGGAGACGCGACCGGGGCCGGTGCAGATGGCCCTGGAGGAGGTCGCCGCCGAGACGGTCGCGGCGGGCGGGCCGGCGACGGTGCGGGTCTTCCGGTGGGAGCCGAGCACGCTCTCGCTTGGCTACGGCCAGGACTCCGCCACCGTCGACTGGGAGTTCTGTGCGCGCAACGGTATCGACGTGACTCGGCGGCAGACCGGCGGCGGCGGCATCTACCACGACCACGCTGGCGACATCTCCTACTCGGTCATCGCACCGGCCGAGGCGCTCCCGGGCGAGCTGGAAGCCGCGTACAACCGGCTCTGTGAGCCGGTACTGGCGGGGCTGGACCGGCTCGGCGTCGGCGCCGGCTTTCTCGACGAGCCCGCGCCGGCCGTCCACCGGCCGGCCTGCTACCTGCGCGCACTCGACCCCGCTCACGACATCGGAGTTGACGGGAAGAAGATCAGCGGCAACGCCCAGTACCGCCAGCGCGAGGCCGTGATCCAGCATGGGTCGGTCACGCACAGCCGGGCGGTCGAACCACACCTCGGCGTCTTCGCGGCCGACCTCTCGCCCGACCGGTTTCGCGAGCGCGTCACCTCCGTCCGCGCGGAGTGTGGCGCCGACCGCGAGGAGACCGTCGCGGCGCTCGAGGCGGCGCTGGTCGAGTGGTGCGGGGCCGAGGAGGGGGGGTGGACCGATGGGGAGCTGGCGCGGGCACGGGAGCTTGCAGCGCGGAAGTACGCGAGCGACGCCTGGGTCCACGAACGAACCACCCCGGAAGCGTGAGTGGTACCGTCAGGGATTTGACGACCCTGCCGGCCACGAGTCACAGCCGCTAAGAGCCGGCGGGCCCGACGGGCCGGTATGACACTCCGCGTCGGTGCGCACGCCTCGGTCGCCGGCGGCGTCCACAACGCCGTCGACGAACAGCGGGAGTTCGGCGGCAACTGCGGGCAGATCTTCTCACACTCCCCGCAGGTCTGGCAGGACCCGGACATCGACCCCGACAACGCCGCGCAGTTCCGCGACATCTCCGAAGAGGACGACATCGGCCCATGGGTCATCCACGCCTCCTACCTCGTGAATCTCGCGACGCCCAAGGACGACCTCCGGGAGAAGTCCGTCGCGTCGATGCAACGGGAGGTCGACGCGGCCGAGACCCTTGGGGTCGAGTACGTCAACGTCCACCTCGGCGCGCACACGGGTGCGGGCGTCGAGGGTGGGCTGAACAACGCAGCGAGCGCACTCGACGATCTGGACGTTCCCGAGGGCGTGACTGTCCTCGTCGAGTCGGACGCCGGCAGCGGGACGAAACTCGGCGGCGACTTCGACCACCTGCGGGCGGTGCTCAACCGCTCGGCGCAGGACCTGGAGGTCTGTCTCGACACCGCCCACGCGTTCGCGGCGGGGTACGACCTCTCGACGCCGGAAGCGGTGGAGGAGACCATCGCGGAGTTCGACGACGTGGTCGGGCTGGAGAACCTGGCCTGTGTCCATCTCAACGACTCGAAACACGAGTGTGGCACCAACAAGGACGAACACGCGCACGTCGGCGAGGGACTGATCGGCGAGGACGGGATGCGCGCGTTCGTCAATCACGGGGCTATCCGTGAAGTCCCGCTAGTGCTAGAGACTCCGACAGAAGACGGCAAGGACTTCGCCTGGAACATCCGGCGGGTGCGGGAGCTGCGGGAGTGAGTGCAGGGAATTTTACCGCAGAAGCCAGTAGCGAACGTGTGCGCGAGTTCACCGCCGAGTATCTGACTGCCACCCGCGAGGGGATGTGGGCAGACTCCCGGGAAGCGCTGGAACCACTGGGCCTAGAGCGGTGCGAGTACGCCCTCGACGTGGGCGCAGGGACCGGCGAGTTGACCCGCGTCTTGCGCGAGGAGAGCCCCGGCGAGGTGGTCGCGGTCGACGCGGACGCCGACCTGCTGGCTCACGCCGGCGGCCCCAGCGTCGTCGGCGATGCCGTCAGTCTCCCGTTCGTCGACGACAGCGTCGGCCTGGTGGTCTGCCAGGCGCTACTGGTGAACCTCCCGGACCCAGAGCGCGCCGTCCGGGAATTCGCTCGCGTCGCCAGCGAGCGCGTGGCCGTCATCGAACCGGACAACAGCGCCGTCACCGTCGACTCGACGGTCGAGACGGAGGTGCCCCTGGCGCGCCGAGCGCGGGAGCTGTACCTCGCTGGCGTCGGGACCGAGGCGAGTTTCGGCGCGGCCCGCGGGCTGTTCGAGCGGGTCGGCCTGTCCGAGGTCAAGGTTCGACAGTACGACCACGAGCGAACGGTGAGCCCGCCGTACACCGAGCGGGACATCGAGAGCGCGCGGCGGAAGGCCAGCGGCGAGGGGTTGAGTGGAGACCGTGCCGAAGTGCTGGCCGGCGGCGCGACCCCGGAGGAGTTCGACGACCTCAGAGCGGAGTGGCGGGCGATGGGGAGAGAGGTCGTGGCACAGATGCAAGCGGGGGAGTATCGCCACCGTGAGACCGTCCCCTTCTTCGTGACTGTCGGACAGGTATAGCGAGCAGGTGACCCGACAGGGCCGGCGGCGGACCCCGTAGCGCGGAGCGGTCGGTCACGCTATCGCGGGCCGCTCCGCAGTAGCTCGTCAGGACATACCCGGGAGTGGTCCCGCCCTCCGGTTTCAAACTACGTCCCCCCGCACTGAGGGGCCGTCCTGCTGCTTCCGGTACTGCTCGACGGCCTCGGCAGCCTCCCGAGATTCGTCGGCCTCGAGTCCGAGCATCTCCAGGGCGTCGGACAGAGTGGGAAAGACGAAGTCGCCGGCCCGGAGCTTCTCGAAGGCTTCCTCGGAGCGGTGACCGTCGACCCACAGACACGCCCCGCGGGGGTCGAGGATCTCGCCGTAGTTCTCCCGGGCCATCGCGCCCTCCAGGCGCTGGCGGACGTTGTCCTCGAAGCTCGCGTTGCAGACCTCCAGGTGGACGGGCTCGTCGTCGGCCAGGAGGTGGGCAGCGAGACACTTCTCCGGGGCGGCGTGCCCGCTGGCGTTCGCCCGGAGATACTCCGGGAATTCGTCGGCCCACTCGGCCCGGACGGTCTTGCCGACGCCCTCGACCCCGTGGGAGTCGATGAACTCCGCCTCCCGGTCCTCCTCCCCGTGAAAGAGGATGTCCTTGGTGAGGTAGATGTCGAGGCGTTCGACGGGGTCGAGGCCGAGCGCGGCGTCGCCGTAGACCCACACCTCGCGGACCGGGACCGGCATGAGCTCCTCCTCGATGCGGGCGACGACCTCCTCGACACGGGCGACGGCTTCGCTGCGAGGCCAGTCGGTCATCGCCGTCGGGTATGACGGGAGCAGACAAACGGCTTGCGCTCCGTGGAACCGGCAGCCGGGCCGAGCCACATCGGGAGCGAAACGGTCAACGGCGTGGGACGCCGAGCCGACGGTAATGGACTGCGACAAGTGCGGCGCCGACGCCGTGTTGCACGCCGCCTACTCCGGGCTTCACCTCTGTGAGGACCATCTCTGCCAGTCCGTCGAGAAGCGGGTCCGCAGGCGGGTCCGCGAGGACAACCTCCTGCCCGACGACGCCACCGCCGGGGACCCGGAGACGTGGGTCGTCGGCCTCTCCGGCGGCAAGGACAGCGTCGTCCTCACGCAGATCCTCGCGGAGACGTTCGGCCGTGACCCCCGGGTCGAGCTGGTCGCGCTCTCGGTCCACGAGGGGATCGACGGCTACCGCGACGAGTCGCTCGCGGCCTGCCGGGAACTGACCGCCGACCTCGGGGTCGCTCACGAGGTCGTCTCCTACGACGAGGAGTTCGACGTCCGGATGGACGAGGTGGTCGAGGAGGACCCACACGACATGTCGGCCTGTGCGTACTGCGGGGTGTTCCGCCGGGACGTGCTGAGCCGGTACGCGGCCGACCTCGGTGCTGACAAGCTTCTGACTGGTCATAATCTCGATGATGAGGCCGAGACCGCGCTGATGAATTTTCTGGAGGGCGATATCAGAAAACTGTCACAGCAGTTCGACGCCAGCCTCGGCCCCTTCGAGGGGGCCGACGCGGAGCGCACCCGCGAGGGGGGCGAGGAGTTCGTCCCGCGGGCGAAGCCGCTGCGGGACGTCCCCGAGCGGGAGGTCGCCCTGTACGCCCGCGTCCGCGACCTGCCGGCCCACATCACCGAGTGCCCCCACGCCGAGGAAGCCTACCGCGGGGAGATCCAGCAGCTGCTCTACGACCTGGAGGAGCGACACCCCGGGACGCGCCACTCCATCATGGCGGGCTACGAGGAGCTGGCGGCGCTGGCCGCGGGCGAGTACGACGCATCGGACGGCGACGGCGACCTCGGCGAGTGTGCGGAGTGTGGGTCGCCGACCGCCAGAGAGGTCTGCCGGAAGTGTGGCCTGCTGGACGCGCTCACCTGAAACGCGGAAGTGGGGGGGTAACCGGGTCGCCGGACTCAGTCGTTAGTGCGGACGACGTCGAGTCCGTTGTTGGTCTCGACGCTGCTGCGGCCGCCGTCGGTCTCGCCGAACTCGCGACTTTCGGCCACGTTCGTCGCGGCGTCGAAGGCTTCGTCGTCGACGCCCTCAATGGCCTGGCGGGACTTGTCGGCCTGCTTCTGGGTCGTCGGGCCGAGCACCTGGGCGCTCTGGACGCCGGTCATGATCGCCATCACGCGGACCTTCCCCTTGTACTGCTCCTGGATGCGCGCGCCCCAGATGACGTTGGCGTCGGCCTCCAGGCGGTCGGTGATGTTCTGGGCGATCCCCTCGGCCTCCTTCAGCGTGAGGTCGGGGCCGCCGGTGATGTGGACCAGCCCGCCGGAGGCGCCGCGGTAGTCGACGTCCAAAAGCGGGTGGTTCATCGCGTCCTTGACGACCTCATCGGTCTTGTTCTTGTCCTGGGTCTCGCCGACCAGCATGACCGCCACGCCACCCTTGTTCATGATCGAGGTCATGTCGGCGTAATCGAGGTTGATCAGCGAGGGCTGGGTGATGGTCTCGCTGATCCCCTTGACCGTCTCGGCGATGATCTGGTCCATCACCGAGAACGCCTTGCCGATCGGGAGGTTCGGGACGTAGTCGAGCAGCCGGTTGTTGTCGAGCACGATGATGGAGTCGGCCTCGTCGCGGAGCCGCTCGAGGCCCTCCTCGGCTTTGACCGTGCGCGCGCGCTCGACGTTGAACGGCGTCGACACCATGCCGACGACGATAGCGCCCTGCTCTTTGGCGATCTTCGAGACGACCGGCGCCGCGCCGGTCCCCGTGCCACCACCCATGCCGGCGGTGACGAAGACGAGGTCGGCGTCACCGAGCACCTCCTTGATGGTCCCCTGAGCCATCTCGGTGGCGCGCTCGCCCATCGAGGGGTCGCCGCCCGCGCCGAGCCCGTTGGTGAGGGACTTGCCGACCAGGATCTTCGTGTCGGCCTCGATCATCTGCAGGTGCTGTTTGTCGGTGTTCAGCGCGATGGTCTCCGCGCCGTCGACGCCGATGTTGTAGAGGCGGTTGACCGTGTTGTTGCCGGCGCCGCCACAGCCGACGATCACGATCCGCGGATCGCCAAAGCCGTCGACGTCGTCCATCTGTTTCTGTTCCTGCTCGTCGCGTTCGAGGGCCTCGTTGACGATATCCTGCATAGTTACACCTTGGCCCACGAGCGCTTGCGGCGCTGGCGTTTCTCGGAGGGACGCTCCTTGCCGGCGTCCTGCTCGTCGAGCATCTCCCGAACGGCGGCCCGGATCGCCTCGCTCCGGTTGGGGTACTCCCCCGTCTCGACCATCCGTTCGACCTCTTCGACCTGCTGTTTCGGAATCCGTAGTGTCACACGCTCCATGTTGTGTTCCCCTTTGTGGGTAAGACGGGGACCGGGACACCCCCGGCCCGCACGTTTTACACACCGAAACCGCACGACAGCGGCGGAATGCGTGCCGCGCGTCGCGGTGTGTAAGACGGCCGTCTTACGCACAACATACCACAGACTGGTATGTAATAAAGGTTGGGGGTTGCGTAAGACATCAGGGCGTTTACCGGAGTAAACCCACTGAGATGGCTGTTTACGGGCGGTTAGCCCTGGTCGAGAACGTCCGCTGCGGGGGTGCGGCGGCCACAGCCGGGACAGAATCCCCAGTCAGAGCGGAGTTCGTCCCCGCAGTCACAGAACACCCGCCGCGCCGTCTTCTCCCCACAGTTCGGACAGTAAACGTGGGACGGCGACACGGTTTCCCCGCACTGCGAGCACGTCTTACTCTCGTTTGCAGCCGCGTTTTCGTCGCCCCCGTCACCCGTCTTACGCGTTTCCGGCGTGTGTGACGCATCGGCCGGCGAGTCGTGTGACGCGCCCGCGGTGGTGTTTACTGAGCCGGCCTGTTCGTCGCTGACGGCCGCAGAATCGCCGTCGAGCGTGATGTTTACGTTGACGTCGCGGGGCTGGCGTGGCGTAAACGCCTCCTCGAGCCGGTCGGCGATGAGCGCGTCCACGCGGTCGGCGACGGCCTCGTCGAGGGTCTCGGGTTCGGGGTCGGCACTGGGCCGCGTGTCGGACGTCGAGGCGGTGGCGCCGTCGAGATACTCGCGCAGGGCCTCCCGCATCACCTCGCTTTTCGAGGCGTCGAACTCCTCGAGTCGCCTGATGAGCTCGTCGTCGGCGCGGAACGTGATCTTGCTCATCGCGGTCGTCATACACGTTGTCTGTCGGGGTATATCAATCTTCCCGAGGTGTCTGACGCCCGTCTGTCGGGCGTCGGTCGCTCTCCGAATGATAATGGTTAAGTCCGGCTCGTGTCCTATCACCGGACGCCCGCCCTTAGCTCAGACTGGTAGAGCAGTCGACTGTAGATCGACTTGTCCCCCGTTCAAATCGGGGAGGGCGGACTTTTCCTGCGAACGATAGTGAGCAGTGAAAAGGTCCATCCTGACACGGTTTGAACGCGGGGAGAGTCCCGCGTGCGCGGGCGGGGCGGGACCGCCCCCGTAGGTATATGAGACCCGGGATGCACGCTAGAGACACCCATGAGCGAGAGCATCAATCTCCCCGGGTCGGACGGGGAGTCGACATCGGAGGCGACATACGCCGACCGCATCGACGACCTCGAGGGCAAGACCCTCGCCTACGTCGACTGGGGCAAGCCCAACGGCGAGGAACTGTACGACTGCTTCGAGCGCCGCTTCACCGAGGAGTTCGGCATCGAGGAGCTGCTGTACTACCGGAAGCCGACGCCGTCGAGCCCGGTCCCGGGCGACCTGATGGAGGAGATCATGGCGGCGGATCCCGACGGGGTCATTCTCGCGATCGCCGACTGCGGGTCCTGTAACTCCTCGGTCGTCGTCGACGCGAAGACCTTCGAGGAGAAGGGAGTCCCGACCGTCCAGGTCATCACCGACAAGTTCCTCGACCTGAACACCAGGATCTCGGAGAGTTACGGCTACGAGAAGCTCCCGCTCATCACGGTCGACCACCCGACCCGCTACCTCGACAGCGAGGAGGTCGACGCGCTGGCCGAACGGATCCAGTGGAGCGTCCACACCCAGCTCACCTGCGAGGAGTGTCTGCTCGCTGGCGACGATGGATAACGTCCCGACCGAGCCCGAGGAGCTCTTCGAGTACCTCCACGAGAACGAACTCTCGGACGGGCTACCCGTGATCCCGCCGACCGACGAGCGCGTCGCGGACACGCTGGCCACCGTCGACCGGCCGGGCGGCGAGACCCTCATGCAGATCCCCACGAGCTTCGACGAACTCACCGTCGAGTCGCTTGCCAGCTGCGCGGTCATGGCCGGCTGCCGGCCGGAGTATTTCCCTGCCGTGCTCGCCGCGATGGAGGGGCTGGCGGAGTGGCCGAACCTCCGGGCCGTGATGGCCACCACCAGCGGCTTCTGCCCGGCCGTCATCGTCAACGGCCCCGCGAGAAACGACCTCGACGTGAACTGCGGGACGGGGCTGTTCGGCCCCGGCTACCGCGCCAACGCGACCATCGGCCGGGCGGTCAGCCTCGCGTTCATCACGGTCGGCCGGGTCTACCCCGGAACCGGGACGAAGGCGACACACGCGCACCCGGGGCGGTACACCTACTGTTTCGGCGAGTTCGAGGAGGAGAGTCCCTGGGACCCGCTGCACACGGACACCGCGGACCTGGACCCCGACACCAGTGCCGTCACCGTCTACCCCGCCCACTCGCCACACCTGCTCGACGAGGGGATCGGACCGGACCCCGACGACGAGGACATCCTCGAAGGGCTGGCCCACGGCGCCACCGAGTCAGCGATGGGCCCGTCCACGATGCCCGGCCCGATGCTGTTCGTCCTGGGCCAGGACCACGCGGGGCGTCTGGGGCAGGACTACGAGAAACAGGAGGTCAAGGAGTACCTCCACGACCACTGCCGGTGGGGCGACGACAACCCGCTGTTGCGCTCGCCCGACGACGCTCTCGTCATGGTCGCCGGCGGGATCGGGAACTACTCCTCGGTGATCCACTCGATGACGGCCGCCGGCAACGACGCGGTCACGACGCCGATACCGGAGTGAGAAGCCGGGCCACACCACCCCGCGTGTCGGCTCACGGACCGGGATGACGGCCGCTCGTCTGGACGACCGTCCGAGCACCGAAATAAACATATCCAGACAGGTATAGAATGTTTAGTTATATATCATATATATTCGTATACATACATAGGTGACAGTCGCGGATCGGGCTATCCCGAACGATCAAATCATCGAAGAGATATGTCCCGTCCGGGACACGGGCAGTCCGCGGGTCAGTCGGTCGGCTCTCGGGGTGGGTCGTCCACATGATACCGAAACAGAACGAGATGCCAAACCGCAAAAGGGAGGCAGGAAAAAATGGGATAAACTATCGGTCCTCTTTTTGTCGCTCCCGTCCGACCGGGCAGGTGTGGTCGCGATGGGTGTCCTCGACAGGGCCAAGGAAGTGTCAGGTATCTCGGACGGGGGTGGGGAGCCGATGCCCTATGTCTGTCTCGCCTGCGAGACGCCGTTCGAGGTCCAGCACCACAGCTGTCCTGTCTGCGGGAGTTTCGATGTCCGCCGGTCGAAGTGGGTCACGGAGTGAGGGTCCACGCGGCCCCGCCGTGTCCCACCGGCCCGCAGCCGCGGGTGTGGACCGGTCAGCCCTCAGCCAACGATTCAAGTGAGCCCCTGGCAAGAGGGAGGTAGTGGCAGTCTCGTTCGACCTCTTCGGCACGCTGGTCACGCAGGAGCGACCGGACGACCCGTGGGACGCTGTCGCCGCGGAGCTGCGGGCGCGCGGGGTTCCCGTCCCCGACGACTGGGAGGCCGCCTACCGCGAGTCCCACGCGGACCTGGAGCCCGGCCGCGAGCAGTCGCTGGTCGACCACTCCCGCGCCGCGCTCGCGAGCCGCGGGGTCGAGGCGGAGGTGGACGTCGTCCGCGACGCGCTGCTGGCCGCCTTCGACGTTCCTGTGGAGGTACGACCGGGCGCACCCGAGGCGCTCGCGGCCGCACGCGAGCGCGGGCCCGTCGGGGTGCTCTCGAACTGCAGCCTGCCCGGGCTCGTCGACCGGACGCTCTCGCGGGCCGATGTCGGAGTGGACACCGTCGTCACCAGCGTGGGCTGTGGCTGGCGCAAGCCCCACGACCGGGCCTTCGAGGCGGTAGCCGACGAGCTGGGCGTCGGCGTCGGGGAGCTGGTCCACGTCGGAGACGACCCCCGGGCCGACGGCGGCGGACGGACCACCGGGGTGACGGTCGTCCTGACCGAGGACGTCCCGCTGTCGGCGTTCCCCGGGTGGCTGGGGGAACGGTGATGGCTCTGGGCGCGCTGGCCGTCGGAGGGGCACTCGTTCTCGACGGCGCCGTCGGCGAGCCGCCCGACCGCCTGCACCCGGTCGCCTGGTTCGGGCGGGCGGTTCCCGACCGGGCGTTCCGGCGGCCGGTGCTCGCGGGGGGAGTGCTGGCGCTCCTGTGGCCGCTGGCTGCCGCGCTGGCAGTCGGTGGGGCGGTGGCGCTCGCGGGGCTGGTCGACCCGCTGGCGGCCGCCGCTGTCGGCGCGCTGGCGCTGTTCGTGACGACCAGCCTGCGCCGGCTGCTCGCGACGGTCCGCCGCGTCGTCGCGCTCACCGAGTCGGACCTCGCGAGCGCGAGAGCCGAACTCCGGGCGCTGGCCGGCCGCGACGCCGCGGCACTCTCGCCCGGCCAGGTGCGGAGTGCGGCCGTCGAGAGCCTCGCGGAGAACCTCGCGGACGGGCTGGTCGCGCCGCTTCTGTGGTACGGCGTCTGTGCGGCCGCGGCGGGGCTGGCGGGCGTCGGGGCTGTCGGGGCGCTGGCCGTCGGCTGTGGCGCGGCCGCGTGGGTGAAGGCGGTGAACACGCTCGACTCCATGCTCGGATACCGGGGACGGCCGGTCGGGCGCATCCCCGCGCGGCTGGACGACGCGGTCATGTGGGTGCCCGCCCGCGCGAGCGCGCTCCTGCTCGCGGCCGCGACCGGCCGACCGGGGGCGCTCCTGCGCGCGCGGTCGTGGCTCTCCGCGGTCCCCTCGCCGAACTCCGGGTGGCCGATGGGGACGCTGGCGGCGGCCCTGGACGTCCGCCTGGAGAAGCCCGGGGTCTACACCCTCAACCCCGAGGGGCGATTCCCGGACGCCGCGGCGACCCGGACGGCGCTGGTCCGGACCGGCGTGGCCGGCCTGCTGGCCTACGGGCTCGCGGCGGTGGTAACGTGGTCCTGAGCGGGCTGCGCGGCGCGGTCGGCTTTCTGACTCGCGTTCCGGTCGGCCACGACGAGCGCGCCTGGGAGGGGCTTGCCGGCCGGCCGGCGCTGTTCGTCCCCGTCGGCTACGCCGTCGGGGCGGTCGCGGGGCTGGCACTCGCCGCTCCGCTCCCGACGCCGACCGCCGCCCTCCTCTACCCTCTCGCGCTGGTCGCGCTCACCGGCATCAACCACGCCGACGGGCTCGCGGACCTCGGCGACGCCGCCGTCGTCCACGGCGGCCCCGGGCGCCGCCGCGAGGTCATGGCCGACACGACCGTCGGGGTCGGCGCGGCCGTCGCCGTCGGGCTCGCGCTCCTGGGGCTCGGGCTCGGCGCGCTCGCGGCTGCGAGCCTCTCCTGGCGGGTCGCGCTCGGGCTGGCTATCGCGAGCGAAGTGGCCGCGAAGCTCGCGATGGCGGTGCTGGCCGCCGCCGGCGAGGCTAGCCACGAGGGGCTCGGCTCGGCCTTCACCGGTGCGAGCGCCGGGTCGGTGTTCGTCGCGCTCGGGCTCGCGGCCCCGGCCGCGGCGGCGACCTGGCCCTCGCCCGCGGCCGCGGCGGCGGTCGCAGCCGGTCCGGTCGTGGCTCTTCTCCTGCTCGCGTGGGCGCGCCGGAACCTCGGCGGCGTCAACGGCGACGTCTTCGGCGCTGCCAACGAACTCGCCCGGGTCGCGGCGCTGCACGCGGGGGTGGTCGCGTGGACGCTCTCCTGATGTGTGGCGGCCGGGGGACCCGGCTGGACAGGGGCGAAAAGCCGCTGGTCGAGGTCGGCGGCGTCCCGATGGTCGAACGCGTCCGGCGGGTGCTGGCGGCCAGCCGGGTCGAGCGGGTCTACGCCGTCACCGCCCCCCACGCGCCCAGAACGGCGGGGTTGCTCGACTGCCCGCGGATCGAGGCACCTGGGGAAGGGTACGTCCCGGACCTCCAGCACGCGCTGGCCGACGACCGGGTCGCGGAGCCCGTGCTGACCGTGGCCGCCGACGTCCCGCTGCTGACCCCCGGGACTGTCGACCGCGCGCTCGACGCGGCTGAGGGTGCAACCACGGTCGCGGTGCCGGTCGGGCGCAAGCGCGCGCTCGGGGTGACCGTCGACACCGCGTTCCGGGCCGGCGGCCGGCTGCTCGCGCCCTCGGGACTGAACGTCGTCGGCGACGGGGAGGGACTCGCGGTCGCGACCGACCGGGGGCTGGCGGTCAACGTCAACCGTCGCCGCGACCTCCGGCGGGCCAGGTGGCTCGCCGGCGCGCCCGCCGCAAGCGATTAGTCCGCCGGGGCGCTCGTACGGACGATGGACAGCGAGGCCCTCGCGCGCCTGGAGGCGGGCGTCCACCACGGGAGTCGCGACGACCCCGAGCTGCTGGATTTCAGCGCCAACACCAATCCCCGAGTGCCAGAGGGTACCGAGCGCGTCTACGGGCGCGCGCTCGCCGCCGCCGGCTCCTACCCCGACGACGGCTACCCGGAGTACCGCCACGCGGCCGCCGAGGCCGTCGACTGTGCTCCCGGGGATGTCGTGCCGACGCCGGGCGGGCTGGCGGCCATCCGGCTGGCGGTGGCGGCCGCGGTCTCCCCGGGCGACACCGCGCTCGTCCCCGCACCGTCCTTCGCGGAGTACGCCCGCGAAGTCCGCCTCCAGGGCGGCGAGCCCGTCTTCCGCCCCCACGACAAACTTCCCGACGCCGACCCCGAGGGCCACGCGCTCGCGGTCGTCTGCACCCCCAACAACCCCACCGGCGAAGCCTACGCCACGGAGCGGCTCCGCGCGTTCGCCGACCGCTGCCGGGAGGTGGGGACGGTTCCGCTCGTCGACGAGGCTTTCCTGGGGTTCACCGACCGGCCCTCGCTTGCGGGTCGGGAGGGTGTGGTGGTGGCCCGCTCGCTCACCAAACTGTACGGGCTGCCGGGGCTGCGTGCGGGCTACGCGGTCGCGACCGGCGACCTCGGCGACCGGCTGAGAACCGCCCGGCCGACGTGGGCCCTGGGGACGCCCGCGGCGGCCGTCGGCGCCCACTGCATGCGCCAGCGGGAGTTCGTCGCCGCGACCCGCGAGCGCGTCCGCGAGGAGCGCGTCCGGATGCGCGAGCGCCTCTCGGCGCGGTTCGAGGTCCACCCCTCCGATGCCCCCTTCCTCCTGCTCGCGGTGCCGGACGTGGAGGCCATCCAGCGCGAGGTGGAGGCCGCGGAGATCGCCGTCCGGGACGCCCGCACGTTCCGGGACCTGGACAGCCACGTCCGCGTCGCCGTCCGGACGCCCGCGGAGAACGACCGGCTGCTGGAGGCGCTGGATGTTTGAGGCCGAGCGCAGGGAGGAGGTCTGCCGGCTCAGGTCGCCGGGCGCGCGGTGGCTTGTCACCGGACCCGAAGGTGGCTACCGCCGGGCCGACGCGGCCTACAACGTCTCGGTCCCGGAGGGGTTCGACCGCGAGGACCCCGCGGCCTACGCCGCCGAGCGCCGGCGGGCGGCCGGCTTCGAGGCGCCCGGCCCCGGACTCCTGACCGGCGTGGACATGCGCCACGCCCGCGGGGCCCGAGCCGGGGGAGTCTGCGTGGTCGCCACCGCGGGGCTCTCGAACCCCGTCGCCCTGGCCGGCAGCGAGGCCGCCGGCGGAGCGTCGGGGGAACGCACACGCGAGTCGGACGCGGGCCCTGGGACGGTCAACCTGCTGGTCGGGACCGACCGGGCGCTGGCCGACGGGACGCTCGCGACGCTTCTGGCGACCGTCGTGGAGACGAAAGCGGCGACCCTCCAGGCTGCGACCGGGTTCACCGGCACCACGACGGACGCGGTCGCGGTCGGCTGTGAGCCCGGCGGCGACCCGGCCCCCTTCGCGGGGAGCGCGACTCCGGTCGGGCGGGCGGCCCGGGCCTGCGTGCGCCGGGCCGTCGAGGCCGCGGTGGCGGCGCGCGGGTCGGTCCCCGACACCGTGGCCGGCGCCGAACACGGCGCGGTGCCGGCGGCGGAGCCGGACGTCTTCCGCGTCTGACGAAAGTGTCTTTTAGCTACCGCAACGTGAGTTGGTATGGCACGCACAGTCGACCCCCAGCCGATCGCGCCCGCGGCCCCCGAGGAGTTCGGTCTGGTGCAGGTCTGGTGGGGTACGGGCAAGGGGAAGACGACAGCGGCGCTGGGGATGGGGATGCGGGCGGCCGGCCACGGCTACCGCGTCCACGTCCTCCAGTTCATGAAAGCCGGGACGGGAACCGTCGAGGACACCCGCGGGGAGTACAACGCCATCGCGGCCCTGCCGGGGATGAGCTACGAGAACGCCGGCCACTACGGCTGGCACGGGATGCTCGACGGCTCCGACGACGAGGCCCACCAGGCCCGCGCCGAGGCGGCGCTGGCCCGGGCCCGGGACCTGCTCGAGGCCTCGACCCGGGCCGACCTCACCGAGCCCCTCGCGCTGGACGGACCACCCGAGGACGGCCTCCACATGCTCGTGCTCGACGAGGTGCTGTACGCCGCCAACCGCGGGCTCATCGCCGAGGAGGAGGTCCAGGGACTGGTCGACGGCAAGCCCGCCGACCTCGAACTCGTCCTGACGGGCGGCCACGAGCGCCCCGAGTACGCCACGGACGTCGCGGACCTGGTGACGAACGTCGACAAGGAGGTCCACCCGATGGAGGCCGGCCAGGGCGCGCGGAAGGGGACCGAATTCTAGAGGAGGTCGATGAGCCACTTCGCCAGGTTTGCGGCCACGAGCGCACCACCCTCGGCCCGCGAGATGCGCCGTCCGGTCGCCAGGAGCCCGACCGCGACGACTGTCAGGCCGACCAGCCAGAGGAGGGCCAGCGACGCCTCGCCGCCGACGGGAAGCGGGACGAGCACCGCCGCCAGCCCGAGCACCCCCAGGGCGTTGAAGATGCAACTCCCCACGAGGTTGCCCGCGGCGATGTCCGCCAGCCCCTCGCGCGCGGCGGCAGCCGCCGCGGCGACTTCGGGCGCCGACGTGCCGACGGCGACGACCGTCTCGCCGACCAGCCACTCGGAGGCCCCGAGCAGCCGGGCCAGGTCGGCCGCGGAGGAGACCAGGAGGTTCGCACCCCCGACCACAAGCGCCAGCCCGACGACCACCCAGACGGCGGCCGGCAGCCGCTGGGGTCCGGGGTCCGGGGCCGGGGTCGGGACCGCTGTCCGGTCGGCACCGCGAAAGAGGAGGCCGAGATACGCGAGAAACGCGCCCAGGAGAAGCGCCCCCTCGGCGCGGCCCACGGTCCCGCTGCCCCCGACCGCGACGAGCCCGACCGTCGCCAGGATGGCGACGACCCCGTCCCGGCGGACCAGCGCCCGGCGCCCGACGATGGGGCGAAACAGCGCCACCCCGCCCAGGACCAGCCCGAGGTTGAAGACGTTCGAGCCGACGACGTTGGCGAGCGCGATGGTCGGCCGGCCGGTGACGGCCGCGTCGACGGTGACGGCCGCCTCGGGGGCCGAGGTCCCCAGCGCGACGACCGACAGCCCGACCACGAGCTCGGAGAGCCCGACCCGGCGGGCGAGCCGGGCGGCGCTCTCCACGAACCGCTGGGCGCCGACCCAGAGGACGATGACCGCGACGACGAGCAGGCAGACATCGATGACGACCGAGACGGACGTCACGACCGGGGAGAGGGCCGACACCGGAATAAAGCTCCCGTACCGGGGTCGTAGCGCCGGGCCAGACACAGCGCGCCGGCCGGGATAGCATGACGCGAACCCTGCTCGTCGCCGGCACCGCCAGCCACGTCGGCAAATCCACTGTCGCGGCAGGGCTCTGTCGCCTGCTCGCCGACCGCGGGGTCGACGTCGCCCCGTTCAAGGCCCAGAACATGTCGAACAACGCCCGCGCGGTCCCGCGGGCGGGTAGCGGCGACCGCAGCCGCGACGGCGAGGTCGGCGTCTCCCAGTACGTCCAGGCCCGCGCGGCCCGGGTGGCGCCGACGACCGACCACAACCCCGTCCTCCTGAAGCCCACCGGCGACGGGCGCTCCCAACTGGTCCTCGACGGCGAGGCCGTCGGCCACGTCGAGGCCGGGAGCTACTACGGGGAGCGCTGGGAGCGAGCCCGCGGGGTCGCCCGCCGTGCCCACGCCCGGCTCGCAGACCGCCACGACGTCATCGTCGCGGAGGGCGCCGGCTCCATCGCCGAACTCAACCTCCAGCATCGAGACCTCGCGAACGTCGAGACCGCCCGCTTCGCCGACGCCGACATCCTGCTGGTGGCGGACATCGAGCGCGGCGGCGTCTTCGCCCACGTCTACGGCACGCTGGAGCTGATGCCGGAAGCCCTCCGCGAGCGCGTGGTCGGCGTCCTCGTCACGAAGTTCCGCGGGGACCGGACGCTGCTCTCCGACGGGGTCGCGGAACTCGAGGAGCGGACTGGTGTTCCGGTCCTGGGCGTGCTCCCCTACGAGGACCCCGGGCTGCCCGAGGAGGACAGCGTCGCCCTCCCGGCCGCGGGCGAGCGGGCGGTCCGCGGTGCCGACGACGGCGTGCCCGGGGAGCGCGCGGTCACCGTCGCAGTCCCCCGCCTGCCCCGGATATCGAATGTCACCGACTTCGGCCCGCTGGCTCGCGAGCCCGGCGTCCGGGTCGCCTTCCTCCCGCTGGACGGCCGGCTCGACGCCGGCGGGGACGCGGTCGACGGCGCGGCCGCGGAGTACGGGGCGGACGCGGTCGTCCTCCCGGGGACGAAACATACGGTCGCGGACCTGCGTGCGCTCCGGGAGGCCGGGATGGCCGAGCGGATACGAGCCTTCGACGGCCCGGTGGTCGGGCTCTGTGGCGGCTACCAGCTGCTCGGCGAGCGGGTCGTCGACAGGGGCGTCGAGTCCGGGCGCGAGGCGGCCGTCGAGGGGCTCGGACTCCTGCCGGTCGAGACGCGTTTCGAGGCCGAGAAGGAGGTCCGGCGGGTCACTCGCGACCTCCGGCCGGTGGAGCCGCTCGCGGGCGCGACCGGCGAGGTGTCGGGCTACGAGGTCCACCTCGGTCGGACGGAACTGACCGGCGACGCGGCCCGGCCGTTCGAGGGCGAGGGCGCTGCGACCGACCGGGTGCTGGGGACGTACGTGCACGACCTCTTCGCCAACGGGGTCGCCCGGGAGGGGTTTCTCGACCGGGTATTCGACGCTGCGGGGGTCGAGCGGCCGACCGACGCGGGAGCGGCGGCCGAGGGAGGGGCCCTCTCCCCGCACGACCGCGCGGCACGGCTCGTCGGCGAGCACGCCGACCTCGGCGCCGTCTTCGAGGCTCTCGGCCGGCCGGCGGGGAGTGCCGGGGAGCAGTCGGACGTTTAGAACCCGTCGAGGACCTGCTCGGCGAGCTCGGGGTCCTCGAGGTCGAGCGCGAGCGAGACCCGGTCGGCGAGGTCGCCGTAGGTCTCGACGAGCGCGTCGGCGAGCTCGTCGGGGTGGGCCTCGACGGCGAACGCGTCCATCATCTCGTCGGTGACCAGCCCGGCCATCTCCTGCCACTTGCCCTCCTTGGAGAGTTCGTGGAGTTCGCGGCCGGTGTCGACCCAGCCGTGGTGGGCCATGACGTCCTTGTAGGTCGGGGTGGAGGCGTAGAAGGCCACCCGCTGGCGGACCTCCTGGCGCTGGCGCTCGCGCTCTTCCTCGTCGCGGCCGGTGACCACGAAGGGGCTGGCGGAGACGCTAACCTCGTCGACCGACCGGCCGGCGCGGTCGGCGCCCTGCTGGAGTTTCGGCGCGACGACCTCCCGGGTGTAGGAGGGCGTGTTGAACGAGTGCAGCGCGATCCCGTCGCAGATCTCCCCGGCCATCCTGATGTTGTACTCGTTGACCGCGGCGGTGTAGATGGGGATGTCCGGGTCGTCGATGGGGCCGGGGTTGAACGTGTCCGTCAACAGCGAGAAGTCGTAGAACTCCCCCTCGTAGTCGAGGCTCTCCCGGTTCTCCTGGAACGCCTCCCAGATGTGGCGCAGCGACTCGATGACCTCACGGAGGCGCGGGCCGGGCGACTCCCACTCGAAGTCGACCGAAAAGCGGCGCTCGTTGTGTGCCCGGACCTGTGTGCCGAGCCCGAGGATGAAGCGGCCGTCGCTGTAGGCCTGCAGGTCCCAGGCCTGCTGGGCCAACACCATCGGGCTCCGGGTGAAGGCGGTCGCGATCCGGGTGCCGAACTCGATGTCCTCGGTCCGGTCGGCGACCACCGGCAGCGGCGCGAAGGAGTCGTGTTCGGTCTCGGGGTTCCACAGGCAGTCGAACCCGACCTCGTCGGCCCGCTCGGCGGTCTCGCCGACACCTTTTGTCAGTCCGTTGATGCTGGCATCGACCTGTAAGTCAGCCATACCCCTGGCCGACGCGGACCAGCGGTAAAAAATCACGGGACCCGGGGGTCAGGTGTGGCTACAGGTCTCACACGAGACCTCGGGAGCTGACGGAACGTGGCGACCGGAAACGACACGTAGCCCGGGGGCGAGAACGGAGACGATGAGCCACACCGGACGCGACCGACCGATGGGAGCGGCGAGCCGGCCGACCGCAGTCTGCAGGGGGGAGAGATGGACATCCTGCTGACCAACGACGACGGGATCGACGCGCCGGGCATCAGGGCGCTCGCGGACGCGCTCTCCGAGCTGGGCGAGGTGACGGTCGTCGCCCCGGCGCGCAACCAGAGCGCGGTGGGGCGCGGGCTCTCGTATGGTCGGATGGGACCGGACCAGGGCAACGAGGGCGACATCGGCATCGACGAGGCCGACGAGGAACCGTTCACCGTCACCATCCCCTACGAGGAACACGACCTGGGCTACGCCATCCACGGGACTCCCTGTGACTGCGTGATCGTCGGGGCGCGGACCTTCGAGCCGGACGTGGTGGTCTCGGGCTGTAACCCCGGCGCGAACCTCGGGGTTCACGTCCTCCCGCGGTCGGGGACGGCGAGCGCGGCCGAAGAGGCGGCCTGTCTGGGCGTGCCCGGTATCGCGGTCTCGATGAACGGGCTCGGACACGACCGCGAGGAACTCGCAGTGCCGGACTTCGAGCGGGCCTGCCGGGTGGGACGACGGGTCGTCGAGCGCGCGGTCGGGGGCGACGCCTTCGCACACACCGACTACCTGAACGTCAACGTTCCCGGGCCGGACGAGGCCATCACCGGGGTGGCGGTGACCCGGGCCACTCCGGAGTACGACATGCACGCGGACCTGACCGACGGGAGCTTCCGGCTGCACAACCCGCTGTGGGCCGGGATGGCTGCCGGCGACATCCCCGACGGCCGGGGGACCGACCGGCACGCGCTGCTGGAGGGGCGTGTCAGCGTCTCGCCGCTGTCGCTTCGGTCGGCCGACGAGGCAGGGTTCGACGAGCTGGAGCCGCTGTTCGCGGGTGTCACGGACTGACCGGCCGGAGGGTCGTGCCCGGGCCGCGCTGGCCGCTAAGTACGTAGCGTCCGTCCTCCCGTGAGAGCGGCGGCCTCTAGATACGTAGCGACCGGATTCACGACCGTCCAGCGGATACACGATCGTGGCGGGACAGACAGGAAGGGGGAAGCCGAACCGTCCCGCCCGACACGGGGGAGAGCGGCCGACGACTGCCCGTGCGGGACGACACACCCGCGCGGGCGTCCCGGCGGCCGGCCATCCGGGCGGCCCGGGGGAGTCGCCCGACGCCCCGTCGCCGGGGTCGGTCCCCGGGAAGAGCGGCGTCAGTTGTTGAAGAAAGTTTCGACCAGCCGGTTCTCGGCCTTGCGGAGGTGCCCGTGCAGCGTCGGGGAGGCGATGTCCAGCGA
The DNA here is from genome assembly GCF_009831455.1 of Salinirussus salinus. Lineage (NCBI taxonomy): Archaea > Methanobacteriati > Methanobacteriota > Halobacteria > Halobacteriales > Haloarculaceae > Salinirussus > Salinirussus salinus. Next base: position 352,019 of record NZ_WOWO01000004.1, on the reverse strand, counting down.
CGCCGCGACCTCCTCGGCGGTGGAGTCGCGGGGCCACTCGAAGTAGCCGGCGCGGTAGGCGGCTTCTAACGCCTCGCGCTGGCGGTCGGTCAGGTCGGCCTCGTCGGGCAGCGCGGCCTCCCCCGTCGGTTCGACCTCGCGTTTCGCCAGCAGCTCCGTCTCCGGGAACTCCTCCTGGAGCCGCTCGACGACCGCCCGGACGTTGGCCTCCGGCGATATCTCGGCGACGAGCCGGCAGCTCCCGTCGGCCGCGGTCGCCGTACGGACGTTCGCGCCGAACTCGACCAGCGGGTGTGCGAGCATCCCCTCGGCCGCGGTCACCTCCAGCGTCGTCCCGCCGTCGGTTGCCAGCCGGCGGGTGTCGACGACGCCGGGATGGGAGACGGCGGCCGCGGCGTCGACTCCCTCGTCGGTGCTGAGGTAGGCGATGAGGTCGCCGTCGTCGGCGGGGACGAGGCCGTCGAGAGTCCACTCGACCCCGGTCTCCCCGGCGAGCGCGACCAGCAGGGCGTCCCCGTCGGTCGACCGGAAGTCCAGTTCCACGTGCGTGTCCGCGACGAGCAGGCGGGTGTGCTCGACGGCGTTGAGCGCGTGACCGACCGTCTCGCCGAGTTCGTCCAGGACGGAGAGTTCCCGCTCGCCGAAGCCGGCCTCCCGGTCGCTGTGCAACGCGAGCACGCCGTAGACCGTCCGGCCGTACACCACCGGGACGGTCGCCCAGTCACCGCCGTCGGCCTCGGCGGGGTCGGCCGGGAGGTCGGTCCCGGCGACATCGGGGTCGTCGGCGACGAGCGGCGGGGGGAGCTCCCCGAATTCGGCACCCTCCTCGACCGTCCGGGCGCTGTCGTCGTCGGCGACCATCCTGACCGGGGGGCCGTCGCTGGCGGTCGTGTTGAGCCAGACCGTGTCGTACAGCCCCGGAGTCGCGAGGGATTCGACGACCGCCCGCTCGAGTTCGTCGACCGTGGTGGCCCCGACGAGCGCCTGGTTCACCTCGCGGATGACGGTGTTGATCCGCTCGAGGCGCTGGAACCGGTCGCGCTGGGCGCGCAGCTCCCGCTCGCGGCGCTTGCGTTCGGTCACGTCGTACAGGAGGACGGTGTGCCCCACCTCCCGGCCCCGCCGGTCGGCGACCGGCGCGGTCTCGACCTCGTAGGTCCGGCCGTCCACGGAGAGTTCGGCCAGCCGGTCGGTCGCCGCGAGGTCGAGCTCTTCGTCCCCGACGAGCCGGTCGGCGGGCTCGCCCAGCGCCCCGGTCGGGTCACGGTCGAGGATCTCCCCCGCGGCGGCGTTCATGTACAGTACCTCCCGGTCGGTGTCGACGATGACGACCCCGTCGTCGAGGGCCGCCAGGGCCGCCTGCCGGCCGAGCTGTCGGGTCGCGGGCAGCAGGTCGAAGAGTCGGTACCGGAACAGGGCGTTCCCGAAGGCGACACCCGTCACCGCGAAGCCGTAGGGCGTCAGGTCGAGTCCGGGCAGCGGCGTCAGGCCGAACACCCTGGCGGCGTTGCCCGCAAGCGGTGCGAGGAGCCCGACGACGATCAGCACGCTCTGGTCGAAGTAGAGGTACTCCGACACCGCGACCAGCCGCAACAGCAACAGGAACCCGACGATGAGCAGCGAGTAGGCGTAGACGAAGTAGACCCAGAACCAGGGGCCGAAGGTCTGGTCGAGTGTCACCACCCCGCCGGCCGCGATGTGGAACGGGTCGGTCCACATCAGCCCGTGGGCCGGGTTGGTCCAGACGAGGGCCACGGTGACTGCCGGGACCACGAAATACAGCGGGAGCAGCCGGCGGGAGAGCACCGAGTCGTACCCGGTGAAGTCGACGATGAAGAGGAAAAACAGCACCGGGACGACGGCGATCGCGAGCCACTGGACCCGTTCCCAGAACAGGTGCGGCCCCCAGGTCTGGGAGAGGGCGAACATCTCGGTGACACCCCAGAAGGTGACGCCGACCATCGCCGCCGAGAGCGGGACCGCGCCCGGCTGCTCGCGGTGGCGCCAGGCGTAGCCCGCCAGCCCGCCCGTCACGGCGGCCGCGCCAGCGAGCAACAGGAGGTGAAACAGCCCCGAACCGACCATAGCAACTGCTGTCATCAGGTGGATATAAATAACTATCCACATTTCTGAGTGATGTTTGTGAGACAGTTTCAGGGAGTGGCTGCCGGCACCGGCCCCCCTGGCTGCGCCGGAGCGGGAGCGAGCCGAGGGTTTTTGTACGAAAGGGCGGCAGGTGCCGCCATGGTGGAGACGTTCGCCGTCGCCAGCGGGAAGGGGGGGACAGGCAAGACCACCACCACGCTCGCGCTGGGGATGGCCCTGGCCGAGGAGTACGACGTGACCGTCATCGACGCCGACACGGGGATGGCGAACGTCCTCTTCCACGCCGGGCTCGCCGACGTGGAGACGACGCTGCACGAGGTGCTCGCCGGCGAGGCGCCCGTCGAGGAGGCCGCCTACGACCGCTTCGGGATGCGGGTGGTCCCCTGTGGCACGTCGCTGGCGGGCTTTCGGGACAGCGACCCCACACGCCTCCGGGAGGTCGTCGCGGACCTCGCCGCCGACACGGACGTCATCCTGCTGGACGCGCCGGCCGCGCTGGGCAGCAGGCAGGGCGTGTTGCCGGTGGTGCTCGCCGACCGGGTCGTGGTGGTGCTCCAGCCCACGATCCCCTCGCTGTCGGACGGGCTCAAAGCCCAGGAGTACGCCCACACCTACGAGACTGGAGTTGCGGGGCTGCTCTTCAACCGCGTGACCGACGACGCCAACATCGAGGCGGTCAGCGAGCGGGCCGAGCGGTACTTCGAGGGGGAGACGCTGGCGACGGTCCCGGAGCGGGAGGTCGTCCGGGCGGCCAGGCGGGCCGGCGAGCCGCTGCTCGCGCACGCACCGGACTCCGAGCCTGCGGCAGCCTACCGGGAGGCGGCGGCGGCACTGGAGGTCCGCGAACGCGATTCGGGGGCGGTCGCCGACCGCTTCCGGAACGCGGTCGTTCCCGAACAGCCATGAAGCTCCCGCAGGGACGGCTCGTCCGCCAGCGGGTCGTGGCCGACCCCGGGACGCCGCTCGCGAACGCGCTCGACGCCGAACTCACGGGCTACGCTCGCCTGGAGTCACAGGACGCGCTGTTGCTCGACGGCGAGGGAGTGGGTGTACTCACGTTCGAGGCCGGTGTGCCGGTCGTCGCCTACCACACCGGCACCGACGCCGCGGGCCCGGCGGCCCTGGCGGACATCGCGGTCGCCGGCCCCTACCGGCTGGAACTGTACGAACTCGACGCCGAGGTGCTGGAGGACGTTCACGCCGCCGAGGAGTTGCGGGTCCCGCCGGACGCCCCGGCGGACCGGCTGGCCGGTGACCCCGCGCTGGCCGAGCGGACGCGCAGGGCTGCCCCCGACTGGCGGGCCGAGGATACCGACCGGGACGCCGGCGCCGTCGTGGCTTTCCTCGAAGACGAAGAGAAGATCGAGGCCATCCGCAAGCAGGCTCGTGAGGAAGCCGAGCAACGGGCCGAGGAGTGGAACTTCTGAGCGCGGCAACGGTGCGCTCGGACCTGCCGATGTACGCATAAATAGCTTGTGGCCAGATCGAGCCGGGACACGAGCCGGATGTTTGTACTGTGCGAAGAACAGGAAGACGTATGAGGAGCCGCGGGATCAGCAAACCGGTCGGGGTCGTCCTCCTCGTCGCGATCGTGTTGTTGCTGTCCGTTTCGGTTGCCTCGCTGGCACTCGGGTTCTCGCTCCAGACGCCGACGCCACAGGTTGCGGTCGAAGACGAGTTCTACACCGTCTACGACAACAGCACTGGGGAGATCTACCAGTACGCCAGAGTCCAGCACGAGGGTGGTGACTCATTGGAACCGGAGGAGTTGCGGCTCGTCATCGAGGTCGACGGGGAGCGCATCGACGACCCGGAACGAACGGGCTCGGTTACCGGACCGTACCGTGCGGGCGACCGGCTAGAGTTCAACCTCACCGAGGCAGACCTGTGCGGGGTATCGGCCGATGCGTTTAGTATGTCCATCGTCCATGAGCCGTCGAACGGAATCGTGGCCGAGCGGACCGTCCCGATCGAGCGAGGGGCAGACGTCCAGGTCGTCGACAACGCAGTGGTCACGGACCGGCCCTTCGTCGCGACCCTCACAGTGGTTGGAATTGCCGCAAGCGCCAGCAGTGGCGACGATATCCAGCCCGACATCGTCTACGGGCGCGTCGTCATCAGCTATCCGAACGGAACGACAGAGACGCTTACGCCGTGGCCCGACGGGAACGGAACCGACGGGGTCGAGCTGTGGGAAGATGACCTCAACCACCCGACGTTGCCGGGAAGTTACTCGTACACGACGGGGCAACTCCCGGCGAACGCGTCGGTGACACTGGAGATGCGTGCGCCGAAGCCGGACGGATGGCAGGAAGTACCGGCCGCGGACGGCGGTCCGGTCGACGAGACGATCGACGGTACCCAGTATGACATCCTCGAACCCGACCCCGGTGCCGGGATCCAGGACCCCCGGTTCTGGATCGATGCCAGCGACCCCGATAACCAGAATATCATCCTGCTCCGCGACGGGGAGTCGGTCCCGACGTACGGGGTCGCGGCTTCCCACCAGCCGTCGCTGGGGGGCATGCTCGGCTCGCAACTCGGACCTTCGGGGACGCTCGCTCTCGACGACCGCGAGGTCGCAGTCCTGTACGAACTGTCAGAATCGGACGCGGAGCCGTCGAACGCGCCGCCGGCGAACGGCGGCGGTGGGAATCCCGACTACAACGACGCCGTCGGGCTGATCGACATCGAACCAGTAGAGGTTTCACTGGACAGGGAAGGCGGCGATCCAGTCCTGAAATGTTCGTGAGCGGTCAGACCTCGACCGGGATCCACCACACCCGACTGCGACCGCCGACTTTCTTGCTCGTCAGGTCGGTCTCCTCCTGGAGTTCGTGGAGCTTGTTCAGCGCCGTCCGGCGAGAGCAGCCCAGCTGGTCCGCGACCTCACTCGCGGTGAGCGGTTCGGCGTAGTCCTTCCGGTCCTCGAACACTGCGGTTACCTCGGCGAGACCGAACTCGGTATCCCGTCCCTGTGACATGAGTCGACAGTCGTCCGCCAGGGACTTGTTTCCTACGAGCGAATCGCGTGCGTGACGACCGCAGTCCCGCGGCGCTCGGCTGCCGGGCTGCTGACGCGGACGTCGACGGCCACCGCGAGGACGTGTGTTTCACCCGCTCGCTCCTGGACGACGACTCCGCGGTCGGCACGGCAAGGGCCGAACGCTCGGCCCGGTCCACCGGGACAGTCGGCGCTCGCCCACCTACTGGCCCGGCTGGCGTTGTACGTCACCGCGAGCGCCGTGTCGTCGTCGAGACGGGACCGGTTGAGCGTCGACAGTGTGGGCCGGAGCCGCTGTCGCACCGTGTCGACGGCTGCCCCGCGGTCGCTCCAGGCGTAGCTGTCCGGGACCCCGTCGGCCGCGTCGACGAGCGCGCGCTCGAGCGTGTCGGTCACGTCCCGGACAGGGTCGTCGTCGACCGGAACCGATGCGCCGTACCCGAGCTGGAGGTACGCGAGCGCCAGCGGGACGAGTGCGGCAGTCATGACGACGGCCGCGACCAGCACCAGCTGGGCGCGGTTCCGGTATCGGTCGCAGCCCCGGCCGGCCTGAGGACGGGGCGTCACGCGTACCACACCCTGACCGTGACGTCGCCGTTGACCGTCGAGACGGTTGCCGTCCCCGTCTGTACGTCAGCGGGGAGCGGATGTCCGACGGTTCCGTACCGTGCCTCGACCCGGTAGAGCACGTTCGCCGGGAGCAGCCGGTCGAGCCGCCGCTCGAGTGCCCCCCGCTCGCGCTCGAAGCTCTCCCGGGAAGCGGCGAGTTCGGCCAGCCGGGTCTGGTCGGCGTGGCGGGGCCCCTCCGAGGAGAGCACCGTCGCTGCGTCGGAAGCGTACAGCTCGAGCTGTGTCTCGTCGGCCGGGCTCGCGGGCAGCCCGAGGACGAACACGAAGGCCACGCTGGCGAGCAGAAGAACGCCGAGTGCCGCCTCGACGGCGGTCAGCGGCGCCTGCCCCCTATCCATCGACGGTCACCTCGAGTTCGGCCGGTCGGGTCCGCTCGGGGAAGTAGACGACCCTGACGCTCCCGCGGTCGAGGGCGCCAGTCGCCTCGAACCGGAGCGTGACGGTCTCGTACGGCGAGACGGCGGCGTCGTAGGTGCCATCGAGGCCGCCGGGGTCCCGGAGGACGACGCGACCGTTGGCACGGACCTCGCTGACAGTGGTTCCGGGTGGTGGGGCGAGCGTCACCAGCACGCGGTCGGTCCGGCGCGGGAGTGTGACCCGACGGGAGCCGGTGAACTCGGGTGTGAGGGTTCTGCGCTGGCGCGTCTCGACCAGGACGACCCGCCGGACCGTCCGCCCCTCGCGCGGGCTACCCGCAGCAGCGAGCGTCCGGCCATCGAGCCGGACCCGGACGGCGGCGTCGTCGGCGAGACCGTACGTCGAGCGCAGCGCCGCCGCGTCAAGGCCGACCAGCCGGGACTCGTTGAGCACGTTCGGACGGGTGGTCAGGGGGGCGTGGTCGGCGGTGAGCCGTTCGGAGAGCCCGACCGCAGCCTGCCGGTCCAGCGCCGCCCGGTCGGTCGAACTCAGCGAGCCCTCCGCCGCCACGAGCCCGACGAACACCGCCGCCGTGAGCAACAGGAAGGCGACCCCGAGACCGGGCAGGGACGTCTGTGCGCGCCTCGCCATCAGTCGCCCTCCAGCCACAGCGTCCGGTTGTCGGGCGGCCCGGTCACGCGGACCACCAGCCGGTCGGTACTCTCCCAGTCGCCGTCGGCGACGGTGACGTTCGCCGGCAGCGACAGCCGCGTCTCGCGGTCGAGCGCGTCTACCGGGTGGTCGAGAACGAGCCGACCGGCGCGGAGTTCGAGCGCGTACCCCGCGTTCCGGATGGTGGCGGGCATCGGTACCTCGGTTCGGGTGTCGACGCGGCGGTCGCCGTCGGGGAGAGAAGATTCGATGTGACCGGCAGCCGTCGCGAGCACCCGCTCGCCGAGTTCCCCGCCGGCGGCCGTCCGGCCCGCCGGCACCGGGCCGTTCAGCAGGAGCGCGGTCATCCCGGCGACGTACAGCACCGCGAGGCTCGCGGCGAGGGTCTTGCCGACGACCGGACTGAGCCCGCGGTTATCCATCGCCCACCTCCAGCGCGAGGTCGTGGACGACGAGATACCCCTGCCGGCGACCCGGGTACCGCGCGACGACGCTCGGCGTTCCGTCGCCGTCGAAGTCCTGCCGGGAGACCGTCGCGTTCTCCTCGCGGAAGTGACGCGCCAGCGCGTCGGGCGTTGCGGTCTCGATAGCGACAGCGAACTCCCCGCGGCCGAGGTCAAGCCGACTGTGGGTGACGTTCGTTTCCAGTGTCACCGCGGTCCCGCCAGTCCCGCCGACACCGACCTCGTCGGCCCCGAGCCGCGGGACGCCGACGACGACCACGCCGTTCCGCTCGGAGCCCGTCACCGACGGGGCCTCGGTGAGCCAGGCGCCTCCGCCGCGGCCGCGGACGACCGCCCCCGCGACGTAGGCGGCCCGGCGGTCGCCGGACTCGAAGACGAGGCCGCCGGCGTCGACCTCGCCGACGACCGACCCGTTGCGGACCACGCGCACCGTTCGGTCGACCGTCGAGAGCGACCCCTCGGAGAACCGGACGTGGCCGCTGTGGTAGCCGTGTGCCCGTTCGTCGAGCGCGGCGTCGAGGTCGCTTGCGACCCGGTTCGCGTCGGCGGCCGCAGCCTGTGACTCCAGCACCGTGCCGACACCGGCAGTCAGCGCGCCCAGCGCCGCGACGGTCAGCCCGAGCATGAGTGCGACGCCGACGACGTGTGACTGTCCACGGGCGGACACTCAGACCACCCCCAGTCCGGTGAAGACGACGTAGGTCAACACGACCAGCGCCCCGGAGTGGAGCAGTGCCTCGTACCGGCCGCGGCTGGCCGTGCCGGCGAACCACCCGCAGGCGAGGACGGTCGCCTGCGCCACCAGGTAAAAGCGCCAGCGGTCACGGGCCGGGTCGACCGCGTTCGGGTCCAGGGCCATCCCCGTGTTCGTGTCCGCGACTGTCGACAGCTGCGCGAACCCGTCGAGTACCGAGGCGTTGACCGCGACGACGATCCCGACCACCAGCAGGGCGGTCGTCCACCCGACGGCGACGTAGACCAACAACCGCGAGCGGAGCTCCTTCCGTTCGTGGTAGAGTCGCCCGATTTCTGTCTCCAGGGTCTCGAAGACCTCCTCGGTGTCGCTGCCGGCTTCCAAGGCGCCGACAACGAGTCCGACGGTCTGTGAGGCAAGCGGCGTGCCGACCCGCTCGACGAAGCGGTCAAGCGCACTCGCCCGCACGTCGCTGGCGTCCTCGGGGCCGGTCGTCAGCCCGAGGTTGAACGCCAGGTCCTCGACATCCGGCTGGAGCGCCCCGAGGTCCACATCGCTGGCGACCCGCCGGACTGCCTCGGGGAACGGGCGGCCGAGGCTGACGTGACCCGAAACCGCGTGGACGAAGTCGCGGATCTCGCGGTCCTTGGCGTCGTCCCGGCGGGCCCGTCGGACGGCAATCACCCCGACTGGCAGGCCGTAGGCGGCGTAGGACAGCAGAGCGACGTTGACTGGAGGCGACCCCAGCCACCAGAGGACGAGGCCGACGGCCACGCCGACGGGCAGGAGTGTGACTGCCGCGCTCGCCGGGTTCGACGGCGTCGACGCGAGCATCGCCCGGACGGTCTCGGGCCGGTCGTAGGTCGGCACCGAGTGGTCGGTCGGGCGCAGCGAGGCGACCGCGAACGCCGCACCGACGCCGACGAGGAGGACGAAGCCCACGGCGGCGTAGACCAGAAGCGCCCGGGTGGTGACCGTCCCGAAGGGAGTCGAAATAGGGGCGGAGAGCCCGGGAGCGAGCGCGCTGGCGACGGTGAGGATCAACACTGCGAGCGCCGGGAAGATCAGGAGGACGACGAACAGCTCGGCGAGCAGCTCGAGATAGCCGCTGGCACGCTCGTGGACGCGAGCCTGGCGCTGTGAGAGCAGCCGTCCCTCCATCTTGAGGTAGCTCTCCAGGGCGTCGGTCCCTTGGGCGGCGTGTTCGCGGAACTTCAGCAGGAACGGAGAGAGCAGGTCCCGCGAGGGCGTCTCGCGGGCGACCATCGACAGCCCCTCGTCGAGACTGCCCGTGAGGGCGGCCTTGTTCAGCGCCGCACGGAAGGAACCGGCGGTCGCGCCGTAGGCCTCCTGGTCGGCGACCCGGGCGAGCATGTCCCGCTGGTCGCTGTCCCCGGAGGCCAGAACCCGGAGATACCGGACGGCGCCCGGGAGCGTGCGCTCGATCTCCTCGCGTCGGACGGCAGCCACCCGACTCAGATAGACGCCGCCGCTCCTGACGACGAGCCACCGGACCAGGGCGGCGAGCAGGACTGCAAGCGCGAGGGCGGGGTAGACGCGCGGGACGGAGGGAAGGGGGAGTCGGTTCAGTACCGGGAGGCCGCTCCCCAGGAAGGAAAACATCGCACTGACGGCCGAGGAGGGGACGAGTACGGCACCGGCGAAGGTCCCGAGCGCGGTGAGCAGCCCGAGTGCCCACGCCAGCCCGTAGACCCTGGCGATGTAGACGTCGAAGCTGGTCGAGAGCCCGGCCGCGCGGTAGCGGCGCCGGTCGCGCTCGTGGCTCTCGCTGTCGGCGTGCCGGGAGAACAGGGCGTAGAGCCCCCGGTCCACCCGGCTCAACGCGCGGTCACTCATCGTCCCGCCGGCGGAGCCGCTCGACGGTCGCCGCTTCCTCGGTGCGCAGGTCCGCGAGCAGGTCGAACAGCTCTTCGAAGTCGTCGATCCCCTGGCGGACGAAGTACTCGACGTACCGGTGTTTCCGGTGGAACTCCTCCTCGACGGCCGTCACGGGCCGGTCGGTGAGGTTCGCGACGCGGTGGAGGGTGCGTAGTTCTACCGCACGCGTTTCGTCGCCCAGGTCGGGGTGGTCGTAGCCAAACCGGAACTCGCCGCCCTCCGTGCGCTCGGCGACGGTGTTCCAGTAGACTGCCGTGCCGTTCTTGCGAACCGACCCACAGCCGGTCTCGCGGTCGAGGTCGCGGAACTCCCCCTCGCTCAGGAGCTCGACCACCTGCCCGACGTACCGTTCGCCGTCGACGTGGCGCGGGAAGACGACCAGGTCGAGCTCCCGCAGCAGGTACGGCGGCAGCCCCTGCTCGATGACGCGGTTGACCAGCGACTCGACGTCCTCTGCGTGGGTGGTGCCGATCAGGCCGTGGCCCGTATTCAGCGACTCCGCGAACGTCTCGAAGCTCTCGGTGGTGTTGACCTCGGCGATTATCTCCACGTCGGGGTTCAGGTAGTTGGCCTGGGTCATCAGGTCGGCCATCGTCACCCGCTTGTAGCTCTCCTGGTGGTCCCGCGTCGTCAGCGAGACGCCGGTCTCGTGGGGCAGGCGGACCTCCCGGGAACCCTCGTCGATGCTGATCGGACGGTCCCGGAACGGGACGAAGGGCATGTGGGCGTTCATCAGTGTCGTCTTCCCGACCCCGGTCGGGCCCGAGAAGAGGACGACCCCGTGGTGTTCGTAGACCAGCCACAGAAGCGCCACCAATTCGGTCGGCAGGCTGTCCGAGCGGACGAGGTCGACCGGCGTGAGCGCGTCCGCGGACTGCTTGCGGATGGAGATGTGGGGGCCGCCCTCGCTGACCGTCGGGAGCCCCACCGCACACCGGATCGTCTCCTCGACCCCCTCGGGGCTGAGGTTCACCTTCGCGCTGGGCGTCGAGGCGTTGAGTTCCGTGCCGTCCGCAGCCGCGAGTTGCGTGACGACGTTGACGAATGCGCTCTCCTCCTCGAAGACGAGGTTGGTAGGGACCCGCTCGTCGTGGCCGGTGTCGGTCCGCGGGACGACCTTCACGCGCTCGCCGACGCGGTTGGCCTCGATGTCCTCCAGGGTCGGGTCCCGGACCGGGATGGTGAGTTTTCCGTAGCCGACGTAGTCACGGAGGACGTAGTAGACCAGGTCGGAGAGGCGGTCGTCGGCGTACCGGCGGTCGACCGGCGGGACTGCGAGGTCGTACTCCGCGAGCGCCGAGCGCAGGCGGTGGCGGGCGGCATCGACCCAGGCGCGGGTGTTCCGGCTCCGCAGCCGCCGGGAGAGCAGCGCCTCCGCACGCTCGCGGACGAACGCCCGCTCGTCCTCGATGACGCCGTCGACGGAGGCCTCCCAGAGCCGCTCCTTGCACTCGGCGATGAGCTGCTCGTCGCCGGGCAGCAGGTCCGGCTCTTGGACCGCGTACTTGGTCGTAAACGGGTCCGCACCGAGCAGGTTCTCGCGGTAGAGGACGACCGGTATCTCGAACCCCTCGAACGCGACGGTGTGGCGGTCCAGCCGCTCGCTGGCGAACCGCTCGATGTACTCGGGGTCCTCGAGGTCCGTCACCGCCGGCGCGTAGTCGCTGGTGTGGACGACCAGGCCGTCGTCGGTGTCGGCCACCTCGATGTTGGAGTCGAGGGCGTACGGCGTCAGCTCGCCGAGGCAGGCGATCCGGGCCAGGGCGTGGTAGTCGAGGCGGCGGCGGGCGGGTGCCGACCGGTCGACCAGCCGGTCGATGACGCGCCCGTGTTTCCGGTCAAATCCCCCGTTCATCACCTCGACAGCCCCTTCCCGGGTTCGCGGGCGTTCGAGGTGGGCGTCGGCGAAGTGCGCTTCGACGCGCTCGACCGCTGCGCGGTCGCCCGCGGTGAGGACGGGCTCGCGCACGTCGTAGGTGAAATCTGCCTCGCGCTCGGTGACGGTGACCACGACGCCGGGGTGAACCTCGTACTGTGCCTGCACGTCCGGCGCGTACCACGCCTCGGGGTCGTCGGGCGGGAGCGGCGACGGGACCAGCCCGCGACCCCCCGACCCCCCGGCCGGTGCCTCTGCCAGTTCCAGCCGCGCGTCGGCCATGCCGGCGTTGGTCGGCCCTTCGGACTTAAAATCTTGTGCGCAGGAATGATCGTCCAGCGGACATGCGAGCCGGTGGGTGCAGAGGGTCATGGTACTGTAGACGTTCGGACCAACAGCGCTCACAGCCGAACACGGCGGTATCTGACGGTGAGACGCCACACGCCAGTGACTGTCCGCGGAGGAGCACTCTCGCGAACAACGGCGTGAGCGAGAAGATTCCAGCGGATTACGTTCGGCTTCAGCGCCCGGGAGCCGTCGTCAACTGGAGCGATACGCGGTGGCTTCCGTTGGAGCCAACCAGTCGTTCGCGCGGATTTGAATCGTCAGGTTCCTGTCGAGGTCTTGAAAGTCATTGTGCACCCGACCGCACGGCCGCGGTGCGGTCGACGTGTGACTCGGTTCAACACCTACGATAGCCGAGGCTCCGCTCGACGGCCCGTTCGACGTGGAGGGCCGTCGTGTCGAACATCGGGAGCGCCGGTCGGTCGTCCTGGCCGATCAGCAATTCGATCTCGGTGCAGCCGAGGACAAGCCCCTCCGCTCCGTCCTCGACCAAGTCGTCGACGACCCGGAGATAGGTCCGCCGTGATCGTTCACTGGTTTCCCCGTGAGTCAGTTCCTCGAAAATGATCTCGTCGACAGTCTCCCGGTCGGCCCGGTCGGGAACGACCACGTCGACCCCGTGTTCTGCGAGGCGGTCACGGTAAAAGGGCTGCTCCATTGTGGGTTGCGTGCCGAGGAGGCCGACGGTTTCGAGCCCGGCGTCGGTGATAGCATCGGCGGTCACGTCGACCAGGTGGACGAACGGAATCGTGACCGCGTCGGCTATCGCCGGGGCGACCTTGTGCATCGTGTTGGTCGCCATGACAATGAAGTCTGCACCGCCGGCTTCGAGTTCCTGTGCGGCCGCCGCGAGGCGCTCGCCGGCCGTCTCCCACTCCTGATTCCGGATGAACCGCTCGATCTCCCCGAAGTTGACGCTCCGTATCAGGACCTCGCCGTCGTTGTGGCCGCCGAGCTCGTCGTTGATCGACTGGTCGATGAGGCGGTAGTACTCGACAGTAGATGCACTGGCCATCCCGCCGAGCACGCCGATCGTATCGAGCTCCGGTGACATGCTGTCATCCTGCTATCGAACCGGCTTAACCGTTCGGTGGGTCCGTTTCCCCCACCACGCGAGGATTTGCTCTGGTCGGGCTCGCTCAACGGTGCAGGAGTGGCACACGGACCGCGAGCCCTTCACAAAGAGGACGGTTTATATACACTCGCCTGTCCCCACCAGATACGGATGCCAACACGCCCCATAGCGGAACTCCGGTCCATGGTCGGCGAATCGAAACGGTCCGTCGAGGGATTGACTGTCGAGGCCGGCAAAGTCGAGGAGTTCGCCCGTGCGCTGAAAAACGACAATCCCGCGTACCGGTCACGGGAGGCGGCAAGAGCACAGGGGTTCGAACGCGTTCCAGCCCCCATCACGTTCCTCCGGACGGCACTGTTCCCCCGCTACGGCCCCGGCGAGACCGAGACGGGTGCCGACCGGTTCCCGCTCGGGTTCGACATCGGCTTCGACCTGCGATACCGCGTCCACGGCGGCCAGGAGTACGAGATCGAACGCCCGCTGTACGTCGGCGACAGGGTCGACGGGACGACGACACTCGTCGACGTCTCCCAGCGAGCGATCGACGACGGAACCCTGACGCTGCTGGTGCTGGAGACGGAGTACACCGACCAGGACGGAGGCCTCATCGCGACGGAGCGAAAGACCATCCTGGAAGCCCCCGGCGGTATCGAGGCGACGCCCCCCGGGAACCAGGAGGAGGGAGAGGACCCAGCGGCGTCGGTGTCGGACGCCGCCACAGGTGCGTACCGGACCACGAGATACGCGGAGGACCTCGCCGTCGGTGACACCGGTCCGGAGGTAGTCGAGACGTTCGACCTGAAGGATTTCGTCAGGTACGCGGGCGCGAGCAACGGCCTGGACCGGATCCACTACGACCGGGACTTCGTCCGCGAGGCCGGCTACCCCGACGTCTTCGCCCACGGGATGCTCACCGCTGGCGTCGTCGAGCACATGGTCACGGACTGGCTGGGGCTGTCCAGGGTCTCCCGGTTCGGAACGCGCTTCACGGCCCCGCTCTGGGCCGGAGACACCCTGACAGTCCGCGGCACGGTCGTCGACAAACGGGACCGGGACGATGGTGCTGCCGTCGACGTCGAACTCGACGGCCTGAGCCAGCGGGGCGAGACTGTCGTCGAGGGGGAGGCGACTGCGGTCCTCCCGAGCCGCGACGCCTCCTGAGTGTCGTACTCCGGGACGACTGGCGGAAACCCGTAGCGTCCTCAGGCAGTATCGGACGAATCCGGCGGTCCGTCCCCGAGTTTCTCCCGTTGAACTTTTCCTGTCGAGGTTCGCGGAAGTTCGTCGGCGAATTCGATATCGCGAGGGTATTTGTGACGGGCAAGTGCCTGCTTGACGTGGTCCTGGAGCGCCTCCTCAAGCCTCTCGCTCGCCTCATAGGCATCGGCCAGCACGACCACTGCCTTCGGGATTTCGCCCCGGTCCTCGTCCGGAATCCCGACCACTCCGGCGGCCTTGACGGCATCGTGCGTCCCGAGCGTCCGCTCGATCTCTGCTGGCCCGATCCGGTACCCGGAACTGATGATGACATCGTCAGCCCGGCCGATGTATTCGATGTACCCCTCAGCGGTCCGGCGACCCAGGTCGTTGGTGAGTAGCCAGCCGTCTCGCAACGCCTCGTTCGTCGCTCCCGGCTTCTGCCAGTATCGGTCCATGCAAACCGGGTCGGACGCAGCACGCACCGCGACCTCGCCCACGTCGCCGCGTGGGACGGCTTCGTGGTCGTCGGTGTCGGGGTCGACGAGTCGGAGTTCGTGGCCAGGTTGGGGGACCCCGATCGTGGCAGGCCGGTACGACTTTCCGAGGGCTTCACAGTTGCCGGAGACGAGCGCGGCTTCAGTAAGGCCATAGGAGACGTGCACGGAGACGGGTCCGAACTTCTGTCGTGCCCACTCGACTGTTGGTTCCCGGAGCAGCGACCCACCGCTGAACACGACGCGGACACTATCGACCGAGCGAGCGGCCGGTGCATCACGGAGCCGGCGCAGCGCAGCCGGTGCCGCCGAGAGCGACGTCACACCGTACTGGTCGAGGAAGTGCCAGACCTCGTCGGCGTCGAAGGCACCCCGGTCGTACGCCAGTACCGACATTCCATAAAACCAACTCGTAAAGACAGTAGAGTACAGCGCGATCCAGGACCACTCGGAGGCCGTCCAGAAGTGGTCGTCAGGGGAGAGTTCGAGGTCACACTTGAGCGTGAGATAGGAGGGCAGTATGCCCAGCAGCGTCCGGTGCGGGAGGACGACACCTTTCGGGTCACCAGTCGACCCGCTCGTGTAGAACACACTCGCGGGCTCGTCTGCAGCGGTATCGACCGTCTCGAACGCAGCCGCCCCCTCATCAAGCAGCGGCTGGATAGCACGCGAGCGGTCGAGGGGGGATTCGCCATCCACCGCGTATACTGGGTCGAGTGATAGTGACGGTGAATCAATGTCGTCCAGCGTTTCGAGTAGCGACGACCCGAAGACGGCTGCCGTCGCACCGGAATCCTGGAGCCGATATCTCAGGCCCCCAGTCCCCAGAAGCGGACTCACTGGAACCGTAACCGCACCGCATTTCCAGGCGGCGAGGTGGGCGGTCGCCACGACCGGGTGCTGTCGCCCCGTAACCGCGACCCGGTCGCCGCGCTCGATACCGTCCGCGACGAGGGCGTTCGCTAACTGATCGGCTGCCCGGTCCAGGTCAGCGAACGTGTACCGTCGGTCGGCCCCCCCTTCTTCGGCGGCAACGAGTGCGAGCCGGTCGCTCCCGCGCCACCGTTCGGTCGTATACGCGGCGATGTTGAAGCGGTCCGGAACCCGCCAGTCGAACTCAGTGTAAAGCTGCTCGTACCCGGCCCACTCCGTTTCGTGGAGGCAGTAGGCGTCGGTCCACTGGTCTGCAGTCATCGGCGGGCTCCCCGTACGCCCGGGTGCCGGCGTTCAGGCGGCATCCCGGTTCACCTCTTCTCCGCGTTGTTCATCCACTCGATCGCCGCCTCTAGCCCCTCTTCGGACTGTATCTGGTGGAACGTCTTGTTCACCGTGGTGTTGGAGGAGAACGCCCAGAGATACCTGTCGAGTCGCCCGTCGGGTGCCTGGTATCCCATCTGACGCATCGCGTCGTTGAGCATGTACTTCGAGAGTGTCACGGTCGACGATGGCGTCAGTTTGATCCGGTCGACCTGGTGCATGACTTCCTCCCAGAGGTCGTCCGCGGGAACGGCCCGGTTGATGAGGTCGATCCGCTCGGCCTCGGCAGCGTCGATATGCTGGCCAGAGAAGAGCAGTTCCTTGGCATGTCTGATGCCGACGCCGACGTACGGGTGAACGAGTATCCCGGGCAACGACCCCATGCGAACGTCGGGATAGCCGAACTCCGCGTCCTCCGCTGCGATGGCGATGTCACAGAGGCACGCGACGTTACACGCCGCCGCCAGCGCGTAGCCCTCGATAGCGGCGATGACGGGGAGCGGAGACTGGAAGATCGCTTCGTAGTGGCCGATATACCCGGGCCGTTGTTGCGTGTCGCCCGTATAGGCTTCCAACCGCTCTGCGGGTCCATCGAGGTCGTGCTCCTCGCCGAAGTCATTGCCTGCCGAGAAGACGCCGTCCGCCCCCCGGAGAACGATGGCCCGGATACCATCGCTCTCTTCGGCCCGTTCGATCCCGGCCTCGACCTCGCTGAGCAGCCCCGTATTGAATGCGTTCAGGGTCTCCGGTCGGTCGAACGTGATGACTGAGGCGCCGTCTTCTTCCTCGTACCTGATGTAGTCGTATTCGGTCACGTCCTCCGAATTGACAGTCTCGTGGCTTAATTACTAGTCTCGGCAGGAGAGGACCGGCGAGAACGAGCTGGGATGGGCGGGCCGGGAGGCATCGACGGTACCAAGCCGACCAGCGCGTGGAACCGTTCGCACCCGGCCGAGGAGACGGGATGTGTGGCCGGTTTCAGGTACATACCCGGGAGCTGCGCGTACGGCCTCGGATCCGGCCTCGACTGTCGGTTCACCTGCGACAGCGCGACTGCTCACTCGAAGAGTTCACCCTGGTCGCGCTCGGCGACTGCCTGCTGGAAGCCCACCTCTTCACACCGCTCCTTGAACGCGACGCCTTCGGGGGTGTGGCGGGTCATTCCGTCGAAGATCGTCGCGAACATCTGTGTCGTCTCACGGCCCATATTCTCGTAGGCCTGGTTGATGGCCAGTTTCTGCATCATGAGCTGGTTCTGCGGGATGCCCGCGATCCGATGGGCGAGTTCGTCGACCCGGTCGTCGAGTTCGTCGCCGGGGACTGCCTCCCAGACCAGCCCCATGTCAGCCGCCTCGTCACCCTCGACGAGGTCACCCGTGAACAGCATGCGCTTGGCACCGGCGGGCCCGAGCCGGTAGACCCACATCATCGTCGTCGGGCAGCCCCAGACCCGCGCCGGCGGGTAACCGATCCGGGCGTCTTCGTCCATGATTATCAGGTCCGCACACAGGGCGATATCGCTCCCGCCAGCGACAGCGGGGCCGTTGACCTTGCAGATGACCGGGGTGTAGCTGCGCCACAGGCTCATGAAATCCTCCGTGTTCGACTTCATCATCCGGTAGTCCTGCATGGGGTCCCACGGCATCTCCTGGCTCCCCATCGTCGGTCGGGGGTCCTCGGCGTAGTGTTTGAGGTCGTACCCCGAACAGAATGCCTCGCCCGCGCCGGTCAGCACGGTCACATGGATGTCCTCGTCTTCGTCCGCCCGTTCGACGGCGGCCCGGAGTTCGCCGGGCATGTCGTCGTCGATGGCGTTGTACCGCTTCGGCCGGTCGAGCGTGATTGTCGCTTTCCGTCCGCTGGTCTCGTAGCTGACTGTCCCGCTCATGCGCCAGTCTGTCACAGACCGGTCGCTTCAGTCTACCGCTGAATCGGGTCGGTCGCCATCCGTCCACGTCGGCACGAACTTTGATGTGGTGTATGGTACCACATTGATGCATGAATGTCGCTGTCAGATTCGAACACCGGCTGGCCGAGCGCGGGACCGACACTGCCATCGTCAGCGCCGACGGTACCACGACCAGTTACGAGGAACTCGCCGCTCAGACTCGACGGGTCGCAGCCTGGGTCGACGCCCAGGGATTCGGCGTCGGGGACCGGGTCGCGGTCTATCTCCCGGACACTCCCGCCTACCTTCCGGCGATGCTCGGCGTCTGGCAGACGGGCGCAATAGCGAGTCCGATCAACACGCGGTTCGGCCTCGATGAACTCGAGTATACGCTCTCGGATCTCGACCCGACGGCGCTGGTCGGGTCGGATGCGTTCGGCGAGAACATCCGCGCACTCGAAGACCGCATCGATGGACTGGACGAGGACAGTGTCGTCGAGGTCGACAGCAAGGGTGCCTTCGACGCAGGGAAATTACCAGAGCCAGACACAGCGCCCGAGCCGGTTCGCCGTCTCGATGACGAGGCCGCCGTCGTGATGTATACCTCCGGAACGACGGGGCGGCCGAAAGGTGTCATCCAGACGCACCGAAACGTCGGGGCCCAGCTCGACGTCAACGTCACTCACTTCGACCTCTCGCCGTCGGACGTCTCGCTGGTCGCGGTCCCGCTCTTTCACGTCGGGGGACTCTACGGCGGGGCGTTGCCGGCCCTCCTCGAAGGGGCGACTGTGGTCGTCCAACCGGCCTGGGACGCCGCTCAGTGGGCGGAACTGGCCGAGACACACGGAGCGACCTTCTCCGGACTCATTCCCACGATGATGCTCGATGTGCTCAACACCGAAGCCGCCCGGGAACGGGATACGTCCTCGCTCGAGCAGGTCGTCTACGGTGGGTCGCCAGCAACCGAGGAGACGCTCGACTCGTTCCAGTCGGTCTTCGATGTCGGCGCGCTGCGCAACTACTACGGGCAGACCGAGAACACGGGGCTGAGTGTCACGTTCGACACCGACACCGAGCGCCGGCCGGGCTTGCTCGGTCGCCCGGTTCAGGCCGTCGAGCACCGGGTCGTCGACGTCACTGCCGACGACCTCACCGACGTCCCGCCGGGCGAGGAAGGTGAACTGCTCCTCCGGGGAGACATTATCACGCCCGGCTACTGGGACGAGTCGCTGAATCCGGACTACTTCACCGACGGCTGGCTGCACACCGACGACGTCGTCCGTGCCGACGAGGACGGGCTGTTGTACTACGTCGACCGGGTCGACGACATGGTCATCTCCGGGGGGGAGAACGTCGCCCCCAGCGAAGTCGAGAACGCGCTCCAGGCCCATCCCGGGATCGAAGCCGTTGCCGTGTTCGGAACGGACCATGAGCGGTGGGGCGAGGCCGTCACAGCGGCTATCGTGCCCGCCGACCCGGACCTCACGGAGGAGGACGTCACTGAGTGGTGGGAGGTAAACGCCGGTCTTGCGGGGTACAAACGGCCCCGCCGTATCGAGTTCGTGTCGGAGTTCCCGCGGACGGCGACCCAGAAGATCGACAAAGTCTCGCTCCGGGACCAGGTGGGCGAGTAAGCGCCGACCCGTCCCGTCAGTCCGCGCCGTCGGACAGGTCGAACTCCCCGTGGTCCAGCATCTCCTGCCCGTCGAAGACCACGACGACGTGGAGCGGGCCGTCGCCGGCTCCGTCGGGGAGGTCGACGGTGGTCGTGTCGCCCTCGGTCACCTCGGTCCCCGACTGACCCCAGGCTTCTTCGAGGTGGCTCCCGCGAGCGCCGTGGACCGCGACCGACAGGTCGTCGGCGTCGACCGCGCTCCCGCCGTCGTGTTCGACGGTCACCGTCTCCCCGTCGCCGCTCAGCTCGAATTCGAACTCGGCGTCGGGGGCGACGACGTGGCTGTGCACCTCGCGTGGCTCGTCGGGCACGACCCACTCGGCGGTGACTTCGGTACCGGCGCCGAGCGAGCCGAGTTCGACCTCGTCACCGCGCTCGAGCGTGTCGTGGACGTCCGCCGGCTGCGTGTCGGCCGGCTCGCCGTCAACGAGCAGCCGGAACGAGTCGGCGTCGCGCTGGCTCTCCCCGGTGTAGACCGCGACGACCGTTCCCTCGCGCTGCTCGAAGGAGAACGCCCACCGCGGCCGCGGCGTGAAGGTGAACAGGGGGCGGCGCCGCTCCCCGTCCGTGAGAACGACCTCGAGGCGCTCGTCGACGTCGACGCCGTCGACCCGGACGCTGTCCCCCTCTGTCAGCGTGTCGTGTTCGGCCTCGAAGGCCGTCGTCCCGCTTCCGTCGCCAGCCTGGGGCCGGCGGCCGCGAACGACGTCGACGCGGCCGGGGTCGGCCGGCTGTTGCCCGACGTAGACGAACTCGACGGCGCCCTCGTCGGGGTCGTAGCTGGCCTCGACATCCTCCCGGCCGGTGACCGCCTCCGCGAGTTCGTGTGTCGCCTCCCCGCGCTCCCAGCGGAGTTCGACGACCACGAACGGCGGCGCGTCGACGGTCAGGGTGTCCTCCGGCGTGAACTCGTCGTGCTCGTCGGCGGGCTGGACGGGAGCCCGGTCGCCGTCGACCGTCAGCGAGAGCGTCTCCGCCGGGAGGGCGGGGCCCTCGCGGTAGGTGAGGGTGACCGTTCCCTGCTGGCCGTCGTAGGTGGTCTCGACGTGGCCACGCGGCACCACGACCTCCTGTGCGACCTCGACCGGCTCGTCGGGCTCGGTCCACTCGACGGTCACCTCGCTCCCGAACGGGGGCGTCTCGAGCAGCAGGTCGTCGCCCCGCGAGAGCGTGTCGTACTCGTCGGCGAACTGGCGGTCGGCGGCCTCGCCGTCGACCAGGACCTCGAACTCCGCGGCGTCGCGGTCCGCGTCGTCGTGGTATCTCACGACCACGCCCTCCCGGTGCTGGTACGCGTGGAGCCGCGGCGGGGCGGCGCGGAACCGGACGAGCGTGGTCGGCGCCCCCTGCGGCCGGGGCGGCACGTCCAGCGACACCGTGACCTGGTCACCCATCCCGACGCCCTCGACGGTCGCGGTGTCACCGACGGTCAGCTCGCCGTCGCCGAACTCCGCCGCGGACGTCCGGCTGCCGTCCTCGCCCCGGTGGCGCACCGTCAGTTTCGCCGGGTCCGCCGGGCGCTCGCCCGCGTAGGTGACCCGGAGCCGCTCGGCGTCGACGTCGTACGCCGTCTCGAAGGCGCCCCCGCCGAACAGCCGCTGGACGTAGTCGTAGTAGACGTTCTCCCCCTCGTCGAACCAGCGGAGGGTGACTGTCGTCAGCGTGTCCGTCTCGACGGTGAAGCTGTCCCCGTCGGTGAAGCGGTCGAACTCGTCTGCTGGCTGTGTCGGCGGGCGCTCGCCGTCGACCCACAGGTCGAGTTCCTCCGCGGGCACGGGCTCGCCGCCCGCGTGCGCGAAGGAGACCGACCCGTCCTCCCGCGTGGCCTCGATGTGTGCGTCCGGGGCCGCCTCGCGGTCGTGGCGCGGCGGCTCCGTCGAGACGACTGCGGCGTGGACGACGCCGTCCTCCCGGCCGAGTTCCAGGTCGACGACCCTGCCCGGGTCGAGCTGTCGCACGACCCGCTCGGCGGTCGCGTCGTCGAGCCGGCGGGCGGTGAACAGCAGATACTCGTTTTCGACCCGTCCCTCGAAGTCGTTGGGGTCCTGACTGAAGCCCGCGGCGACCGCCTCGACGGCCCCGGACAGCGGAACGAACCCCCCGTCGACGTTGCGCAGGAGGAAGGCGAGGCGCTTGTCCCCGAACCGCCCGAAGGCCTCGGCCGCGTGGTCGGCGGTATCGAGCAGGGTGTCGGTCTCGCCGCGGGCCGCCGTCACCGCCGCCTCGACGGCGCCGACCCGGGCCTCCCTGTCCCCGCTCGCGAACGCGAGCCGGCCGTCGGTGCTCGCGACTGCGACCTCGCCGGTGTCGGCGACCCGCCAGTCGCCGTCTGTCCCGACGCGTTCGCCCGGTTCCAGGTCCTCGAAGGAGCCGACGACAGCGCCCAGCAGCCCCGGCGGGTCCGTGCGGGCCGAGACGACGTGACTCACCGCACCCGCCTCGAGGCCGTCGACGCTGTCGACGACCTGCCGGGTCTGGTAGGTGAACTCCTCTGTGGTCTCGACCCCGGAGGCGTCCGCGAGAGCCACGACCTGGTACTCCCGGTCGACCGCGGACCCGGCGGGGACGAGGTCGAAGATACCGTCGAGGTCGGCGACGGCGTCCTTGGGGAGGTCCTCGGGGTCGACCCGTACCGCCCGTGAACGGTCGGCGGCGCTGCCGCGGAGACCGTACGTCAGACCGGCTATCGTGGCGAAGCTCCCGCTCAGGAAGGTTCGCCTGGAGGGCTCTTCCATGCGTTACTCGTCTCGGAACTGTCATAAGTATCTTCTGTGATTGCCACGGACGGCGCCCGTCTTCCTGCAGCGATGCGGGTGCGTGACAGTGACAGGCCCCCACACACCGGACCTCCCGGCCGGTGGCGACCGGTTCGAGGGACGCGTCTACCGTGCGGGTGGTGGTCGGCCGGCCGAAAAATTCGCGTCGGTTCGGTCGAAACGGCGGGCGGTCAGTCGTCGGCCGGGGCGCCGCTCTCGTCGTGTTGCTGCTTGACGTGGGTCAGCTTGCCGCCGTCCGCGAGGATCTCGCGTTCGCGGGCGGAGGCGTCGAGCATGCCCGTCGCCTCCCAGTCGTCGTTGACGCGGATGGTGAACTCCTCCTGGCCCGACCGCACAGCTTCGGAGACATCGTCGACGATCTCGATGTCGTCGCCCTGGTCGATCTGCTCGTAGGTCTCCTCGTCGATCTCCAGGGGGAGCAGGCCGAAGTTGAAGAGGTTCGCCTTGTGGATGCGGGCGAAGCTCTGGGCGAGCACGCCCTCGATGCCCAGGTACATGGGACAGAGGGCGGCGTGCTCACGCGAGGAGCCCTGGCCGTAGTTCTCGCCGGCGACGAGGAAGCCGCCGTCGGACTCCAGGGCGCGCTCGGCGAAGCTGTCGTCGACCCGCGAGAGGGTGAACTCCGACAGCTTCGGGATGTTCGACCGGTACATCAGGATGTCCTGTGTCGCGGGGATGATGTGGTCGGTCGTGATGTTGTCTTCCATCTTCAGCAGCGCCGGCCCTTGCAGGTGGGCGTCGAGCGGGTCCTTCAGCGGCACGTCGCCGATGTTGGGGCCCTTGACGAGGTCGTCGTCGACCGGGTCGTCCGGCGTGATGATGTCGTTCTCGGCGCCCTCGTACTCCTCGGGCAGCTCGAAGCCGGGGTCCTCGAGGTCGCCCAGCTCGTCGGCCAGGTCGCGCGGGTCGACGATCTCCCCGGCGATAGCCGCGGCGGTGGCGACCTCCGGCGAGCACAGGTAGACGTTGTCGTCCTCGATGCCGGAGCGACCCTCGAAGTTGCGGTTGAACGTGCGCAGGCTCACCGAATCGGAGCCGGGGACGTGGCCGATGCCGATGCAGGCACCACAGGTCGACTCGGAGTAGTTGACGCCGGCGGCCATCATCTCCGCGGTCCAGCCCTGGCGGGCGAGCATCTCGCTGGCCTTCTTCGAGCCGGGCGCGACGATCATCTCGGTGTCCCGTTTGATCGAGCGGCCTTCGAGCATCTTCGCCGCGGGCAGGATGTCCTCGTAGCCGCCGTTGGTACAGGAGCCGATGATGACCTGGTCGACGTCCTCGCCCGCGACCTCGCGGACGGGGACGACGTTGTCGGGCATCGACGGCGTCGCGATCAGCGGCTCGATCTCCGAGAGGTCGATGGTGATCTCGTCGTGGTACTCGGCGTCCTCGTCGGGCTGGAGCTCCTCGAACTCGTCGGCGCGGCCGACCTTCTCGAGGTACTCCTTGGTGCGCTCGTCGGTCGGGAAGATGCTCGAGGTCGCGCCGAGCTCCGTCCCCATGTTGGTGATGGTCATCCGCTCGGGCGCCGACAGCGTCTCGACACCGGGGCCGGTGTACTCGAAGATCTTGCCGACGCCGCCCTTCACGGAGAGGCGACGGAGCATCTCGAGGATGATGTCCTTCGCGGTGGCCCACTCGGGCAGCTCGCCCTCGAGCCGGACGTTGGTGACCTCGGGCATGTCGATGTAGTAGGCGCCACCGCCCATCGCGACGGCGACGTCCAGCCCGCCGGAGCCGATGGCGAGCTCGCCGAGCCCGCCGGGCGTCGGGGTGTGCGAGTCCGAGCCGAGCATCGTCTTGCCCGGGGCGGCGAAGTTCTCGCGGTGGACGTTGTGGCAGATGCCGTTGCCGGGACGCGAGAAGTAGGCGCCAAAGGTACCGGCCGCAGAGCGCAGGAAGCGGTGGTCGTCGGTGTTCTTGAAGTCGAACTGGTATGTCTGGTGGTCGCAGTACTGGGCCGCCAGTTCCGTCTGGACTTCCTCGAGGCCGAGCGCCTCGAACTGCAGCCAGACGAGCGTCCCCGTCGTGTCCTGGGTGAGAACCTGGTCGATCTCGATCCCGATCTCCTCGCCGGGCTCGAGTTCGCCCTCGACGAGGTGGTCGTCGAGGATCTTCTCGGTGAGCGTCTGTCCCATAGCGTCCGAACTTCGACTATCCGCGGATATAAATCATGTGTGTTGGAGGGCGAGCCCGGACGGCCGTGGAGAACTGGGGGCGACCGGCAGCGTTTTTTCCCGGCTCCGACAGGGGAGGATATGTTCAGGAGCGGCCAGTTCGTCGCCGACCAGCTCGGGGGCGTCCGCCAGGAGCAGGTCCAGCCCAACGGCGTCGACCTCACGCTCGGGGCCGTCTTCGAGCAGGTCGAGCCCGGCCGGGTCGGCCGCGAGGGCAAAACAGTCGGTGACCGGCGGGAGTGCGAGCCGGTCGAAGACGACCCGGCGGTCTACCGCCTCGACCCCGGCGGCTACGTCCTCCGGTACGCCGACCGCGTCCGGATCCCGGAAGGCCACGTCGGCTTCATCTACCCCCGCTCGTCGCTGCTGCGCAACTCCTGTATGCTCGACACCGCCGTCTGGGACGCCGGCTACGAGGGGCGCGGCGAGGGGTTGCTCGAGGTGTACCACACCGTCGAACTCGAGGCCGGGGCCCGCGTCGCACAGCTGGTGCTCGCCCGCGCTGACCACGAGGACACCTACGACGGCAGCTACCAGGGCGAGGGGCTGTGACCGCGGGATCGTTGCATGACATATCAGGCAATACGGCTATGTGTCCGCGCGTCGAACACCGTGTGACGCGTTGGGGGAGTCCCGTCCGACCGTGCCTCTGACACCTTCCTGAGCCGGGTTTTCCCTCCAACGGGTCTCCGGACGCCGCCGAGTCGCGGACCCGTGCGCCGTCAGTACTTAACATCTGGCTGTGTTACGTCCGAGACATGATCGCGGAGTTTCAGTTCGAGACGGGCGTGCTCGGCCCGGCACTCGACGCGGCGTCGGCGGAGGCGGCCGACATCTCCTCGCTCGACTCGACGGGGGAGGTCCCGCTCTGTGCGGCGCTGTGGCTCGGCGGGGCCGGGACCGACGTCCGGGACCCGCTGGTCGAGCGGGAGGTCACCCGGACCACGACGGAGGTGGCCGCGGGGCAGCGGGGCTCGCTGTACCGCGTCCGGTACGGCCGGGCCTTCGACGGCACGGACGTCTACCGCGCTGCGGTCGAACACGAGGGGGTGTTCGTCTCCGGGCGAGCCGGAACGGGCGTCTGGGCGCTGCGGCTGCAGTTCCCGGACCGTGACGCCGCGGCGGCGTTCCGGGAGCGGTGCGAGGCCGCCGGCGTCGCCGGGTCCGTCGAGGCCCTCTACGAGTGTGAGGGGTCGCCGCGGGCTGCCCGGTTCCGGTTGACCGAGCCACAGCGGCGGACGCTGGCGGTGGCCGCGAGGCGCGGGTACTTCGACGTCCCCCGGCAGGCATCGCTCGCGGAGCTGGCCGACGAACTCGACGTGTCGAGCCAGGCGGCCTCCGAGCGGGTCCGGCGTGGCCTCGACTCGCTGGTCGAGGAGGCGCTGCTCTCGCCCGCGGACGGCTCCTTCACGCGCTGAAACCGGCCCGGCCCCTTTTGTACTGGCTCCGCGATAGTCCGGCCATGGAGACCGACGACGCCGAACTGTACGTCGTCCGGACCCGGGAGGGGGACGGCGCGGAGTGGGTCCGCCCGGCCTCCGTCGAGGAGGCCGTCGTCGACGCGCTCACCGAGACGACCGCGCTCACGGCCGGCGACATCGGCCCCCTGGGGACGTACGTCGACGCCGCGGACCTGCGGTCCGTGCTCCGCGCCACCGGCGGGACGGTGACCTTCCCGGTCGAGGAGTACGAGGTGACCGTCCACAGCAGCGGCCGGGTCACTGTCCGGTAGCCGGGTCGTCGCACGGCCCACCGCACGGGCCCGACGGCTCAGCTGTCCGCCAGGCGGGCGCTGGCAACGAAGACCGTCCCCCAGACGTAGGTGTCGAGGTCGACCTCGTCGAAGGCGGTCGCGAGCGCCCCCGTGACGTCCGCGTCGGGGTTCCAGTCGGTCGCCCACCGCGAGACCGGGACGACCAGGCGGTTGAGCGCCGTCCACGGCTCCCCGAACGGCCGCGCGTCGAGCAGCGCCATCCGCCCGCCGGGCCGCAGCAGCCGGCGGGACTCGCGGGCGACCGCGTCCGGGTCGGCCATCGCGCTGGCGGCCATCGACGCGTAGACCGCGTCGACGGGACCCACAAGCGGCAGACGGCTCGCGTCGGCCCGCAGGACGTGGACGTTCGTCCAGCCGGCCTCGCGGACGCGCTCGCGGGCCCGGCGGACCATCCCCTCGCTGTAGTCCAGCGCGACGACACGCCCCCGCGGACCGACGCGCGTGCGCAGGCGGTGGAGGCTGCGCCCGTCGCCGCAGCCGAGTTCGAGGACGGTGTCGCCGGGCGACAGCGCCAGCGCGTCGACGCTTTTCGCGCGCAGCTGTGCCTGCCTGCACAGAAAGGCCGCGTCGTACAGCCCGTCCAGCAACTCCCCGTGGCGACTCCACCAGTCGTAGAGCCGCTGGCCGCGCCGGCCGGACATACCCGGCCTTCGGCGGCCCGGGTCTTGTGGTTGCCGGCGGCGTTTCCCGGAAGCTTCTCGCATCCTGGCCCGCCGGACTCGCCACGGCCCCGCGGGCCGCCCCGTTTATGTCCCGCCGTCCCGAGACCCGGGTGTGGAGTACGCTGCGCTCGTGGAGGTGTACGACCGGCTGGCGGAGACCCAGTCGACTCACGGGAAGGTCGCCATCGTCGCGGAGACGCTGGCCGAGACCTCCCACGAGGACCTCCCGATGGTCCTCAGACTCCTCCGGGGAGAACTGTTCGCGCCCTGGGACCCGGCGGAACTCGGCGTCTCCTCCAGCCTCGCGAGCCGGGCGGTCCAGCGGGCGACCGGCGTCGCCGCCGAGGACGTGGAGGCCGGCTGGCGCGAGACCGGCGACCTGGGCAGTGCCGCCGCCAGGGCGGTCGAGCGGCAGGTCCAGCAGACGCTCGTCTCGGAGACGCTGACCGTCGAGGGGGTCTACGAGGAGCTGCGGAGTCTCGCCGGCTACGAGGGCGCGGGAAGCGAGGACCGCCGGGTGGACACCGTGGCGGGGCTGCTGGCCGACGCCGACCCCGACGAGGCCACGTACGTCGTCCGCACGGCGCTCGGTCACCTCCGACTCGGCGTCGGCCGCGGGACCGTCCGGGACGCCATCGCCGCGGCCTTCCTCGGCGGCGACCCCGACGAGCCCGGCGAGACCCCCGGGGCGGACGTCGAGGCCGTCGAGCACGCTCTCCAGGTCACCAACGACCCCGGACTCGTCGCACAGACAGCCGCGGACTCGGGCCGCGCTGGGCTTGCCGACCTGGACCTCGAAGTCGGCCGGCCGGTGGAGGTGATGCTCGCGGAGAAGACCGACTCCGTCGAGGCGGCCGTCGCCGACGCGCTCGAAGCGAGCGACACAGGCGCCGCCGGCGGGAGCGAGGGTGACGGCGGGAGCGGCGACACCCCGCCCGCCCCGCTCGCGGAGTACAAGGTCGACGGCTTCCGCGCGCAGGTCCACTTCGAGGCCGGAGCGAGCGAGGGGAACGACGGGAGCGCGGGAGGGGGTGACGGAGGAGACGGCAGCGGGGGCGGGACCGGCCCGCAGCTGTTCACCCGCCGGCTGGAGGACGTGACCGCGCAGTTCCCCGACGTGGTCGACGCGATGGCGGGGTTCGACGCCGACTCCTACATCGTCGAGGGGGAGGTCGTCGCCCACGACCCCGAGACCGGCGAGCCGCTCCCCTTCCAGCAGCTCTCCCGGCGGATCAAGCGCAAGCACGACGTCGCGCGCCTCGTCGAGTCGGTCCCGGTCGTCATCTACCTCTTCGACCTCCTCTACCTGGACGGGGAGTCGCTGCTGGAGCGGAGCCTGCTCGAGCGGGTCGACGCACTGGAGGGGCGACTGACCGAACGCACTCGGGAGGTCGAGCGGATGCCGAGCCTCCGCAGTCGCGACCCGGACCGTGTCCGGGCGTTCTACGAGGAGGCGCTCGCGGCCGGTCACGAGGGGCTCATGGTCAAGACTGCCGACGCGACCTACCAGCCCGGCAAGCGGGTGGGCTACACCCGGAAGGTCAAACCCACGATGGAGTCGCTGGACCTGGTCGTCACTCGCGCGAAGTGGAGCGAGGGGCGGCGCTCGAACAACCTCGGCCGGCTCTACCTGGCCTGCCGGGACGGCGACACGTTCCGGGAGGTCGGACGGCTCTCGACGGGCTTCACCGACGAGCAGCTCGCGGAGCTGACCGCCCGGCTCGAACCCCACATCCTCGAGCAGGACGGCCGGGACGTCGACCTCGAGCCCACCGAGGTGCTGGAGGTGGGCTACGAGGGGGTCCAGCGGTCCCCGGAGTACGACTCGGGCTATGCCCTGCGCTTTCCCCGCTTCGAGGGGTTCCGCGACGACTTCGATACGGCCGGCGCCGACAGCCTCGACCGCGTCGAGTCGCTGTACGAGAGTCAGACCGACACGTAGCGAGCGGAGCCGGGAGGCAGTCAGGACCCGACACGCGAGGGGGACGCGAAGACACAAGCCATCCCGTGGCGTATGTCATCGTATGTCACTCGACGTCGAGCCCCCCGACCCGCCGGCGCTCCGGGGCCCGCAGTCCCGGGGCGAGTACGACGCCATCGACATGACCGACCAGGAGGTCACCGACGACTACCGCCGGGAGGAGGTGGCGGCGGTCCTCGAAGACGGGGCGTGGGCCGACGCCTTCGAGGAGTGGAGCGAGCACACATACCTCTCGGCGGCGGAGTTCGAGACAGCGCGCGAACGCGGGCTGGTCGAGCAGTTCGACTTCTACTGGGACCCCGCGACCGACGAGGTCGGCTACCGCAGCCCGACCGTCCCGGAGGGGAGCCGCGACGCGTTCGAGGACCCCGACGGCGTCGCGGAGGAACTCGACGCGCTCGGCCGGGTCGTCTCCGAAGTCCTCGAGAACGACTACCTCCGGCGCGACGAGAACGACTTCGGCTTCTTCGACGACGAGACCGAGGCGGAGGACGGCGAGGACCGGAGCCGGAACCAGGGCCGGGGCCGGGAACTGGACCGGCGGTGACAGCCCCCCGAACCCCGAATAGGTATTTCGCAATATTGTGGAATCTACGGAATATTTTTGAGGTCGCCGCACCAACCACGAGACATGAGCGACACGTTCGTGGTCGTCGGCGGTGACGCTGCGGGGATGAGCGCCGCGAGCAAGGCCAAACGCGAGAACCCGGAGCTGGACGTGGTCGTCTTCGAGAAGGGCGAGTGGGTGTCCTACGCCGCCTGCGGGATGCCCTACTACGTGAAAGGCGAGGTCGAGGACCTGGAGGACCTGGTCGCCGTGACGCCCGAGGAGTTCCGCGAGGAGCGCGACATCGACCTGCGGACCGGCCACGAGGTCGTCGGGGTCGACCCCGGGGCCGGGACCGTCACGGTCGAGGGCGAGGGAGAGACGTTCGAACAGCCCTACGACCACCTCCTCGTCGCGACGGGGGCGACCGCGGTCGAGCCGCCGTTCGACGGCCTGGACCTCGACGGCGTGTTCACCATCCACGACATGGACGAGGCCGGCGCCATCGAGGACTACGTCACCGAGCGCTCGCCCGACACCGCGGCGGTCGTCGGCGGCGGGTACGTCGGCATCGAGATGGCCGAGGCGCTGTCGGCACGCGGCGCCGACGTACACCTCTACGAGATGCTGCCACACGTCCTCCAGCCGTTCGGTGACGCGGTAGCCGAGGTCGTCGAGGAACACCTGCGAGCGCAGGGCGTCCACTTACACCTCGACACCGCCGTCTCGGGCTTCGACGGCGAGGGGAGCGTCGAGCGCGTCGGCTTCGAGGGCGAGTCCCGCCCCGCCGACATCGCGGTCGTCGGCGTCGGCGTCGCGCCGAACACACAGCTCGCGGCGGACGCCGGCATCGAGCTGGGCGAGACCGGCGCCATCGCGACCGACGAGTACGGCCGGACGAACTACGGGAACGTCTACGCCGCGGGCGACTGCGCGGAGGCGCGCAACGTCGTGACCGGCGAACCGGACCACGTGCCGCTGGCGCTGACGGCCAACCGCGCCGGCCGCGCCATCGGCCAGACCGTCGCCGGCGACCCGGAGCCGGTCGGCGGGACCGCCGGAACGGCCATCGTCAAGGCGTTCGACCTCGGCGCCGCCCGGACCGGGGTCGTCGACGAACAGCGGGCGCGGGAGGCCGGCTTCGACCCGGTCTCGGTCTCGATCTCGGCTCCGACGCGGGCCCACTACTACCCCGGCGGCGCCGAGCTCACCGTCACGCTGGTGGCCGACGGGGAGTCCGGCCGGCTGCTGGGCGGGACGGTGGTCGGTCGGGAGGGCACAAAGCGGGTCGACACGGTCGCGACGGCGCTCGCGGCGGGCATGACGGTCTCCGAACTCCAGAAGGCCGACCTGGCCTACGCGCCGCCGTTCAGTCCCGTCCGTGACCCGATCCTGACGGCGGCGAACGTCCTCGAGGGCAAACTCGACGGGGAGTAAGCGACGCGGCCGGCTTCCGGGCACGCTGGCGGCGTGAACCGGGTCGGCGCGAGGGGCTGCAGCGGGACCCGACAGTCGCTGTCGAGTCCGTCCACGAGCCGCTTTCCGGGAACCCTCCTCACCCGTATATTGTACAAGCCATACATCCAATCGGGTCGGATAGGCGAGAACAGAGAGACGTTCCGGCTGTCCACGACCGAGAGACGTTCCCACTGCCCGCAATCGCCCCTTGAAGTTGTGTAGTATTGTATATTCTATCCAAAACCTTAACTGCCGCTGGTGCCTACGAACCGGCGATGGCAACCGACACTGCATCCGACGCCGGCACCGCCACCGCGAACGAACCGCTCTACGTCGACGGCCGGGCACAGCTCGACGACGTCGTCGCCGAGAACGATGTCGTTCTCACCGATTTCTACGCGGACTGGTGTGGCCCCTGCCAGATGCTCGAGCCCATCGTCGAGACACTGGCCGCGGAGACCGACGCGGTCGTCGCGAAGGTCGACGTCGACGCCAACCAGGAACTCGCGGCCGCCTACGGCGTCCGCGGCGTGCCGACCCTCGTCCTGTTCGCCGGCGGCGAGCAGGTCGAGGAGGTCGTCGGCCTCAGAGGGGAAGAGGAACTCCGGGCGCTCGTCGAGTCCTACGCAGCGTAGATGGCCGGGGACGTACACGACCTCGTCGTCGCCGGCTCGGGGGTCGCTGGCCTCTCGGCGGCGGTCTACGGCGCTCGCTCCGACCTCGACCCCCTCGTGCTCGAGGGCGACGAACCGGGCGGCCAGCTCACGCTGACGACCGACGTCGAGAACTACCTCGGGTTCCCCGACGGCGTCGGCGGGATGGAACTCATCCAGCGCGGGAAAGAGCAGGCCGAGCAGTTCGGCGCACAGTTCCGGCACGGCAGCATCGAGTCCGCCGACCTGGACGGGCAGCCGCTGGCGCTGTCGCTCTCGACCGGCGAGACGGTCCGGACCCGCGCGCTGGTCGTCGCGACGGGCGCGAGCGCCCGCTGGGTCGGCGCCGACGGCGAGGACGAACTGATGGGCTACGGTCTCTCGACCTGCGCGACCTGCGACGGCGCGTTCCACCGCGGGGACGACGTCCTCGTCGTCGGCGGCGGCGACAGCGCGATGGAAGAGGCGCTCTTCCTCGCGAAGTTCGCCGATTCCGTGACAGTCGTCCACCGCCGGGACGAACTCCGGGCGTCGGAGATCATGGCCGAGCGCGCCCGTGACCACGAGGACGTCGCGTTCGCCTGGAACACCGAACTCGTGGCGATCGACGGGTCCCGGGAGGAGGGCGTGACCGGTGCGACGCTCGTCTCGCACCCGGACGGGTATCCACGAGAAAAGTACGAAGCCGGCGAGGACGTCGACGTCGAAGCGGTCGATGTCGGCGGCGTATTCTACGCCATCGGCCACGAACCCAACACTGCCTTCCTCCGGGACACGCCCGTGGCCCTCGACGGGGACGGGTACGTACAGACCGCTCCCGACGGGGACGCGTGGGCGACGACGGAGACGGCGGTCAGTGGGGTCTTCGCGGCGGGTGACGTGATGGACCCCGACTACCAGCAGGCAGTGACTGCCGCCGGCACGGGCAGCATGGCTGCCCTGGACGCAGAGGAGTGGCTCGCCTCGACCGACGCGACGGCCGCCGGTGCCGCCGAGCTGGTCCCCACGGAAGCCGGGGACTGAGGGGCACACTTCGCTGAGGGGGGCTCTGAAGGGTCGAGCCCCAGGTCGGTCGCGACCTCGTCGCTCTCACCTGCCCGGCGGTCACGGCGGCCACGGGGTCGGCCCACCCGAACCTATTTTTCCGGGTCGACGGTAGACGCCGGGGATGGTCCGCGAGCGGGTCCGGCGGCTGCTGTTGCGCTTTCCCGACGCACTCGCGCGGGTCGGGCTCGTCAGCCGCAGGCGGGCCCGCGACACCTTCGAACTCGCCGTCCCGTCGATGGTCTCGGCGGGCATCTGGACCGTCCTCCGGATCACCGACTTCTTCATGGTGAGTCTCGCCCTGCCCGACGCCGCGGTCGCCGCCCTCGAGATCTCCTTTCAGTTCTACTTCGTGGGCTTCAGCCTGGCCATCGCGGTCTCCAGCGGGACCATCAGCCTCGTCTCGCGGTTCAAAGGCGCCGGCGATGACGACGCCGCCGACCTCGCGGTCAAGCAGTCGGTCTGGTTCGCGGTCCTGATATCGGTGCCCCTCACTGCGGTCTCCTGGCTGTTCGCCGACGAGCTCATGGGGCTGTTGAGCGCCGACGCCGCCGTCGTCGAGTTCGGCGCGGCCTACCTCCAGGTCGTCATGCTCGCGCTGGTCTTTCGCTTCGTGAGCATGATCGGCTCGCGGGGCCTGCAGGGATGTGGCGACACGGTGACGCCGATGTACGTCAACCTCGTCGTCATCCCCATCAACATCGTCCTCAACGCCGTGTTGATCTTCGGACTCGGCCCCGCGCCGCGGCTGGGGATCACCGGCGCCGCCATCGGGACCGCCGTCGCGAACGTCTTCGGCGCGACCGTCTTCACGGCCATCTACCTCTCGGGGCGGTTCCCGCTGCGCTTCCGGCCCGGCGGGACCCAGGTCGACCTCGCGATGGCCGGCGAGATCCTCCGGGTCGGGCTGCCGCTGGCCGGCCGGCGGCTGGTCGCCACGCTCGGGCGCTTTCCCTTCCTGTACCTGCTCGGGATCCTCGGCACGCCCGTCGTGGCAGCCTTCGCCATCGGCCGCCAGATCGTCCAGCTGGCGATGATCCCCGGGTGGGGCTACGCCACCTCCGCCAGCACGCTCGTCGGCCAGCGGCTGGGCGAGGGTGCCGAGGACGAGGCGACCGCCTACGGCTGGGAGACCGTGACGGTCGCGCTCGCCACCCAGCTACTCGTCGGCGCCGCCTTCGCCGCCCTCGCCTACCCCATCGCCCGCCTGTTCGGGACGGCGTCGGTCGACCTCACTGCGGCGTTCATCTGGGTGTTCGTCCTCGGGATCGCCGGGACGAGCGTCGCCCAGACCCTGGAGGGAGGACTGCGGGGCGCCGGGGACACCACCTGGCCGCTGTACGGGATGGCGCTGGGGACGGCGCTCCGGCTCGGGGTCGCCGTCCTCGCGGTGCCGGCAGGGCTCACGCTGGCGACCGTCGGCGGGGTCGAGTTCGCGCCGGGGCTCGGCCTCGGGGTCGTCGCCGTCTTCGCCGCGATCCTCGTGGACATGTACAGCCGGGCCGCGGTCAACGCGGTCCGGTTCCGGAGCCGCCGGTGGCAGGCAGTCGCCCGCCGGTCGGCCGACCGGCAGGCCGCGAGCGAGGACTGACCCGGCGGCTCCGAACCGGAGAGGGGGAGCTTACTTGCTGGCGGGCTCCGAACGCCGGGGCATGACCGACACACCGGACCTGGTCGTGTTGCGAACCGGCGTCCACGGGATGCCCGTCGCCGACTACGCCGCGGCGCTGCGCGAGCGGCTCCCCGACCGGCGGGTGGTCCACGCCCGGACCCCGAGCGAGGAGCGGGAGCTGGTCGCCGACGCGCCCGCCGCGACCGGCCGGACCATCGACGACGGCGTGCTCGCAGCCGCCGAAGCGCTGGAGCTGTTCGCTTGCTCGTGGGCCGGGACGGACCACCTCCCGACCGACCGGTTCGAGGAGCGCGGGGTCGCGGTCACCAGCGCCGCCGGCGTCCACACCCCCAACGTCGCCGAGCATGCCGTGGGGGCGATGCTGACCTTCGCGGCCGGCCTTCTAGAGGGACGCCGCCGGCAGGGCCGTCGGGAGTGGCGCCACTACCGGACCCGGGAACTCCAGGGGAGCACCGTTACGGTGGTCGGCCTCGGCGCCATCGGGACGGGCGTCGTCGAGCGGCTGGAGGGCTTCGGCGTCGACACGGTCGGCGTCCGGTACACGCCCGAGAAGGGCGGCCCGACCGACGAGGTGGTCGGCTTCGACGGTCCCGGGTTCGAGGACGCGCTCGCCCGCAGCGAGTATCTCGTGCTGGCGTGCCCGCTGACCGACACCACCCGGGGGCTGGTCGGCTGGCCGGAACTGGAGACACTGCCCCACGACGCGGTCCTGGTCAACGTCGCCCGCGGGCCCGTGGTCGAGACCGACGCGCTCGTCCGGGCGCTGCGGGAGGACCGGGTCGGCGGCGCCGCGCTGGACGTCACCGACCCCGAGCCGCTGCCCGCCGACCACCCGCTGTGGGGCCTGGAGAACGCCCTCATCACCCCTCACAACGCCGGCCACACCCCCCACTACTACGACCGGCTGGCCGACATCGTCGCGGAGAACCTCCGGCGGCTGGAGGCCGGCGAGGAGCTGCGGAACCAGGTGGTCTGAGCGGGAGCGGGGCTCGGCCGGGAGTCACGGCGGCCGGCCACCCGCACCGTAACCGTCTTTTCGGCGCTGGCGTAACTCCGGGCATGCACTCGACCCGCCGCGCGCTCGCCGCGGCGCTATCCGTTCCCGTCCTCGCGGGCCTCGCGAGTCCCGCGGCGGCCCACGCCGGGACGACGCACGCCGGGACGCCACACTGGGTGTTGCTCCTCCTGGTGCTCGTGGGGCTGGCCGGCGTCGGACTCGGCGTCCGGGCGGTCCGCCGCGGCGGCCGCGAACTCGGCGCCCTCGCTATCGGCGCCGGGACGCTCTTTCTGGTCGGCGGGGGGATCGGGCTCGTCGAGATCCAGGTCACGCCGGAGGTCGCCCCGGCCTGGAGCGAGTGGTTCACCCTCCTGAACGTCGGCGTCGCCGTCGCCCTCGCGCTGGGGAGCCTAATTGTCGTGCGCTGGCGCTGGTCCGAGCGCCCCCGGTACGTCGCGCTCGGCGGACTGCTGGCGGCGTGGACGGCCTACCCGGCGGTGATGCCCAACGGCGGGCTGACCCACCCGCTGGGCTACCTGGTCGTGCTCGGCCTGCCGCTCGTCGTCGTGTACGTCCTCGTCCGGGACGCCGGCAGCCGGCTCCGGCGGGCGCTCGCGGACCGGAAAGCGCGGGTCGGGGCCGGGCTGACCTTCCTGGCTTTCACCCTTTTCTTCGCGGTCTCCTCCGGGACGCTGACGCTCAACCCCGACACCGGCGTGGGCCTGCCCGACCACGCCTTCCTGACCGTCCAGGGGGTGGCCTCGCCGCTGGTCTACTGGCCGGCCGTCGAGTTCTACGCCCCCTCCGTTCCGGTGGCGGGCTACGTCTCCGTCGGCTCCCTGGTCCTGCTCGCGGTGCTGGGCGGGCTGGTGGCGCTCAATGCGGGGCTCGTCCTCCGCCAGTGGTCCCGGGGAGAGAGCGGGTCGCCGCGGGCGATGGCCGGGGCGCTTGCCTCCTCCGGCGCGACCGCCTGCTGTTGCTGTGCGCCCGCGCTGTACGGCGTCGTCGGCGCGGCCTTCGGGACTGCCGCCAGCCCGGTCTACTGGGCCTTCCTCGACCCAACCTCTCCCGTCGGGGGGCTGTTCCTGTCGGCGAGCGTTATCCTCCTGACGGGGAGCGCGATACGAAGCGCCGAGGACGCCTGCCGTCTCCCCGGCTCCGCCTCCGGGGTCGACGCCGCGGCGGCCGACTGAGCGGGCGGCGGCGCAGGGCCGAGATGCGGCGCACGGGAACAGGTGTCGCGTGTGCGCCCTGCGCACGCCCGGTCCACACCCGCCCGCACGCCTGCTCGTGTACCCGCCCGCGTCCCGCGCACACCCGCGCTGTCCTGCGGTTCCCGAAAGGCTTTAGCCGAGCAGGGGGTAGGGACGGGTAGATGACAGGAGGTGAGCGGCGGTGGAGCTGATCGTCACGGAGAAGGAAAACGCCGCCCGCAGGATCGCGGAGATACTCAGCGAGGGTAGCGCCGACGCCGAGCGGCGAAACGGCGTGGGCGTCTACCGCTGGGGCGACACGCGCGTCGTCGGCCTCTCGGGACACGTCGTCGGCGTCGACTTCCCCCCGGAGTACGAGAACTGGCGGGACGTCGAGCCCGTCGAACTGATCGACGCCGATGTCGTCACGGAGCCGACCCAGGAGAACATCGTCCGCACCCTGCGCGAACTCGCCCGCGAGGCCGACCGGGTCACCATCGCGACCGACTACGACCGCGAGGGCGAACTCATCGGCAAGGAGGCCTACGAACTGGTGCGGGAGGAGACCGACGCGCCCGTCGACCGCGTCCGGTTTTCCTCGATCACCGACCGGGAGGTCCGGGAGGCCTTCGCCGAGCCCGACGAGATCGACTTCGACCTGGCGGCCGCGGGGGAGGCCCGCCAGACCATCGACCTGGTCTGGGGCGCCGCGCTCACGCGCTTTCTCTCGCTGTCGGCCCGCCAGCTCGGCAACGACTTCATCTCCGTCGGGCGGGTGCAGTCGCCGACGCTGAAGCTGATCGTCGACCGGGAACGGGAGATCCAGGCCTTCGACCCCGAGGACTACTGGGAACTGTTCGCCGACCTGAGCCGGGACGGCGAGTCCTTCGAGGCCCAGTACTTCTACGACGACGACGGGACCGAGGCCGAGCGGGTCTGGGAGGAGTCGGCCGCCGAGGCGGCCCACGAGCGGCTGCGGGCCGCCGACGCCGCCGAGGTGACGAGCGTCCGCCGGCGCACCCGGACCGACGAGCCCCCAGCGCCGTTCAACACCACCGCGTTCATCTCCGCGGCCGGCTCGCTGGGCTACTCGGCCCAGCGCGCGATGTCGGTCGCCGAGGAACTCTACACTGCGGGCTATCTCACCTACCCCCGGACCGACAACACCGTCTATCCCGAGGACCTCGACCCGGAGGAGCTACTCGATGCCTTCGTGGGCAGCCGCGCGTTCGGCGAGGACGCCGAGTCGCTGCTCGACCTCGAGGACCTCGAGCCCACGGAGGGCGAGGAGGAGACCACGGACCACCCGCCGATCCACCCCACCGGCGAGGTGCCCGACCGCGGGGACCTTGGGGAAGACGAGTGGGAGCTGTACGAGCTGGTCGTCCGGCGCTTTTTCGCCACCGTGGCGGAGCCGGCGACCTGGGCCCACCTGCGGGTGGTCGCGGAGGCGAACGGCTGCCAGCTCAAGGCAAACGGCAAGCGGCTGGTCGAGCCCGGCTACCACGAGGTCTACCCGTACCCGAGCACCAGCGAGACCGTCGTCCCCGACGTCGAGGAAGGCGACCGGCTGGATATCGCCGACGTTCGCCTGGAGGCCAAACAGACCCAGCCCCCGCGGCGGTACGGCCAGTCCAGACTTATCAAAAAGATGGAAAGTCTTGGACTGGGCACCAAGGCTACGAGACACAACACCCTCGAGAAGCTGTACGACCGCGGCTACATCGAGGGGGACCCGCCCCGGCCGACCAGGCTGGCGGAGGCGGTCGTGGAGGCCGCCGAGGCCTTCGCGGACCGCGTGGTCAGCGAGGAGATGACCGCCCAGCTGGAGGCGGACATGGACGCCATCGCGAGCGGCGAGGCAACTCTGGAGGAGGTGACTACCGAATCCCGCGAGATGCTCGGGGAGGTCTTCGAGGACCTCCGCGAGTCACGGGAGGCGGTCGGCGACCACCTCCAGGAGTCGCTGAAGGCCGACCGCCGGCTCGGTCCCTGTCCGGAGTGTGGCGAGGACCTGCTTGTCCGGCAATCCAGGGACGGCTCCTACTTCGTGGGCTGTGACGGCTTTCCGGACTGTCGGTTCACGCTGCCGCTGCCGAGCACGGGCGAGCCGCTGGTGCT
The DNA here is from genome assembly GCF_009831455.1 of Salinirussus salinus. Taxonomy (NCBI): domain Archaea; kingdom Methanobacteriati; phylum Methanobacteriota; class Halobacteria; order Halobacteriales; family Haloarculaceae; genus Salinirussus; species Salinirussus salinus. Next base: position 313,366 of record NZ_WOWO01000004.1, on the reverse strand, counting down.
CGACGAGGTCTGCGAGGAACACGACACCCACCACGTGAAGATGCTCGCCGGCCGGGACACCTTCGTCCACGGCTGCCCGCGGTGTGCGGCCGCCGAGGCCGACGACAGCGACGACGAGGTGATCGGGCCGTGTCCGGAATGTGGGGAGAGCGTTGCTCCGGACGAGCAACGAGGTGGAGGCGGCGAGGCCGCCGAAGCGCACGGCGGCGAGCTCGCGATCAAACACCTCCGGTCGGGCTCGCGGCTGGCCGGCTGTACCAGATATCCGGACTGTGAGTACTCGCTGCCCCTGCCCCGCAACGGCGAGATCGAGGTGACCGACACCTACTGCGAGGAGCACGACCTGCCCGAACTGGTGGTACACGACGGCGAGGACCCCTGGGAGCTGGGCTGTCCGGTCTGCAACTACCGGGAGTACCGCGCCGAGCAGGCCGTCGAGGACCTGGAGGACATCGACGGGGTCGGCGCGGCGACCGCCGAGAAACTCGAGTCGGCCGGCGTCGAGTCGCCCGACGACCTCCAGACGATCGACCCCGAGACCGTGGCCGACGACCTCCAGGGCGTCTCCGCCGACCGCCTGCGTGAGTGGCAGGAGCAGGTCGAGGCTGCCTGAGCCGCCGGCCGGGCGCGTGGCTGGCGCCGGTCCCGGGCACGCAGCCGGCACTCATCCTTATTCCCCGGGCGGGTGTACGTCGACCATGTCCCTCGACACGAGCGCGCAGGTCTACGACCACGAGGCGGCGGGCTGGCAGCGCGGCCTCTACGACGACGTCAAGCGCACCTTCCGGGCCCCGTTCGTCAACTGGATCTTCCGGACTGCGATGGCAAACGAGCCCGCCTTCCTGCGGTACACCTGGGGCCAGGTCGCTCCCGTCTTCGACACGCGGGCCTTCGCACAGTTCAGCGTCGACTACCGCGACGCGGTCCTCACGGAACTGGAGGTGCCGGTCCACGAGGGCCGGGACCTGGGCCTGCGGCCGCCGGAGTACCGCGAGCTCCAGGGACAGCTGGCGACGTTCGATATCGTCGGGCCGCGGCTGGCGGTGCTGTTCAGAACGCTGGCGCGAACGCTCGACGGCGAGCGGGTCGGCGGCGCCGCCGGCGGGGTCGACTCGACGGCCCCCTACCCTGCCGCCCTCGACCGCGACCGCGGCCGCGAGCCGACCATGGTCGGGCCCGGCGAGACTCCCCCGGGAACGGAGGAGACGCTGGCGGCGGTCCGGGAGGCCCACGACCTCGGCGACGGGCTTCCGAGCATCTACCGGTGTCTCGCGCAGTGGCCGGCCGCCCTCGACGCCGGGTGGGCGGCGGTGACGGCCGACGAGGAGGCGCTGGCGGCCGCCCGCGGGGAGGCCGACCGGCTGGTCGAGGACTTCGTCGGCCGGCTGGCCTACACGCCGCGGACCACGCCGGCGGACCTCCGGAGCGCGGGGCTGGGCGGGGCCGTCGAGGACATGGCGGCGCTGTTCGGCGGGTTCGACGCCGGAGGGACCGACCTGTTGCCGTTGCTCTCCGGCTACGCCGCGGCCGTCGGTGCAGAGGGCCGGCGCCGGCTCTGAGCCGTTCGCAGCCGAAAAGTCGCGGGGCCGCTCACTCCCGGCGGCCGGTGACGGCGACCGCGCGGTTGGTGTTCAGGAGGACGGACTGGGTGACGCTGCCGAAGAGGACCTTGCCGGCGGGGCTGCGCTTGCGCCCGCCCATCGCGATGAGGTCGGCGTCGATGTTCTCGGCCAGCTCGCGGATCCCCTCCGCGGGCGGGACGTCGGCCTCGCGGATCTCCGTTTTGACGCCCGCATCCTGGAGGGAGTCACGCGCCTCTCGAACGGCTCTGACCCGGGAGGGCGTGGCCATCGGCTCGGGAAGGTCCGCACCCTCGGTCTGGAGGACGTGGGTCAGCGTCGCCTTGACCTCCTCGTTCGCCCGCGGGAGGTTTGCGACGAACTCCGCCTGTGACAGGCCGCGCTCGACGTTGTCGTCGATGGGCACCAGTACCTGGTACATACCCCGGGATTCGCCGATGTGGTAGTTAAAGGTCCGGTTCTGGTGTCAGCAGACAGGAACGGGGTCGCGAGCCACGGCCGGACGCGCTCTACCGAGTCACAAAGACTGGCCTTAAGTCCGGGCCGCCCTCACCCGCGTCCATGGACGACCGCACCTACGCAGCCGACGCCGAGCCCGGCACGGACGCGACCGTCGCCGGCTGGGTCCACGAGGTCCGGGACCTGGGCGGCATCGCCTTCCTCATCCTCCGGGACAAGTCGGGCAAGATCCAGGTGAAATTCGAGAAAGACGAGATGGACGACGACCTCGTCGACACTGGACTGAGCGTCCACCGCGAGAGCGTCGTTCGCGTGGAGGGCACGGTCGAGGAAGAAGAGCGGGCCCCCACCGGCGTCGAGGTCGTCCCCGACTCGCTGGAGGTGGTCGCAGAGGCCGACCCCGAACTACCGCTGGACCCCTCGGGGAAGGTCGACGCCGACCTCTCGACCCGGCTCGACAACCGGACGCTCGACCTCCGCAAGGAGGAGGTCAAGGCCATCTTCCAGATCCGCGCGGAGATGCTCCGGGCGGTCCGCGAGCAGTTCCGCGACCTGGGTTGTACGGAGATCAACACCCCAAAGATCGTCGCTACCGGCACCGAGGGCGGGACGGAGCTGTTCCCGGTCACCTACTTCGGCCGGGAGGCGTTCATGAACCAGAGCCCCCAGCTGTTCAAGCAGCTGATGGTCGGCTCCGGCCTGGAGCGGGTCTTCGAGGTCGGCCCGATCTTCCGCGCCGAGGAGCACAACACCCCCCGCCACCTCAACGAGGCGACGAGCATCGACTTCGAGTCGGCCTTCTACGACCACACCGACGCGATGGACGCCTGCGAGGCAGTCGTCCGGGCGGCCTACGAGGGCGTCGCCGAGAACTGCGCCGAGGAGTTGGAGACGCTCGGACTCGAGGACTTCTCCGTTCCGGAGGCCGACTTCCCCCGGCTGAGCTACCAGGAGGCCATCGAGCGGGTCAACGCCACCGGCAAACTCGACGAGCAGCTGGTCTGGGGCGACGACCTCTCGACGGAGGCCGAGCACGCGCTGGGCGAGGACGTCGGCCGCCACTACTTCGTCACCGACTGGCCAAGCGAGGTCAAGCCGTTCTACATCAAGGACCACGACGACGACCCCGAGCTGTCGACGGGCTTCGACCTGATGCACCCCTCCCTGGAGCTGGTCTCCGGGGGCCAGCGCGAACACCGCTACGAGCACCTGATCGAGGGGTTCGAACAGCAGGGCCTCGAACCCGAGGCCTTCGAGTACTACACCAAGATGTTCCGCTACGGAATGCCGCCCCACGCCGGCTGGGGGCTGGGCGCCGAGCGGCTCGTGATGACGATGCTCGGGCTGGAGAACATCCGGGAGGCGGTCATCTTCCCGCGGGACCGCCAGCGGCTGAGCCCCTGAGCCACCTTTCCTTCGAGGGTATCAGTCGACCTCGCCGACCGCCCGCTCCCGCAGTCGCCCGGTCATCTGGAGGCCGTGACTGTCGGTCCGACGGATCACACGTTTGGCCTGGCTCGCCGGGAAGTACTTGTCCTCGCTGGCGGCGCGGGCCACCGTCCCGAACGTCCCGGTGACCGTCGCCCCGAGCCCGTCGGCGACGGCTCTGAGCCGGCGGTCGTCGGAAACGAGAGCGACCTCCTCGCCGCGGTCCCGGGCCGCGAGCACGGCCGCGACGAGGGCGGCGTCGACTGTCAGCGAGTCCACACCGAGCAGCGCCTGTGCGTCGGCCTCGAAGCCCCCGGCGTCGACCTCGGTGGCGACCTCGGCCTCCGCGAGAAACCGCGCGACGTTGGTCCGGGCGGGCTCGACGTCGACCGCCGCGGCGGCCGCCTCCGGAACGACGAGGTCGCCGTCGAAGGCGCCCAGCAGCTCGAGTTCGCCGACCATCCCGAGGTCGTACAGGACCGTCGGTCCGACGAGGATCATAGCTCGCGGGCGCGCTCGGCGTCGAACTCGAGGTCCGTGGGGTCGAGTTGGGTCGTGAGCCCGCGGTCGTGCGCGAGTTCGAGCCACTCCCCAACCGTCACGTCGGCCAACCGGGCAGCCTCCGTGACCGAAACGTCGCCGGCCTGGTAGCGCTCGACCGCGTGGTGGGTCCGTAGCGTCTTGATGCCCTCGGCCATCGCCTGCCGGAGGGTGCTGCTGCGGTCCTGCCCGAACAGCTCGGCCGCGTCCTCCAGCCGCTGCTTTTCCTCCTCGGAGAGTCTGACGCTCACCGTCGGCATGATACATTGTGATACGTCGTGGTACGTAAGCCTGCCGGGGGCGGACGGACCGCCCGGCGGCGGGCGACAGGCGCCAACGGTTATGTGGCTGGCCGGCACAGCCGGAGTATGACCGGAGTCCGCGACCCGGAGCCCGCACGGGCGTTCGTCCCCGGGCACGCGGCCGGCTTCGCGACCGTCGACCGCCACGACGACCCGACGAAGGCCGGCGCGCGGGGCGCGGGACTGGCGCTCTCGGATGGCGTGACCGTCACCGTCCGCCCGGCCGGGGAGCGCTCGGTCGAACTGGACGGCGAGCCCGTCGAGCTGGGTGCCGCCGAGCGCGTGCTGGACGCCCTGCAGGCCCCCGTCGCGGTCCGCGGGGCGAGTGACCTCCCGCGCGGGGCCGGGCTCGGCGTCTCCGGCGGGATGGCACTCGGTGCCGCGCTGGCGACGAACCGCGCGCTCGACCGGGGGCTCTCCGTCAACGAACTCGTGACGGTCGCCCACGGCGCCGAGGTCCAGGCGGGGACGGGCCGGGGCGACGTGGTCGGGGCGGCCCGGGGCGGCGCGCCGGTCCGGCTGGAGCCGGGCGGCCCCCACGAGAACGTCGTTGACGCCATCCCCGAACCGGCCCGCGTGGAGTACCACGCGCTCGGCGAGCCGGGCGGCGACACCGCCACGGAGGGTGACGGGGGCCTGCCCGTGGCCGACGACGAGCTGACAAGGGCCGGCGAGCGCGCGCTCTCGGCAGTCGTCCGGGACCCGACGCTGTCGACGGTCATGGAGGCCTCGCGGCGGTTCGTCCGGGAGACCGGCCTGCTGACCGACCGCGCCCGCGGCGTCATCGAGGACGTCGCGGCGGCGGGCGGGTCGGCGACGATGACGGTCGGGGGCGAGACCGTTCTCGCGCTCGGTCGCGGGCTCTCGGACGCGGGCTACGACCCGGCGGCCTGCCGGCTCCACCCCGGCGCGGCCGTCGAGGCGCCCGTGAGATAGGTGCACCTCCGACAGCCCCGACCGCCAGCCTGGCTGCCCCGTGGATTTATTCGCGCGCCGCGTCGGGTGGGCGTATGGGCGGTTCCGACGGCGGCCAGCCGGGCGACACGATGCGCGAGCGGGCCGGCGAGAGCCGGGTGAAGCTGTGGCTGTTGCTCGAGGCGAACCGGTGGGTGGTCGCCGCGGTCCCTGTCGTCGCGGTCTTCGCCGCCCTCGTCGTGCTCGGGACCGTCGACCCCTCGCCCCTGCAGGATGCCGTCGGCGGGAAAGACCCCATCGAGACCACCTTTCAGGGCTTTCTGACCGCCATCATCACCGGCGTCACCCTCGTGGTGACGCTGAACCAGCTCGTGCTCTCCCAGGAGCTGGGCGCGGTCGGCGACCAGCGCGAGCGGATGGACGAGGCGATGGCGTTCCGGGAGGACGTCGAGGACGCCATCGACGCGCCGGCCGCGCCACCCGAGCCAGCCGCCTTCCTCAGGTCGGTCGTGGACGCGACCAACGCCCGAGCGAACGACCTCGCCGACGCCGTCGCCGACAGCGACGACGACCGGCTCCGCGAGCGCGTCGACAACCTCGTCGACAGCATCGAGGGCAACGCCGACGCGGTGACCGACCGGCTGTCCGGCGCGCAGTTCGGCACCTTCGGGGTCCTCTTCGCCGCGCTGGACTACAACTACTCCTGGAAGGTCTACGAGGCCCGCCGGATCCGCAACACCCACGACGACCTCCCGGAGGAGGCCGACCGGGCGCTCGGCCGGCTGACCGAGGCGCTGACCTTCTTCGGGCCGGCCCGCGAGCACTTCAAGACGCTGTACTTCCAGTGGGAACTGGTCAACCTCTCGCGGGTGATCCTCTACGCCGCGGTGCCGGCGCTTCTGGTCTCGGTCGGCATGGTACTGTTCGTCGACGACGCGGCGACAGTCACCGGCGCGACGTTCGGCGTGAGCAATCTCCTCTGGCTTGTCAGCGCGGCCGTCGCCGTCGCGCTCGTCCCCTTCATGCTGTTGCTCTCCTACGTGCTCCGGATCGCGACGGTCGCAAAGCGGACGCTGGCTATCGGCCCGTTCGTCCTCCGGGAGTCCGACCGGAGCGCCGACATCGACTGGGACGAGTAGGCGCCGCCCGGACGCTCCGCCCGGTGGGGACGGCTTTTTATCCGGGCCGGGCCGGGTTCGGGTATGGAGGAGATCCCCGAGAGCCACCCCCGATACGAGTCGCTTCTGACCCGCCACCGGATCGAGGACGGCGTCGAGCGGGGGATCACCAGCCCGCAGGGGCTGATCGCCCAGGGGCGGGGCGAGGCCTTCGACTACCTGCTCGGCGAGGAGACCATCCCCAGCGCCGACGAGGCCGCCCGCGCCGCCGCCGCGCAGCTGTTGCTCGCCGACCACCCCGTCGTCTCGGTCAACGGCAACGTCGCCGCGCTCGTCCCCGGCGAGGTGGTCGAGCTTGCGGATGCGACCGGCGCCGACATCGAGGTCAACCTCTTCAATCGGACGGAGGAACGGATGGAGGCGATCGCCGACCACCTCCGCGAGCACGGCGCCGAGGACGTGAAGGGGCTGACGGCGGACGCCCGGATCCCCGGCCTCGACCACGAGCGTGCCAAGGTCGACGCCGACGGGATCTACGACGCCGACGTCGTGGTCGTCCCGCTGGAGGACGGCGACCGGGCGGAGGCGCTGGCCGCGATGGGCAAGACCGAGGTCGTCATCGACCTGAACCCGATGTCGAGGTCGGCACAGGCGGCCGCCGTCCCCATCGTCGACAACATCATCCGGGCGGTCCCGAATATGACCGCCCACGCCCGCGAACTGGCCGACGCGAGCCGGGAGGAGCTGGAAGCCATCGTGAAGGAGTTCGACCCCGACGCCGCCCGCGCCGCCGCCGAGCGAGCGGTCCGCGAAGGGGAGCTGGCGTGAGCGAGAGAGCGGGCGGGTGTCGACCCGCCCGGGGCAACCGCGCCACAACGCTTACCACCCGGTCTGGCGTATCGACGCACATGGCGGACACCGCTGTCGCCGGTTCGCAGGCCGCCCGCCAGGCAGCCGCCGCTCCCTGCTGTTGTTGCTGACCCGTACCCCGTCCGGCTCCCAGTCGGATGGTATCCGTGCGCACCGCTTGACCCGACTGACAGCAGTCACCAGAACCATGCCGAACCCGCTCACCTACGTCGTCGAGGACGTTCGCACAGCACTCGAGAAAGACCCCGCCGCCCGGAGCGTGCCCGCGGTGCTGACCTACCCCGGCCTGCACGCCGTCTGGGCGTACCGCCTCGCCCACGCGCTCTGGGAGCGGGGCTTCTGTCTGACCGCCCGCGTCCTCTCACAGTTCGCCCGCCTGGTGACCAGCGTCGAGATCCACCCCGGCGCCCGGCTGGGCCGGCGGGTGTTCATCGACCACGGGACGGGCGTCGTCGTCGGCGAGACCGCGGTGGTGGGCGACGACGTCCACCTGTTTCACGGGGTCACGCTGGGCGGGGACGACCCCCGGCCGGTGAAGCGACACCCGACCGTGGGCAGCGGGGTGACGCTCGGCGCGAACGCCACGCTCGTCGGCGACATCACCGTCGGCGCGGGTGCGACCGTCGGGGCCGGCGCCGTGGTCGTCGACGACGTGCCCGCGAGCGCGACGGTCGCGGGCAACCCCGCCGAGATGGTCGACCGCGGGGACGGCCGCCCGGCCGACGCGACCGACGGGCCGGAACGTGGACCGGCCCCTGACGCTGACACGAGAGGGGACGGGACAGCCGGCGTACCCGGGACCGGAGACGCTGGCGGGGGCGGCCTGACCTCCCGCGCGCGGGGGCTGCTCCCGGCCTGCTGAGTCCGGGAGCGTTCCCGGAGCCGTCCGCTGTCCCGGCGTTTCACCGGCGTCGCTCCGGTATATAGCCCTCAATAGCGGGAGAGAGCCGTACGTCCGGACCGGTGGGAGGGTGTGCCCGCACGTACATCTCATAGCAGCGTTTTTTCTCCCGGTCGGGCACGCCTACAGTGATGGGAACCGGCCACTCCAGGGACCGACAGCACCGTCCGGGGCGGCGAGGATGACCGGGACGAGACAGCCCCACATCGAGCGTGCGCTGGACGTCGTCGAGGCCGAGACCGCGCTGCTCCGGCGCGAGCGGGACGCCTTCGAACGCTTCCTCCGGCGGGTCGGAAACCTCCAGGTGAACACCCCCGCGACCGGAGCGGTCGGGCAGACCGCGCCGGAGGCGAGCGGCGCCGCTCCGGCACAGTCCACACTGATCACGGGCGACGCGCCGGACGGGCTCGAGGGGGTCCGGACGGCCTACCGGGAGACGGTGATGGCAGTCTCCCACTACGACCGCGAGTACGGCGAGAGCCTGGCCGAGCACGCGGCGGCGGAGCTGGGCGAGACCGTGGCCGCACAGCTCGTCAGTGGGGCCGCACCGGCTCCGGTCGTCGAGCGTGCCGTCGTCGAGGCTGCCGGCGAGGCCCGCGACAGTCGGAAGGAACTGGTCGCCATCCTGGAACGCGAGCGCGACTCCCTCGAGGGAGTCAAAGCCGACCTCGACGACCTCGAACGGTCGGTCTACGACCTCGGCCGGCGGGTCCCGAGCGCGACCCGCAGCGGTGAGCTGGCGGCCATCGACGCGGACCTCGAGGCAGCCGAACAGCAGTGTACCGACCTCCTGAACCGGCGCCAGGAGCTGCTGCACGGCCGGTCGACGGCGGTCGTCTCGGGCGTCGAGACCGACAGTCTGGTCCGGTATCTCTACGGGGGGCTGGAGACACACTGTCCCGCGCTCGCGGACATCGCGGCCTGTCTCGACAGCATCCGTACGCACCGGACGCGCTGTCTCCGCTGACGCGGACGCGGTCGGACGGGGGGGAGTCTGTGCCGCCACCGGCGACCCTGTCTTCAGTCCGAACGGGTCGCGCCCCTGCCCGCGTGCCATCGGCGTCGTCGCCACCTGCGGCATGAAAGCGCTTATGCATCTCTCGGTAATACCACTCGGTTGTATGAGCGACTCAGAGTACGGTCAGTTCAGCGACGTCGGTGAAGCAGAGGTCACACGGGCGATCGGCCAGGAGTGGACCGAGGAGTTCATGGACTTCTCGGACTCGGACGTGATCATCGTCGGCGGCGGCCCCTCGGGGCTGATGGCCGCAAAAGAGCTCTCCGAACGGGACGTGCAAACGATGGTCGTCGAGAAGAACAACTACCTCGGCGGCGGGTTCTGGCTCGGCGGCTTCCTGATGAACAAGGTGACGGTACGGTCACCAGCCCAGCACGTGCTGGACGACCTGGACGTCGACTACAAGCAGTCCCAGGACAGCGAGGGGCTGTACGTCGCCAACGGGCCGGAGGCCTGTTCGGGGCTGATCAAGGCCGCCTGCGACGCCGGCGCGAAGATGCAGAACATGACGGAGTTCACCGACATCGTGATCCGCGAGGACCACAGGGTGGGGGGGATCGTGATGAACTGGACCCCGGTCCACGCGCTGCCCCGGGAGATCACCTGCGTCGACCCCATCGCCGTGGAGGCCGACCTGGTCATCGACGCCACCGGCCACGACGCCGTCGCCGTCTCCAAGCTCCAGGAGCGCGGAGTGTTGGACGCGCCGGGCATCGAGCACGCCGACGAGCACAACACCGGGATGGACCAGACCGGCGACGATTCCTACGGCGCCCCCGGTCACGACTCGCCGGGCCACGACTCGATGTGGGTCGGCGAGTCCGAGGATGCAGTCGTCGAACACACCGGCCTCGCCCACGACGGGCTGGTCGTCACGGGGATGGCCACCGCGACCACCTACGGGCTCCCGCGGATGGGCCCGACCTTCGGCGCCATGCTCCTGTCGGGCAAGCGCGCGGCTCAGGCCGCCATCGACGAACTCGGCGTCGACGCCGAGGACGTCGACATGACGACGCGGGCGCCCGCCGACGACTGACTCCCTTTCGGGTCCGCCTGCGGCGACCCACTCGTGACAGGTGAATTACGGGACGAACCAGATCCCCTCCTCGCGGTCGAGTAGCGAGCCGACCACCACGTGGGGGAGCGCGATGATGCTCACGAAGACACTCCAGAAGGCGACCGCCCCGATAGCGAGGGGCGCGCCGCCGAGCGGTTGCGGAGCGACCCGGAACAGGACGCCCGCGATGAGGAAGGTGAGCACGGCGCCGGCGAGCAGGAGGCCGCCGGCAGCGAGGGTGACGTGTTCCGGCCGGTCGAACTCCAGCAGGTCCGGCCCAGCTTTCGGCCGCCGACCGTCGACCGCCAGCGACCGGGCGACCTGCCGGGTCGAGTACCACAGCGGGAAGTAGAGTCCGACGGCCACCACGACCGGAACGGCGAGGAAGTAGGCCCCCAGCAGGAGGGTCTCGCCGGCGTCGACCAGCCACGACCGGCCGCCGCCGCGGGCGTAACCCAGCCCGATGTGTGCGAGGGCGGCCAGCGCCCAGCCGCCACCGACCAGCCACCGGGTCACCTCGAAGTAGGGGGCGACCGCCGCGAGCGCGCCGGGCTGGAAGATGTTCACCATGTAGTGACTGAACATCCGGAACGTGTCCGGCCAGGCGAAGATCGGGACGGCCATCACCGCGCCGCCGCGGACCGCGGCCGCGAGCAGGCGCTGGGGCCGCGTGCGGAGGTGGCCGGTTCCCGTGGTCGCGTCGAGCACCGACACCCCACCGAGCCCCCCCTTCGCCACCGCCACCCCGATGGCCAGCGCCAGCCCGAGTACCGGCTGAAGAAAGAACAGGGCGACGAAGCCAGCGACGAGCGCCAGGTAGGCCCCGAGATACCGCCACCGGAAGTCGAGTTCCCGGCGCCGGAGGTTCGCGAAGTGCTCGTAGCCACCGTGAGGAAGGTTCAGCGCGACCATCCCGAACAGGTATATCCAGGCCTGGGTCTCGTAGGCCAGGGTCACGCCGGCAGCACCCAGCCCGACCGCCGCCGCCACGACGGCCAGCAGGCCGACCCGCGACAGCGCCAGCAGCCTGTACCGGGGCCGCCACCCGAGCGATACACCCACCGGTGGGAACCGTATCGACCGGCCACTCATACCTCCACGTTGGGGAGCGGCCCGGGTGTAGCTCCGGCCGAACGTTTGTGGCCGTTTAAGTCCCACCGGGCCGGGAGAGCGACGACCGGTCGGAATCTAAGTGAGTACTCACTAAATATAAGTGGCTGGAGCCGGTACCGGCAGGTATGCACGGACACGCGACACACGGATCCGGTGCAGGTACCGGTGCGGTCGTCTCGGGCGCGGTGCTCGTGGTCGGCCTCGCGGTGACGGTGGCGGACGTCCCGATGGCGTGGCTGGTCTGGCCGCTCGGTTACGGTGCCGTCCTCCCGCTCGCCGTGGCATACGCCAAGCGGAAGGGCGAACGCGACGCCGCCGCGCGGCAGGACGCAGGAGAGGAGTCCGGCGACCGCCTGACACGGGTAAAGGAGGCGTACGTGACCGGCGAGATAGGCGAGGCGGAGTTCGAGCGCCGGCTCGAGGCCGCGCTGGAGGACGATGCGGCTGCGTAGCGCCCTCTGGTGGCTGCTGGGGTTGCTGGGGTTGCTGGGGGCGTTGCGGCGCCTGCGCCGGAACAGCGGGGACCGGTTGGGCCGGGTCCACGCCGAGCGCGAGGACGACGTCGTCGTCTTCCTCATCGGGATGCGGGTCAACGCCGCCTGGAAGCTCCACCGGTGGCTGCCGGTCTTTCTCGTGGCCCCGCGGATGGTGCGGGAACTGCGCCGCGAGCCGGAGTCGGGGCTGCTGGGGAGCTGGGGCTTTCTGTCCCCGCCCCGGACCGTCGGGTTCGTCCAGTACTGGGACTCCTTCGAGTCGCTGCGGGCGTACGCCCGCGACAGCGACCACCTCCACCTCGAGGCCTGGGGGGAGTACAACGAGCGCGAGGCCGAGGCGGGCGACGTCGGCATCTGGCACGAGACCTACCGCGTGCCCGCGGGCGAGCACGAGTCGGTGTACAACAACGTCGCTCCCCGGGGCCTGGGTGCGGCGGCGGGGAGCGAGGTCGTTCCCGCGGCCGGCCGGACGAGTTCCGCGGCGGGCCGGCTCGAGGGGCGCGAGGACCCACACCCCGACGCGACCGCCGCCGTGGCCGCCGACGGCGGAGGGGAGCCAGAAGAGTGAAGCGCCCGAGCGAGGAGTCGGAAGCATGAGCCCCGACCCGGTTCCGGCAGAGGAGCGCGCGGCCATCGCCGACGCCGTCGGGATGGCGTTAGCCGAACACGGCTACGAGCGGCTCACGACCGCGAAGATCGCCGCCGAGTACGGCAAAAGCGAGGCGGGGCTGTACTACTACTACGACACCAAAGACGGGATGATCGCCGCCTTCCTCGAGCAGACCGCCGGCCAGCTCGGCGAGGACCTGGCCGCCCTCGAGGCCGACGACCCCGAGGCGGCGCTGCGGGCGGCCTGCGAACAGCTCTTTCTCTCCCCCGGGGAGGAGGGGGCCGGCCTCCACGTCGCCATCATGGAGCTGCTCTCGCACGCCCCGTACAACGACACCCTCCGTGAGCCGCTGATGGCCCTCGAATCCGCCACGCTGGAGGCGCTTGCCGACATCGTCCGCGCGGGCGTCGGCCAAGGCGTCTTCCGGGAGGTCGACCCCCGCGCGACCGCCGCGTTCCTCCTGGCCGCCGCCGACGGCTCGACCGGCTTCCACGTCGCCCTGGAGATGGACGTGGGCGACGACCTCCGCGCTGGCTGGGAGGAGTACGTCGACTCGCTGCTTGCAGAGGGGTGACCGTGTTCGGCGCTTCTTCTGCATCGGTCCGTCGAGCCGGTCGAGCGAGTGCACGCCCGACAGCGCTCGCCGGCCGGCCCCGGGACTGCCGTCGCAGGGCCTGGCCGGGGTCGCGGGGGTGGTCGGCGTGAGCCTCGCCGAGACCGCGACGCTGTGGCTGCACATCGGGGCCGGATTCGTCGCGCTGGGCGGCGGGCTGGGTGCGCTGACGACCGAGAAGGGCGGGCACCGCCACCGCCAGTTCGGCCGCGGGTTCCTGTACGCGATGGCGGTCGTCGCCGCCACGTCGCTGGCCCTGCTGGCGCTTTCCCCGACCGTCTGGCGGGTCTTTCTCGGGCTCGTGGCCGTGTTCAGCGTCTACTTCGCGTTCTCGGGATACCGGGCGCTGTCGCGCAAGCGGCCGGACGACGGCGCGGGGACCGTCGACTGGGTCGCCGTGGGGCTGTACGGCGCGGCGAGCGCGGGGCTGGTCGGGATGGCCGCGTGGTTCGCCATCCGCGGGGTCGACTTCGGTGTCGTGATGGGCGTCTTCGGCGGGATCGGCCTCGTGTTCTCGGCGGTTGACGTCCGGCGGTTCCGGCACGGCCCCGAGCCCGGTGACTGGGTCGGCCAGCACGTCGTCCGGATGGGGGCGGGCTACATCGCCGCCGTCAGCGCCTTCTCGGCGGTGAATTTCCTGTTTCTCCCGCCCGTGCTCCGGTGGCTGTGGCCGACGCTTCTCGGGACGCCCCTTCTCGTCTACCTGGTCCGGACCTACGAGGCGAGGTTCGCCCCCGGGTAACAGCGGACACCGGAGGCGCTACGGACACAGGACAGGCCAGCCACAGACACTTGTCGCCCGCGGCCGACGGACGCGTATGGACGACCGGATCCACGAGCACGCGGCGGTACTGGTCGACTGGAGCGCGCGGGTCGACGCCGGCGACGACGTCGTCGTCCGGGTCGGCGAGGGTGCCCACGACCTCGGGGTGGCCGTCGCCGGCGCGCTGGGCGAGCGCGACGCCAACCTGCTTGCCTGTTACGATAGCCCCGAACTCGAACGGGCCTACCTGCGGGCCCACGGCGGCGACTTCGAGTCCGACCCCGACTTCGAGCTGGCGCTGTACGAGCGCGCCGACAGCGTCCTCTCGCTGCGCGGGACGCGCAACACGAGCGAGCACGCGGACGTCCCCGGGGACCGCGAGCGGGCGTACAGCCGGGCCCGGCAGAGGATCCGGGAAGCCCGGCTCGCCACGGACTGGGTGTCGACGGTCCACCCCACACGGGCGATGGCCCAGGAGGCGGGGATGAGCTACGCCGCCTACCGCGACTTCGTCTACGACGCGGTCCTCCGGGACTGGGAATCCCTTGCTGACGAGATGCGCCAGCTCAAAGAGGTCCTCGATGCGGGCAGCGAGGTCCGGATCCGCAAGGAGGACGACGCGACGGACCTGACGCTGTTCATCGACGGCCGGACCGCGGTCAACTCCACGGCCAGCGTGGCCGACGACTCCCACAACCTCCCAAGCGGCGAGGTCTTCACCGCCCCATACGACACCGCCGGCCAGGCCGTCTTCGACGTGCCGATGACGGTTCGGGGACAGCGCCTCGAGGACGTCCGGCTCGTCTTCAAGGACGGCGTCGTGGTCGACTGGGAGGCCGGAGCGGGTGGCGACGTGCTCGGGTCCGTCCTCGAAACCGACGGCGGCGCGAAGCGGCTGGGCGAACTCGGGGTAGGGATGAACCGCGGGATCGACCGCCCGACCGGGCAGGTCCTCTTCGACGAGAAGATGGCCGGCACGGTCCACCTCGCGCTCGGGCGGGCCTACGACGCCTGTCTACCCGACGGCGAGACCGGCAACGACAGCGCCGTCCACGTCGACCTCATCACCGACATGCACAGGGAGGGAACCACCCTCGAAGTGGACGGCGAGGTCGTCCAGCGCAACGGCACCTTCCGGTGGGAGGAGGGGTTCGCGGAGGTGTAGATTCCTCGGCCGCGACAGTCGGTCGACGGCGGTGTCGGGAGCGTGCCGGCGGCGAGGTGACGCGGAATATCGGCGGGGTGGTGCGGTGAGGTACACCCCTCCAGCCGGCTTTCGCCCGCGAGGCTCCCGAAGGACCTAAATCCGACCACGCCGAAAGCTTGACACCAGATGTCCCGGAGTCCGTCGCTCCCAGAGCGCCCCCGTCTGGACCTGGACCCCGATATGCCGCCGGGCGAACGGCTTGAGGCGCTCCGGGAGCACTACGTCGAGGTCGTCAAGGTGCACCGGAAACTCAGCGAGCAACTCGACGGCGCCCGCGAGCGCCAGCACGAACTCACCGACGAGGTCGACCGCCTCGAGCGGGAGAACGACACGCTGAAATCCTCCTCGCTGTACGTCGCCACCGCCGAGGAACTGCTCGAGGACGGCGTCGTCGTCAAACAGCACGGCAACAACCAGGAGGTGCTGACGGAGGTCTCCCCGACCGTTCGGGACGACCTGGAGGCCGGGGACCGCGTGGCCATCAACGACTCCTTCAGCGTCCAACAGATCCTCGACCCCGAGACCGACGCCCGCGCCCAGGCCATGCAGGTCGACGCTTCTCCGGAGGTCACCTACGACGACATCGGGGGCCTCGAAGAACAGACCCGCGAGGTCCGCGAGGCCGTCGAGCAGCCGCTGATCAACGCCGACCAGTTCCGGGAGGTCGGTGTCGACCCACCCTCCGGCGTGTTGCTTCACGGCCCGCCCGGCACCGGGAAGACGATGCTCGCCAAGGCCGTCGCCAACGAGACCGACGCCACCTTCATCAAGATGGCCGGTTCCGAACTCGTCCAGAAGTTCATCGGCGAGGGCGCACGCCTGGTCCGGGACCTCTTCGAGCTCGCAAGCGAGCGCGAACCAGCGGTGATCTTCATCGACGAGATCGACGCCATCGCCGCCAAGCGCACCGAGTCCAAGACCTCCGGCGACGCGGAGGTCCAGCGCACCATGATGCAACTCCTCTCGGAGATGGACGGCTTCGACGACCGCGGCGAGATCCGCATCATCGCCGCCACGAACCGGTTCGACATGCTCGACCGCGCGATCCTCCGCCCCGGCCGCTTCGACCGCCTCATCGAAGTGCCCAAGCCGGACTGGGACGGCCGCAAGCGGATCCTGGAGATCCACACCGCCGAGATGAGTCTCGCCGACGAGGTCGACCTCGGCGAGCTGGCGGGCAAGACCGACGGCTTCACCGGCGCGGAGCTGGCCTCCCTGGCTACCGAGGCCGGCATGTTCGCCATCCGGGACGAGCGGACGACCGTCGAACCCCGGGACTTCGTGGACGCCCTCAAGAAGGTCGAGGAGGAAGAGGACGCCGCCGGGACGCCGATCGCGTTCGCCTAACGCTACCACCTTTTTCCGCTCGGGTTCGCTCACTCCGTTCGCGAACCACTCGCGGCAAAAACGTGGGCGAAAAAGGCCGGACGTTCCCTCGCTTCGCTCGGTCACGTCCGGTGAACCGCGCGCCGCAGGCGCGCGGATGCTGTGCTCAAAACTGTCGTGGCAGCCTAAGAAACGGGGGAGTCAGTCCTCGGTCGTCGTCTTGTCGGTGTCCTTCTCGCCGAAGTAGATTTCGACCCCGTCCTGGGCGACCTTCTCGGCCAGCACGGCACACTTGACCCGCATCGGCGAGATGTCGACGCCGAGCATCTCGGTGATGTCGTCGCGGTCCATCCCCTGCAGCTCCTCGACGGACATCCCCGCGAGCCGCTCGGAGAGCATCGAGGCCGAGGCCTGGGAGATGGCGCAGCCGTCACCCCGGAAGGCGACGCGCTCGATGGTGTCCTCGTCGTCGTCCAGCACGATATCCATCTCGATGGTGTCCCCGCACATCGGGTTCTCGCCGACGTGGGTGACCGTCGCGTCCTCGATTTCCCCGTAGTTGCGCGGGTTCTTGTAGTGGTCGAGGATCTGCTGTCGGTACATGTCCGAGCCGCCGATGCCCATAGTGGATACCGGTATGTGTGGCCGGCGGAAAAGGGTTCCGAGGGTGAACGGTAGAGTTTAGTCCGGGCGCCGGAAAGACCGGGTGAGGGCCCTTAGCTCAGTCCGGTAAGAGCCCCCGGCTCATACGGGAGCGAGTCACGGCTTCTCCCTGGGACACCGGGTATGCGGTGGTTCAAATCCGCCAGGGCCCACTTCTGATGTCGCCTGCGACGAACGGACGTGAGGAGCCAGCGACATCTGTGTGGTAGACCGGATTTGAACGAGAGAAGTCGCAACCGCGAGCCGTGCGAGCGGTCCGTCTTCGCGTAGTTCCACATCCGCCAGGGCCCATCTGCGAGGAACGAACGTGACGAGCTGATGGGCCCCACCAGGAGATCACAATGACTGATACCACACCGCCGCTGCATCCGATGGAACGTGAACAGCTTCGGGCTGAATCGACGCTCGTCGTGACCGTGAAGTCGGCCGAGGAGTTCCACGATGACGTGACTGCCAGCATCGAAGGTCTCGCGGCGGGCGACACGGCGGACTCGACGCCGACGCTCTCGTTCACCAGCTACGACGACCTCCTGGAGACACTGACGCCGCGCACCCTCGAACTCATCGAAGCCATCCGCCGCGATGAGCCAGCCAGCATCAACGAGGCGGCACGGGTCGTCGACCGGGACGTGAAGAACGTCCACGAGGAACTCAGTCTGCTCGCTCGACTGGGCATCATCTACTTCGAGGAACGCGGCCAGCGGAAACGGCCGGTCGTCTGGTTCGACGAACTCGTCATCAACCTCCCGTTCGATCCTGAGGCTACCGATACGGCGCCAGCGCCGTCGTGAGCGGCGGGAGTACCAGTTGATGAGCACGGCCCCGGCTTGTCGTCGCTCCGCGCTACTCGCTGGCGTTGCTGACAATGTCACGAACTGGTCGGAGAGAGCAGAGTGACCGGATTCGCGTCCTCTCTTGCGTGCTTTTGAATACCCGAAACGAGTGGCACCTGCGAAGAACGGAGGTAAGGAGCGCGACGGCGCCGGCTTCAGAGCCGCGAGAGCAGGATGTCGGGGTCCTCGACGCCCTCGATGACGTGCTCCATGAACTGCCCGGCGGTGACCCCATCCACGAGCCGGTGGTCGTAGGAGAAGCTGAAGCCGATCCGCTCTTGGACTGTGAGTTCACCGTCGACGGCGACCGGCTTCTCCTCGATGGCGCCGACGCCCATGATCGCCGCCTCCGGGTGGCGGATGATCGGTGTCCCGAAGGTGCCGTGGCCGCCGTGGCTCCCCGTGTTCGTGATCGTGAACGTGCCGCCCTGGAGGTCAGCCGGGCTGATCTCCCGTTCGCGTGCCGACTCGACGGTCGCGTTCAGCTCCTCGGCGACCTCAACCAGCGACTTCTCGTCGGCGTCCTTGACCACCGGGACGATGAGCCCGTCGTCGGTGTGAGTGGCCACGCCGATGTTGTAGGACTCGTATTTGGTGATCTCGCCGGCCTCCATGTCGACGGAGGCGTTGACCAGCGGGAACTCCTTCAGCGCCGGGACGACGGCCTTCACCAGCAGCGCCGTGTAGGTGATGTGGGCGTCGTGTTTCCCGTCGAGCCGTTCCTTGAGCTCGACTAGCTCGGTCGCGTCGGCCTCGAACCCGGAGGTGACGTGGGGGATCTCCTGTTTCGAGCGCTGCATGTTCTCGGCGATGGTCCGGCGCAGCCCCCGAAGCGGCTCGACCGTCTTCTCGCGGCCGGATTCGTCGACGGCAGCCGCCCCGGCCGCCTCGGCCTCGTCCGCCGTCGCCTCCGGCTCGGCGGCCGCGTCGGCGCCGGCCTCGGCAGTGGCATCGACCTCCGGCTCGGCCGCCTCCGCTGGCTCCGCTTCCTGGGCTTCGAGGAAGGCGTCGACGTCCTCCTGCAGGACCCGCCCGCCGGGGCCGGTCCCGTCGACATCGGCGAGGTCGACGCCCTGTTCGCGAGCGTACCGTCGAGTCGACGGGGCGGCGAACACGCGCCCGTCGCCGGCGTCCGCGCCCGCCGCATCCCCCTCCGCTTCGGCCCCGTCTCCGGCGTCGACGCGTCTGACCGCCGACTTTGGGGCTGTGTCGCCGTCCTCGGCGTCGCCTGCGGCCGCGTCCGCGGACGTGTCTGCACTCGCCTCCTGGTCGGCCCCGGACGCCGATTGCTCGGCCGCCGCTCCGCTCTGGGTCCCCTCGGCGCTCTGCTGGCGGGGCGGGTTCTCGGTGAGGAACACCGCGATGACATCCCCGACCTCGACGACGTCGCCCGGTTCGGCGACGACCCGCTCGAGGGTCCCCGTACACGGCGTGGGGATCTCGACGACGGCCTTGTCGGTCTCGACGTCGACGAGGGGGTCGTCCTCGCGCACCTCGTCGCCTTCGGCGTGGTACCACTCGATGATCTCCGCCTCGGTCAGCCCCTCGCCGGGGTCCGGCAGGCGAAAGTCGAACTCCTGGAGGCTTTCAGAACTCATAGTCCATCACCGCCTGGATCGCGTCTGTCGCGCGCTGTTCGTCCGGCAGGTAGGCGTGTTCGGTCTGGTGGCCGGGGAAGTGCACGTCGAAGCCCGTCGCCCGCTTGACCGGGGCCTTCAGCCGGTCGAGCGCGTACTCGTTGATCAGTGCGGAGACCTCCGCACCCATCCCCAGCGTTCTGCGGGCCTCGTGGAGTACGACCGCCCGGCCGGTCTTCTTCACCGACTCCAGAATGGTCTCCACGTCCAGCGGCGACAGCGTCCGCAGGTCGACGATCTCGACGTCGGCGTCGACGGAGTCGGCGGCGGCCTTGGCGTGGCGGGTCATCGCGCCGTAGGTGTAGACCGTGACGTCCTCGCCGCGGCGGACGTAGCGGGCCTCGTCAAGCGGCAGGGTGTACTCCTCCTCGGGCACCGGCTCCTTGCCCTCCCGGTAGATCTTCTTGGGCTCGAGGAAGAACACGGGGTCGTCGCTGCGGATCGACGCCGCGAGCAGCCCCTTGGTCTCGTAGGGGGTCGACGGGACGACCACCCGGACGCCGGGCGTGTGCACGAGGTACGTTTCCGTGGATTCGGAGTGGTACTCGCTGGATTTGATCCCGCCGGAGTAGGGCATCCGGACGGTCATCGGGACCTCCAGGTTCCCCCCCGAGCGCTCGTACATCTTGACGAGCGTGTACATGAACTGGCCGAAGGCGGGGTAGAAGAAACCCATGAACTGGATCTCGGGGACGATCCGGCAGTCCCGCATCGCCATCCCGACCGCGGTCCCGAGGATGCCGTTCTCCGAGAGCGGGGTGTCGATCACCCGCTCCTCGCCGAACTCCTCGAGCAGGCCCTGAGTCGCCCGGTAGACGCCGCCGATCGGGCCGATGTCGTAGCCCATCAGCCGGACCGACTCGTCGCGTTGCATCTCCTGGCGCAGCGTCGCGTTCACCGCTGTAACGAGGTTCATCTCCCGCCCGGCCTGGTCGCTGCGGGACTCAGTCGTGAGGCTCATTCCAGCCCCTCCCCGGTGAAGTCAGTGAACGGATTCTCCCCGTTGCGCTCGGCGCGTAGCTCCTGGCGCTGGTGCTCCTGTGCCCAGGACCCCCCCGACTCCTCGTGCAGGTGGTGCTCGAACATCGTCTCCGGGTCCGACACCGGCACCTCGCGGGCCTCGTCGACCGCGTCCTGGATCTCGTCGCGGACCTCCTCGCGGATCCGCTCGGGGTCGCCCTCCTCGAGTACCCCCGTCCGGAGGAGGAAGGTTTCGAGGCGGTCGATGGGGTCCTTGTCCTCCCAGTACTCCCGTTCGTCGGCGTCGCGGTAAACCGACTCCTCGTCGGCGGTGTTGTGCTCGACCATCCGGTAGGTGACGGCCTCGATGTACCCCGCGCCCTCCCCGTTGCGGGCCCGCTCGCAGTGTTCCTTGGCTTTCGCGTAGACGGCGAGGACGTCGTTTCCGTCGACGCGGTCGTAGGGGACGCCGTGGGCGACGGCCTTCTGGGCGAAGGTCTCGGCGGCGGTCTGGCGGTGGGCCGGGACGGAGATCGCCCACTGGTTGTTCTGGCAGACGGTGACCGCCGGGGCGTCGAAGACGCCCGCGAAGTTCAGCGCCTCGTGGAAGTCGCCCTGGCTGGTCGAGCCGTCGCCGATGTAGGACATCGTCACCGCGTCGTTGTCCCGGAACCGGTCGACCATCGCCGACCCGACGGCGTTGGTGACGTTGACCGCGAGCGGGACGTACACCGGCGTGAACGACACCGGCGGCTCCTCCTCGACGGGGAGGTGCTCGTCGACCGTCTCGGGTTCGGCGCCCATCATCCCCGCGACGGCCCGGGCCATATCCGCTCCCCAGTAGAGCGCGGCCGGCGTCTGCCGGTAGGAGGGGAAACACCAGTCCCCCTCCTCCAGGGCGGCCGCCGAGCCACAGGAGACCGCCTCCTCCCCGGTCGCGCGCGCGACGATCGACACCTCGCCGCGGCGCTGCATCCGCAGCGCCTTCTCGTCGAACTCCCGGGAGGTGACCATCGTGCGGTACATCCGTGTGAGCGTCTCCTCGTCAACGTCGGGCACCTCGCCGACGACGTTGCCGTCCGGGTCCAGCACCCGATAGAACTCCTCCGACGGTCGCTGTTCTTGCCACTGCGACATGAGAGACCCGTCCACCGCAACGCGAAAGTAGTTTTGGGATAGTGTCACACGCCGGTCCCTTCGGATCCTCCGCTTCGGACCCGTCACGTCCGGGATTTTTGTGCGTCCGGTGCTCAGATCGGCCAATGCTGGTCCTCCAGGGGCGGGCCGCGGACGTCGAGGCGGACCGCGAGGCCACCCGTCGGCTGGTCGAACACAGCGCCGCGGCCGGCGTGCCGGCGCTTCGGGTCTGGTACCCCCACCGGCAGGTCGCATTCGGCCGCCGCGACGCCCGCAGCGAGGGCTACGAGGAAGCCCGCCGCCGCGCCGACCAACAGGGGTTCGAGCCGGTCGAGCGGGCGGCCGGCGGCCGCGCCACCGCCTACACCCGGGGGACGCTGCTGTTCGCCCGGGCCGAGCCCGTTTCGGACCCGCGGGGCGGGCTCGACGACCGCTACGAGCGGACGCTCGGAGCACTCCAGGGCGCGCTGTCTGAGCTGGGCGTCGACGCGCGCCGCGGCGAGCCCCCCGACTCGTTCTGTCCGGGGACCCACTCCCTGCAGGCGGCGGGCAAGCTCGTCGGCCTCGCACAGCGGGTGCGACAGGACGTCGCACTGGTCGCCGGTGTCCTCACCGTCCGCGACCACGCCGCCGTCGCGAGGGTGCTCGACCCGGTATACGACGCGCTCGGCGTCCCCTTCGACCCCGACTCGGTCGG
Organism: Salinirussus salinus; assembly: GCF_009831455.1. Classification (NCBI taxonomy): domain Archaea; kingdom Methanobacteriati; phylum Methanobacteriota; class Halobacteria; order Halobacteriales; family Haloarculaceae; genus Salinirussus; species Salinirussus salinus. The sequence continues at coordinate 291,125 of NZ_WOWO01000004.1, read as the reverse complement.
GAGCCTGGCCCGGGCCGGCGGGGAGACTGACCGCACTACTGTCCGGCGGGCTGTCGAGGCGGCGCTGGTCGGGGACGGGACGCCGCGGGTCAGGACTGTCGAGGAGTGGGAGCCCGTGCCACCCGACGGCTAGATCGGGTCGTCGGGCTGTGAGCTGTAATCGCCCGCGGCACCGCCCTCCTCGAACGGGTCCAGCTCCTCGCTGTCCTCCGTGTCGTAGGCGGCGATCCCGCGCTGCAGGAGGTCTTCGATGGCCTGTTCGCGGTTGAGGAACTCGCCGCGCTGGACGAGCTGGGTGATCTCCGTGTCGAGGTCGTCCCGGAGTGAGAGTTCGAGCGTCGGCACACCCCCCCGTTTGGAGTGTACCCTCTTAAATACATGCCTGGATCCGCGAGGATAGCGCCGACCGCCCGCTCGGCTCGTCGCTCCCAGTCGCCGGCTCGCCCCCCGCGGGTCCGTAGCTATATCCGCTACCCGTCCGACCCACCGGCCATGCCCGAGATCATCGGCAGGTCGGCGACGGCGCTCGCACGGGGGATCCGCCGCGGGGACCTGACTCCCACCGAAGTCGTCGACGCCCACCTCGACCGCATCGACGCCGTCGACGACCAGGTCAACGCGTTCGTGACGATCAACGACGACGCACACGCCCGGGCTCGCGAGGCCACCGAGGCCGTGGAGGCCGGCGAGTCGCTGGGGCCGCTCCACGGCGTTCCGGTCGCGATCAAAGACCTCTCGAACACCGCCGGGATCCGGACGACAATGGGGTCGGCTCTCCTCGCGGAGAACGTCCCCGAGGAGGACGACATCTTCGTCCGGCGGCTGAAAGACGCCGGAGCCATCGTCATCGGGAAGACCAACACCCCGGAGTTCGGCCGGCTCTCGACGGTGACCCGCAACGAACTGTTCGAGACGGCGCGCAACCCCTGGGACACCGCGAAGACGACCGGCGGCTCCTCGGGGGGGTCGGCCGCCGCCGTCGCCGCGGGGATGGCGCCGCTCGCCCAGGGGTCGGACGCCGCCGGCTCGATCCGCATCCCCTCCGCGGCCTGCGGCACCTTCGGACTGATGCCCGATTTCGGGCGGGTCCCCCACGGCAACGACCGCCCGGACGCCTTCGTCAACACCCACCCGTTCACCTTCCTCGGGCCGATGGCCAGGACTGTCGAGGACGCCGCGCTCATGCTGGACGTGATGGCCGGGCCCGACGACCGGGACCCCTTCTCGCGGCCGGCCCGCGAGGGGAGCTACCGCGGGGCGGTCCGCGATCCCGTCGCGGACCTCCGGGTCGCGTACAGCCCCGACCTGGGTATCTGTCCGCTCGTCGACGACGTCCGCGGGACCGTCGACGGGGTCGTCGACGAGCTCCGGGGGACGGTCGCGGCCGTCGACCGCGTCGACCCCGACCTCCCCGACTGGGAGGCCGCCCACCAGCCCCTGGCGACGCTGTTGCAGGCACGCTACCGGGGGCTCTACGACTCGATGAAGGAGGAGGGGGTCGACATCCTCGACCGCCGCGAGGAGGTCACCGACGAGGTGGTCAGCCGGGTCGAGAAGTCACTGGAGCTGTCCGCGGGCGACGTCCGCCGGGCCGAACGGCAGCGGACCGTGGTCTACGACGCCGTCCAGGACCTGCTCGGCGACTACGACCTCCTCCTCTCGTCGACGCTCTCGGTCCCTGCCTTCGACGTCGACTCACCGCCGACGGAGATCGACGGCGAACCGGTCCACCCGGTCCACGGCTTCACGCTCACCTGGCCCTTTAATCTCACCGGCAATCCGACCGCGTCGGTGCCCGCGGGCACCGTCGACGGGCTGCCGGTCGGCCTGCAGGTCACCGGCCGGCGCGGGGAAGACGACACCGTCCTCGCCGCCAGCGCCGCCTGCGAGCGGCTCGCGCCGTGGGACGGCGTTTATCCGGTCGACCCGCGGTAGCGACCCGCGGGGCGGGGTGAGGCGGCGCGTAACGGGGCGGCGCTGCCCGCCCCGCGGGGCGGTGCAGTCGGCTACTCCAGTTGCGCCGCGTGGGTCGCGAGGTAGGCGAAGATCATCCCGATGGCGATCATGCTCACGAAGGGGCCGCCGACCACGACCATCGTCCGGAGGACTGCCATCGGCTGGCCGGGCGTCGTGGCGAAACTGACCGCGCCGACCGAGCCGAAGATGACAGCCGCGATCACCAGAAAGCCGCGCACCCGCCGGGACTGGAAGAAGCTCCTGCCGTCGTCGTCGTACTCGGACATGGTGGGTGTGGTGTCGTGTCGTATCGCGTCTCGAGTGGTGGCCGTTACCGGGGCAAACGCTACGCTGGATTCGACGGCAGCGGGCATAAGTCATGCGGCGAGGGCGGCGCCGCCGACGTCTCCGGCCTCCGCAGCACGACCGTCGCGAGCGTGGCGCGGGGCCAACCTTTCTGTACCACCGTGGTGATCTATCACACGATGTCAGACCGACCCGCAGAACTCGACGAGTTGACAGCCGACCTCGTGAGCATCGAGACAGAGAACCCGCCGGGCAACGAGCGCCCCTGCGCGGAGTACATCCACGAGTGGTTCACCGAGCGGAACATCGAGGCCGACCTGGTCCACGAGCCGTACGAGGACCGCCCGCAGGTCGCCGCCACCGTCGGCGACGGCGACCCCACGCTCGTTCTCAATGGCCACATCGACGTGGTGCCGGCCGGCGACCGCGAGGGCTGGAGCCGGGACCCCTACGGCGGCGAGATCGAGGGGTCGACCCTCTACGGCCGCGGGAGTTCCGACATGAAGACGGGGGTCGCGGTCGCGATGCTGACCGCCGCCGACCTGGCCGAGGAACTGGAATCGGGCGACCTCGAGGGCTCGCTCGTGGTCCAGGCCGTGATGGGCGAGGAGACCGCCGAACCCGGCACGAAGACGCTGCTGGAGCAGGGCTACGACGGCGACTACGGGGTCGTGCTCGAACCCACCGAGATGCGGACGGCGACGAGCGAGAAGGGGCTTGCCTGGTACGAGATCACCGTCGAGGGCGACCCCTCCCACGCCAGCCGGCCGGACCAGGGCTCCAATGCCATCCTGAACGCCGAACCGGTGCTGGCGGCGCTGCAAGCGTACGACAGCCGCGTCCGCGAGCGCACCCACGAGTTGCTCGGGCAGGCCTACGCGACGGTCACGGGCTTCGAAGCCGGCACCAAGGAGAACGTCGTCCCCGAGCGGGCGACGCTGACGGTCGACCGCCGGTTTCTCCCCGACGAATCCGCCGAGGAGGTCGACGACGAGGTCGCGTCCCTCCTCGCGGAGGTCGAGGCCGAGCACGGGGTCACGACCGGCTGGGAGCGCACCCGGACCTACGAGTCCGCGGAGATCCCCGCGGACAGCCACCTCGCGGAGACGCTGCGGGCCCACAGCCACGAGGCCGCCGGCGTCCCCGATGAACCCTGGGGGGTGACGGCGTCGACCGACGTCCGGAACTTCGTCAACGACTTCGGCATCGAGGCGGTCACCTGGGGCCCGGGGCCGCTCGACCAGGCCCACACCTTCGACGAACACACGGACCTCGACCAGGCGGCGACCGCGCTGGGCGTCCTGAAGCGGACCGCGCGGGACCTGCTGGGGTGAGGCTGGCGCGGCGTCCTCACTCCGGCTGTACGGGCACCGCCTCGACGTACGGGTACTCGGCGAGTTCGCCGCGGTCGACCTCGCCCGGCGGCTCCGCGGGCACGACCTCGACGGGCGTCCCGACCGCCAGGTCGTCGTAGTCGGCCGCGACGGGAGTCAGCAGCCGCGGGCCGGCCGCGAGTTCGGTCAGGCCGACCACGAGCGGCGCGTCGAACCCGGGCGGCGTGACGTGCTGTCGCGTGAACGAGTAGAGCTGTCCGCGCGGGTCGACCTCCGCCCAGTCCACCTTGCGGCTGCCACAGTGCGGGCAGACCGGCCCGGGCGGGAAGAAGGCCCGCCCGCACCCCGACTCACACCGGTGGATGAGCAGGCGCCCGTCGGCCAGCCCCTCCCAGAACGGCAGGGTGTGCCGCTCGTCGGGAGGGGTGTCCGGGCGGTCACTTCCGCTCATCGGGCCACCTCCAGCACCGTGGCCGTGACGCCGTCAACGTGGCCGTGCTCGCTGGTCGTCAGCGCCCGCTCCGCACCGGGGACCTGGTTCGGGGCCTCCCCCCGGAGTTGCTCGACCGCGGCGGCGCAGTTCAGAAGCGGCGTCACCATCGCCGGATGGCCGCGTCCGAGACAGCCGCCCGAGGGGCTGACCGGGTGCGGGCCGTCGACGGCAGTCTCGCCGCGGACGCAGGCCGCCGCCCCCTCGCCGGGGTCGTACAGCCCCAGTTCCTCGGTGATGACCGCCTCGACGTGGGGGAAGGGGGCGTAGGGCTCGAAGACGTCGACGTCCGCAGCACCCGCGCCGGCGTCCGCGAGCGCCTCCCCGGTCGCCGTCCCGACCGCCGGGAAGCGGGCGAGCGAGCCGTCGCGGACCCCCAGGAGGTGGCTGGTCGCGTGGCCGGCACCGATTCCGCTCACCCGGACGGGCTGTCCGTCGCCGCCGGGCGCCGAAGTGACCACGAGCGCCGCCGCGCCGTCGCAGGGGGTCGGACACTCCAGCAGCCGCAGGGGGTCGGCGATGGGCCGGGAGTCGAGCACCTCGGCCGCCGACAGCTCCTCGCCGAAGACCGCTCCGGGATTCCCGGCGGCGTTCGAGCGGTTCTTCGCGGCGATGGCCGCGACGGCCTCGCGGTCGGCGCCGAACTCGTGGCAGTACCGCTGGAGGCTCTGGGCGTACATGCCCGGAACGGAGGGGCCCGCGGGGGCCTGGAACTCCCGGTCGAAGATACCCAGGATGTACTCGAAATAATCGGCCGTGTCGATGGTGGAGTTGCGTTCGACCGCAGCGACGACGGCCGTCTCCACCCGGCCCGCGCGGACGTCGCCCACGGCGGCGTGGACGGCGTTGCCGCCGCTGGTGCCGCCGGTGTAGACCTCCATGCGGCGGTCCGGCGCGATACCGAGCCGGTCGGAGAGTAGCGTCGAGAAGAAGCCCTGTTCGGCCCAGGGACGCGGCTTCGGGAGGTAGAGCCCGTCGATATCGGTCGGTTCCGCACCCGCACCGTCCAGCGCCTCGAGTATCGCGTGCAGCGCCAGGTCCCGCTCGGGCAGGTCGTACTCCCGGTCGAGGGTCGACGAGGTACCCGTGATGTATGCGTCGGTCACTGTGTGGCCTCGCCGCCGGCTTCGGAGCCGCCCGTCTAATAGGTCGGGCCCGACCAACCACCTGACGCTGCGCTGCCCGTGGGCCCCTGACCGCAGCCGAAATTTAAGAGCGTGGCCGACCCTGCAGAGACCATGGAGACACCATCGCCGGAGGCGCGACTCGGCGAGTTCGTCGCGGGCGTGGAGTACGAGTCCCTCCCGGAGGAGGGCGTCGACACCGTCACCCGCGCGGTCGTCGACACGGTCGGGGTGACGCTCGCGGGGACGACCGCCGACGCCGGCCGCCGGGCGGCGACCGCGGAGGGGGTCGACCCCGACGCGGCGACTGTCGGGGAGTTGCTCGGCGTCGAGGGCGACGACCGCCCCGAGGCCGCGGCGCTGCGGGTCGGGACCGCCAGCCACGCGCTGGACTACGACGACCTCTCGTGGGCGATGGACGGCCACCCGAGCGTGGCGCTCGTGCCGGGGTTGCTCGCGCTCGCACCCGAAGCCGGCGCGAGTGGCCGGGACCTCGTCGCGGCCTACGCCGCGGGGTTCGAGACGGCGTGTGCGGTGGCCGGGCCGGTCAGCCCCGCCCACTACGAGGCCGGGTGGCACGCGACGGCCACCTTCGGCACCTTCGGCGCGGCGGCCGCGGCGGCCCACCTGCTCGACCTCGACGCGAAGACGACGGCACGCGCCCTCAGTATCGCGGCCTCGATGCCCGCCGGCCTGAAGCGCAACTTCGGGTCGATGACGAAGCCGCTGCACGCGGGCCTGTGTGCCCGCTCGGGCGTGACCGCCGCACGCCTCGCCCGCGAGGGAATTACCGCCGACCCGCGTGCAGTCACCGGCGACAAGGGGTTCTGGGACCTGTACGGGCCCGAGGAGACCGGCGAGTTCTCCGTCGGTGACGGCTGGCGCCTGTGCGAGGAGGGGATCCACGTCAAGGCCTACCCCTGCTGTTATTTCACCCACAGCGCCATCGCGGCGGCGGCCGAACTCGGGGAGGAGGTCGCCCCGGAAGCGGTCGAGTCGGTCGCCGTCACCGCTTCACAGGGAGCGGCCGACGCCCTGCACCACGCCGACCCGGAGACGGGGCTGGAGGCGAAGTTCTCCATGGAGTACACCGTCGCCAGCGGGCTCGTCCGCGACCGGGTCGGCCTCGAAACCTTCGAACCCGACGCGATCGACGACCCGGCGGTCCAGCGGGTCCGCGAGCGCGTCGACTTCGCCGTGGACGGGAGCATGCCCTACGACTCACACGGGGCAACAGTCCGGGTCGAGACGGCCGACGGGGTCCACGAGCGGACCCGCACGGACCCGCCCGGAACGCACGACGACCCCCTCTCGGAGGAGCGCTTTCGCGCGAAGTTCGAGGAGTGTGCCGGGAGGGTGCTGGAGGAGCGGGCGGCGGCCGACCTCTACGACACCCTCTCCGCGCTCTCGGAAATCGAGAATCTCGCCGGCGCGTTCACGGCGGTGTGACCGGCTCGCTCGCCTGAGTTGTCGCGGCCGAACGGCGCTGGCCCCGCTTCCGCCCGGGGCCGTGGATTTAACACGGCTGCCACCCCAGACTCGGCCACTCAGATGGTCGACAGAGACACGGTCAGGCTGACCGAACAGCAGCAACTCGTCCGGAACTCTATCCGGGAGATCTGCGACGACTTCGACGCCGCCTACTGGCGCGAGCGCGACGAGCGCGGCGAGTACCCCCACGAGTTCGCCGACGAACTCGCCGAGAACGGCTGGTTCGGCGCGCTCATCCCCGAGGAGTACGGCGGCGCGGGGATGAGCACCGAGGAGACCGTCGTGATGATGGAGGAGATCGCGGCAAGCGGCGGCGGCTTCAGCGCCTCCCAGGCCGTCCACGGCGGGATCTACAACTCCGCCCCCCTGGTCAAGTACGGCAGCGAGGAGATGAAAGAGGAACTCCTCCCCGCGGTCGCCGCGGGCGAAACCTCGGTCCAGGCCTTCGGCCTGACCGAACCAAACGCCGGCTCCGATTCCACCTCGATCGAGACCACCGCCGAGAAGGACGGCGACGAGTACGTCATCAGCGGCCAGAAGATCTGGATCTCCCGGGTCGACGCCAGCGACTACATCGTCCTGATGACCCGGACCACCCCCCGCGAGGAGGCCGAGCGGCGAACCCAGGGCGTGACGATGTTCCTCGTGGAACTGGAGGAGGCCTTCGACCAGGGTGCGCTGCAGGTCGAACAGATCGACAAGACCGCCAGCAACGCCGTCCATTCCTACGAGATGTTCTTCGAGGACCTGCGCGTCCCCGAAACGGCGGTCATCGGCGAAGTCGGCGAGGGCTTCTACCAGATGCTCGACGGCCTCAACGAGGAGCGACTCGTGATCGCCGCCGAGTGTGTCGGCCTGGGCGAGGCCGCCATCGAGGCCGGCGCCGACTACGCGGGCGAACGGGAGGTGTTCGGCCAGCCCGTCGGTGCCAACCAGGCCATCCAGCACCCACTCGCGGAGGCCCACGCCCGCGTCCAGGCGGCGAAGGGGATGGTCTACCGGGCGGCGAGCAGCGCCGATGACCTCCCCAGGCAGGAACTGGGTGCGCGGGCGAACATGGCGAAGTTCCTGGCCGCCGACGCCGCCTTCGACGCCGCGGACGCCGCGGTCCAGACCCACGGCGGCTTCGGCGTCGCCCGCGAGTACGACGTCGAACGCTACATGCGCGAGGCCCGGCTCACCCGCCTGGTGCCGATCACCCAGGAACTCGCCCTGAACTACATCGGCGAGAACGTGCTCGACCTCCCGCGGTCGTACTGAGTTGGCGGGCGGGGGACGGCAGTCACTTCAGACGGCGCTGACGACGAGCGCCACACCGAACACCATCATCGCGAGGCCGACCACCCGACCGACGGCGACGGCCACCATGCTCATCTCGATCTCCGACGCGCGGCGGGTCGTCCCCGCGGCCTTGACGGTCCGGTTGAACCAGTCCACGACCGGATGGTCGACCGCTGCCAGCCCGCCCGCAACGGTGAAGAAGACCCCTAGCAAGACGTCACCGAGGGCAACCATACCGCCGGTCCAGGCGTTGCGGTTGAGTATCTTGTGTCCGCAGGCCGCCGTCGTCGCTCCGGCCGCCCGAACCGCTGCGTCCTCACTCCTCGCCGACGTACTCGGTCTGCTCCTCGGCGTAGTCCCAGACGTCCATCGCGACTGGGCGGGACTGCTCTTCGATGACCGCAGCCACGAGCCCCGCGGCGCGACTGACGATTGCGAGCCCGCGGGCGGCCTCCGGCGACAGGCCCATATCGGAGGCGACCGCGGCGATAGCACCAGTAATGTTGACCGGGAGGTCGAGCCCCGTCGCCTCCTCGAAGCCCGCCTGCACCTCCCGGACGAGGTCGATGTGGACGCCCGCGACGCCCTCCTCCTCGGCGACCTCGAACAGCCGTTCGGCGCGGGGGTCGACCGGCTCGTGGAACGGGTGGCCGATCCCCGGGAAGGGGTCGCCGCGCTCGCGGTACTCCGCGACGACAGCCTCGACGGCCGCCTCGCGTTCGTCCTCGGGCTCGCCGGCGAGTTCCTGGAGGACCGCCGCGGCCTCCTGCATCGAGCCGACGAACTGCGAGCCCACCCCCAGCAGACCGCTGGCGACCGCCCCCTGCAGCGAGTCGGGCGCGGAGAGGGCCGTCAGCCGCGACGCCAGCGCGTGGGGCGTCCGGCCGTGGACCATCAGCGAACTCAGCATGGCGTCGACCGTCCGGGCCTGGCCCTCGGTGGGGACCTCGCCGGTCCAGAGCAGGTAGACCGACCCGCCGAAGCTCAGCTCGCCCATGATCTCGTCGGCAAGGTCCCGGTCGCGGACCGTGATCGAGGTGGTGTCGTACGTCGACAGCTCCGTCGTGAGTTGCTCCGTCATGTCCGGCCGGTCGGGGGCATGGGGTGTAAATCCCGGTGTCGGTAGGCCGTTGGGGGGTGCCGGATTCCGTTTTATCTCCCCCGACGTACAGGAGTCGCGTGCTGAATACGGAGGGTGGCTTCATCAGGCTGGCCGGAGGCCGCCGATCACTGCCGTGAAAACACACGTCGATGCTTTGCCGTCCGCGTGCACGGGCATCGAAACTTTTGACCCACGGCTGCAGCCGCTTTCGCCCCTCACTCCAGGTGGTTTCTCACCCGGTCGGCCGAGTCCCGCAACAGCGGGACGTCGTCGGTGAACACCTCGACAGCGACGGCGCCGTCGAACGCCGACAGGAGACCGGCCATGAGTCCGTAATCCACTTCGCCGGCGCCGACCGGGAGGTGGGTGTCGCCGCGCCCGCGCACGTCGTGGACGTGGAGGTACGTGACGAGGTCGGCGTACTCATCGAGGAAGCGCTCGATGCCGTCGTCCCCGTCCTCCATGTATGCGTGGCCGACATCGAAACAGACCGCCGTCCCGGTCTCCCGTGCGATGTCGCCGAGGACAGAGAGAGGCAGCCCGCGGGCCTGATGGCCGACGTTCTCGACGACGAGTTCCACTCCCGCGTCGGCGCCGGCCCTCGCGATGGCAGACAGCTGGTCTGCGAAGACCTCCCGCTGGTCGGTGTCGTGTGGATTCCGCATCGTCCCGTGGAGGACGGCTTTCCGTGCGCCGAGTGTCCCCGCCCAGTCGAGTAGTTCCGTGAGATAGTCGACGATCGCGTCGTTGAGTTGCGGGACCGGCGTCGCGACGACCTGGTCGAACGGGAGGTGGACGCACAGCGCTGCGTCGACGGACTCGAGCACCGTCCGGAGGTGGCTGTCCGACGCATCGGCGGGGACGTATGCTCCCTCACCTATCGAGAGTTCCGCGAACGCGAACTCGGTAGCTGTCGCCTCCAGTCGCTCCACCGTGTCACCTACCGTGACTCCGATATCCATACCTGCACTTCTGTGGCCGACCGCCTAATACAGACTGCTGCCTGTCCGTTCTGCGTCGACTGCGCCCGGTCGTACAGAGGGGTTGTGGCGTGACCGACTCGTGCCCTCCACTCGACGCGGCTGCTGAACCCCGCCACCGCCCGGGAGTTCCGACGGTGCCGGATAGCGGAAGGGCGCCTCGCGGGGACTGAGCGCCGCCCCGGAACCGAGAGCCCCACGCTTAAGCCCGCGGCCGGACACCGACGAACGATGACAGAGGACACCGAGCGGCGACTCGTCGAGGGCTGGCAGGGACGGTACTACGAGGACTTCGCAGTCGGGGACATCTACAAGCACCCCTACGGGCGGACGGTGACAGAGACGGACAATGTCTGGGTGACCAACGTCACGATGAACCTCAACCCCATGCACTTCAACGAGGCCTACGCCGCGGAGACGGAGTTCGGCGAGCGCCTCGTCGACGGCACCTACGTCTTCGCGCTCGCGGTGGGGATGAGCGTCATCGACGTCTCCGCGAACGCCACCGCCAACCTCGGCTACGACGCAGTGCGCCACCACGCGCCGGTCTTCCACGGCGACACCATCTTCGCCGAGAGCGAAGTCATCGACAAACGCGAGTCCGACTCCCGCGACCACGTCGGCATCGTCACCACCGAGTTGCGGGCGTACAACCAGGACGACGAACTCGTCCTCTCGCTGGAACGGACGCCCATGGTCCTGAAACGCGAGCACGCCCAGCCCTCGGCGGCCGCGCCGACCGGCTGGCCGGAGGGTATCGGCACCCAGCCCGAGGACCTGGAGGACGACGGCGGGGACGGGACAGGTAGCGGGGAGTGAGATGGTTCCCGACGACCGCCTGCACGGCGACCTCCCGCTCACCGACGCCGAAAGCGCCGCCGGCGAGGTCGCGGCCGACGCGACCCTCCTCACCAGCGGCTTCGGCAGCGTCGGCTACCCCAAGGCCGTCCCCGAGGCGCTCGCCGAGTCGAGGCGGGACCTGGCGCTGACCGTCGTGAGCGGCGGCAGCGTCGGCCCGGAGATCGACACGGCGCTCGTTGAAGCCGACGCAATCGACCGGCGGTACCCCTTCCAGGCCCGCCCGGAGATCAACGAGGCCGTCAACGACGGCAGCGTGGCCTTCAGCGACCGCCACATCTCCTCGCTGGGCGACGAGGTCCGCTTCGGCGGGCTGGTCGACCCCGACGTCGCCGTCGTCGAGGCCGTCGCGGTCGGCGAGGACTGGCTTATCCCATCGACCTCGATCGGCCACACGCCCCCGTTCGTCGACGCGGTCGACAAGCTGGTCGTCGAGGTCAACCGCGCCCAGCCCCGCGAGCTGGCGGCCTTCCACGACGTCTACCGGCTCGGCGACCCGCCCGGCCGCGAGGGCGTTCCCCTCTCCGCGCCGGGCGAGCGGGTCGGCGACCCACGGGTAGGCTTCGACCCCGAGGCGCTCGCGGCGGTCGTCGAGACCGACCGCCGCGACGAGCCCTACACCTTCCGCGAGCCCACCGCAGTCGACGAGGCGATCGCATCGAATCTCGGGGATTTCCTGGAGCAGGAGGTCGAGCGTTCCCCCATCTTCGAGGAGTCCCTGCGGATGCAGTTCGGCGTCGGCAGCCTCGGCAACGCCCTGATGGCCGCACTCGCGGACGCCGACGTCGGCGACCGCGACCTCGTCTACTTCGGGGAGGTGATCCAGGACGGCCTGCTCGACCTGCTCGACGACGGTGACCTGCGAGTGGCGAGTGCCACCTCGCTGGCGCTCTCGGCGGAGGGCCAGGAGTGCCTCTTCGAAGACGCCGAGCGCTACGCCGAGGACGTCGTGCTCCGGCCCGCGGAGCTCTCGAACCGCCCCGAACTGGTCGACCGCTTCGGCGTCGTCGCGGTCAACAGCGCCGTCGAAGTGGACCTCTATGGCCACGTCAACTCCACGCACGTCGGCGGCTCGCGGATGATAAGCGGCGTCGGCGGCTCCGGTGACTTCGTCCGCAACTCCCCGCTCTCTATCATCGCCCTGCCCTCGACCGCCGGGGGCGGCGACGTCTCGAAGGTCCGCCCGATGGTCACCCACGTCGACCACACCGAACACGACGTGGACGTGATTGTCACGGAACACGGCGTCGCGGACCTCCGGGGGACCTCACCACGCGAGCGCGCCCGACAGCTCGTCGAGTGTGCCGATTCTGCCTTCCGGCCGGCCCTGGAGGACTACCTCGACCGGGCGGGCGAGGAGGGGCACACGCCACACGACCTCGACAGCGCGTTCGATTGGACTTAGGTCAGGCTGGCGAACTCGTCGAGGTAGTCGCCGTAGACCGACAGCGCGGCCTCGACGGGAGCGCTGTCGGTCATGTCGACCCCCGCGGTCTCCAGCAGCTCCAGCGGGTACTCCCGGGAGCCACTCGAGAGGAAATCGCGGTACCGTTGCGCGGCCGGCTCGCCCTCGTCTCGAATGTTCTCCACGAGCGCGACCGCGGCCGAGATACCAGTGGCGTACTGGAAGACGTAAAAGGAGCGGTAGAAGTGAGGGATCCGCATCCACTCGCGAGCGATCCGGTCGTCGACCGCGGCGGGCTCGTAGTAGTCGCTTTTGAGCCCGTGGTACAGGTCGTCGAGCCGGTCGGCGGTCAGTGGCTCACCCTCTTCGGAGAGTTCGTGGGCGCGGTGCTCGAACTCCGCGAACATGGTCTGCCGGTAGAGGGTCGACCGGAATCGCTCGAGGTACTCGTTGAGGATGTGCCGGCGAAAGCGCTCGTCCTCGACGGTGTCCAGCAGGTGATGCGTCAGGAGCGTCTCGTTGACGGTGCTGGCGACCTCGGCGACGAAGATGGTGTAGTCGGCGTAGACGTAGGGCTGCTCGTCGCTGGCGAGTTCGGAGTGCATCGAGTGGCCCAGTTCGTGGGCCAGGGTAAAGAGCGAGGGGACGTCCTCCTGGTAGTTCATCAGGATGTAGGGCTGGGAGTCGTAGGTACCCCCGGAGTAGGCGCCGGACTGCTTGCCTTTGGTCTCGTAGACGTCGACCCACCGCGACTCCAGGCCCTCGGCGACCCGCTGCTGGTAGGGCTCGCCCAGCGGCGCGACGGCGTCGACGACGTACTCCTTGGCGTCCGCGTAGGGGATCTCCGGCCCCTCGCCTTCGACGAGGGGGACGTACAGGTCCCACATCCGGAGCTCGTCGCCGCCGACCGCCTCCCGCTTGAGGTCGGCGTGGCGGTGCAGCCGGCCGAGGTTGTCGTGGACGGTGTCGACGAGCGTGTCGTACACCTCGACGGGGATGTTCGGGCCGTTCAGCGAGGCCTCGCGGGCGGTGTCGTAGTTGCGCGCCGCGGCCAGCTTCTCGTCGGTCTTGACGGACTTGCGGTAGGCCGTGGCGACGGCGTTGCGGTAGTCGGCCCACTCGTCGTAGAAGGACTCGTACACTCGCCGGCGAAAGTCGCGGTCCGGGTCCCGTTGCAGCGTCGTGAAGTTGTTGAGCGTCACGGGCTGAGTGTCGCCGTCCGGCCCCTCGACGGACGGGAACTCCATGTCGGCGTTGGTCAGCATGTTGTACACCTCGCCGGGCGCGCCGGTCACCTCGCCCAGGTCCGCCAGTAGCTCCTCGACCTCCGCAGAGCGGGTGTGGGGTTTCATCCGCAACACGTCGTCGACGTAGTGGTCGTACTCCGCCAGCGCGGGCTCGGCCTCGACGAAGGTCTCGAAGGTCTCCCGGTCGAGTTCCTGGAGTTCCGGCTCGATGAAGGAGGCCGCACTCTGCGCTTTGGAGGACAGCGACTGGGCACGGGCGGCCATCGCCTGGGCCTCGTCGTCGCGGGTGTCCTCGTCCTTGCGCATGCGGGCGTACGCGGAGACGTCGGCCACCTCGCGCATCACGTCCTCGTAGGTCGCCAGTAGCTCCCGCAGGGTGGCGGCGCTCTCGACCGCGCGGCCCTCGTAGGCCTGGAGGTCGGCGAGCATCTCGCTGGCCTCCTCGAAGGCTTCCTCCCACTCCTCGTCGTCGGCAAAGAGGGACTGGAGGTCCCAGGTGTACTCCTCGTCGATCTCCTCGCGCTCGGGGACGTCGGCCGAACTCATGGCCCCGCGTACGGGCGGCGGACCCGTAAGCCTTCGCGGTTCCGTGCTGTGGTGGGTGCCTGACTGCTCCTGTCACTGCGAGTGCTACGACTAGCAGGAAAGCCCCGGTTGGCTGCGCTCGCGCGCCTCGCTGCGCGCTTCCGTCACTCACTTCGTTCGCTCCGTCCAGTGCTTGCGTCACCGGGAGAGCAGAGCTCTCCCGAGCCCGCGGCGCAACGCGCCGCGGACGCCGTGCTTCCCGCAGTCAACCGCCCCTTTCAGTCCCACCCAGTACCACATACCTCCCCAGCCGACTGCGGTGCTCGTCGCTCGCCCTGCTCGCTCCTGTGCTCCTCATCCCTCGCACGGCGTCGTCGCGGACGGAGCCGCGACAGCGCGCGCCCTGCCTGGCTCGCCGCGACCACCGAACCCTGTCCGGGGCTGTGATGCCGCTACAGTACACGCGTCGCCTGTCCTGTCACGGGGATTTTAGCCCCGGCCGGTCGAACTCCCGCGAATGAGCTCCCTCACCTTCGCGCCCGCGACCGTCCTAGCCGAGCGCCTCCGGCGTGGCGACCTCACGCCCACGGAAGTCGTGGACGCGTACCTCGACCGCATCGCGGCAGAGAACGACCGGCTGAACGCCTACGTCACGGTCCGCCGGGAGGCCGCACGCGAGGAGGCCCGCGAGGCCGAACGCGCGCTCGCCGCCGGGGAGCCGGTCGGTCCGCTCCACGGCGTCCCCGTCGCCGTCAAGGACCTCTTTGCCTATCACGCGGGAACGCGTCACACCTACGGCTCGCGGGTCTTCGAGGACTACGTCCCCGAGCGCTCGGCACCGGTCGTCCAGCGCCTCGAAGCGGCCGGGGCAATCGTCATCGGGAAGACCAACACCCCGGAGTTCGGCAACCGGCCGACGACGGACAACGACCTCGTCGGGACGACCGTCACCCCATTCGATACCGACCGGACCGCGGGCGGGACCTCCGGCGGGTCGGCGGCGGCAGTCGCGGGCGGGCTGGCCCCGCTGGCCCAGGGCTCGGACGCCGGCGGCTCCATCCGCATCCCCGCCGCCTGCTGTGGCGTGGTCGGCTACAAACCCTCCTTCGGCCGGGTGCCGAAGGGGAACCGGCCGAACGCCTTCGACGGGCACTCGCCCTTCGTCCAGCACGGCCCGCTCGCCCGGAGCGTGGCCGACGCCGCACTCATGCTCGACGTCGTGGCCGGCCCCCACCCCGAGGACCCCTTTACACATCCCGACGAGGGGGTCGACTACCGCGGGGCGGTCGACAGGCCGGTCGACGACCTCGACGTCGCGTACAGCCCCGACCTGGGGGTCTTCCCGGTCGAACCCGCCGTCAGGGAGACTGTCGCCGACGCCTGCGGCGCCCTCGAGGCTTCGGGGGCGACCGTCCACGAGGTCGACGTGGAGTACGGCCGCGCCCGCGAGGAAATCGCGGACGCCTGGCGGACCTACTTCCAGACGCTGATGGCCGGCGTCGCGCTCCAGGTCGAGGAGGTCCACGGCGTCGACCTGCTGGACCGGGACGAGGTCGACCCGCTGTTCGTCCGCATCGTCGAGGCCGGCCGGGAGTACGCCGTCACCGACCGCCAGCGCGCCGACGTCGTCCGGACCGACGTCTACGACGCGATTCAGGATATCTTCGCCGAGTACGACCTCCTCGTGACGCCGACGCTCGGCGTGCTCCCCTTCGAGACGACCGAGCGCGGCCCGACGGAGGTCGACGGCGAACCCGCCGACCCCTACCTCGACTGGATCCTCTCGTGGGTGTTCAACATGACCGACCATCCGGCGGCGTCAGTCCCCGCGGGCTTCGTCGACGAGCTGCCGGTCGGCCTCCAGGTCGTCGGCCCCCGCCTGGGCGACGAGCGGGTGCTCGCGGCCAGCGCCGCCATCGAGCGCCACCGGCCCTGGGCCGACCGGTACCCCGGGCTGGCGTAGGCGGATGCCAGGCTTTTCGGTATTCCCGGCCCTGCGGAGCGCATGGACGACGCCACACTCGGGTGCGCCTGGCGCGACGACGCCCCCTGGGAGCTGCTGACCGACCTCGCCGCGATGGACCGCTTCGGCGGCCACCCCGGCGAGCGCCGCGCCGCCGAGCGGGTCCGGGCGGCGCTCGACGCCGCCGGCCTCGACGCCCGGGTCGACCCCTTCGAGATGCAGCGCTGGACCCGCGGGGGGACGACACTCTCGGTCGGAACCGACCCGGCCCGTTCCTTCGAGGCGGTCGCGCTGCCGTACTCGCCGCCGGCGGACGTGACCGCGCCGCTGGCGGATGCGGGGTACGGAACCCCCGCAGACTGCGAGGGGCTGGAGGGAGCGGTCGCCATCGTCAGCACCGCGACCCCGCCCGAGGCCGACCGGCACGTCCACCGCATGGAGAAGTGCGGCCACGCCGCCGACGCGGGGGCGCGGGCGGTCGTCTTCGCGAGCGACCGGCCCGGTCAGCTCCCGCCGACCGGGGCGCTCCGGTTCGGCGAGGAGGCCGACACGCCGGCGGTCGGCGTCTCCCACGAGACCGGCGAGTGGCTCCGGCGGTACGCCGACCGCGGGGCCGAAGCGGACCTCTCCGTCGAGGCCTCGACCGACGACGGCGAGAGTCAGAACGTCCGCGCGGCGCTGGGCCCCGACACCGACGAGGCGGTGCTCCTGCTGGCCCACTACGACACCCACGACGTCGGCGAAGGGGCGCTCGACAACGGCTGTGGCGTGGCGACGATGGTCGGGGCGGTCCGCGCGCTCGCCGACGCCGACCTCGACTGCCGGGTCGAGGTCGCCGCCACGGGCTGTGAGGAGGTCGGCCTGCTCGGCGCGGAAGCGCTCGCCGGGTCGGTCGACACCGACCGGCTGCGCGCGGTCGTCAACGTCGACGGCGCCGGCCGGTTCCGTGACCTCCGGGCGCTGGTCCACGGGAGCGACGACCTCGGGGAAACCGTCGAGGGGGTCGCCGCCGGAGTCCCGGACCCGGTCGCCGTCGAGGAGCAGCCCCACCCCTACAGCGACCACTGGCCGTTCCTCCGGCAGGGCGTCCCGGCGCTCCAGCTACACAGCAGCCGCCCAAGCGAGGACGGCGTCTGGGAGCGGGGCTGGACCCACACCCGGGCGGACACGCTGGACAAGGCCGACCCCCGGACGGTCCGGACCCACGCCGCCCTCGCCGCGCTGCTCGTCGAGCGCGTCGCGGGCGGGTCCTTCGAAGGCGTCGATCCCGTGAGGCTCCGCGGGCGGCTGCGCGAGGCGGGCGCCGAGCCCGGGATGCGCGCCGCCGGCGTCTGGCCGGAGGGCTGGGCCGAGTAGCCAGTCGCAGCGCCGCCACTGCTCCGCCAGCTATTTACTCGCGTCGCTGTGTCTCACGTCCGTGCCCTCGAGTGCCCTCCAGCGGACGGTCAGACGGGTCGGTGCCACCCTGACCGTCCTGCTCGCGTTCGCGGTGCTGTACCTCGACCGGCTCGTCAGCGACTACGACAACCCCGTCGTCCCGGATTTCGTCGCGATACTGTTCACGTGGACGGTCGCGCTGGTCGCGTTCGGCTACCTGACGGTGAGTCTGCTCGCCGGCGCCGCCCGCTGGTTCGAACCCACCGACGGCGAGACCACGAGTAGCGAGAGTCAGAACACCGGGGAGTAGTCAGTCGTCGGCCTCGGCGACCCTGGGGGTTCCGACCCGCCGTTGCAGGAAGTCGTCGAGCAGGCGGAACATCCGCAGCTTCTGTTCCTGGTCGGAGGAGGCGTGGCCCTCCTCGCCGAGTTCGCGGTACTCGAAGTCGCCGTCCTCGCCTTCCCGGTATCCGAGTTCCTCCAGCCGTTCCCGGAAGATGCGGGCCTGGGAGACGGGCACCCGGCGGTCGTTGACGCCGTGGACCATCAACAGCGGCGCCGCGAGGTTGTCGGCGTGGGTAACCGGCGAGCGCTCCTCGTAGAGGTCGGGGTGCTCCTCGGGCGTCCCGAGGTACTTCTCCATCAGCTCCGTCCGGTAGTGGGGCATCGTGTTCTCGAACTGGTCCGCGAGGTCGGTCAGCCCGATCCACGCCACGCCGGCGTCGTAGAGGTCGGGATACTGGACGAGCTGCCAGTACGCCGAGTAGCCACCGTAGGAGCCGCCGAAGACGGCGACGCGGTCCCCGTCGAGCCAGTCGTACTCCCCGAGGACGTGCTCGGCGGCGGCCGCCACGTCGCCCTGCTCGGCGCCGCCCCAGTCCTCGTCAAGCGCGCGGACGAACTCGCGTCCCCGTCCCGTCGACCCGCGGTAGTTCACCTGCAGCACCGAGAAGCCCCGCGCGGCGAGCACCTGGGTGTAGAGGTCAAAGCGCATCTCGTCGCGGGCCCGCGGGCCGCCGTGGGGGTTCACGACGAGCGGCGAGGGTCGCTCCCCGGAGTCATAGAGGAGGGCGCCGACCTCCAGCTCCTCGTAGGGGTCGTGCCCGACGGCCGCCTGCCGGGTCCCGGGCACGCCGTCGGAGGTGACAGTGAAGTACTCGGCGTCCGCGAAGTCGTCGGGCTCGAAGGGGCCGTACTCCGGCTCAAGGAGCGTCTCGGTCTCGTCGGACCTCAGGTCGTAGGCCAGGAGCGTCGGCCGGGTCGTCGGCGTCGTGTGGGTCAGGAGGACCCGGTCCGCGCCGAGGACGCTCTCGCCGGCCATCCCGAACTCCGCGACGCCCTCGGGGAGGTCGAACTCCCGACTCTCGCCGGTTTTCAGGTCGTAGACGACGGGGACGGTCAGCGCGTCGCGGGTCCGGGTGCCGACCACGCGGTCCCCGTCGGGCATGAACGCCTCGGGGGTCTCCTCGTACTCGCCGTCGCCGAGCCACCGGACAGACTCGCTCTCGAGGTCGTAGACCCCGATCCGCCCGAGGTCCGGGCTGTTGTCCGCGAGGAGGAGCCGGTCGCCCTCGGGGGACCAGTCGACGGGGCTGGTCTCCGCACCGAGGTCGCCGACGTCGAGGACGCGGGCGTTCGAGCCGTCGGCGTCGGCTACGTAGGTGTCGCGGTTGTCGAAGTCGTCGGTCTCGTTGGTCGCGTAGGCGACCCGGTCGCCCTCCGGCGAGAGCACGGCAGCCCATACCGCGCGTTCGTAGTCGGTGATCTTGGCGGTCTCGCCGCCGAGTTCGTGTCGGAAGAGGTTGAGCTGGCCGTCCCGATTCGAGCCCAGCAGCAGCGCGTCTTCGGCGGTGTCCACGACGTACGTCTGACCCTCCATCTCGACGACCGGCTCGACGCCCCCGTCGCGGTCGACGGCGTAGACGTCGTTTTGCTCGTCGCCGGCCTCGTCGAGGTGGAAGTACACCCGGTCGCCGCCCTCGTCCCAGTCGACGTGCCAGCGGGCGTTGCGGGGTACCTCGCCGTCGCTCCACTGCCCGAGTTCGCCCGTCTCGACGTCCAGCACGTGGAGCTCGTTGCGGCCCGTGATGTCGTAGTACAGCGCGACCTCGTCCCCGTCCGGCGAGGCGGTCGCGTGGACCATCGTCGGGAGGCTCGCGAGTTCCTCGAGTACGTCATCAACGTCGTCCATATCCCACATGTCGCTCGCATAACGGTTGAAGCTTTCCAGATACGTCGGAGCGGGGGCTGCTGCCGGGAGCGGGTCGTACTCTGCGGAGAGGTCACTCCGGCAGCGAGCTACCGATCGTCGCACTCACCCGCGCCAGCGTCGCCCCCTCCACGCGACGGGCCTCGAACCACTCCCGGGCCTCCGACAGCACGCGATTGTTTCCCTCGAAGGAAACAGAGTACGACACCTCCGTCAGCACGAGCGGCTCCGCGGGTGCGGGCGGCACGCCCTCCGGCCCAGACAGCGGCTCCGGGGAGAGGACCCGCTCCAGGCGGTCCCCGGAGGGCGTCCCGCGCCCGAATTCGGCGACCAGCGAGACGACCCGGCGGACGAGCTGGCGGGGAAAGCCACTCGCCCGGAGCCGCAGACGGAGGAATTCGCCCTCGCGCTCGAGGTCCGTCTCCAGGTCCCGGACGGTTCCCTCGTCGTCGGGCGTGAGGTTGTGGAAGTCGTGTTCGCCGGCGAGTTCCGCCAGCGTCCCGCGGGCGCGGGCGTCGTCGACCTCATCTGCGGGTGCGTGGAGGTGGTAGGTGTACGCCCGGCTCGTGGCGTCGTGGGTAGCGTGAAAGTCCGCGGGCGCCGCGGCGTCGGCCCAGACCCACACGTCCGCGGGCAGTTCGCTCGTGAACGCGGCGGGTGACAGCCACGCCGGGGCGTCGAAGGCCACGGTCTGTGCGAGCGCCGACACCCCGGCGTCGGTCCGGCCGGCCGCCGCCCACCCCGGTGGTGTTCCGTCTCCCGGGCAAACATCGAGCGCCCGGAGCGCATCGAGCAGCGCGTCCTCGACGGTCGGCACGTCCGGCTGGCGCTGGAAGCCGTGGTAGGCCCGGCCGTCGTAGGCGACGCGGTAGGCCCGTCTGTCGGTTTCGTCGCCGTCGTCGCGGCGCCGGCCGGTGGACTCCCCCACGGCACTCACTCCAGCAGCGACTCGCCGGTCATCGCCGGCGGCTTCGCGATCCCCAGCAGTTCCAGTACTGTGGGCGCGACATCCGCGAGCGTCCCGCCCTCGCGGATGCGGCGGCCGCCCGAGGTCCCGTCGGGAGCCAGGTAGACGACGGGGACGGGGTTCGTGGTGTGGGCGGTGTGTGGCGCTTCCGGGGTGCCCATCTCGTCGGCGTTGCCGTGGTCGGCCGTCACGATGACGTGTGCGCCGGCGGCCTGCATCGCGTCGACCAGCCGCGCCAGCTGCGCGTCGACGGCCTCGACGGCGGCGACCGCGGCCTCGAAGTCGCCGGTGTGGCCGACCATGTCGGCGTTGGCGTAGTTGATTATAGCGGCGTCGGGGTCCTCGCGCCCGATGACGTCGATAGCGGTGTCGGTCACCTCCGGCGCGCTCATCTCCGGCTGCCGGTCGTAGGTCGGGACGTCCGGACTCGCGACGATCCGCCGGACCTCGCCGGGGAACTCGACCTCCCGTCCCCCGTTCAGAAAGTAGGTGACGTGGGCGTACTTCTCGGTCTCGGCGAGCCGGAGCTGGCTGCGGCCGGCCTCGGCGAGCACCTCGCCCAGCGTGTCCTCGGGCGCGTTCGGCGGGAAGGCGACGGGGAGGTCGAAGGTCCGGTCGTACTCGGTCATCGTCACCAGCGCCACCGGGGGCGGGTCGGTCGGGAGCTCCCAGTCGGGCTCGATGTCCGCGAGCATCCGGGTGAGCTGGCGGGCCCGGTCGGCCCGGAAGTTGCAGAACACCGCGCCGTCGCCCTCGACGAGCGCGGGGCCGCTCTCCACGACTGTGGGCTCGACGAACTCGTCGGTCTCCCCGCGGTCGTAGGCGGCTTCGACGGCCGCCACGGCCGAGGGTGCCGCGTGGTCGGCCTCGCGGTCGACGACAGCCCGGTAGGCGCGGCCCGTGCGCTCCCAGTTCTCGTCTCTGTCCATCGCGTAGTACCGCCCCGTGACCGTCGCGACCCTCCCGCCCGCATCCTCGACGTGGCGCTCCAGGTCAGCGAGGAAGTCGACGCCGCTTTTCGGTGCAGTGTCCCGGCCGTCGGTGAAGGCGTGGACGACCGGTTCGAGGCCGGCGTCGCTCACCAGGTCGACCAGCGCGTGGACGTGGTCCTGGTAGGAGTGGACCCCGCCGTCGCTTATCAGCCCGAGGAGGTGGACCCGGCCGCCGCTGTCGGTCGCGTACTCGATGACCTCCCGGATGGCCGGGTTCTCGTCCAGCGGCGGGTCGCCCGCCTCCGTCTCGCCGCCCCCCTCGCGCCACACCCGGATGGCGTCCGTGACCCGGGCGGACTCCTGTGTGACGACGCGGCCGGCGCCGATCGTGAGGTGACCGACCTCGCTGTTGCCCATCTGTCCCTCGGGGAGTCCGACCCGGCGGCCATGCGTTTCGAGCGTGCCGTATGCTCCCTGCTCGCGGTAGCGGTCCATCGTGGGCGTGTCGGCGGCCGCCACCGCGTCCCGTTCGGGGTCGGGGTTCAGCCCCCACCCGTCCAGAATGACCAGCCCGACGTCCATACTCCACTCTCGCGGTCGGGGCCTACGACGCTTTCGAAACGCCGCGCTCTGAGTGACTTCGTGCGGTCCGGTTCAGTGGAACGGTTACGAACGAAAGGTGCAGAAAGCCCCTGCCCGCTCGGCGGCTGCGACTCGCTGCGCTCCTCGTTTCACTGCGGTGCTTGCGTCGTCTCGCTCGCCGATCGGGCAGCCCCTTTCAGTCCCACCCGGGGCCACATACCTCCCCAACCGATTCGTTCCCTCCCTACGGTCGGTCACTCATCCCTCGCACGCCGGCTGTCGCGGCAGCGCCGCCGCGACAGCGCGCGCCACATCCGTTTAGCCGTCTGCCTGTGCGGCGAGACTGCACCTTTCGGGGCTCTCGACCCCGACGTTCCGAGCCCGACTCAGACACTGCATCCACGCGCGTCGGAACCGTTTTGTGGGGGACGGGCGCATCCCGGCGCATGCAACCGTTCACCGACGTGGACGTCCTCGACCTGACACAGTCCATCGCCGGCCCGGCCTGCACGCAGCGGCTGGCCACGCTGGGCGCCAACGTCGTCAAGGTCGAACCGCCGGGCGGCGACGCCTTCCGGGACCTCATCGGCGGGTCGATGTTCGCCACGTTCAACACCGACGGCAAGCGCAGCCTCGCAGTCGACCTCAAAAGCGACGAGGGTCAGGAGCTCGTCCAGGAGCTTGCCCACAGCGCCGACGTCGTCGTCGAGTCCTTCCGGCCCGGCGTCACCGAGAAGTTCGGAATCGACTACGAGTCCGTCAAAGAGCACAACCCGGAGGTGGTCTACACCTCCGTCACCGGCTTCGGCCAGGACGGCCCCTACGCCGACTTCCCGGCCTACGACCCCGTGATCCAGGCGATGAGCGGGCTGATGTCCGTCATCGGCTACCCCGACCGCCCACCCGTCCGGATCGGCGCGAGCGTCATCGACTGCGCGACCGGCGCCAACGCCGCGTTCATGACCTCAGCGGCGTTGCACGAGGCCGCGCGCACCGGCGAGGGGGCCCACGTCGACATCTCGCTGTTCGACGTCGCCGCGGGCTGGATGGGCTACTGGGCCGCCAAGTACGCCGAGACCGGCGAGGTGGCCACCCGCCACGGCACCTCCTTCGGCGGCCTCTCGCCAAACGACATCTACCACGCCGCCGGCGACGAACCGTTCTATCTCTGTGCGGTCAACGACATGCTCTGGGAGCGGACCGCCCGGGCCATCGACCGCGAGGACCTGCTGGAAGACCCGCGCTTCGAGACCAACGCGAAACGCGACGACCACGGCGACGCACTGCGGGAGGAACTGGAGGCGACCTTCCGGGAGTACGAGCGCGACGACCTGGTCGACCTGCTGACCGAGGCGGGCGTGCCCGCGGGCCCGCGCCGGGACGTCGCCGAGCTGGTCGACGAGGACCCCCACGTCGAGGCCCGCGAGATGCTCGTCGACGTCTACAACCTCGAGACCGACGAGCCCGCACGGGCGGTCCGCCTTCCCGTCCGGACGACCGAGTGGGTCCCCGAGTTCGAGGGCCAAACACCAGAGCTCGGCGAGCACACCCGGGAGGTGCTCCGGGAGCGGGGCTACACCGAAGCGGAAGTCGAGGCGCTGGTCGAGGCGGGCGCGGTCGTCGCCGACGAGTGAGCCGGACCCCGGCTGCCGACGGACCGACGGCCCGGCTCCGCTCGCGGCTCGGCGGTCCCTGGGACGTCGTCCTCGGGCTCGGAGTGTTGATCGCCGCGGTCAACGCCTACTACATCGTCCCGGCGGGCGTGCTCCCCGTCATCCGCGAGCAGCTCGCGCTCGGCCCCGCGACCGCGGGCCTGCTCGTCAGCGTCATGTTCGGCGCACAGATGCTGCTGGGCGTGCCCGTGGGCATGCTGATCGACCGGGTCGACAACCGCCGGGCGGTCGTCGCCGCCACGCTCGCCATCCTCGCCCTCTACGCCTGGAGCTGGCGGGCGGCCGCGGACGGTAACTTCTGGACGCTGATGCTCTCGCGGGGGCTCGCCGCCCCCGTCACGGCGGCCATCTGGACGGCCGGCGTGAACATCATCGGCCGGGCGTTCGACCCCGCGCGACAGGCCACCGCCGTCGGCGTCTTCAGCGGCGGCCCCGCGGCCGGGTTCGCGGTCGGCCTGCTCACCGGCCCCCTCGTCGCCGAGCGCTTCGGCTGGGCGGCCATCTTCGCGGTCTACGCGGCCCCGGCGGCGGTCGGCTGCGCCCTGTTCTGGGTCACCAGCCGCCGGCTCGATATCTCCGTCGAGGACACCGCGACCGCCCGGCTGGCCGACTTCCGGGAGCTGTTCACCACGGCCACCGTCTGGACGGTCGCGCTGGTCGCCTTCGTCGGCTTCTCGCTGTACGCCTTCGTCACCAGCTGGGTCCCGACCTACCTCTCGGAGGTCGTCGGCGTCTCGCTGGCGGAGGGCGGGCTACTCGCGGCCTTCTTCCCGGCAGTCGGCGCGGTCGCGCGGGCAGGTAGCGGCGCGGTCTCCGACCGGCTGTTCGGCCACCGCCGCCGGCCGGTCGTCCTGCTCGCCTTCGCCGTCTCGGCCCCGGCAGTCTTCGTGGTCGTCCTCGCCGACACGGTCGCGGTTCTCCTGCTCGCCCTGCTGGTGGCCGGCCTCTTTCTCCAGCTCGGCCTCGGCCTGGCGTACCCGCTGGCCCGCGAGACCGCCGACCCCGCCGTCGCCGCCACGGGGGTCGCCTTTACTACCAGTATGGCCACCTTCGGCGGCTTCGTCGCGCCGCCGGTCGGCGGCCTCCTCATCGCGAGGGCGGGCTACTCCGTCGCGTTCGGCGCGGCGCTGGCGCTCGGACTCGCGGGGGCGGCGCTGGCGTTTTTCGTCCCCGAGCCCGACCTGGGCGGGAGCTGACTGCGACCGCTCTCTTCGTTCAATCCAGGCGCTCGGACGTCTCCTCGTAGCGCTTCGCGAGTTCGGCGTAGTGCTCGGCCGACTCCGCTCCCGGCGGGTCCTCCAGTTCGGTCTTGACGGTGGCGGGCGCACCGGTGACCAGCGTCTCCGGCGGAACGTCGGTCCCCTCGGTGACGACCGCGCCCGCGCCGACGACGGCACGCTCGCCGATGTGGGCGTCGTTCAGGACGACGGCGTTCATCCCCACCAGCGCCCCCTCGGCGACGTAGGCGGCGTGGACGATGGCGCTGTGGCCGACGGTGACGTCCGGGCCGAGCTCGCCGCCCTCGTGCATGACGGCGTTGTCCTGGAGGTTCGACCCCTCGCCGACGACGACCCGGCCGGCGTCCCCGCGGATGGTGGCGTTGGGCCAGACGCTCGCATCCTCCTCGACCACGACGTCGCCAGCGACGTACGCCGCCTCGTGGACGTGGGCCGACTCCGCGACCTGCGGTTCCGTTCCCTCGAAGCTCCGTATCACGTCCCCGTACTGCAGGAGCCGGGGCTTGAATCTACCCCTGCCAGCCGTCGTGCGCGCGGCGCCGTCCGCTCCCCCGGTGCGCACCAATCTCTTTGTGGGTGGCCACTGGACGGGAGCCATGGACTTCGCCATCGACCGCGAGCGGCTCGTCGATACCATGCGGGAGCAAGCGGAGATCGGCGCCACCGACGGCGGCGGCCTCCACCGCCTGGCGCTCTCCGAGGACGACCGCCGGGCCCGGGACTGGTTCGTCGAACAACTCGAGGAGCTCGGCCTCGACGTCCGCGTCGACGAGTTCGGCAATACCTTCGGCTACCGCGAGGGGTCAGACCCCGACGCCGGAACGGTCCTGCTCGGCTCCCACCTGGACTCCCAACCGTACGGCGGTATCTACGACGGCGCGCTGGGCGTCGTGGCCGCCCTGGAGTTCGTCCGCGAACTCGAGGACCGCGGGGTCGAGACCGCCCACCCGGTCGAGGTGGTCAACTGGACCAACGAGGAGGGGTCGCGCTTCCAGCCCGCGATGCAGGGGTCGGGGGTGTGGGTCAGCGACCACGACATCGAGGAGGAGTACGCCAAGACCGACAGCGAGGGCGCAGTGCTAGAGGAGGAACTGGAACGGGTCGGGTACAGGGGCGAGGTACCCGCAGAGCCACAGCGGGAGTACGAGGCTTACCTCGAACTCCACATCGAGCAGGGCCCCTACCTCGAGTCGGCCGGCGCGGACGTCGGCGTCGTCACCGGCATCGTCGGCTTCTCGTGGGGCGCAGTCACCTTCGAGGGGGAGGCCGACCACGCGGGGCCGACGCCGATGCACACCCGGTCGGACGCGCTGGTGGCCGCCAGCGACTTCGTGACCGGCGTCCGCCGGGTGCCGGGTGCGCTCGGCGAGCGGACCGTCGCCACCGTCGGCTCGGTCGACCTCGCGCCGGACTCGATCAACGTGATCCCCGAGGAGGTGACGGTCACCTGGGACCTCCGGGACCCCGACGACGCCACTATCGACGAGGGGCGCCAGCGCGTGCTGGCGGAGGCCGACGCGGCCGCCGCCCGCGAGGGCGTCGACTGGAGCTTCGAGGACCGGATGCGCGCCTCGCCCGTCGAGTTCGCCGACGGGTGTGTCGACGCGGTCCAGAACGCGGCGGACGCGGGCGGCTACGACAGCCTCCGGATGGTCAGCGGCGCCGGCCACGACGCCACCCACATGACAGCGGTCATGGACACGGGGATGGTCTTCGCCGTCTCCGAGGACGGCACGAGCCACAACGAGGACGAGTACACCAGTCGGGACGATTGCTACAGCGCCGCGGACACCTACGCGAAGGCGGCCTACCGGCTGGCGAGCGACGAGGGAGCGTAGTAAACCCGTCCGGGAGACGCCTGCTCAGTACTCTTCGACGTCGACGACCTTCTTCGTCTCCTCGTGGGTGAGGTCCCCGTCGGCGGAGACGACCGGCGCGTCCAGCTCGCGTCCGACGGCCGCGACGAGCGCGTCGAGACCGTCCAGGTACGGACCGTCCGGCCCGACCTCGTCCGCGACCGCACCCGCCGTCACTGCCGTCCGCTCGTCTACCGCGTACGTCTCCCCCCACGAGAGGGCGGCACGGGCGCCTGCGACATCGCCGTTCGGGAGAGTACCCTCGCCGACGAGTACCTCGGCGTAGGCCGGGACCGGCATCACCCAGCGCTCGTCTTCGGCCCCGTGCGCTTCGTAGAACTCTCGTGTCGCTTCGACGCCGTCCAGGTAGTCGATGAGATACGTCGCGTCGAGGACTCTCATGTGTCCCCTGCCCGCTCCCGCATCCGCTCTTTCCGCTGCTCTTTCGCCGTCCGGCGCCCCTCGCGGACCCGCTCGGCGTCCTCGTCGGACCACCGGCCGAACCCGTCGTGGAAGTCGCCGCCGCGCTCCTCGTCGAGAACCCGCTCCAGAACGTCGTTGTAGCTCTCCCCCTCCCGCCGGAGGCGGTCGAGCTCCCGCTTTACGCGGTTGCTGACCCGGATCTGCTCGTTTGCGGTCCCCATTACTGTGTCAACGTTGGCGTTGACGTGGTTTAGTCGTTGGGTAAGGGGCGGGGTAGACGGCAGAACCGGACGCTCCAAGGCTCGCGCCGGGCGGTCTCACCCGAGGTGGTCGTCGAGGAAGGATTCGACGGCGCTGTTGAACGCCTCGGGCTGCTCGAAGTACGCGGAGTGGCCGGCGTTCTCGATGACCGCCGTCTCGGCCCCGAGCCGGTCGCCCACGGCCTCGATCGCCGGCGCCGGCATGAACTCGTCGGCCTCGCCCGCCACGACCAGGGTGGGGATGTCGGCGTCGACGACCGTCCCGGCGTCGAGCGGCAGCTCGTCAAGCGGCGGTCGCGTCTCCTCCCAGGAGGGCGGTTTGTCGCGGTTCAGCCCGTCGATGGAGTCGGCGAGAAACGCCGCTTCGGGCGTGAGCGGGTCGACTTCGGGTGTCTCCCCCCGGGCCATGAGCTGCTCGTGACGTTCGGGAGCGATGAGCCCGCCGGGCGTCGCCGAGAGGACCAGCGCGCTCACCCGCCCGGGATACTGGGTGGCGAAGGAGCCGACCGTCCACCCACCCATCGAGTGGCCGACCAGAGCCGTCTCCTCGACCCCGAGGTGGTCCAGCAGGGCGGCGAGGTCGTCGGGAAAAGCCCTGACGCCGGCCCCGGCGGTGTCGACCGAGAGCCCGAACCGGCGCTGGTCGGGGACGACACACCGGTACTCGTCCCGGAACGTGGGCACCTGCTGGTACCACGACAGGTGGTTCGCGCTGAATCCGTGGACGAAGGTCACGGGTGGCCCGCTGCCGACATCCTGGTAGTAGTAGTCGATACCGCCCTCGCCGATGGTCGCTCGCTCCATCACCCGCGTGTGTCGCCACGCGCCCGGTTATAGCTGTCCCCGGTCGGTGGACCCGCCCGGACGCCGCTGGTCCGGCGCGCGTATTACGTTGTGAGATATCGTGTGACGGTCGCCGGTGCCGGCCGGTCGCGACCAGGGGAAGCCGGGCCGCGAGCGCGCCTCCCCTCCGGCGCCACGGGGAGTTCAGAAGACTCTTACTGACTGGTCAGTTAATAGGGATAGATGACCGACGAGGACGCCGACCCGGTGATGGAGGCGACCTACCGCGCCCTCTGCAGCCACGGGTACGCCTCGCTGACGATGCAGGACATCGCCGACGAGACCGACCTCTCCAAGGCTGCCCTCCACTACCACTACGACAGCAAACACGACCTGCTGGTCTCCTTTCTCGATTACCTCTACGCGGAGTTCACCGGCCGGGTGCGCGACCCCGGGGGCGACGGCCCGGCAGAGCGACTGGAGGCGTTCAT
Organism: Salinirussus salinus; assembly: GCF_009831455.1. Taxonomy (NCBI): domain Archaea; kingdom Methanobacteriati; phylum Methanobacteriota; class Halobacteria; order Halobacteriales; family Haloarculaceae; genus Salinirussus; species Salinirussus salinus. The sequence continues at coordinate 262,272 of NZ_WOWO01000004.1, read as the reverse complement.
CGACGACGTGCTCGTGCCGCCGGAACCGGACGAGGACGAGCGGGTGGCCTTCGGCACCGCCATGCTGGAGCTGAAGGCCCAGGCGCCCTACGACGAGGACGTCCGCGAGCGCATGGAGCGGTTCGACCGCTTTCTCCACGAACAGGCGCGCGCACTCGTCGCCGACGGCATCGCAGCCGGCGAGTTCCGCGCGGTCGACCCGGACGACACGGCCCGCTTTCTGGTGACCGCCCTGGACGGCGCCGGCACCAAGCGGGTGTCGGTCGGCCGGGACACCGACTGCACCCGGCGGATGCTCCACTCCTACGTCGAGACGTACCTGATGGCCGGCGAGGGAACCGACGGCGTGACGGCGAGCGGCGACGGTGACAGCGAGGCGGAGCCCCCGAGGGAGGTCACCGAATGAGCGGGCGGGCCCGGGCGCTGCTCGGCCGCGCCAGGCGGCGGGTGGGCTCGCTGTTCAAGAGCCAGGAGGAGCTCGACCTGACCGGCGGCCCCATCGGCAAGTCGCTGTTCTTTCTCTCCCTGCCGATCGTCATCACGAACCTCCTGCAGGTGGCGTACAACCTCGCCGACACGTTCTGGCTGGGTCAGTACAGCACGGAGGCGCTCGCGGCTGTCAGCCTGGGCTTCCCGCTGGTCTTCCTCTTCATCTCGATGGGGATGGGGCTGACCATCGCAGGGAGCGTCCTGGTCGCCCAGCACACCGGCGCCGAGGAGACCCGCGAGGCGCAGTACGCCGCCTCGCAGACGGTGGTGTTCTCGCTCATCGCCGCGACGCTGCTCGGCGCCGTCGGCTTCTACTTCGTCCGGGACCTGCTCGGCCTCTTCGCCGCCGAGCCGGTCGTGACGGGGCTGGCCGGCGACTACCTCGCCGTGATCACGCTCGGGCTCCCCTTCATGTTCGGCTTCTTCGTGTTCATCTCGCTGATGCGCGGGGCCGGGGACACGGTCACGCCGATGGTCGTCATGCTCGGCACAGTCGTCCTCAACATCGCGCTCGACCCCTTCCTCATCTTCGGGTGGGGGCCGTTCCCCCGGCTGGGCGTCGAGGGCGCGGCGGTCGCGACCGTCTTCGCCCGCGGGCTGGCGATGGTCGTCGGCATGGCGATCATGCTCCGGGGCTACCGGGGGATCCGGGTCCGGGTGGCCGACCTCCGGCCCGACCTCACCTACGCCCGCAAGCTGGTCCGGATCGGCGTCCCCGCCTCCATCGAGAACACCGGCCGGGCGGTCTCGGTCAACGCCGTGCTCTTCGTGGTGACGCTGTTTCCCACGGCCGTCGTCGCGGCCTTCGGGGTCGGCGTTCGGGTGTTCTCGCTCGTCTTCATGCCCGCCATCGCCATCGACCGCGGCGTCGAGACGATGACCGGGCAAAATATCGGCGCCGACAAACCCGACCGCGTCGCCGCGGTCAACCGCTTCGCCGCGAAGGTCGCCTTCCTCCTGCTGGCCGGGCTCGGGGTCGTGATCTTCGCGTTCGCTCCCGATATCATCGCGGTCTTCGACAGCGACCCCGAAGTGGTGGAGCAGGGCGCCACCTTCCTGCGGTGGGTCGCCCCCACCTTCGGGTTCGTCGGCATCCTCCGGGCCTACAGCGGCGGGCTGCGCGGCGCCGGCAAGACCCTGACCGCCGCCGCGATCGCGCTGGTCATGTTCGGGGTCATCCGCCTGCCCATCGCCTACGTCGCTTCCCAGGACATCCTCCCCGTCGACTTCTGGATCTTCGGGCAGAAGACACCCGAGGGGATCTGGCTCGGGTTCGCCCTCTCGAGTATCATCGCGGCGGTGATCGCCTTCGCGTGGTTCGAGCGGGGCACCTGGCGCGACGCCGACCTCACCGAGGACAAAGTCGGCGTCGGCGACGACCCCGCCGAGGGGACGGCGGGGACCGACTCCGCGGACGCCGACCTCACCGACGACTGAGGGCGCTGGTCGCAAAGAGTGAGGGGTGGGCTCAGTCGTCGGCGACGACTTCGGCGTCGCCGCGTTCGACCAGCCGGTCCATCGCGTCGACCATCGCCGTCACCGACGCCGACGTGATGTCGGAGTCGGAGGCGGTGACGGTGACGTGGTCGTCGTCTCTCGACATCTCCACCTCGACGGTGACGACGGCGTCGGTACCGCCGGTGATGGCGTCGACGTGGTAGGACTCGAGCGAGGCGTCGGCCTCGTGCGAGAGCGCTTCCTCGGCCGCGTTCATCGCCGCGTCGACCGGCCCGGAGCCGGTGGCGGCGTTCTCCCGCTTCTCTCCCTCGACGTCCAGCCGGACGCTCGCCGTCGGCGGCGTCACGCCCGAGACCGCCGTGAGGTCGAGCAGCTCGACGCGGCGCTCGCGGTCCCGGCCCTCGACCTCCTCGGCGATGGTCAGCAGGTCGGCATCCGTCACCCGCTTCCCGCGGTCGCCGATGGCCTTCACGCGGGTGACGACCTCGTCGATGCCCTCGTCGTCGAGGTCGAAGCCGTGCTCCGTGAGCGCGGCCTCGACGCCCGCGCGGCCGGCGTGTTTGCCAAGCGCCAGCCGGCGCTCCCGACCGACCTTCTCGGGCGGGTAGGGCTCGTACATCGTCTCGTCCTTGAGGGTGCCGTCGGTGTGGATGCCGGACTCGTGGGTGAAGGCGTTCTCCCCCACGACGGCCTTGTTCGGGGCCAGGGGGATCCCCGTCAGCTTCGCCACAAGCTGGGCGAGGTCGTACACCGCCGAGAGGTCCATCGGCTCGACCCCGTAGCCGTGGTCCAGGGCGATGGCCACCTCCTCGAGGGCGACGTTGCCCGCCCGCTCGCCGATACCATTGATGGTGCCGTGGACGAGGTCGGCGCCCGCCGCGACCGAGACCAGGGCGTTCGTGACCGCGAGCCCCAGGTCGTCGTGGGTGTGGGTACTCGTCGGCCCGAGGTCGGTCAGCCGCGAGACCGCCTCGAGGGTCTCGTCGGGCGTGGCGTGGCCGACGGTGTCGGCGTAGCAGACCCGGTCGGCGCCCGCGTCCAGGGCCGCCGACATCAACTGTTCGAGGTAGTCGAAGTCGGCCCGGGAGCCGTCCTCGCCGATGACCTCGACCCAGAGGCCGTGGTCCGTGGCGTACTCGACCAGCTCAGCCGTGGTCCGGACGTTCTCCTCGTGGGTGGTGCCGACCTTCCGCTGGACGTGCTTGTCGCTTGCCGGGACGACGATGTCGACCCCGTCGACGCCACACTCCAGCGCGAGGTCGATGTCGTTTTTGATGCCACGACAGAAGCTGGTGACCGTCGCGTCCAGGCCCAGGTCGGTCACCCGGGAGATGGTCTCGCGCTCGCCCGGGCCGGTGCAGGCGCTGCCGGCCTCGATGTAGTCGACCTCGGCCCGGTCGAGCCCGCGGGCGATCCGCGCTTTCTCCTCGGGAGTCAGTGACACACCCGGTGCCTGCTCCCCGTCACGCAGCGTGGTGTCGAGAAACTGTACGTCGCCGACGTCAGAGAGTGGGGTTGTTTCGGGGTGGCCCCCGAATAAATCGATCACCGGTCATGGTGTCCATGTGAGCGTGGGGCAATGGGGGCTATAAAGCTGTCTGTCTGCCGGCGTCACGTCGCCGTCCGGCCGCCGACTCCGCCGCCGGTCGGTCCGGCGGGCGGGCCCGACGTCAGCCGCCCATCCCGGGGCCGCCCATCGGAGCACCGCCCTCGCTGAGTTCGATCAGGTTGTCGACGGTGTCCGTGTAGCTGACCGAGACGGTGTTCCCGTCCCGCGAGACCTGGAGGTTGTTCAGCATCCGCTCGAGTTCCTCGCCGCCCTGCTGCATCTGGTTGGCCTGCTGGAGGTACTGCTGTTTGAACGTCCCGAGTAGCTGCTCCGTCTCCCTGGCGACGCTCTCGGAGGTCATGGTCCCGTTGAGTCGGAGCCCGACCTCGTCGCCGCTCTCGTAGAACATCGCCCCGGAAAGGACGTCGAGCTCGGAGGTGTACTGGGCCGCCCCCATCCCCCCGCCCGTGCCGCCGTCACCGGTGCTGAAGGTCCCGGTCGGCAGGTCGACGGCGAACCGGATGGGGGCGTCCGTGGTGTTCGCGAGCGCGTCGGTGACCGTCCCGCCGACGGCGTCCCCGTCGCCGGCGCCCACGTCGATGGCGTCCCTTACGACCTGCTCCGTTCCGACGGCGTAGACGCCCTCGCTGACCACGCCGAGGGCGCTGGTCCCGCTCTCGCCGAGCAGGACCGTCTGTCCGCTGTGGGTCTCCTCGGTCAGCTCCGCGTCGGACGCCGACTGGAGCCCGTCGGTCACCGTCGCCGGTTCGAGACCGGTCCAGACGACGGCACCAGCATACGAGCTGGCGCCGGCCATCGGGTCGTCCTCGGGGACCTCGGTGAAGACCATCATGTCATACACCTGTGCGGGGTCGATCCCCTCGAGGCCCTGGGATTCGAGCGCTCCCTGGACGCTGTCCGCGCCGGCGCCCGACTGGACGCCGGTGTCCAGCAGCCGTTGTAGGTCCTCGTCGGTCCGGAGCTGCTCGTAGTCCACGTAGACGAGCCCGTTCGCCCGGGCGGGGACGGCGGACATCCGTGAACTCGGGTCCGCGCTCCCCGTCGGCATCCCGCTCCCGCCGTCGCCGCCGTCGGTTCCGTTCCCGCCGCCCAGCCCGCTACAGCCGGCCACCAGGCCGGCGGCTGCCGTCCCCGCGGCTGCGAGGAGCCGACGCCGGGAAGTCGATACCTTCTGTCGAACGGCCCTTCCCTCAGGTGCCATGCGTCCCCACGAGGAGCCGGCACGCACATCAACGGCGGCGCTATGTGTCTAGTGAGCCCGGGTAGCGGGGGCCAGTCCCCGCTCCCGCCCCGGTAGTACTGCTGGAGTTACGCCCCGTCGTGCCGGCCGCGTTCGTCCACGACCTGGACCGTATCGCCGACGGCCACGTCCTCGGCTGTTCCCGCGGGCAGTTCGACGATGGTGTCTGCCTTCCCGGCGGCGACCCCGCGCCAGGGCCGGAGCCGGTCGACGCCGACGACCTCCTCCCCGACCAGCCAGACCACGTCCAGGGGGACCCGCACGAACAGCATGTCGACGACGGTCCGGCGCGCGCCGCCGAGTCCCGGGAGGCTGTTCGAACGGCCGACGTCCATCACGTACGCGTGACCCTCGGGGAACTCCGCCCGGAAGCGCAACCCCTTCGCGTTGGCCAACGCCGACTCCGGGCGTTCGACCTCGGTGGCGAGCACTCGGGACTCGGCGCCACGCCCGCCCCTGGCGGGCTCGTGGACGACGCGCATACCTGGGCTCTCGCGGCTCCCGGCAAAAGGCTGTGGGCGCCGGGCCCGTGTGGCCAGTCAGCGCCCCTCGAAGGTGGGTTCCTCGCCGGCCCGGAGCGCCTCGGCCGCGCGGTCGTAGTCGTCGGTGTCGGCGGCGACGACCTGGCTGGTCGCTTCGTCCAGAAGCACCTCGTCCAGCTCGCGGTCGTACCCCCGCCTGATCAGCCGCTTGATCTGTTTCTGGGCGACCGGCGCGCCCGTCGCCAGCTGCTCTATGAGGTCGTCGGCGCGCTCCTCGAACTCCTCGTCGGGGTAGACGTGGTTCACGAGGCCGAGTTCGTGGGCGCGCTCGCCGTCGATGATCTCCCCCGTCAGCGCGAGCTCCATGGCCACCCCGCGCCCGACCAGCCGCGGGAGGACGTACGAGCCCGCACAGTCCATGCTCAGCGCGAAGCGGGCGTGCGAGAAGCCGATCCGGGCCCGCTCACTCGCGAGGGGGATGTCACAGGCCAGCGCGAAGCAGGCACCGTCGCCGATGGCCGCGCCGTCGACCTTCGCGACCGACGGGAGGTCGTGCTCGATCAGTTCCCTCGCGAAGCGGTGTTCGTGGGTCTGGATCGTCTCGACGCGCTCCTCGAGGGTGGGCGGCTCGTCCTCGCTGCCGAGGCTCTCGATGTCCGCGCCCGTCGAGAAGGCGTCGCCGGCTCCCTCGAGCACGAGACACCGGGCGTCGGTCCCGTCTGCCTCCTCCAGGGCCCCACACAGCTCCCGGTAGGTCGCCCGCGAGAGGGGGTTGCCCCGGTCGGGCTCGTCCATCGTGATGGTGAACGCCCCCTCGGACAGGTCGGTGTGGATCTCCGCGGCCATCTATCGCCCCTCGAACTCGGGCTCGCGGTCCTCGGCGAAGGCCGCGACGCCCTCCTCGTGGTCCCGGGTCTGGGTTGCGAAACTCTGGGCCTGGGATTCGGCCTCGATGGCCTCCTCGACGGTCCGCCGGGCCGCGCGGTCGATGTTATTCAGCGAGTACTCCAGGGCGACCGTCGGCCCCTCGGCGACGGTCTCGACGAAAGCGTCGGCCTTGGCGTCGAACTCTCCTGGGGCGTAGGCGTGGTTGACCAGACCCAGCTCCTCGGCCTCCTCGCCGGAGAGCATCTCCGCGGTCAGCGCCAGCTCCTTGGCCTTGTAGGGGCCGACGGCCTGGGTCACGAAGTAGGAAGTGCCGTAGTCGAGGCTCAGACCGACGTTCCGGAACGCCAGCCCGAAGGTGGCGTCCTCGCTGGCGAGTACCACGTCACAGGACAGCGCCACGCCCATCCCGGCGCCGACGCAGTAGCCGTCGACCTTCGCGACCGTCGGCAGGTCGCAGTCGTAGAGCCCGCCGGCCACGCTGGTCGCGGACTCGATGACGCCCTGGGCGCGCTCGTGGCCGGAGACGTCCTCCCGCTCGCTCATCCCGCCGATGTCCCCGCCGGCACAGAACGCGTCGCCCGCGCCCTCGACCACGACACACCGCGCGTCGTCGTGTTCCTCGATCTCCCCGAGCGCGCGGTCGACACCCGCGACGATCCCCGGCGAGAGCGCGTTCATCTTCTCCGGATTGTCCAGTGTCAGCGTTGCGACCCCGTCCGTTACGTCGAGTGTGACATCGTCTGACATACGACCGGACCGACACGCGCGAGGGTCTTAAACTCCGTCGACTCCGCGGCGTCCGTCGGGGCAGACGAAGGCCCGGGCTAATAGGTCTCTGGCGCGCGCTGTCGCGGCTCCGGCCGCGACGACACTGTTCGAGGTCCTCGGGAGCGGCAGCGACCGAGTGAGTGAATCGGCTGGGGAGGCATGTGGTGTCGGGCGGGACTGAAAGGGGCGGGACGTTCGACTCGGGAGGCTCGCTGCGCTCCTCGCTTCGCTGCGGTGCTTGCGTCGCCTTCCTTCGTCGAACGTCCCGGGGCTTTCTCGCTGTCCCGAGGCTCAGTAAGCGGAGCAAGTCCGGCCAGGACAAACACCACAGCACTCACCGCCGGACTCAAGCCCGCGGCACCACACCCACGGGTATGGAGAAGACCGACGCCGGGACCTCGGTCGGCGTCGCGGACCCGTACGCCCACGTCGACCGGTGTGACCACCTCACCGACGAGGGTCGCTGCCGCTTCGCCGTCAAGCACGGCGACCGCGACCCCGCCTTCGCCGACGCCCGCAGCGCCGAGGAGTTCCGGTGTCCGGTCGTCGCCGACGGGGCCGACCGGACCCCGAAAGTCGCCGACGAGACCCCCGAGAGCGGCGACGGCTCGAACCTCCCCGGGCCCTGGGACTGGGCCGACTGCCCGCACTTCCGCTCGCGCCAGCACGACCGCGAGTGCGTCCGCTGTGGCCTCGCCGAAGTCCGACTCGCCCACGGCGACGAGCGCCCGCTGCTGGAGGAACACCACCTCTCCTACGCCGACGGGTCCGGCGGGGGCGGTCTCGGGGACGACGACGGGAACGACGACCGACCCGGCCACGAGATAACGGTCTATCTCTGTCGGTGGTGTCACTCCAAAGTTCACGACTCCTGGGCGCGGGTCGACGACGACGCCTCGCCGGACCCGGAGGCCATCGCCGCCCGCGAGGCACGGCGGAGCCGCGAGCAGGACGAGATGGGCTTCGAGTCCGCTGCCGACCGGTTCGACCGCGGGTAGTTCACTCCCACAGCCCGATGTCGGTCCCCAGCCCCGCCTCCTGCGCGCGCTCGTAGACGAACGCGCCGGCGGCCGCGTCGAGCACCGCCGAGCCGACGCTGTCGACGACGACCCGGCCCGCGGGCGGGTCGCGGTCGCCGTCCAGCCACGCGCCGAACTCGGCCAGGTCTCCCACCCCGAGGTCGGTCGCGAGCAGGTCGCCAGTCTCCGCGACCTCGCCCGGCACGTCAGCCAGGACCGTCTCGGCCTGCTCCAGAACAGCCGGGTCGAGTTCCTGCGTCTCCGCGGTGTAGGCCCCGACCGCGACCACGAGCGCGCCGGGCGCAAGTGCCTCCGGCGGGAAGACCGGCTCGGTCGCCGTGGTCGCCGTCACCACCGCATCGGCACCCTCGACGGCCGCCCTGGCCGACTCGACCGCCCGGGCGGGGACCCCCTCCCCGCGCAGGTCGGCCGCACACGCCGCCCGGGTGTTCGGGGAGTAGACCCGCACGTCCTCAAGGTCGGCGACGGTCGCGGCCGCGCGGGTCTGCCAGCGGGCCTGCGCGCCCGCGCCTATGACTCCCAGCGTCGCGGCGTCCGGCGCGAACGCCCGGACGGCGAGCGCGCCGATGCAGGCGGTGCGGGCGTTGGTCAGCGCGTTTCCCGCGAGCAGCGCCTCGGGCAGTCCGGTCCGGGCGTCGGTGAGCGCGACGACGGCGTTGACCGTCGGCAGGCCCCGGTCGGGGTTGGCCTCGTGGACGCCGACCAGCTTGGTCGCGTACCGCTCGGCGCCGTGGACGTAGGCCGGCATCGCGATCCCCATCCCCAGCGGCGCCTCGCCCTCCAGTCCCTGCCCGACCGGGAAGTGTGGCCGCTCCGGGCGTTCGACCTCGCCGCGGGCCTGCCGGACCAGCGCGTCCTCGACGGCGGGAACGAGCGCGGGCAGGTCGAGCGTCTCGCGGACCGCGGCCTCCGGACAGACGAGCATGGTCGAGCAAGCGCCCGCATCGGCAAGACGTTTGCACCTCGGGGCTGAACGGTGGGTATGGACACCCGGGACCCGGACCTGGACCGCTTCGACTCGCGGCGCCCGACGGTCTACGCCAGCGAGGGGGTCGTCGCCACCAGCCAGCCACTCGCCGCCGAGGCCGGCCGCGAACTGCTGCGCGAGGGGGGCAACGCCTTCGACGCCGCCGTCGCCACCGCCGCGGCCCTGAACGTCGTCGAGCCCACCTCGACCGGCCTGGGCGGGGACGTCTTCGCGATGTTTCGAACGGCCGACGGCGAGGTCGGCGCGATGCGCGCCTCCGGGGGTGCCCCCGAGGGCGCGACCCGCGAGCGCGTCCGCGAGGCCGTCGCCGACGGCGACGACTCCGTCGACCCCGCCGAGGCGGAGATGCCTGTCCACGGCCCCCACGCCGTCACCGTCCCCGGCACCGCGCGGGGCTGGGAGGCCACCGTCCAGGAGTACGGCCGCCGGACGCTCGCCGACGCCCTCCAGCCCGCCATCCGGTACGCCACCGACGGCTACCCCGTCACCGAGGTCGTCGCCGCGCAGTGGGAACACGGCGAGGACCTCTTTACCGACGACCACGCCCGCGAGGCCTACCTCTTCGGCGGCCACTCTCCCTCGGTCGGCCAGACGGTCCGGCTGCCCGCGCTGGGCGAGACGATGGAGCGGATCGCCGAAGAGGGCGCCGACGTCGTCTACGAGGGCGACATCGCGGAGGCCATCGCCGAGGAGGTACAGGCCAAGGGCGGGTTCATGACCGTCGACGACCTCGCGGGCTTCGAGGTGGAGTGGCCCGAGCCCCTGTCGACGACCTATAATGGCGTCGAGGTGTTCGAACTCGGCCCGCACAACCAGGGCCAGGTCGCCCTCGAGGCCCTGAACATCGCCGAGGAGACCGGCGCCGGCGACCACCCCTACGACACCCCCGAGCGGGTCCACGCCTTCGCCGAGGCGCTGAAGGTCGCCTTCCACGACGGGCACCACTACATCACCGACCCCGACTACGAGGACGTGATGGCCCTCCACGAGAAGTCCTACGCTCGCGAGCGCGCCGCCCTCGTCGGCGAGGAGGCGCTGACCGACGTCGACGTGGGGACGCCCGGCGCGGTCGGCGAGGACGCCGACACCGTCCTGCTGACCGTCGCCGACAGCGAGGGCAACGTCGTCTCCTACATCAACTCCCGCTATATGGGCTTTGGCAGCGGCCTCGTGGCTGGCGAGACGGGCATCGCGCTCCAGAACCGCGGGGCCTCCTTCTCGCTCAACCCCGAGGACCCGAACCGCCTGGAACCCGGCAAGCGCCCCTTCCACACGCTCGTTCCGGGCCTGGCCCACTTCGGCGCCGACGCCGGCCGCGCGGACTGGGCGGCCTTCGGCGTCATGGGCGGGTACATGCAGCCCCAGGGCCACCTCCAGACCCTCGCGAATATCATCGATTACGACATGCCGGTCCAGGCGGCGCTCGACGCGCCGCGGTGGCGCTACCGCGAGGACGGCGCGCTGGCCATCGAGGACCGCTTCCCCCGCGGGGTCGCACCGAAGCTCGCCCGGAAGGGCCACGAGGTCCGCGTGGAGCCGCCCCTGCAGTTCGGCGGCGCGCAGTTAGCCCGCTACGACGAAGGGAACCTCTCGGGAGCGACCGAACCCCGGAAGGACGGCCAGGTCGCGCCGTACTGACTTCCGGGCGCCGCGTCGGCGTGACGCTGGCGCCGCGCAAGCACCTCAGAGCTCTCTGGCGACCATCTCTCCCCAGGGCTCGAACCCCCACCGGTCGTAGAAGCCCCGCGCACGCTCGTTGTCCGGGTCGACATCCAGGACGACGCGCTCCAGCGGCGTGTCCTGCTCGCGAGCGACCGCCAGCGCGGCCTCCATCAGGCCGTCGGCCACGCCCGTCCCGCGGTGTGACTCGCGGACGAAGACCTCGTTGACCACGGCGGCGTCCCAGATGTAGCTCAGCGACGCAGGGAGGACGAAGACGTAGCCGGCGAGCGCGTCCGCGCCGTCGTTCCCGTCCCTGTTCCCGTGCTCGCCGCCCTCCACGACCTGCACTGCTCGTTCCTCCTCGTCGACACACCGCTCGACCCACCCGAGGTAACCGTCCCGGTAGCCGGTGTCGAGTTTCCCCTCGTAGCGGGCCGCCTTCTCGTCGCCGCCGGTCCCGCTCCCGAGCGCGGTCTCGAAGCCCCGCTTGAGTTCCCACAGCGCCGCCCGGTCGCGCTCGCGGTAGGGTCTGACCATGTTGGGGTCTCGGCGGGACGGCGGTTAGCCGTTTCCGTCCCAGGAGTCAGCGACAGACACGCTGGCTCAGGGCCAGCGCTCGATGTAGACGGTCTCGTCGGTGTAGAAGCGGACGACGTCCTCGGCCTGGGCGTGCAGGTCCCCGAAGAAGGAGTCTTTCTCGCCGCCGAAGTGGAAGAAGGCCATCGGCGCGGCGGTGCCGGCGTTGACCGCGAGATTACCGGCCTCGGCGTCGTGGCGGAACCGCTGGGCCTCCTTGCCGCTGCCGGTAAAGAGGCTCGCGGCGTTGCCGAAGTCGCTCTCGTTCATCGTCTCCAGCGCCTCATCGAAGTCGCTGGCGGACATGAGGTTGATCACGGGGCCGAAGATCTCCTCGCGGGCGATGGTCATGTCCGCCGTCACGTCGCGGAAGACACACGGCCCGAGGAAGTTGCCGTCCTCGTAGCCCTCGACGGTGATATCGCGGCCGTCGACGACCAGTTCGGCACCCTCCTGAACGCCGGTCTCGACGTAGTTGCGGACCGTCCGCTCGTGGTCGGGCGTGATCAGCGGGCCGATGGTGGTGTCGTCGTCGAGCCCGTAGCCGACCACCTGCCGTTCGGCCTCCTCGACCACGAGGTCCAGGAACTCCTCGTAGACCGATTCCTCGACGACGACGTTGTCGTTGGCGAGACAGCGCTCGCCCGAGCACGCGAAGGAGGAGCCGACGGCCTTCTCGGCGGCAAAGTCCAGGTCCGCGGACTCGGTGACGATGACGTGGTTTTTCGCGCCGCCCTGGGCCTGGACGCGCTTGCCGTTCGCGGCGGCCTTCTCGTAGATTGTGCGGGCGACGGGCGTGCTGCCCACGAAGGAGACGCCCTCGATGCCGTCGTGTTCGAGGATGGCGTTGACGGTGTCCACGCCCCCGTTGACGAGCTGGACGACGCCGTCGGGGAAGCCGGCCTCCTCGATGAGTTCGACCATCCGCTGGGGGACCAGCGGGTCCTGCTCGCTGGGTTTGAGCACGAAGGCGTTGCCCGTCGCGACCGCATAGGGGAGAAACCACAGCGGGATCATCCCGGGGAAATTGAAGGGGGTGATGGCGGCGAACACGCCCAGCGGCTGGCGGACGCCCGTCTCGTCGATCCCGGGGGCCGCGTGCTGGACGTGGCCGCCCCGCAGCAGCGTCGGGGCGCCACACGCGGCCTCCACGTTCTCGATCCCCCGCCGGAGTTCACCCTTCGCCTCGCCGAACGTCTTGCCGTGTTCCTCGACGAGCAGCTCCGCGAGTTCGTCCTGGTGCTCCTCCAGGAGCTGTTTGAACCGGAAGAGGGGCTGGACCCGCTCCTCGACGGCCCGGTCGCTCCAGGACTCGAAGGCCTTCTGTCCTGTGCGGACGGCCTCGTCCACGTCACCCGTCGAGCTGAACCCGACGTGTGCGATGGCCTCGCCGGTCGCCGGGTTCACCACATCCTGACCCGCGTCCCCGTCCGGCGCGACCCACTCGCCGTCGACGTAGTTGTGCACGTCGCCGTACGCTGTCGCTGTCTCCTGTGACATGCCCTGTCAATACACCACACGGCGTCTTATAGACGGGGATTCATATACGAGATTACACCACGGCGGGTTCCCGGCTGCCCCGGGCGGGCCGTCGTCTCCGACCGTTCGATGCCGGACGTGGCCCCACGCACACGTGATAGTTCAAAAATACTTTCACGGTACAGTGTGTTGGCACGACACATGGAACCGACACCGACCGAGGGAACACGGGTCGTCGTCTCGCCGGCCCAGACGGTCCTGGGCGTCGGCGCAGTCGAGGAGACGGGGACGTACGCGGGCCGTCACGGCACCAGGGCGCTTCTGGTCGCCAGCCAGCAGATCTACGACATCCACGGCGAGCGGGTCGTGGGGATCCTCGAGGACGCGGGCGTCGAGGTGGTGACTTACACCGACGTCCGCCCGGACCCGACCGTCGAGAACGTCGAGGCCGCCCACGAGGTGTGGGACCGCGAGGGCTGCGACGTCATCGTCACGCTGGGCGGGGGGTCCTCGATCGACGTGGGGAAGTCGGTGGGCATCCTGGCGACCAACGAGGGACCGGTCCGGGAGTTCGGCGTCGACCGCGCCGGCTACGAGGGCGTGCCCAACCCCGCGCCGCCGGTCATCGCGGTCAACACGACTGCCGGGACCGGCAGCGAGACCACCCGGACCGCGGTGCTGACCGACGAGTCGACGTCGACGAAGTTCATCATCGTCTCCGAGAACATCGTCCCCCGCGTCGCCATCGAGGACCCCGAACTGACGGTCTCGCTGCCCAAGAGCCACACCGCCTTCACGGGGATCGACGCCTTCACACACGCCGTCGAGGCGTTCACCTCCGTCAAGTCCTACGGCGTCACCGACGGGTACGCGCGGGACGCGATGCGACGGATCGTCGACAACCTCGTGGTCGCGTGGTCGAACGGCGACGACATCGAGGCTCGCACGGAGATGATGATAGGGCAGTTCAAGGCCGGCAAGGCCTTCGGCAACTCCTCGGTCGCGCTGGTCCACGGGATGGCCCGCCCGCTGGGCGCCCAGCTGCACATCCCCCACGGTCTCGCCAACGGACTCATCCTCCCCTACGTCGTCGAGTTCAACGCCATGGCCGCCCCCGCGAAGTACGCCGAGGTCGCGCGGCTGCTCGGGGCCGCCGACGCCGACGACCCCGACCGGGTCGCCGCCCGGCGGGCCGGCGAGGCCGTCGAGGGGCTGTGTGAGGACATCTCCCTGACCGGCTACCTCGACGACTTCGGCGAGGTGCCGGGCCGGGAGGCATATCTCGACGTGGTGCCGGAGATGACGGGGGACGCCTTCGACTCGGGGTCGCCGGACAACAACCCCCGCAAGCCCACCCGCGAGGAGCTGGAGAACCTCTTCGTTCGCGTCTACGACGACGCCCTCGCCCCCGACAGCCGCCGGCGGTCCTGATCCGGCTGTTCCCGCTCACGCCCCCACCGGTACCGCGCAAATTCCCGCCCGTTTCCGTGGATATATACCCGGCGTCGGCCTACAGCGCCCAATGACCCGGATCGACGTGGTTGACAACCACGGCCAGTTCACCCACCTGGAGCAGCGGGCGCTGCGCGATATGGGGGTCGACGTCGAGACCATCGACAACGAGACCCCGCCCGAGGAGGTCGACGCCGACGGGCTCGTGCTTTCCGGAGGGCCGGACATCGACCGCATCGGCAACTGTCCCGCCTACCTGGAACTGGACGTGCCCGTGCTCGGGATCTGCCTGGGGATGCAGGTCATCGCCGCCGAACTCGACGGCCGCGTCGGCTCCGGCGAGTACGGCGGCTACGCCGACGTCACCGTCGAGATCACCGAACCGGAGGACCCGCTGGTGGGCTCGCTGGCTCCGGAGACGCGGGTGTGGGCCAGCCACGCCGACGAGGTCAAGGAGGTGCCGACGGGCTTCGCGCGGACGGCACGGAGCGACGTCTGCGAGGTGGAGGCCATGAGCGACCCCGACCGGGAGCTGTACGGGGTTCAGTGGCACCCGGAGGTCGCACACACCGAGGAGGGCGAGGAAGTGTTCGCGAACTTCCTCGCTCGCTGTCAGTAACAGCCGGTAGATAGATACTTTTACACGGCACACTGGCCGTGGTGAAGGTATGACAGCCACACAGGGCGACCTCGCGGGGCTCTCGCGGCTCATCTTCCGCGTCCCCGACTGGTACGCCAGCCTCGCCGTCGCCCTGGTCGTGGCCGCGTTCACCGGCACGCTCGTCTTCGACTCGTCGTTTTTCCTGCAGGCCGCCTGGGAGGGGCTGTTCTTCCTGGGGATCCCGACGGTCGCCGCCGCCCTCGTCTCGACGGCCATCGACCGGCGCTTCGGCGGCCGGCTCACCCGTGACCGGTCGGCGCTGCTCGCGGTGGTCTGTGAGTTCATCGTCATCGCCGTGTTGCTGGTCGCGGGCGCCGTGGCGCTCATGACCGCCTTCGGTCAGCAGTTCGTCTTCGACGCCCTGCTCATCGCGCTCGCTGCGATCTTCGCCTTCCGGCTGCTCATCCTGATGGCCGTCTCGCGGCTGTCCACCCCCCGGAGTGTGGTCACCGCCAGCGTCCAGACCGTCGCCGCCGCAGTCATGCTCTTCGTCTACAGCGGGACGCTCTACTCGCTGCAGGTCGAGGGTCCGTTCCTCCAGTCGCTGTTCGCCCGGCCCGAGGTCGCCCCCGAAGCGGTCCAGTACAGCGTCTACCCCTTCGACTTCCTGTTGCTGGCGGTCATCTGCACCATCCACGTCGGCGCCGTCTACTTCTTCCTGCAGGTGATCGACGAGCCCTGGCAGCGCAGCCTCGGGGTCTCGGTGCTTGATTTCATCCAGGGCTTCATCGGCCACCTCGGCGAGGGCTCGAACGACCTCGAGGAGTTCTTCGAGGAGATCGGCGAGGAGGCGCTCGTCCCCGTCACTGTCCTCTCCTTTCGCCGGCCCGACGGGAGCGAAAAAGCGGCGTTCGTCCTGCCGATGATCCACCCCGGACCGATGGGCGACATCGGCGGCGGCAACCTCCCGATCCGGGTCGCAGAGGAGACAGAGGGGCTCGCCTTCCCGCCACACGCCACTGCCGGCCACGACTTCAACCTCGTCACCTCGGGCGAGGTCGAGACCATCTGCGAGACCGTCGAAGGGGCCTACGAGCGCATCGAGTACGGCGACACCGCCACCCAGGGAGCGCGCGTCCAGGAGGGTGACGCCACCCTGACCGGCCACGCCTTCGGCGACGACGCGCTGGTCGTCAACACCTTCTCGCCGACCTTCGCCGACGACGTGGAGTACGCGGTCGGCCTCTCGGCGGTCGCGGAGGGCCGGTCGGCCGACCTCGGCGACGTGTTGCTGGTCGACGCCCACAACTGCAACGACGGCCTGGAGGGCGAGGACCTGGGGCACATCGTCCCCGGCAGCCAGCGCTCCTTCGACCTGATCCACGGGACGGGCCGCCTGGCCGAGCGGCTCTCAGGGATGAAACAGCACTCCCTGCAACTCGGGACTGCGTGGGAGGAAACAGACTGGGAGCCCGAAGACGGCATCGGCCCGCTCGGCGTCCGGGTCGCCGTCGTCGAGGCCGGCGGCCACCGGACCGCCTACGTCCTCGTCGACGGCAACAACATGGAGCCGGGGCTCCGTGACCACATCGTCGCGCAGGTCGACGCCGTCGACTGTCTCGAGGTGATGACGAGCGACACCCACATCGTCAACACCGTCGAGGCCGAGAACCAGGTGGGTCAGGCCATCCCCGACGAGGACCTGGTCGCGGTCATCCAGGACCTGGTCGGGCGGGCCGTCGCCGACCTCGAACCCGTCGAGGCGGGGATGGCGAGCGAGCGCGCCGAGGTGACTGTCTTCGGCAACGACCGCACCGAGACCCTCGCCAGCCACGCCAACGCCATGGTCTCGATGGGCTTTGCGATGGCCGGCGTGTTCATCCTCGCGGTCGTCTCGGTCAGCGTCCTCCTCTTTCTCGCGGTCAACCTCGCCTGAGCGTGGCCGCTCCGTCCCTCTCAGTCGTCAGCCGCGGCGACCTCGCCGTGCTGGATCTCGGTCCCCAGCAGGTCCAGGAACTCCGCCAGCCACTCGTCGTGGTCCGGCCAGGCCTGCCCCGTCACGAGGTTCCGGTCGCGGGTGACCTCGTCGACCCACGAGCAGCCGGCGGCCTCGACCTCCGCGCGCACCGCCGGGTAGGCGGTCATCTCGTAGCCCTCCAGAACGCCGGCCGCCGCGAGGATCTGCGGGCCGTGACACAGCGCCGCCACCGGCTTGTCGGCCTCGAAGAAGTGCCGGACGGCGTCCAGCACCGCCTCGTAGGTCCGCAGGTACTCCGGCGCCCGTCCGCCCGGCACGACCAGGCCGTCGTAGTCCGTGGGGTCGACCTCGCTCATCGTCGCCGTCAGCTCGAAGTTGTGCCCGCGCTCCTCCAGATAGGTCTGGTCGCCCCGGAAGTCGTGGATCGCGGTCTTGACCGTCTCGCCGGCCTCCTTCTCCGGGCAGACGGCGTCCACCTCGTGGCCCACCATCTGCAGCGCCTGGAACGGTACCATTATCTCGTAATCCTCCCCGAAGTCGCCGACGATCATCAGAAGTTCTGCCATGGGTATCACGCGCACCGTGCGCGCTAGCCGGTAACGTGTCACTGGGAGATAATCCTGTCGCCCGGGGGCCCGCTGCGCTCCACTCCCTGATTCAAACTCACGACAGCGCTCCCGCTCGCGAGGTGCTCGCGGAGAGCGCCGAGGGAGAGATTTGAACTCTCGAGTCCTCTCGGACACCTGCTCTCGAGGCAGGCGCCTTGGCCAGGCTAGGCTACCTCGGCTCACCCACGGCTACCGCTGAAACGCGTTTATCCGTTTCGGTGTCGGGCGCGACACCCGGCCACGACGCCCGTCGCCACGCGCCGGTGGCCTGCCGGCACGCCGTCGCCCTGCGGGGGGTTGCCGGCAGCTGACTGAAGACGTTTGTTCGCTTTTGTCTCGGTACGCGAAACATATATTGACTATCTCACCATTACGGGACACGATGAGGCCTTCAGTCGACGTTGAGGGTTGTGGAACGTACGAATGCCTCGAGTGTGGGGCACGGTACGACGAGCCGGAGACGCGCTACTGCGAGGACTGCGAGGTCACGCTGCAGTGTCTGGACAACTCCCGGGACCTGTAGTCACCCCGCGCCGTCCTCGCTCCCGTACCCGCCACCGCCGGGCGTCTCCACCCTGACCGTCGTACCCGGACGCACGTCCGCCGTGACTTTCGCGGGGACCTCCTCGCCGTCGAGGAGGTTCCGCCCCTGGGTCCCGTCCCCGCCACCGGCGAGCCCCCTGGGCGCGTGCCGGCGCCGCTCGGTCAGCAGCGAGACGGTCGCATCGGCCTCAACGGTCAGCTCGCGGACGAGTCCGTCGCCCCCGCGGTTCCGGCCCGCGCCGCCGCTGCCGTCCCGGAGGGCGTACCGCTCGACCCGGAGGGGGTACTCCCGTTCCAGCGCCTCGACCGGCGTGTTGAGCGTGTTCGTCATCCCGACCTGGACCCCCGAAAGCCCGTCGGCCCGAGCGGTCGCGCCCGCGCCGCCGCCGACGGTCTCGTAGTAGGCAAAGTCCCCGGAGCCGATAGTGAGGTTGTTCATCGTTCCCTGCCCGCCCGCAGGGACCCGCTCGGGAGCGGCCTCCGCGAGCGCCGCGAAGACGACGTCGGTGACTCGCTGGCTGGTCTCGACGTTGCCGCCGACCACGGCCGCCGGCGGCTCGGGGTTCAACAGCGACCCCGCGGGTGCGCGGACGGTCACCGGCTCGTAACACCCGGCGTTGGGCGGGATGTCGGGGTCGGTGACACACCGCAACACGTAGTAGACCGCGCTCTTCGTGACCGCCAGCGGCGCGTTCACGTTGCCCGCAACCTGGTCGGCCGTGCCCGCGAAGTCGACGGTCAGCCGGCTCCCCTCGACGGTGACCGTCACCTCGACCGGGATCTCCGCCTCGGTCACGCCGTCCCCCTCCATGACGTCGCTGGCGGCGTACTCGCCGTCCGGGATCGCGGCCAGTTCGGCCTCGATGCGCTCTCGGGAGTACTCCCGGACGGCCTCGAAGGCCGCGAGCAGGCGGTCGCCATGTTCCTCGAGCAACTCGCGCACGCGCTCGGCCCCGCGGTCGTGGGCGGCCCGCTGGGCGCGCAGGTCCGCCCGCCGCTCGCGGGGGTTGCGGACGTTGGCAAACAGCAGCGCCTCGACGTCCTCGCGGGGCTCGCCGCCGGCCACCAGCCGCACCGGTGGCAGCCGCACCCCCTCCTGCTGGATGTCCCGCGCCCCGGCCGGCATGCTCCCCGGTGCCATCCCGCCCACGTCGGCGTGGTGGGCTCGCGAGACCGCGTACGCCACGACCCGTCCCTCGTGGGTGACCGGCGAGACGAGCGTCACGTCCGGGAGGTGGGTGCCGCCCTCGAACGGGTCGTTGAGGGCGAACAGGTCGCCGGGCTCCGGGTCCCGGTCCAGCACCGCATCGACGGCCGCCGGCATCGCGCCGAGGTGGACCGGGATGTGCTCGGCCTGGGCGACCAGCCGGCCCGCGGCGTCGAACAGGGCCGTCGAGCAATCCCGGCGCTCGGTGATGTTCGGCGAGTACGCGCCGTGGATCAGGACCCTCCCCATCTCCTCGGCGACGCTCTCGAGCTGGTTCCGCAACACCTCGAGGTCGACCGCGTTCATGCCTCTCCCTCCGCTCGCTCCAGCCGGAGCGTCCCGCGCTCGTCGACGCCGGCTCTCCAGTCCGGCGGAACGACGACGGTGCTCTCCGCCCCCTCGAAGACTGCCGGCCCGTCGACTGCCAGACCGGCCGCGACTGCCTCCCGGTCGTACACCGGCGTCTCGTGCGGTCCGTCGTCGGCGCGGACCGGTCGGCTGGTCCGTGGCTCCGAATCGCCCCCCTCGTGAGCGACGTCCGGCTCGTCGCCAGGAATCGTCGCCGTGACGCGGAGGGTGACGAGTTCGACCGGCTCGTCGAGCCGGTAGCCCCGCGCCCGCTCGTGGGCCGCGTGGAACGCCTCGGCCACGTCCGGCGGGTCGAACGCCGCGACGTCGACGGTGAGTTCGTGGCTCTGGCCCGCGTAGCGCAGGTCCGCGCCGCGGGTGAGGGCGGCCGCCTCGGGGTCGCTGGTCTCGGCCAGCACCCGCTCGCGGAGGTCGTCGTAGCGGGACTCGACCGTCTCCGGGTCGACCGCGTCGAGCCGCCCGCCGAGGGTCCGAACGGCGTCGTGTCGTTCGTCGGCGGCCAGCAGTCCGAGCGCCGAGAGCACGCCGTTGGCCCGCGGGACGAGCACCGTCTCGACGTCGAGGCGGTCGGCGAGCGCCGCGGCGTGCATCGGGCCGGCGCCGCCGAACGCGACCATCGCGAACCGCCGGGGGTCGTGGCCCCGCTCGACGGTCACCTCCCGGATGGTGCGGGCCATCGTCGCGTTCGCCACCCGGTAGACGCCCCGGGCGGCCGCGACCGGCCCCTCGAGGCCGGCCTCCTCCGCCAGGTCGGCCATGACGGCCTCGGCAGCGTCGGCGTCGAGCGCCAGCCCGTCGCCGAGTTCGGTGTCCGGCCCCAGGTAGCCCAACACGAGCGCCGCGTCGGTGACGGTCGGCGCCTCGCCGCCGCGGCCGTAGCAGGCCGGACCGGGCTCGGCGCCAGCGGACTGGGGCCCCACCCGCAAGGCCCCGCCGTCGTCGACCCACGCGACCGAGCCGCCGCCGGCACCGACGGTCTCGACGTCGACCATCGGCACCCGGACCGGGTGGCCGCCGACCGCCCCCTCGGTCGTCCGCTCCACCGCGCCGTCCCGGACCAGCCCCACGTCGCTGGAGGTGCCGCCCATGTCGAAGGTGACGACCCCGTCGTGGCTCTCGGGCTCGAACAGCGCCGCGCCGACGACCCCTGCGGCGGGCCCCGACAGCGCCGTGTGGACGCCGTGCTCGCGGACCGTCTCCCCGTCGGCGATGCCGCCGTTTGACTGCATCACCCGCGGGGCCGGCAGCCCGCGCTCGTCGGCCCGCGCTGCCAGCCGCCCGAGGTAGTCGGCGATCACCGGCGTGACGTAGGCGTCGGCGACCGTCGTCGCCGTCCGCTCGTACTCCCGGAAGGCCGCGAGCGTCTCGTGGGAGGCGACGACCGTCGCGTCCAGTTCCTCCCGGAGGGTCGCGGCGACCCGGCGCTCGTTGTCCGGGTGGGCGTAGGCGTGCAACAGCGAGACGGCCACGCTGTCGGCCGCGATCCCGGCCGCGAGGTCGCGTACTTCGGCCTCGTCGACCGCCCGTTCGACCCCCTCGACGGTCGCCCGCTCGTCGACCTCGTACCGGCGCTCGCGGGGCACCAGCGGGTCGGGCTTTCCGGCGTCGATGTCGTACAGTGCCGGCCGGTCCTGGCGGCCGATAGCGAGCACGTCCCGGAACCCTTCGGTCGTGACCAGCGCCGTCTCCGCGCCCTCGCCCTCGAGGAGGGCGTTGGTCGCGACGGTCATCCCGTGTCTGAACCCCTCGACATCGGGGGGGTCGACGCCGGCCGCCTCGCAGGCCGCCTCGAGGCCCGCGAGCACCCCCTCGCTCTGGTCGGCCGTCGTCGGCACCTTCGCCGTCGTCACCCCGTCGGCCAACAGAACGACGTCGGTGAAGGTTCCCCCGACATCGACGCCGAGCCGGATACCGTCCATACCCCTCCACGGACCGTCCGGGGCATAAACGGTGGCGCTCCAGTCAGCGGCTGCACGCCACCTATGTACCGCCGGCTGCAAGCGCCGGTATGCTCGACGCCGAACGCAGGGCGGTCGCGGACGAACTCGACCGGCTGGCCGCGCTCACACCGGGACGGACCGGCAACCTCAGCGTCCGGCGCGGCGACCGGTTCGCGGTCACCCCCTCGGGCGTCCCCTACGACGAGGTCGGCCACGGGGACGTGCCGGTCGTGACCCTCGAGGGGGAGGTGGTCGCGGGCGCGCTCGAGCCCTCGAGCGAGACGCCGATGCACCGCGCCATCTACGACCGCCTCGACGTGGGCGCGGTCGCGCACACCCACTCGCCGTGGGCGACGACGCTCGCGGTACTCGGGAAACCGGTCCGGCCGGTCCACTACATGCTCGCGCTCGCGGGCGGCGAGGTGCCGGTGGCCGACTACGCCACCTACGGCACCGAGGCGCTCGCGGCCAACGCCGTCGACGCAATGGCCGTGGCCGACAGCCGGGCCTGCCTGCTCGCCAACCACGGGCTGGTGGCGACCGGACCGGACGCCGCCGGGGCCGTCGAGGCCGCCGGGGCCGTCGAGGCCGTCGCGGGACTGGACTGTCGGGCGCGGGCGCTCGGAGGCGGCAAGGTCCTTCCGGAGGGCGAACTAGACCGGGTCGCCCAGCGCTTCGCGACGTACGGCCAGGAGGGCTGACCCGACCCCGTAGTCGGCCCCGCCGCCCGTCGGCCCGGATCCGGAGATTCAAGAGACCGGCCTCCAACGTTGGGATACCCGACCGACACGCAGCTCATGACGAACGACATCTACCGCCGGCAGCTCGAGACGGCGCTGAAGGACGCACAGAAACTCCGCCACGCCTACAACGACTGGCTCGCCGCCGAGTTCGAGGAGGTCCAGCCCCTGCCCCCGCAGGCCGTCGTCTCGCTCGCGCACACCCTCTACCGGTGGCGGCTGGCCAACGCCGGCGGACACACGGTCCCCCAGGACGACGGTCGCGGCGTGCAGTAGCAGGCCCCCGTTCCGGACCGCCGAGAAACGGTTATCAGGCTCGACCGCCGAGTGTGTGATATGCGAACAATTGACTGGGACGAGGACCGGGACTGCGTGGTCATGGTCGACCAGACGAAGCTCCCGGCCGAGTACACGACCTACCGCGCCGAAACCATCGGCGACCTGGTCGAGAGTATCGAAGTCCTCCGCGTGCGCGGCGCGCCGGCGCTCGGGGCCGCGGGCGCGTACGGGGTCGCGCTCGCAACCCGGACCAACGACGCAGACGGGTACGAGGAGTTCGCCGAGACCGTCCGCGCCGACGCCGAGCGGGTCGCGAACGCCCGTCCGACGGCGGTCAACCTCGCCCGGGAGGTCGACGCGCTCCTCGGGGTGCTCGCCGACTGCGACTCGATAGGGGAGGCCCGCGAGCGCACCCTCGATGCGGCCCAGGAGCTGGCCGACGAGGACGTCCGGCGCAACAAGCGCCTGGGGGAGCACGGCGCCGGCCTGCTCGCCGACGGGGCGACGGTGATGACCCACTGCAACGCCGGCGCGCTCGCGACCGTCGACTGGGGGACCGCCCTCGGGGTGGTCTACTCCGCCCGGGAGGCAGGCAAGGACGTCGACGTCGTGGCAAACGAGACCCGCCCACTCAATCAGGGCTCGCGGATCACCACCGTCGAACTGATGGAGCGCGACGTCGACGTGACCCTCATCCCCGACAACGCCGCCGGCCTCAGCCTGCAGGAAGGACGGGTCGACGCCGTCGTCGTCGGCGCCGACCGCGTGGTCCTGGAGGGTGGTGGTCCCGACGGCGACCAGGGCGTCGTCTTCAACAAGATAGGTACCTACAAACACGCCGTCGTCGCCGACCGCCACGACGTGCCCTTCGTCGTCGCCGCGCCACACGCCACCGTCGACACCGAACGGAGCGCCGACGAGGTGGAGATCGAGGAGCGCGACCCGACCGAACTCCGGGAGATATACGGCACCCAGAACGCGCCGGAAGACGTCCCCGTCTACAACCCCGCCTTCGACCGGACGCCGATGGAGCTGGTGGACTACCTCGTCACCGAGACCGGCGTCTACGAGCCGCCACTCGAGCGGGCCGACTTCGCCGAGCCGCCGACACCCGAGGCGTAGTCCGCCGCTGCCGCTTCGGGTCTCGACCCACTTCAGCGGCCACTGGTGCTCCGGGGAGTGGCACCGCCAGAGCGGACGGCCACCCGACTCAGAACAGCCCGACGATGAACCCCAGGCCCATGGTGACGAGGACAGCCGCCGAGACAGCGGGGAGGTACGGGGTGTACCGCTCGACCCGTTCCTCGTACCTGTGGTAGCCGGCGATCAGCAGCATCGTCAGCCCGACGATGCCGAGGATGACGGTGAGCGCGTACGCGCTCATCAGCTCGAGACAGTAGTTCGACCCCGCACAGAGCGCGATGATCTCGAACTCCTCCTCGTGAGCGAACCCCAGCAAGAAGGCGAACCACGCGATCCCGAACAGGCCGCGGTCGGCGGCGTCGTCGGCGCTGCCGTGGGTGTGCCCGCCCACGAACGGGATGAACTGCTTCAGCCGCGCACCGACTCCGCGGTCCTCGTGGTCGTGGTCGTGTGCGTGCCCGTCGTCGCGGTCGTGCGAGTGACTGTGTTCGTGGGCGTGCCCGTGTTCGTGACCGTCGCCGTACTCGTGTCCGTGACCGTCGTCGTGCTCCTGTCCGTGACCGTCCCCGTGCCCGTGGGAGTGGCCGTGCCGGTACTCCCGGATGCCGAGGAGAACGAGCAGGACGCCGGCGACGAGGCTGACCGGCCCGCCGACCTGGATGTCACCGACCACCGTGATCGGCTCGTTGACCTGCATGAGGTCGAAAAATCCCTTCGCGTAAAAGAACGCGCCGACCATCGCGAGGCTGCTGACGAGGTGGCCGACCCCGAGGATGAGGCTGGCGGCGAACCCGTACAGCCACTTGTTCGACTGGTCGAGCGCGTACGAGGCCGCGACGGGCCAGCCGTGACCCGGCTCGACCCCGTGGACGGCGTCGAGCGCAACCGCCCCGAGCAACAGCCCGAACGCCTCCCCCTGAACCATCGTCGTTGCCCATCTCCGCACAGGTGACCGATAACGGTTGTTAATACCGGACCGGCCGTGGCATCATACTCACCCTCTTGTGTGGGTGCGCCGAAGGACGGGTAATGCGAACGAGTTTCAACGTCCCCGACGAGCTGGTCGCGGAGTTCGACCGGGTCTGGCAGGAGGAAGGGCTGGACAACCGGTCGCGGGCGGTGCGGGAGGCGATGCAGGAGTACATCGAATCCCACTCCCGGCTCGAGGACCTGGCGGGCGAGGTGGTCGCACTCGTCGCCTTCGACTACCGCCACCACGACGTGATCGAGGACCTCCACGGCGTGCAACACCAGTACCAGGATGTCATCCTGAACACGAGCCACACCCACCAGGGGGAGTGGTGTCTCGAGTCGCTGTTCTGCCGCGGTGCCGTCGGCCGGGTCCGGGAACTGAGCTACCGGCTCCGCGACTTCGATGGGGTCCGCCGGGTGAAGGTCATGGTCATCCGCGACGACTGAGGAACCGACACGCTTCGCCCGTCGGCAGAAATTGTAACTCGGCAACAGGATACGAACAGTGTTATTTTCGTTCTGGCCGACTCAGATATTTTCGGTACCGAGGCGTTGTCGCACTCGTGTTCTCCCGTGTCCCATCGACGAGGTAGACCGGGAGTGTAGCCAGGAATCACCGCTGGTCTTATGATGTTGGGGGCTGTCCCAACATACGAGGGAATGGCTAAAGAGCCCGTCTTCCAATACACGCACGTTGAGGCAGGTCTCGTCGAGAATGTCGTGCTCCGACCGACGGAGGCCACCGAGAGCTACCCCTCAGGCTGGAAGTACACGCTCCACTTGGGCACCCTTGAAGACCTGACACTCGTCCGGTATGACAATGCCCACGAAGACACAAAAGGTCACGAATACCACACCGCCGCTGGTGACGTCGACGATGTCGAGTTTCCCGGGATGGAAGAATTACTCGTCGACTTCTGGGCGAATACAGACGAGTACTGGGACGCTGTCGGCGGCGACCCGCCGCGGCCCTACTGACTGTCTACTAACCGTACCACCGACATACCCTAAATATGACCACACTCCACATCACCGTTGGCGACCGAGAACCGCTCCGTGAGGACGCACTGCAGTTCGTTCGGACTGCCGGGACTGACAGTATCGACGACCAGGACGGGAAGGCGATACTCCAGTTCGGAACCTACGACGACCTCGTCGACAACCTCACACCGCTCCGCTTGGAACTCATTCAAGCGATCGCCGAACACGCACCCGAAAGTATGCGGGAGGCCGCGCGCCTCGTTGACCGTGACGTGTCAGACGTCCATTCGGATTTGAAGCAATTGGAGACGCTTGGCATTCTTGAATTTGAAGAAGGTGGCCCCGGCGGCGCAATGCAACCTGTCGTCCCGTTTGACCGGATCGAGATGCACATCGACTACCCGCTCGTCACTGATGTCGATGGCGACGAAACACCGATTAGCGCTTAGCAACTGCCCCAGGAAGTGCATTACCAGTCCGCCAGTTTTCGCGGGCCGTGCCGGACCGAGATGATCCCCCAGAAGGCGACCACGCCCGTCAGCGCCGTGACGCCGGCGACGACGAACACCCACTCCATCCCCACCGAGTCCATCAGGTAGCCGCCCAGAAGCGGCGCGAGCAGCGCACCCGGCCGCCAGACGAGCCCGCGGATCCCGAAGCTGCTGGTGATCCCGCTGTCTTTCCCCTCGTCGGCGAACAGCGCCATGCTCGCGGGCTCGCGGACGGCGTCCGCGACGCCCAGCAGCGCGTTCAGGAAGACGGCGACGAAGAAGGCGCCCGGCACCGTCCCGAGCACCGGGACGGTCACCGAGAGGTCCAGGACCGCACCGGCGGCGGGCACCAGCGGGAAGGCCAGCGCGAGGATGCCGTAGGCGGCCCCGCCGGCGCCGACGAACAGCCCCCGGCCGAAGCGGTCCGAGAGCCGGCCTGTGACCGGCTGACAGAGCATGTTGGTGAACTTCTCGGCGGCCACGACCACGCCCACCGCCGTCGCGGTGAGCGCGAGCCCCCCGCGAGCGACCGAGAGGCCGACGAAGATCGGAACCCAGTTGCGCACCAGCGTCACCGAGACGGCGTACTGCGCCCGGAAGCTGGTGATCGTCAGGATCCGCTCGTTGAACGCCAGGTCGAAGAAGGCGAAGCCGGTCCGGTCGCCGTCGTCCTCGACGAGCAGCCAGACGCCGACCAGCGCGAGCGCGAAGAGAACCACGAGCGCGGCGAAGATCGGCCGGAAGCCGTAGAGGTCAAAGAGTGCGCCCGCGGCGAGGGTTCCGGTGATCCCCGCCGCCATCCGCCAGGAGTTGTACTTGCCGATCTGGTTGGCGCGTTCGTCGCCGGCCGCCAGGTCCCCGACGAGTGCGAGGCTCACCATCCCCGTCCCGACGATCCCCAGCCCCTGCAGCGTCCGGGCGAGGATGAACCCCGTCGAGCTCTCGACGACGGTGAAGGAGGCGTACGCGGCTCCGCTGAGCGCCAGCGACCCCAGCAGGATCGCCCGCTTGCTGAAGCGGTCGGCGGCCCACCCCAGCGGCACGAGCGCGACCCCCCGCCCGACCCCCAGCGCGGTCACGAACAGCCCCGCCGTGACGCCGGTCGCGCCCAGCTGCTCGATGTAGGTCGGTAGCAGCGTCAGCAGCGTGATGTACCCCAGGCTGCCGACAAACCGCGTGAGGTAGAGGGGGTAGAACTGGCTACGACTCGACACGTCCGCCGGAACTGCCCTCTCTACAATAAGCCCGTCGTCTCGGGGTGGTGGCGGCAGTCGGCTGTCGGAGTCCCAGTCAGCCGTGCCCGCTGCTGTCGACCGACGCCGGCACGGTGTCCGGGTCGGAAGCCCCGTCGTTGAGAAGGGCGACGAGGTCCGCCCCCGTCACCGGCCGTGCGCTCGCATCCAGTCCTGCCTCACGAGCCACGCGGACCGCGCTCGGCGGGCGGAGGTTCGCCCGTCCCAGCAGGTCGTCGTCGTAGAACACCTCGTGGGGCGCCCCGCACCCGGCGACGTTGCCGTCGACCATCACGCAGACACGGTCGGCGATCCCGGCGGCGAACTCGAGGTCGTGGGTCGACAGGACGACGCTGAGGCCCTCCTCGTGGACCTGTTCGATGCGGTCGGCGACCAGGCGGGACCGCTCGGGGTCCAGTCCCGCCAGCGGCTCGTCCAGCACCACGACACTCGGTTCCAGCACGAGCACACCGGCGAGGCCGACGAGGCGTTTCTCGCCACCGCTCAGGTAGTGGGGGATACGGTCTTCGAGGTGAGCCGCGTCGACGGTTGCGAGCGCCTCGCGGGCGCGGTCTCTCGCCTCGTCGACAGGCACGCCGTAGTTCCGGAGGCCGAACATCACGTCATCGAGAACGGTAGGGGCGACCAGTTGCGTATCGGCGTCCTGGAAGACGAAGCCGACCTCCTTCCGGGCGTAAGCCTTGTTGTCGTCGGTAATCGGCGTACCGTCGACGAGGAGCTCGCCCTCGTCGGGAACGAGCGTCGCGTTCAGGTGTTCGAGCAGCGTCGACTTCCCGGCGCCGTTGCCACCGACGAGCGCGACGACTTCGTCGGGGTAGACCTCGAAATTCACGTCGTGCACCCCGACTGTCCCGTCAGCGTAGGTGTGAGACTGACACCGGAGGTCGACCAGCGGCGACCCGGACCGGCTCACAGTCCCACCCCGTAGACGACGGTCGCCGAGTAGCCGACGACGGCGACGTACGCCCCGGCGACGGCGAGGAGTTCTGCCGGCGGCGGCCGCGACACGTCGCCGTACACCGTGAGGTCGCCGTCGTAGCCGCGTGCCTCCATCGACTTCACCAGGCGCTCGGACTGCTCGATCGCCGACAGCATCGTCATCCCGAGGATCCGGGCGTAGAGCCGTTTGTTCGACCAGAACTCCGAGAAGTGCGCTCCGCGGGAGAGGCCACCTTTCACCAGGTCCTCCAGGGTCTCGACCATGACGAAGGTGAACCGGTAGGTGAGGAGCGCGACCTGGTCGAGGGGGCGCGGGAGTACACGGCCGAGCATGTACGCGATGTCGGTGTACTTCGTCGTCATGGACGCCGTCAGCGCGAACGTGACGACGGTCAGCGACCGGCAGGTCAGCTCCGCGAACAGGGCCGCGCCGGCCCACGTCACCGAGAGGTCACCGAGCGGGGTCGGGATGGCACCGCCGATGGGGACGCCGGGTTCGAGAAACGCCAGCGGGCCGGCGACGGAGACGACGAACAGCATCGGCAGCGTGTACCAGCGGACCAGCCGCCGGTACGGGAGCCCCGAGACCCCGTAGACGGCAAGGACAACTCCGTACAGCCCGGCCAGCACCGCGAGACGGTCGACGGTCGTGACCGCGAGCACGAGCGCGCCGACGATGCCGAGTTTCGTCCACGGGTTGACCCGATGAAGCGGCCCTTCGCGGTGCTCCGCATAGGCCGTGATGAGCCGCGGGTCGGGAACGTGATTCGAGAGGGTGGTCATGCTACGCGGTACGCTCTTGCTCGCCGATATCGCGGTACCGGTCGACGTAGACGTACAGAGCGACGCCGACGAGCAGGAGTGCGGCGACGACCACCGCGTACTCGAAGACCAGCCCTCCCTTCCGGATCGGGCCGGCGATGACGATACCCCGACCGAAGTCGACGAGGGCGCCGCCGCCGTCGGCGAGCCCGCGCTGGAGGGTCCGGGCGGAGCGTTTCGCCCACGGGAGTGCGCCGCCCGTGGCGCCGAAGGCCCACAGGCCGATGGCGGTCGCCACGGCAACCAGTCCCGCCAGCCCGGCGTACTGTTTCAGACGGTTCATCAGGCGGTCACCCCCGCCGGCTCGTCCCGGCCGGACCGGTCCCCGCCAGCGAGCAGGTCGGGCCGGACCGACGCCAGGAACTGGACGATAAAACCGGTGAGAAGTCCCTCGACGACCGCCACGCCGACGTTGATGCCGACGAGACCGGCGACGGCGACGGCGAGGTCGGCCCGGGGAAGTGCGCTCCCGTTGACGCCGCTGATGACGATGATCGCGCCCATCAGGACCGCCCCTGCCGAGAGGCCGGCGATGGCAGCGCTGGCCGTCGCGGGGAAGACATCCCAGTCCATCCGGACGAGCGTCCGGAAGATGTAGTACGCCGCGATCGCTTCGCCGGCGTTGATCATCACGTTCGCGCCCAGCAGGCCGACGGCCCCGTGCCCGAGCGCCGCCGAGAAGATGTTCACCACGAGCGCGATGAGCGCACCGAGCGCCGGTCCGGCGATGATCCCCACCAGCGCAGTGAGGTTCATGTGGACGCCACCCCAGACCGGGATGTTCAACTGGAAGATGGCGAAACTCGCGGCCGCACCGACCCCTGCGAGCGCGATCTGACTTGTCTGGATCTTTCCCCTCCGCACGCGGTACAGGACTGCAGCCATGAGGCCAGTTCCGAGCAACGTCCAGAGAGCCAGCGCCCACAGCGGGAACGACCCTTCGCCGAGGTGGATGTGTGCCATGTCTGTTTTATTAATTTGAGGTGATGTTATAATAATCTTACCATACTTCGACTTTTCAGATAATAACTCTGGAGCGGGGTCGCACCGTGCCCTGGCCATCCCCCCGGTGACGTCGCCAAGACTCCCCGGGGGCCGCAAACCGGCCGAGCCGGTCCAGTCGTGCTTCGTGCATCTGGACACTGGCGCCGCTCAAGCGTAGGCAGACCCGGATTAGGTACTGACGTGCCCGTCGGGCCGTCGTTTCATCGACGTACGGGCGACAACAGCCCTCGCCCCCCCGAGGCCGTGAGGCGGCCGGTCCGATAACGCCGCCGTCAGGGTGGGGTCAGCCGGTTCGGTTCAGGGTTTGTCGGTCCCGTGCATCCAGTCCAGCGCGGCCTGCAGCCCCTCCTCGTCGCGGATCTCCCGGAACCGTTCGGGAGCGTCGGTCTCCATGCTCAGCGTCCCGACGAGTTCCTCCACCCGACCGTAGCGGCGGTAGCCCTGGGTCTCCTGGACGTCGTTTATCATCGCCTTGACCATGGTGAGCGCCGTGCCCGGGGTCTTGCGGATGTGGTCGAGTTCCTCCTCGACTCTGGCCTGTAGCTCGCCCTCCGGGACGACGTCGTTGACCAGTCCCATCTCCGCGGCCGTGCGGGCGTCGACGTTCTTCCCGCTGTAGAGCAGCTCCCGGGCGTCTTTCAGGGAGTCGGTCACGAACGGGAGGACGAACTTCGGCGGGGGCTCGCCGAAGTGCATGTCCGGGTAGCCAAAGTCCGAACCCTCGGTGGCGAAGGTGAGGTCGCACACGATAGCGAGGTTACAGCCACCCGCGACGGCCGCGCCGTCGACCGCCGCGATGACCGGCAGCCGCGCGGAAAAGATGGCTTCCAGGTGGGTCCGCTGGTCGTGGACCTTCTCGTCGGTGGTCGCGTCGGGTTCGGCGTCGCTGATGTCGTAGCCCGAGGAGAAGGCGTCGCCGTTGCCCTCGATGACGACCGCGCGGACGCCCTCGGCGTCCTCGGCGCGGTAGACGGCGTGCTCCAGTTCGGTGAGCAGCTCGTCGTTCAGCGCGTTCAGCGCCGCCGGCCGGTCGAGGCTGATCCACGCTGTCGTCTCTCTCTGTTCGTACTCGATCGCGGCGTACTCCATGGGGCCGCCTCACACGGACCCCACATGAAACCACCGCCGGGCTGTTCGCATCGCGTCCCGGAGTCGGTGCGTAGTCTCCGCCCCATCACGGCGGCTACTCGTGTTCGAAGGTCTGGAACTCGACAGTCCGTCCCTCGGGGTCCTCGGCGAAAAACTGGTAGATCTCGTAGGTCCCGTTGTACCGCGGCGGGTCGTCGGCCAGGTCTTCGAGGCCCGCGTAGGCGTCGTCGACACCGTCGCGGTCCTCGAAGACGAACGTAACGATGCCGTCGGTGTCGGCGTTCTCGCGGGCACAGAACCCGAGTCGGAAGCCGCCGGCCTGGAGGATCGTGCAGTCGGGCTGTTCGAGCCACACCTCCGCGCCCAGGTCGCGGTAGAACTCGACCACCTCGTCGTGGCGCTCGGTGCCGAAGAAGACGATGCCATCCATACCCCTGCTGGGGCCGCCGGCCACCTGTATGCTCCCTTTCCCGTCAGCGTTCGGCGACGACGACGGGGGGAAACTCCTGGTGGTCTTCGGGAGTCACGCCGGGCGTCTCGCCGTCGAGCAGGGCCTCGAACTGTTCGCGGGAGATGCCGGCGCCGTCGTGGGTCAGCCACTCGACGGGCTCATAGCCTAGTCCGGAGAGCAGGTCCACCACCTCCCCCGGCGGGTGGCCGAGCTTGATGGGGTGGACCTCGACGGCGACGAGCCGCGGGAGGGAGTCGTCGGCCGCGGCGTCTCTCAGCCCCCGGAGGACCGCCCGCTCGGCACCCTCGCAGTCGAGTTCGAGCACGTCACACGGCAGGAGGTCGGCGGGCGCGACAGTCCGGACCGCGTCCGGGTCCAGCCCCTTCCCCTCGGCCTCGGCCTCCGCCAGCGTTCCGACGACGGCCTGCCGGAGCGTGACCTGCCCCGCGTCGACCGCGTTCAGCCGGAGCGTCTCCCGGAGTGCGGCGAGGCGGTCGGCGCTGGCCTCGTAGACCGTGACCCGGGCGCCGGCCTCGACCGCGGCCACGGTCGTGATGCCGAAGCCCCCGCCGACGACCGCGACGTCCTCGCCCGGACAGGTGTGCTCGCGGTGGACGGACGCGAGCCCGCCCTCGAAGGAGGAGTGTTCGGGGGTGTCCCGACCGAACAGCCGGTCGAGGGGTCTCCGCGCGCTGGCGGCCGCCGGCGGGACCCGGACGCCCGCACAGGTGCCGTACTCGACGGCCGGGAGCGAGTCCCGGACCTGCTCGTGGCAGCGGCGTACACGCTCCTCGCCCTCGCCGGTCGCCATACCCGTCCCTGGCAGCGCCCGGTCTAATGGGTACCGGACCGCAAGCAGTTTGCCGCGCCGGCGACGAGCACCGGTGATGGTCGAACGGGTCACGCTCTACCGCGCCCCGACGACCGAGGCCGACGCGGACGCTGTCGCCGAGTGGCTCCGTGGCCGGGTCGACGACGGGGTCGCGGTCGACGTGCGCGGGCGGTTCCTCTCGCTGTACGCCGACGAACGAATCGCCGAGGACTTCGCGCGGGCGCGGGTCCTCTCGCCGTACGAGCGGGAGACCGGCAACGAGATGCTCGGGATCGTCCGCTACGAGGAGCGCGCGCTCGAGAATCCCGAACGCGCCGGCGGCGTGGTCTACGACGGGCTCGCCGTCCAGGCGGCGCTGGGCGAGCGCCTCCCGGACGGGGAGTCGGGACTGGACCACCTGCACGTCCCGCTGCTGGACCGCGTCGTGGGGACCTGGGGCGACCACGACGGCCGGTGGCACAAGCGCGTGAACGTGCTGGGCCAGCCCGCCCCCGTCTCCGTTCCCGGGCTCTACGAGGCTCCCGCAAAGCCCGAGGCCTACTACAAGGAACAGCAGAAACGGGCGCTGCTCTCCGGCGGGCCGCCGCCCCGCGAGGTCCTAGAGAGCGAGGTGGAGGGCGACTTCCTCGTCGCCGACGACCCCCGGACGACCGACGCGCTCAAGGGCTATGTCCTCCAGGCGTACCACTACCTCGAGACCGGCGAGGCCTTCTGCGAGCGCGGGGCGTGCCGGCTGGCCAACCCCCACCGCCAGCCCGGCGTGGTCGAGGCGCAGCTGCGCGAACCGGAGTTCTGTGAGACACACGCCGGGCGGTACGGGTAGCAGGGCGACCGCTCGCTGTCGGCCGGGCCGACCACAGCCGCCGCTCGCGGTCACGCCGGCCAGGCGTGGGAGCTATGACGCCGCCGGGCGATGGGCGGGCATGGTCACCGTCGACACCGACATGCTCGCCATCGAGGAGTCACCCGACCTGGTCACGGTCGAACTCGCGCGCCCGGAGAAGCTGAACGCCCTCGCGCCGCCGATGGTCCGCGGGCTCGCCGACGTCTTCGGGCGGCTCGAAGACGACACTGGCCGGGGTGTCCTCCTGACCGGTCAGGGACGGGCGACGTGTGCCGGCATGGACGAGGACATCGTCAGCGACGACTACGCCGCGGAACACGGCGACCTCCACGAGACCCTCCAGGGGGTGTACCGCCAGGTCGAAGCCCACCCCGGCCCGGTCGCGCTCGCGGGCCACGGCGCGGTCATCGGCGCGGCGATGCTGGTCTCGCTGTCCTGCGAGTTCGTCGTCGTCGGGGAGGACACCACGCTTGCCATCCCCGAGGTCAGCTACGACATCGCCTCCGACCGGGCGGCGACGGTGCTGCCGGGCTACGTCGGCCGCCACGTCGCCAGCGAACTGGTCCTGACGGGCGAGCCACTCGCCCCCGAGCGGGCCCGGGAGGTGGGGCTGGTCAACGACGTCGTCGAGGAGGACGCCGACGCCGTCAGGGAGCGCGCCCGGGAACTGCTCGCGGACGTGACCCGCCACGACGGCGATGTCGTGGCCGACGTCATCGGGAAGATGCCGAGCGTCGAGCCCTAGACTCGGCCGCTGATGAGCCTGACGTAGCCCAGCCCCAGCCGCCGCTCCTCGTGGCTGCTCGCCCGGGCAGCAAGCGCGTCGCGGGCAGCGTCAACCCTGCCTTCGAGGGCACGGGCCGGCGACTCACTCGTCGTTCGGCCGCCGGGTGCGGCCGCGCGGACGAACAGGCGAAAGAGCAGATTCAGCGGCGCGGCCGCCGGGTGGGGGCTGCGCGAGGCGTTCAGCAGGACCAGCCGGCCGCCCGGCCGGAGAGCGTCGCACCACCCCTCGACCGCGGCCGCAGGGTCCTCGAGCATCCCGACCAGGAAGGTGGCGATAATAGCGTCGGCGGGCTCACAGAGTGGCGGCCGGGTCGCATCCCCGGCGAGGACCGCGACGCTGTCCCAGTCCGCCCCCGCGACGCGGTCGCGGGCGACCCCGAGCATCCCCGGCGTGAGGTCGACGCCCACCACCCGTCCGTCCGGACCGACCCGCTCGCACAGGTACGGGAAGTTCGCGCCCGTGCCACACCCCATCTCGACGACGGTGTCGCCCGCTTCGAGCGCCAGCGCGTCGGCGGCGCGGGCGCGCCACGACCGGACGCCCGGCGCGCGCGCGAGTACGTCGTACAGCCGCGCCCACCGGGTGTAGAACTGCTGGGCGGCCCCGGGGTCGCTGGCGGGCATCCCTCAGGCGACCGCCCGGACCCGCTCGGCGACCGTCGGGGCGTCCGGCCCGAGGACGTAGACGATGGGTTCGACCCCCATCGCGCCGGTCTGGTAGAGGACGCTCGCATCGGGCGTGCCGGACAGCGCCGCCGCGATAGCCTCGTCGACGTCGGCCTCGGGGTCGAATTCGGCGGCTGCGTGGCCCTCGCCTTCGAGGGCCGCGACGGTCGCGGGGTCGTAGCTGACGTTGACCGCCGCGCGGGCCTCGCTGCCCGCGGCCCGCGCCGCCAGCAGGATGCCGGCGACGTACTGGCTGACGCCGAACTCCGGGTCGCCGGGGATCGTCACCTCCCCCTGCACGTCGATGATCCGCCCGGGCACGGCGGCCACGTCGTCGATGGTCCCGGCGTCGGGGAGACACTCCACGAGGTTGGAGCCGACGGCGGGCACCATCGCCGCGAAGCCGGCGGTGTTCCGGAGCACGCGCAGCCCCCGCCGGACCGACGCCCGCACCTGGCCGGCCGCGCGGATCCGTCCATCGGGGTCGTGGATCGCGTTTCCCTCGTAGGCAGCGAGCCCGGGGACGGCCTCCTCGTGGAGTGTCGCGAGCACGCCGCCCCGCTCCAGTTCCCGGATTGCGACTTCCGCCTCGACGAGCGCCTCGACGGTGGTCATGTCGCCGGTCGCCAGCCCCTCGGCCAGCCGGTCGACCAGGTCGGTGACGGTCCCGTCCGCGGCCAGCCGCTCGTTGCGGTCGACCTCGCCGTGGACGTACTTCGAGACCGCGCTCTGACTGATGCCAAGCAGGTCCGCCACCTCACTCTGGGTCAGTCCCTCCTCGCGGAGCCGTTCGGCCAACAGCGACCGGAAAGTGGGGAGAAACTCCTCGACGACGACCTCCTCGATGAACTTCACGGCCGGCCACCCCGCCACGGAGGTGTCGCGGCCGCCACGCTCGCAGGGCTCGCGGTCCTCATTGGTCGCCTCCGAACTCGCGGTCCCCCTGGATCTTCGAGGCCTGGGGCCCGGACTGGCCCTGGTACTTCGAGCCCCGCTCCTCCCCGTAGGGGCGCTCGGCGGGGTTCTTGAGTTCTGTAAAGGTCAGCTGGGAGATGCGCATCCCCGGCGTGAGCGCGACCGGTGCGGTCCCGAGATTCGAGAGTTCGAGCGTGATCTGGCCCTGGTATCCGGGGTCGGCCAGGCCGGCAGTTGCGTGCACCACGACCGCCAGCCGGCCCAGGGAGGAGCGGCCCTCCACGTGGGCGATCAGGTCGTCCGGGATGGCGACGCGCTCGCGGGTCGTCCCCAGCACGAAGTCGCCGGGGTGGAGGATGAACTCCCCACCCTCGTCGACGACAGTCTCCTCGACGTACTCCTCGACCTCCTGCTCGCTCTCGGGGTGGATACAGGGGATGTTGGCGTGCTGGAACTCCAGGAACGTCCGGCCCAGCCGGAGGTCGACGCTCGCTGGCTGGACCTGCAGGTCCAGGTCCCCCAGGGGCTCGATGACCAGGTCGCCCTCCTCCAGGCGCCGGAGGATGTCCCCGTCGGAGAGTATCATACGCCACCCAACCGCCCGGCGGTCCTAAAGTCCCCGGTCACGCCCCGAGCGCGACCACCAGCCCGAGGAGGACGGTCACCGCCACGGCGGCGGTCGCCTGCCCGCCGTCCATGTCGTGTGTCCGCTCGAGGCCGGCCACCCAGATGACCCCCTGCCAGAGCAGGACGGCGACGACGGCGAGCGCGCTGGCGCCGCCGACGGCCCCCCGGAGCGAGCCGAGCTGTCGGGCGGCGGCCTCCGCCGACCCGGCCTCGCCCACGGCCAGCAGCGTCGCGGCGACCGTCGCCACCGGCACGAGCAGGGCGACCGGCGACGACCGGGCCACCACGAACAGCGTGTCGCCGAACGTCCCCCACCCGTGTGCCACCTTTGCCGGCACGTGCAGGACGGCGCTCACCAGCAGCCAGTTCACGAACACCAGCACGCCGAGGACGAGGCTCGCGCCGAGGACCTCCCCGGCGACTGCCGACACGGCCTGACCGACCCCGACGCCGTCGTCGAGTGTCGCGACCCGGACGCCGACCAGCAGGAGGCCGACGAACACGACGAGGACGTGGGCGACGGCGACCAGAGCGACCACGCCGAAGCCGACACCGGACCGCGGGGACCGGTCGGCGAAAAACGACCACGGGGAAAGCAGCGTCTGCCGGAGCGTCGCCGTCGAACTGTGGAGGGCCATGCGGGGGTCTGGTCCGCCCGGGAAAGTAATCCCTTCGGCCGCGTGGGGCGGCTACAGTCGATGGGCACGCATTTGTGCCCGGCGCACCCAGCGGAGGTATGAAACAGGCCATCGTCGCGCGGGCGGACCTGGGGATGGGCGAGGGAAAACTCGCCGCGCAGGTGGCCCACGCCGCCCTCCAGGCCGCCGAGGACGCCGACGCCGGTGCCCGCCGGGAGTGGAAAGGCGAGGGCCAGAAGAAGGTCGTCCTGCAGGCCGACGGCGAATCCCAGCTGTTCGAGCTGGCCGACGCCGCCGAGCGGGCGGGCCTCCCCCACGCCGTCGTCCGGGACGCCGGCCACACCCAGCTGGAACCCGGCACCGTCACGGCGCTGGCGGTCGGGCCGGCCCGCGACGAGGACGTCGACCGGGTCACCGGCGAACTCCCCCTCTACTGAAAGGCCTATATAGGTCTGTCCCTTACCGGAAGTAAGCACACCGCACGGTGTGTAACCGGTTTCGACAATGCAAGACAACCAACAGCAGGCGTACGACCGCGGGATCACGATCTTCTCGCCGGACGGGCGCCTCTACCAGGTCGAGTACGCCCGCGAGGCCGTCGAGCGCGGGAGCGCGACCGTCGGCGTGCGGACGCCGTCGGGTGTCGTGCTCGCGGCCGACCGCCGGGCGCGCTCGCCGCTGATCGAGCGGGACAGCATCGAGAAGATACACGCCGTCGACGACCACGTCGCGGTCGCCAGCGCCGGCCACGTCGCCGACGCCCGTCAGCTGGTCGACTTCGCGCGCCGCCAGGCGCAACTGGACCAGCTCCGGTACGACGAGGTCATCGGCGTCGAGACGCTCACCAAGCGCGTGACCGACCACATCCAGCAGTACACCCAGACCGGCGGCGCCCGCCCCTTCGGCGTGGCGCTTTTGGTCGCGGGCGTCGAGGACGGCCAGCCCCGGCTGTTCGAGACCGACCCCTCGGGCACCCCCTACGAGTGGCAGGCCGTCGCCATCGGCGGCGGGCGCGACGAGATGCAGTCGTTCCTCGAGGAGGAGTACCGCGAGGGGATGGACCTCTCGGGCGGGGTCGACCTCGCGCTGGAGGCGCTGGCGGCCGACGCCGAGGTCGACGCCGCGGGCGTCAACGTCGTCACCGTCGACGTCGAGAGCGGCAGCGTCGAGCCCCTCTCCGACGACGAGGTCGCGGCCCACGTCGAGGAGCTCGGCCTGGGAGGTGAGGAGTGATGCGCGAGTTCCCCGACGCCCACGAGCCCGAACTCGGCTCGCTGCCCGAGCAGGAGGGCGACCGCGACGAGGCGACGGTCAACAAGACCGGTACTACCACGGTCGGCCTGACGACCGCCGACGGCGTCGTGGTCGGGACGGACCGTCGGGCCTCGCTCGGCGGCCGTTTCGTCTCCAACAAAAACGTCGTGAAGGTCGAGCAGGTCCACCCGACGGCCGTGCTGACGCTGGTGGGCTCGGTGGGTGGCGCCCAGTCCTTTATCCGGACGCTGCGCTCGGAGGCCAACCTCTACGAATCCCGCCGGGGCGAGCCGATGTCGATCAACGCGCTGGCGACGCTGGCGGGTAACTTCGCCCGTGGCGGTCCCTTCCTCGCCATCAACCCCATCCTGGGCGGGGTGGACGACGAGGGCAGTCACGTCTACAGCATCGACCCCGCCGGCGGCGTGATGGAGGACGACTACACCGTCACCGGCAGCGGGATGCAACTCGCCTACGGTGTCCTCGAGGGACAGTACGACCCCGAGATGTCCATCGAGGAGGCCCGGACGCTGGCCGCACAGGCGATCAACGCCCCCACCGAGCGCGACACCGGCTCCGGCAACGGGCTCGCGCTCGCGACCGTCACCGGCGACGGCGTCGAGGTCGAGACCTTCGACTCCGTCGACGACGTCCTGTAGCCGGCCCTCGCTTTTTGCGGCGGGCTGCGTCCGTTCGCCGGACGGACCGTTCGTACCCGCTCACCGGGCAACCGCTTATGCCGCTGCAGCCCCGAGAGAGGGTAGCATGGGACTCGGCCCGATGAGCCCGCACCTGTGGCTCAAAGACGAGATCGCCCGCGAACTGCTCGAGGAAGCCGACGAGGACCGACGCGGCGAGCGCCGGCGACGGCTCCCCGACGGCCGCCGCGAAGCCGGTGACCCCTCCTTTCTGAGCGACAGCGAGACCGACCACGAGGTCCTGACCGGCGAAGCCCGCCGGGACTGAGCCGTTCGGGACCGGCGCTCTTCGGTCGCCGACGCGGCGGGTCCGACTCTCGGCGCGTCCGGGGCGTCCCGCTTTCGACGCCCCGGGGGGTACTCGTTCTCGATGCTCCGAGTCGACCGACCGGGGCGTCTGACGGCCGTCCCGGCCCCAACAGGTCGGCAGACCGAGAGAGGTAGAACTTTGTGGGACCGTTACGACGTATCATACCGCATGGACTTCGAGTACACAGCGGAACAGGAGCAGTTCCGGGAGGAGCTCCAGGAGTGGCTGGAGGAGAACCTCCCGGACGGCTGGACCGAGGGGGACCGCGACGTCCCCGACGACCAGGACGAACGAGAACAGTTCCTCCGGGACTGGCAGGCTCGCCTCTACGAGGGTAACTGGGCGGGGCTGCACTGGCCCTCCGAGTACGGTGGCCGGGACGCGTCCCTGATAGAGCAGACCGTCTACCGCGAGGAGACGGCGAAGTACCACACCCCACAGCAGATCAACGCCATCGGGATCAACTTCGTCGGTCCGACGCTGATGGAGGTCGGGACCGACGAACAGAAGGAGCGATACCTCTCGAACATCCTCAACGGCGAGGAGGTGTGGTGTCAGGGCTACTCCGAGCCCGGGGCGGGCTCGGACATCGCGAGCCTCACCACCCGCGCGGAACGGGACGGCGACGAGTTCCGGATCAACGGCCAGAAGATCTGGACCTCCTACGCCCACTACGCCGACTGGTGTTTCCTGGTCACCCGGACCGACGACTCCGGGCTGAAACACGAAGGGATCACGACCATCCTGGTGGACATGGACCAGGAGGGCGTGAGCACCTCGCCGATCCACCAGGCCAGCGACGAGGAGGGGTTCAACCAGATGTACTTCGACGACGCGGTCGCCCCCGTCGAGAACGTCGTCGGCGAGGTCGACGAGGGGTGGGACGTCGTGATGACCCTCTCGTCGTTCGAGCACGGCACGACTCGCATCTTCTCGATCGAACAGCGATACAAGGACATCCTGGAGTACTGCAAGAACAACACCCGCAACGGTCAGCCGCTGGTTCAGGACCCGGTCGTCCGCCAGGAACTGGCCGACCTCGACAGCCGGATCCAGGCCGCGAAGGTCAGCCACCTGCGCAACGTCTCCAAGCAGATGGAGACGGGCATGCCCGGCCCCGAGGGGTCGATGGACCTGGTGGTGGCCGACGAACTCGCCAACGACCTGGAGAACTTCGCGGTGAACATCCTCGGTCCCGAGGCGGCGCTGTGGGAGGACGGCCCCGAGGACGGCCAGTGGGTCCGTGACTACCTCCAGACCTACGGGTCGTGGATCGCCGCGGGCACCGGCGACATCCAGCGCAACATCATCGGCGAGCGCGTGCTGGGGATGCCCAAAGACGACAAGAGCCAGACCAGCCACAGGGAGGAATCATGAGAGCCAAACTCACCGACGAGCAGGAGCGCATCCAGGAGACCGCCGAGGACTTCCTCGAGTCGAACGGCGGCATCGAGTTCGCCCGCCGCGAGATGGAGGGCGAGGACGTCGTCGACGAGGTCTGGGCCGAGATCTCGGACCTCGACTACCCCGCGGTGACTGTCCCCATCGACCACGGCGGCCTCGGCGAGGGGATGGTCTACCTCTCGGCGCTCCTGGAGGCGACGGGCCGGTACGCGATGCCCGGCCCGCTTCCGGAGACCGCTGCAGTGGGCGCTCCGCTGATTGCGGACCTCGGCGACGAGGACCAGAAAGACGAGTACCTGCCCGCCGTCGCCGACGGGGACTGTCGGCTCTCCGTTGCGGTCTACAACGACCGCAACGAGTCGCTGCCGGCGGCCGTCGGCGCGGACGGCGAGGTCGCCGAGGACGGTT
This sequence comes from Salinirussus salinus, assembly GCF_009831455.1. Taxonomy (NCBI): domain Archaea; kingdom Methanobacteriati; phylum Methanobacteriota; class Halobacteria; order Halobacteriales; family Haloarculaceae; genus Salinirussus; species Salinirussus salinus. The sequence goes on along the minus strand of NZ_WOWO01000004.1, from coordinate 221,387 downwards.
CGGTCACTATCTCGGGGACGAAGACGCTGGTTCCCTACGCCGACGCGGTCGACGAGGTGGTCGTCGCGACCCGGACCCGCGAGGCCGGCGGCTACGACGGGGTCACCCTCTGTCTGGTCGACCCCGAGAGCGAGGGCGTCTCGGTGGAGGCACTCGACAGCCTCGACCGGACCCGGCCGCTGTACGACCTGGAGCTTGACCTGACGGTTCCGCCCGAGCGCGTGCTCGGGCCCGCCCACGGCGGCGGCAGCGCCCTGGAGCGGGCGGCCGACCGCTTCACGGTCGCCAGCTGTGCGATGCTCGTGGGGGCCGCGGACCGCGCGGTCGACATGTCCGCGGAGTACAGCACCGAGCGCACCCAGTACGGCCAGCCCATCGGGAAGTTCCAGGCCGTCAAACACCGGACGGCGGACATGTGGATCGACATGCAGAGCGCCCGCTCGCTGACCTACTACGCGGCGTGGGCGCTGGACGCCGACGACCCCGACGCGACCCGCGCGGTGTCGGCCGCGAAGTCCTACGCCGCCGACCGGCTCCACCGCGTGTTCGGCGACGACATGTGGAACCACGGCGGCACCGGCTTCACCTGGGACCACGACGCCCACATCTACCTCAAGCAGGCCAAGGCCTGGCGGAACTTCCTGGGCACCCCCGAGGAACACCGCGACCGGCTCATCGAGGCCCGCCTCTCGGAGTAACGTCGGTCCGACGAGAGCGACCGCCATTTTTTCGGCTGTAACAGCTTCAGTCTGGCGCGCGCTGTCGCGGCTCCGGCCGCGACAGCCGCCGTGCGAGGGATGAGGAGCACAGGAGCGAACGGAGTGAGCGACGAGCACCGCAGTCGGTTGGGGAGGTGTGTGGCGTGCGTTGCGCGAGCGAAGCGAGCGCAACGGGACGCGAGCGGCGAAGCCGCGAGCACGGGCGGGACTGAAAGGGGCGGGCGCCTGGACGACGGCGGGCGTTCACGGCGGCGCAGCCGCCGTGAGCTCGGGAGAGCAAAGCTCTCCCGGTGACGCAAGGACCGCAACGAACGCAGTGAGTGAGGACCGCAGCGAGCGCGAGGTCGACCGAAGGGAGACCTCGGCCTGCTCGAACGGTGACCGCAGGGAACCGTGAGAGCCCCCCGAGTCCAGGCGTCCGGGGCTTTCTAGCTCTCAGGCTCGAACTCCGAGAATCAAACACCACAACCCGAGCAGAAGACGACGGACTCTAGGCGAACTCCTCGCGCAGCGACACCTTGTCGATCTTCCGCGTGGAGGTCTTGGGGAGTTCCTCGACGAACTCGACCTCGCGGGGGATCTTGTAGTCGGTCAGCCGCTCCCGGCAGTGGGCCTCGACCTCCCCGGCGGTGGGCCCGTCACCGGAGCGAACGATGATCGCCGTCACCGTCTCCCCAAGCCGGTCGTGGGGAATGCCGACGACGGCGGCCTCCGCGACCCCATCGAGTTCGTAGATGACCTCCTCGACCTCCCGGGGGTAGACGTTCTCGCCGCCGGTGATGATCATGTCGTCCCGGCGGTCTTCGACGAAGAGGTGGCCGTCCTCGTCCATCCGGCCGATGTCACCCGAGCGCAGCCACCGCTTGCCCTCGCGCTCGACGAAGGCCTCCTCGTTTTTCTCGGGCATCCGGAAGTAGCCCGGCGTGACCGTGTCGCCGTGCCAGAGGAACTCACCTTTCTCGTCGACCCCGACCTCCCGGCCGGTGCTTGGGTCCTCGATGCGGACGTCGACGACCTCCTCGGCGACCGGCCCGATGCTGCCGGCCTTTCGTACGTTCTGGTCGGGGGTGTTGATCGCCGCCAGCGGCGTCGTCTCGGTCATGCCGTACCCCTCAAGCAGCGTGCAGTCGAAGGTCTCCTCGGTGGTCTCGATGCGCTCTCTGGGCATCGGCGAGCCGCCGACGCCGATCACCTCCAGCGATGAGGTGTCGTACTCCTCGGCCAGCCCCGACTCCAGCAGGTCGATCAGCATCGTCGGTATCAGGAACGTGTAGGTGACGTCGCGGGCCTCGATGGTCTGCAGGGCAGTCTCGGGGTCCCACTCCGGCAGCAGGTGGTCGGTCGCCCGCATCACCACGAACGGCGTCACCGTGATGTTCAGCCCGGAGACGTGGAAACAGGGACAGACCGTCAGGCCGACCTCGTCCTCGCCCCAGCCCATGTACCGCACCAGGCCGCGGGCGTTGGTATCGAGGTTGCCGTGGGTGTGCTTGACACCCTTCGGCCGGCCGGTGGTCCCGCTGGTGTAGACCAGTTCGGCGAGTTCGTCGTTCTTCCGTGGGTGGACGTCGTAGTCGCCGGCCGCACTCGCCACGAGGTCGGCGTAGTCGTGCCCCCGCTCCCCGTTGGCGACGACCATCTCGAGGCCCTCGACGTCGAGGCCGGCGATGACGTCCTCGAACTGGCCGGCGGTGACGACCGCCACCGCCCCCGAGTCGTTCAGGACGTACTCGACCTCGTGGCCCTGGAAGCGCATGTTGATCGGGAACGGGACCGCACCGCGTTTCATCGCGCCGAAGTAGGCGGTCACGAAGGCCACGCTGTTCGGAAGGTAAAGCGCCACACGGTCGCCGGGCTCGACGCCCAATTCGGCGAGCGCGTTGGCGACGGCGTCGGTCTCGGCGGCCAGCTCCCCGAAGCTGGTCTCGCGGCGGTGGTCGGTCAGGGCGGTTCGGTCGGGGGCGTCTCGCGCCGCGACATCCACGTAGTTCGCGAAATTCATATCCCGCTATTCGGTAACATCCCACTTAATTGTAGGCCCGGCTTCGCGGTCGGGGGGGCCCGCGGGCCCGAGTGGCCGGCCGACGACCGCCGCTGGGTAGTGGTTAGTTACGGGGGATTCGGGAATGAGAGCCGCGAACAGCAAGAAAGCCCCCGCTCGCTCGGCTATTCCGACTCGCTGCGCTCCTCAGTCGCTTTCGCTCCTTGCGGTGCTTACGTCGTCTCAAGCGCCGAGCGAGCGGCCCCTTTCAGTCCCGCCCGGCCTGGAGAGCCAGAGTGGGCGGGACTGAAAGGGGCGCCCTGTTCGACGACGGTCGGAAATCGCGCTGCGATTTCCGAGCACATCAGAAATCGGAGATTTCTGAGGACGGCGGGTGACGCAAGGACCGCAACGAACGCAGTGAGTGAGGACCGCAGCGAGCGCGAGGTCGACCGAAGGGAGACCTCGGCCTGCTCGAACGGTGACCACAGGGAACCGTGAGAGCCCCCCGAGTCGAACAGGCCGGGGCTTTCTTGCTGGACTGAACCCCGAATCTGCTAAACCAAACACCACCCGCCGCTGGCTGCAAACAGTTAACACGCCCCTGTCCCACCACGGCGTATGGTCGATTTCTCGTTGACGGAGGAGCAGCGGGCGGTCAGAGACACGGTCCGGGAGTTCGCACGCGAGGAGGTCGAACCGGTCGCCCGCGAGCACGAGGAGAGCGGCGAGTGGCCCGAGGAGGTCTGGGAGAAGGCCATCGAGGCCGACCTCGTCGGGCTCGGGATCCCCGAGGAGTTCGGCGGCGCGGGGATGGGGCAGGTCGAGGCGGCCATCTTCGCCGACGAGGTCGCCTACGCCGACGCGGGGATCCTCGCGGCCATCGGGACCTCCTTCGGGACGCGGATGGTCACCGAGTACGGCACCCGCGAGCAGAAGGAGTGGATCCTCGAGGGCGTCGCAAGCGGGGACCTGGTCGGCGCACTGGGCAACACCGAGCCCGAACACGGCAGCGACGCCGCAAACATCGAAACCACCGCCGAACGGGACGGCGACGAGTACGTCATCGACGGCGTGAAGACGTTCATCACCCACGGCTCGATCGCCGACTACGTCCTCACGATGTGTCGGACCGGCGGCGAGGGCCACGGCGGGATCTCCGCGATCATCGTCGAGACCGACCGCGAGGGCTTCGAGGTCGAGCGGGAGATCGAGACGATGGGCTGGAACGCCTCGGACACCGCACAACTCAGATACGACCGGGTCCGGGTCCCCGCCGAGAATCTCGTCGGGCAGGAGAACCGGGGGTTCTACCAGCTGATGGAGTTCTTCGAGGAGGAGCGGGTGGGGATCGCCGCCCAGGCGCTCGGCATCGCCCGGCGGTGTCTCGACGAGGCAAAGGAGTACGTCGGGGAGCGCGAGCAGTTCGGCCAAACCATCGGCGAGTTCCAGGCCGTCCAGCACACCATCGCAGAGATGGCCGTCAAGGTGGAGAACGCGAAGCGACTCACCTACGACGCCGCCGCCCGCGTCGACCGCGACGAGAAGCCGACCAAACTGGCCAGTATGGCGAAGCTCTACGCCTCCGAGGTCGCGGAAGAGGTCGCCAGCGACGCCATCCAGCTGCACGGCGGCAACGGCTACACCCGCGAGTACCCCGTCGAGCGCCAGTACCGCCACGCGAAGATCTACCAGATCGGCGAGGGCACAAGCGAGATCCAGAAGAACATCATCGCCGGCGAGCTGCTTGACTGAGGCGGGGCGCGGTCAGTTGCGAGGTGACCGACGGGTGCCCGGGCGGGCAGTTCCACTGTGAGTCGAGAGACGGGTGCCGACCGATACAGAGGGCGAATACAGCATCTAATACCGTCCATTACGCGAGTCCCGAGGTACCCTTGACGTGGATACCCCCGCGTCTCCGAGGAAAGATTATACCAACGTGAGCTAAGAGAGTGTATGGCACCTGAATCACATGGGACGATTGCACTTGGACTAGGGCTCGGAAACGCACTCGGCGCCGGGACAGGGACTGCCATCGGCGCGGTCACTGGCGACCTTCCGTTCTGGTTGGGGATGGGAATCGGTCTCGGGTCAGCTGTGGGAGCGGCCATCGGTGTCTCCTTCACCCGTGATGGAGGCTCCGGCCGGACTGATACACCAGAGCGACCGGATTCCGTCTGACCGACTCGCGGGAAACACCTATCCGGGAGGGTGCCGTTGCCGGTGGTCGTGCACGCACTCCTCATCGGCGGCACGCGCTTCATCGGCCGCCACACGGTCGACGACCTGCTCGCCCACGGCTACGACGTGACGCTGTTCAACCGCGGGAACAGCGAGAACCCCTTCGCCGACCACGGCGACGTGACCCACGTCACCGGCGACCGACACGACCACGACGCGCTGAAAGCAGCTCGGGACGAGGCCGACCCCGACGTCGTCATCGACTTCGTGGCGATGGCGCCGGCCCACGCCGAGACGGCAACGGAAGTGTTCGCCGACGTGGACGCCTACGTGCTGGTCTCCTCGGCGGCCGCCTACGCCCGCACCGACGTCCCGATGCGCGAGGACGAGACTCCCCTCCACGAGTACACGGAGGAGCACGCCCCCGACGACCCCGCGGACGCGATGGACGTGTCGGTCTCGGAGTCCTACGGGCCCCGGAAGGCCGAGTGCGACCGGGTCTGTTTCGCCGCGGCCGAGGAGGGCGTGAACGCGCTCGTCGTCCGCCCGACCTACGTCTTCGGCCCGTACGACTACACCGAGCGCTACGACTACTGGGTCGACCGGGTGGCCAACCACGACCGCGTGCTCGTCCCCGGCGACGGCGACGCGCTCGCCCACCAAGCCTACGTCGAGGACGTCGCGAGCGCGCTCCGGGTCGTCGCCGAGGAGGGGACCCCGGGCGAGGCCTACAATGTCGCGACCCGCCGGGAACTCCCGGTCGACGAGCGCCTCCGGACCATCGCCGACGCGCTCGACACGGAGGTCGAGGTAGTCCACGCCAGCGAGCGCGAACTCGGCGCCAACGACCTCACGACCTTCGACTTCCCGCTCGTGCTCCCGGTCCCGGTGCTCGCCGCTACCGACAAACTGGCCGCGCTGGGCTGGGAAGCGACCGACAACGAGACGGCCATCGACCGGACCGTCGAGGAACACCTCGAGAGCGACCGGACGGGGCGGGCACACGGGCCGGACCGGACTGTCGAGGAACAAGCGATCGAGGCGCTCGAGGACTGACTGCCGGAGGGTCCGCCCCTTCAACCCCTCACCGATCCGTCATTTCGACAGGCCCAAGCGGGCCGGCCGCGACGTGGGGCGCATGCCAGGACGCGTCGACGGCGAGACGGCGGTCGTCACCGGAGCAGCACAGGGGATCGGCGAGGCCATCGCGCGCAAGCTCGGGGCGGAGGGCGCGGCCGTCGTCATCGCGGACCGCCAGGCCGAAAAGGCCGAGAGCGTGGCCGCAGACCTCCGAGACGAGGGCGTCGAGGCCCTCGTGGTCGACTGTGACGTGACCGACCGCGGGGACACCGAGCGCATGGCGGCCCGTGCCGAGGAGGAGTTCGGCGGGGTGGACATCCTCGTCAACAACGCGGGGGTCGGCTCGGCGGGCTCCTTCGAGGACCTCGAGCCCGACGCCTGGGACCTGGTGCTCGACGTCAATCTCACCGGCCCGTACAACTGCTCGCGGGCCGTGGTGCCGGGGATGGTCGAGCGCGGCCACGGGCGGATCATCAACATCTCCTCGATGGCCGGCCGGAACATCTCGTATCACGGCGCGGCAAACTACACGGCCTCGAAGTGGGGACTGGTCGGGCTCACGAAGCACATGGCCTGGGACCTGGGCGAGCACGGAGTCACGGTCAACGCGGTCTGTCCCGGCGCGACCGAGACCGACCTGACGCGGGAGGGGACCACCGAGGCCGAGCGCGCCGAGACGACCGAGAAGATCCCCCTTGGCCGGTGGGCCGACCCCGCCGACCAGGCCGAGGCCGTCCTCTATTTCGCGGCCGACTCGGGGGAGTTTACAACCGGCACCGTGCTGGAGGTCGACGGCGGCCAGCAGCTCGCCCAGCGCCACGAAATCTGAGGCAGTCCGGAAGCGAAGGGTACTCGGCCACGCCGCCGGGAGCGGGTCCATGGACATCTTCTTCAGCGGCTCGATCCGCGGCGGCCGGGACGACGCCGCGCTGTACCGGGAAGTCATCGACATGCTGGAAGGGCACGGCGATGTCCTCACGGAACACGTCGGCGCCGAGGACGTCGAGGCAAAGGAGGCGGCGGTCGGGCTCTCCGACGAGGACATCTACCAGCAGGACGTCGCGTGGCTCCGGCAGGCCGACGCCGTCGTCGCCGAGGTGACGACGCCGAGTCTGGGCGTCGGCTACGAACTCGGCCGCGCGGTCGCCTGGGGCAAGCCCGTGTTGTGTCTCTACCGGCCGACCGGCGACCACGAGCTCTCGGCCATGGTCCGGGGCAACGACGACGTGACCGTCGAGGAGTACGCCGAGCCCGACGAACTGAAGCCGGTGCTCGCGACGTTTTTCGACCGGCAGGCGTAGGCCGTGGCCGAGCCGTCCGTGACGGGCGCGTGGGGTCGACCCCGACCGCCCGCATGGTCAACTGTTATGTCCCCGCAGTTTGTGGGTTGGTAGCATGGATCCAGTCCCGGCTGACACGCTGTTCGAGGAGCCCTACGACGGGAGCGTCGCCAACCTGCTGACGCGCACGGTCGACCAGTTCGCCGACCGGGCCGCGGTCGTTCACGGCGAGGAGACACGCACCTACGAGGAGTTCGGCGAGCGGGTCCGCCGGGTCGCGGGTGGACTCCACGACATGGGTCTGGAGCCGGGCGACCGGGTCGTCGTCCACCTCCCCAACGGCCTGGCGTACTGCGAGACCGTCTGGGCCTGTGTCCACGCGGGCGTGGTCGCCTCGCCGAGCAACCCGCAGTACCGCCGCCGCGAACTCGAGTATCAGCTCGACCACTCCGACGCGAGGGCGGTCGTCACGAGCGGCGCGGGCGAGGAGCACGCCGCCCCCGTCGCCGAGGAACTGGGAGTCGAGGTCGTCAGCGCGGACCCCGACAGCGACCACCTCACCCTCGGTGAGCTGGCCGAGCGCGGCGAGCCGACGCTCGTCGCCCGCGAGGATGAGGACATCATGCTCCAGCCGTACACCTCGGGAACCACCGGGAAGCCAAAGGGCGTCCTGCATACCCACCGGAACTACCGGGTCCAGCTGGCCCACAGCATCGCGAGCTACACCGCCGGCCCGGTCCGCGGCGACGCGCTGGTCGTCCTGCCGATGTTCCACCTCACGGGGAACAACCAGATGCTCGCGGGGCTGACGACCGGGCGGACGCTCCGGCTGCTCCGGGCCGACCAGTGGGACCCCGAGCGGGCGCTCGACGTCATCGCAGAACACGACGTGCCCGCCTTCGGCGGCGTGGCGACGATGTTCGTCGACCTCCTGGAGACCTACAAGGCAGAGCCCGACCGGTGGGACCTCTCGACGTTCGTGCGCGCCGGCCAGGGCGGGACGAAACTTCCCGAGCCGGTCCACGAGGAGTTCGAGGAGGTTTTCGACGTGAGCGTCACGGAGGGGTACGGCCTCACCGAGACGACGGCCGCGACCCACACCGTCCCCGCATCGACGCTCGGGGACCGGGTCGGGAGCGTCGGCCAGCCGGTCGGCCACGTCCGCTCGAAGCTCGTCGACCCCGAAACCGGCGAGGAGGTCGACGGCACCGGCGAGGAAGGCGAGATCCTCGTCAAGGGACCACAGGTGATGGAGGGGTACTACAACGACCCCGAGGCCAACGAAGCGGCCTTTACCGACGAGGGCTGGTTCCGGACCGGCGATATCGCCGAACGCGACCGGGACAATTACTACTACATCAAGGGCCGGGAGAAGGACATGATCCTCACCGGCGGCTACAACGTCTACCCCGCCGAGGTCGAACAGACGCTGTACGACCACCCCCAGATCCACGAGGCGGCCGTCGTCGGCATCCCCGACGAGCGCAAGGGCGAGACCGTCGCGGCGGCCGTCTCGCTGGCCCCGGACAGCGACCTCGGGCCCGACGACATCCGGGAGTACGTCCTCGAGGAGCTCGCCCCGTACAAGCACCCGCGCGTGGTGGAGATACGCGACGGGCTCCCCAAGACCGGGAGCGGGAAGATACGGAAGGTCGACCTGCGGGAGCAACTCGCCGAGCACCGGGAGTGACGCCGCCCGGAGCTTTATACGGCGAGTCGACGAGATTCCGAACATGACATCGACAGCGGTCATCGCGGGGCTCGGCCCCGGCTTCTGCGAGGAGTTCGCCTGGACGCTCGCCCGCGAGGGACACCCCGTCGGGCTGTTCGCCCGCAGCGAAGACTACCTGGAGACGTTCGCGGCGGAGTTGCGCGAGGAAGGCCACGAGGCACACGCGGTCCCGGCGGACCTGACCGACCCCGAGGCGGTCGCCGAGGGGATCGAGGAGGTCCGCGCTGAACTCGGCCCCGTCGAGGTGCTCGCTCACACCGCGAGCGCGGCCACGAGCGCGCCCGACGACCCGCTCGACCCCGGCCGCGTCGAGAAGATGTGGCGCCTCTACGCCCACGCCGGCCTCCTCTGCTTCCGGGAGGTGGTCGATGACCTGCAGGACCGGGAGGGAACAGCCATGTTCTTCGGCGCCAGTCCCCGCGGCGGCGACGTCGCCTTCAAGAGCGGCAAGGACGCCACACGCGGGCTGGCGCGGGCGCTGGCCGACGAGTATCCGGCCGTCCACGTCGCCCACGTCGTCATCGACGGGGTCATGCTCAATCCCGACGTGCGCGAGAGCCTGGACGAGGTCACGGAGAGCGAGTACATCGACCCGGCGGCGGCCGCCGAGACCTGCTATCACCTCGTCGACCAGCCCGCCCGCGCGCAGACCTTCGAACTGGACCTGCACGCGACCGAGCGGACCGTCACGCACTGACGCGGCCGGGCAGCACAGGAAAGGTCCGGAGCGCGCCGGCCGCTGTCGGTAGTTATATCCACCCGGCAGAACCCACACCGGTCATGGCAACAGACGGCCCCAACGACCACGTCTCGCTGGAGGTGACCGAGGGCGTCGCGCACGTGCGCCTGGAGGACCCCGACAACTACAACGTCTTCTCGCTCCCGCTCGCGGAGGACCTGCTCACCCACCTGCTCGCTGTCGACGACCGGGAGGACGTCTCGGCAGTCGCGCTGACCGCCGAGGGCGACGCCTTCTGTGCCGGGCTGGACATCGACGTGCTGACCGGCGACGACCCCGGGGCACGCGAGCGGCTGCTCGGCTACCTCGACGCCGTCGGCAGCTGGCTGTACACCAGCGAGTACCCCGTGGTCGTGGGCGCCCGGGGTCCGGCCCCCGGCGCGGGCGCCATCCTCGTCTCGAAGGCCGACGTCCGGGTGCTCGGTGAGGGCGCCGAACTCTGGTGGCCCGAGATCCAGTTCGGGCTGAAAGCCTACGGCGAGGCCGCCGACCTCGTTGCTGCCGTCGGCGCGCCGAAGGCCACCGAGATCATGCTCATGGGCGAGGACGCGAAGGTCACAGCGGAGGAGGCCCGCCGGCTCGGCCTCGCGAACCGGGTCACCGCCCCCGACGAGGTCGACGGGACGGTCCGCGAGATGGCCGCAACCATCGCCGGCTACGACCAGGACGGGCTCGTGGGCGAGTACCTCGAGGTCATCCAGCACGCCCGCCGCGAGCTGAACGGGGCGAGTACGGTCCACGCCGAAGCGCTCGAGACCGATATCGACCACCCCTGAGCAGCCGGGGTGTGTGGGTCCTTGGAGGCCCGACCGGTGGCTTTTCACCGCGAGGCGCCGAGCCGCCGGCATGGTGACCGTTCGACCCGCCACGCCCGCGGACGCGCCGGGAGTCGCCCGGGTGCACGACGCCGCGCTCCGGGCCCAGGGGGCCGACCGCTACTCGGATGCCGAACTGGACGCCATGGCTCCCCCGGACCGCGACCCGGCGGCCGTCGACGGGGCGATACTGGCCCGCGAGGAGCGGTACGTCGCCGTCGCCGTCACCGAGGCTGACAGGAGTGATGGCGGCCAGGTCGTCGGCACCGGCGGCGTCCACCTCGCGGACGGCCGGCTGCTGGGGGTGTTCGTCCATCCCGACCGGGTTGGCGAGGGCATCGGGAGAGCGCTGTTCGAGGATGTCGAGGCGCGTGCCAAAGCGGCTGGGCTCGACGGCCTCACGATCCACAGCGCCCTCAACGCCGTCGGGTTCTACGAGGCCGTGGGCTTCGAGCAGGTAGAGGAGGCAAGCGGCAGAGCGTCGTCGGAGGCCGGCGGGCCGCTCGGGTCGTACGACACGGAGACGACGGACATCCGGGCACGCGTGCTCCGGAAGGAGCTGTGAGCGCAGGGGTCGACAGCGAGCGTCCCCGGTGTCGGTCCTGACTGCCCGTCCGCGGCCGGGTCAGGAGAGCGGGGCTCGGCCGCGCTTGCCAAGGTATTTGAGCCGAGGGCGGCTCTATCAACGTACACGTGTATTCTCTACCATCGAGCGGATGGCGAACCGGTCCCGGCACGGCGCGGTCCGGAGCTGCGCGGGAGGAGCTGTGAACCCGAACCGGGTTGACTCGCTCGTCGACCTCGGGTACGGACTGCTGATCGCGGTCTCGGTAGGCCTGATCCTGGTCGTCGGCGACGACGTCGGATTGGCCTTCGGCTTCGGCGTCCTGATCTCGTATGTCGTGCACGTCGTCTGGAAGATGGCGCGGTTCGACCCCGACTGGATGACCACCACAGTCAGGGAGACCGTCGAGGAGGCTGTCGACGACAGCGTCGAGCAGAAAGTCGGTGAGACGGTCGAACAGACCGTCGGCGACACCGTCGAGGAGACCGTTCAGGAGGCTGTCGGCGAAACGGTCGGCGAGAGTGTCGAAGAGGCCGTCGACGAAACGGTCGAGGAGAAGGTCGGCGAAACCGTGGAGCAGACGGTCGGCGAGACCGTGGAACAGACCGTCGACGAGAAAGTCGGGGAGACGGTGGAGGAAACCGTCGAGGAGAAAGTCGGCGAGACCGTCGAGGAGACTGTCGGCGAGACTGTCGAGGAAACCGTTGGCGAGACCGTCGAGGAGAAAGTCGGCGAGAGCGTCAAGGAGGCTGTCGACGAGACAGTCGAAGAAAAGGTCAGCGAGACGGTCGAAGAGACCGTCGAGGAGACTCTCGAAGAGCAGATCGACGGGGGAGACGGCGACGGGACCGACGAGGACGGTGGGACGGGCGACGAGGACGGCGGAGAGGACACGAGCGGGGGCAGGTGATGGTCGAGCCGCTGCTCGTCGTCGGCGTTCTCGTCGCGATGTTCGTCGCGTACAACATCGGTGGGGCGACGACGGGACCGGCCTTCGGGCCGGCCGTCGGCGCGGACGCGATCTCGAAGACGGTCGCCGCGGCGCTGATGGGCCTGTTTTTCTTCATCGGGGCGTGGACCGTCGGGCGAAACGTCGTGACGAAACTCGGGACGGAACTCGTCCTCGACCCCGGCGTGTTCACCCTCGAGTCGTCGATCGCGGTGCTGTTTTTCATCGGGATCGCCCTGCTCGTCGGGAACCTCTTCGGCGTGCCCGCCTCGACGTCGATGACCGCCGTCGGCGCCATCGCGGGGCTCGGGCTCGCCGGCGGGGTGCTGGACCTGGCCGTCATGGGGGAGATCGCCATCTGGTGGGTCGTCTCGCCGATCATCGGCTTCTGGGTGTCGCTGGTCATCGGACGGTACTTCTACGCCCGGCTCAACCGGATGGTGGCGATCGAGCGGAGCACGGGCCCGCTGCTGGAACTCGACCGGTCCGGCGCCCTCCCGGTCCCGCGGCTCCATCCGACGACCAATCGCCGGGAGCTCGTCGGGACGGTCACCGTCGTCGGGATCGGCTGTCTGATGGCCTTCTCTTCCGGCACTTCCAACATCGCAAACGCCGTCGCGCCGCTGGTTGGAAGCGGGGAGCTGGCGATGAACCCCGCGATCATCCTCGGGGGCGTCGCGGTCGCCGTCGGCGCCTTCACGATCGCCCGGCGGACCCTGGAGACGATGGGCAGCGACATCACGGAGCTGCCGCTGACGGCCGCGATCGTCGTCGCCTCCGTGAGTTCCGCGCTCGTCATCTTCCTCTCCGCACTCGGCATCCCCGCGAGCTTCGTCGTGATCGCGACGATGTCGATCATCGGGCTGGGCTGGGGCCGGGCGACGCGGCCGGTGACCGTTCCCGAGGCCGTCTCCGCCGAGAAGTCGACGCCGGTCACCGTCGACGCGCTGGCCGTCGACGAGGAGGGCGAACAGCTCCCGCCCATCGGCGAGGAAGACCCCGAGGAGGTCGCCGGGACTGCACAGCTGTTCAGCCCCGCCACGACCGCCCGGGTCGTCCTGATGCAGAACGTCGTCCCGGCGATCGCGACCGTCGGCGCCTACCTCACGTTCCGGTTCGTCCCGCTGTTCTGAGGCTTTACAGGTCGTCGACCGCCTCCAGGCGGTCGGCGTACTCCGGCATGCGGACGAAGTCGACGGTCACCCAGTAGTCCCCGCCCTCGTACGCGACGAGCCACTCGCCCTCCCGGCCCTCGACGAACAGCGCCGGCTCGGCGACGAGTCTGTCCGCCACCCCCTCGAACCCCTCCCGGGCCTCGTAGACCGACCCCTCGTCGCGGACGGACGCGAAGAAGTCGCGCTCGGTCCCGCCCAGCCCGGAGAGTGCGACCCGGTGGCGCGAGCGCAGGGCCGCGCCGAAGGCCGCCAGCGTCGCGGCCCGCTCGCGTGCGGTGTAGCGGAACACGGGAAGCGTCACGGTCTCCTCGCTGACCTCGATACTCGCGGGCCGGCCACCGACCCTGACCACGTCATACCGGGGCTCGGGAACCAGCGCCGACCGGTTTCGCTCGGCGGCCGTGTAGTGGTGCTGGACCGTCACCGCCGGCAGAGGGTGGTCATCCTCGACGGCCCGCTCGACGGCTCGCCGGACGTCCCCGAGGCGGTCGCGGTCGAGGTCGGGCAGCTCGTCGAAGGTGGCGTCGACCGCGCGGCCGTCGTCGTGGACAGTGACGGAGATGGCGTATTCGGTCCGGGTCTCCTCCCGGCCGGTCGCGGTCCATTCGAGGTCGTACACCGCCCCGTCGTGGACGACCGGCCGGTCCGGGTCGAAGGGCGGGTCGTCGCCGGACTCGGCCGGGCGGTCGGTGCCGCCGTCGACCGCCCCGGCGACCAGCGAGCGGTGACCGTGCCGGTCGGGCTGCAGCGTCGCCCGCTCGGCGACTGCGCGGTCTGTCGGGACCGGGTCCACGAACATCGCGACGTCGGGGTCGGCACACCCGGCGAGCGCACCCGCGACCCCGACGGCACAGGTGGCCAGGAACTCGCGTCTGGGGAGGGCAGTGTCCATACGTCCACCGCCAGCCGTACGCTATAAAATCCCGGACCGGTGTTTCAGCCCCGGAGAATCCGGGTCGAACGCGGGGGACGGCAGCGGCGGTGGCGGCGGAACGACCGCCGGGGGCGCGAAACGTCCGGCCGAGCGCCGGCGTATCGGCTCCAGACACCGGACTTATGCCTCGGCAGCGAGTTCGGTACGGGAGTGAGCGAGTTCGTCCCCGACTCCCTCAGGCTGCGGAACCTGACGAAACGCCAGCGTCTCCTCGGGGTGTTCGTGCTCGGGCTCGCAGTCATCGTCGGGACCTACACGGTCCTGTACAACCTCGGGATGCAGTTCTTCGAGGGGCGTCCGCAGTCGGTGTTCCGGTCGTTCCAGACGGTCACCGAGACGATGACGACCACGGGCTACGGTGCGGACTCGCCGTGGGAGACGCCGGTGATGAACGTCTTCGTCGTGGCGATGCAGCTGACGGGTATCGTCATCGGCTTCGTCACGCTGCGGGTGCTCGTGATCCCCCTCTTCGAGCGGGCCCCCCTGAACCTCGACGACCGCCTCTCCGCGAAAGACGACCACGTCGTCATCGCCGAGTACCAGCGCGACACCGGCGTCCTACTGGACGAACTCGAGGCCCTCGGGGTCAGCTACGTCCTCGTCGAATCCGAGTCGGAGGAGGCGAAGGCCCTCTCCGACGCCGGTTACCAGGCGATCCACGGTGACCCCGAGACCCGCGCTGACCTGGAGCGGGCCAGCATCGCGAAGGCGTCGACGCTTATCACCGACGCCGGCGACCGAACCGCGAGCATCGTCCTCACCGCCCTGGAGGCGAACGAGGACCTGCGGGTGATCTCCTTTACCCCCTCGCTGCGCCGGAAGGCCGCCCTCGCCGAGGTCGGCGTCGACCGCAGCGTCTCCCCGGACGCGCTGATCGGCCAGCGCCTCGCGGAGAAGGCCACCCTCTCGGTGGCCGTCGAGGAACCGACCGACGAGATCGTCATCCGGGAGGTGCTCATCCGGCGACACAGCCGGCTCCACGGCGTCCGGATCGCGGACTGCCCGGTCGTGACAAACCCCGACCTCACGCTGGTCGCGGGCTGGTTCGACGGGGAGTTCCACCTCCCGCCCGACCCCGACGACCGGATCACCCCCAACACCGTCCTCGTGGTCGCCGGCCCCGCGGGTGCCGTCGAGAGGGCCGCGAGCCAGGCCGCCGGCGTCCGCACGGCCCGCTCGGGGAGGCAGTCGAGCGTCGTCGTCGCCGGCTTCGGCGAGGGCGGCCGGGCGGCCGTCGAAGCACTCCCCGAGGACGTCAGCTACACGACGGTCGACCAGTCCCCGGACTCCGGGGCAGACGTCGTCGGCGACGTCACCGAACCGGAGACGCTCCGGGCGGCCGACATCGAGGACGCCTCGGCGCTGGTGGTCACCGTCGACGACGACGCGACCGCGCTCCTGACCGTCGCGATGGCCCGCGCACTCTCCGACGACGTCGAGGTCCTCGCCCGCGTGACCGACGCCGAGAAGGCGTCCCCGGCCTTCCGGGCGGGGGCGGACTACGTCCTCTCGGTCCAGCGGGTCTGTGCCCGCCTGGTCGCCGCCGAGGTCCACGGCGAGCGGGTGATGGACCCGGTCGGTCAGATCCGCCTGGTCCGGGCGTCCAGCGCGCCCTTCACCGGGCAGTCCCTCGCCGACATCCGCCGCCAGCGCGACCGCGGCTGGACGGTCGTCGCCACCCTCCGCGACGGTGGCGTCCTCACCGACGCCGCCACGACCGTCGAGGCCGGCGACGAGGTGTTCGTCGCCGGCAGCGACACGGCGATCGCGGAGTTCGAGCGGACCGTCGACGTCGACTGATACTGGTGGCTGTAACGCGTTCGAGAGAGTCGCCACCTCGGGGCGGGGACATTCGTCACAGGCGGACAGCCGACAGTACGAGCCGGGGCCGCTGTCGCGACTCCCGGTCACGTCGCCGTACTGTGAGATCTATTCACACATCCCGAGCGATTTTTGACCCTGACACACCAACGACACCGTGTATGGGGTTCGGGAGTTACGACGAATCCGAACAGGAAAACCAGGAGTACGACGCCGACTACGACGAGGACGACGGGGTGTCGGCCGAAGAGAACGCACACGACGGTGACGTCGAGTTCGAGTTCACCGCCTCGAACGACGAACTCCTCGACCGGCTCGAAGACATCAAGGACAACACGTGAAAGCCGGGGTCCGCGCCCTCGGCGTGGCGGAATCCTACACCGGCTCGCACAGCACGGTCGCGGGCGCAGTGGTCCGCGCCGACCGCGCCGTCGACGGTCTCGTCTTCGACCGGTGGACCGTCGGCGGTACCGACGCGACCGACACCGTGGTCGCTCTCCTCCGCCGCCTCGACCGACCCGACGTCCGGTACCTGTTCCTGTCGGGTATCGCCCCCGCCTGGTTCAACGTGCTCGACCTCCACCGGGTCCACGACGCGACGGGGCTCCCGACGCTGTCGGTCTCCTTCGAGGACAGCCCCGGGCTCGCCGACGCCATCCGCCGGGAGTTCGAGGGCCCCGCCCGCCGTCGCCGGCTGGCGACCTACTACGCTCAGCCCGACCGCCGCCGCGTCGCCCTCGACGGGACGGCCTGCTGGGTCCGGGCGGTCGGCTGCACCGAGCCTGCCCGGGTCGTCCGCGCGTTCACCCCGGAGGGCGGCCGCCCGGAGCCGCTCCGGGTCGCGCGCCTGGCGGCCCGCGCGGCCGACGCGGTGCCGTCCGGTGACTCTTAGTCGCGCCCGCCCCTCGCGGCGGTATGGACCCTGACGTGACCGACTGCGAGCGGTGTCCCGCGCTGGTGAAGTCGCGCTCGCGGATCGTCAACGGGACCGGGCCGGCGGACGCCGACCTGCTCTTTGTGGGCGAGGCCCCCGGCGAGCGCGAGGACGAGCGCGGCGAGCCCTTCGTCGGCCGGAGCGGGGAGGTCCTCGACGAGGGGCTTCGAAAGGCCGGGCTGGCCCGGGCGGACGTCCGGATCACCAACTGCGTGCGGTGCCGGCCGCCCGACAACCGGGACCCGCACATGTCCGAACTCGAGCACTGCCGGGAGCACCTCCAGGCCGAACTCGCGGCCGTCGACCCCGTTCTGGTGGTCGCGCTGGGAAAGGTGCCCGCCGAGCACCTGCTCGACCGGGACGTGGCGGTCACGAGCGAGGCGGGCACGGTCCACGAGGCCGACCTCGACACGGTCCGGCGGGTGCTCGTCTGCGTCCATCCGGCGGCGACGCTGTACGACCGGAGTCAAGCGGAGACGTTCGAGGGAGCGCTCGCGACGGCCGCCGACTACGCCGGCGACGGCGGCCAGTCGACCTTCGGGGACTTCTAGCTTTTCTCGCCCTTGTCGCGGTCCAGCCCGAGCCACTTGCCCGGCGAGGCGAGGTCGCGCAGGCTCTGGAGGAAGCCCTTGCCCTCGTGTTCGCTGGGGCGGAGCCGCGCGCGGATGCGCGAGGAGAGCAATTCGATGGAGAGGACGACGATGAAGATCATGATGATCCCCGCGGCGGTGTTCTGGAACTGGAACAGGTCCTGCTGGTTGCGGACGTACAGCCCGAGCCCGCCGGCCCCGACGACGCCCAGCGAGATGGCGATGCGGGTGTTGATCTCCAGGATGTACAGCGTCCAGGCGATGTAGGAGCGGGAGACCTGGCTCAGCATGCCGAAGCCGACAGTCTGGGCGCGGGAGGCGCCGGTCGACTGGATCGCCTCGATGGGTCCCTCCTCGATCTCCTCGAGTTCGTCGGTGAACAGCCGTCCGAGGTTGCCGACCGTGTCGGTCGCGATCGCGAGGACGGCCGTCGCCTGGCTGGGCGGGCCGAACGGAACGAACAGGAAGATCCAGACGATCGCGGGGATCGCCCGGATGGCGCTCATGATCCCCCGGAAGATGAAGTTGAAGGGGAAGGGGGTCACCTGCTCGCTGCCCAGCACGCCGAGAAGCAGCGCCGGCAGGAAGCCCAGCACCGTCCCCAGGAAGCCGAGCAGCAGCGTCACGACCGCGGCGCGGACGAGGCTCAGCCGGGGCGAGCCGAGGCTCTCGGCGACCCGGCCGGGGTCGGAGAAGCTCGCCCAGATGCCCTCGAGCCCCGTGATGCCGTTGTCGGTCGTGTAGATGGTCATCGCCTCGAAGTTCGGCGGGAAGAAGGCCGCGATGAAGTCGACGAAGTTCGGGAAGCCGTCGATAATCTCGTCGACCTCGAAGTTCACGAATCCGAGGCCGAAGTAGGTGACCACGAGGACGGCCACGAGCAGCCCGAGCGCCAGCCCCTGCTTGAGCCGGCGGGAGCGTTTGAGCTTCCCGAGCTGGGCGTCTACCTCGGGAATGCTCACGAGCCGTCACCCCCGACCGATTCCGGGGAGTCGGGCGCTTCGGCCGCCTCCGCAGTCGCGGGGGGGTCCGCCGACCCTGCCGGGGGCGTGTCGGCGGTCCCGCCGCGCTCGGCCGGGTCCGGCGGGACGTCCCCCGCCGTGGAGACCGCCTCTTCGTCGGCGCCCTCGCCGTAGTAGATCTCGTCGACGACGTCCATCGTCAGGTCCTCCCGGTCGCCGTCGAAGACGACCTCGCCGTCGCGGATGCCGAGAAAGCGGTCGCCGAACTCCCGGGCGATGTTCACCTGGTGGAGGCTGGTGATCGCCGTCAGGTCGCGCTCCTGGGCGGCCTGTTTCATGTAGCCCATCACGTCCCGGGCGGCCTTGGGGTCGAGGCTGGCGACCGGCTCGTCGGCCAGCAGGAGGCTGGGCTGCTGGACCAGTGCCCGGGCGATCCCGACCCGCTGTTTCTGCCCGCCGCTCATCGAGCCGGCGCGCTGGCCGGCCTCCCCGAGCAGCCCGACCGTCTCCAGCGCCTCGAGGGCCGCTCGCTTGTCGTCGGTGCGTTGCCAGGTGAGGATGCTCCGGAAGAACCCGTTGCGCGCGAGCGCCCCGGTGAGTGCGTTCTGAAAGGCGCTCATGCTCTCGACGAGGTAGTGTTCCTGGAACACCATGCCGACCTCCTTGCGGGCGCCGCTCGGCACCTCGCCGTTGATCTCCACGACCCCTTCGGTGGGCTGTGTCAGCCCGTTCAGCACCCGGAGGAGCGTCGACTTTCCCGCTCCGGACGGTCCGAGGAGGATGACGAACTCTCCCTCCCCGATCTCGATGTCGATATCGCGGAGCGCAACGGTGTCCTCACCGTAGACCTTGGTAACGTCGTCGAACGTGACGGCGGGCATAGTGAGTGCTTGGGGGAGACGAGACGCCGCTTACTCAAAGAAGGACGGATCGATACCCAGCGTCTCGGCCTTGTCGACGACGAGCTGGTAGTCGTCGATGGTGGCCTCGCGGACGTCGCCGAACCAGAGGTCGTCGTCGGTCCCCTCCTCGCCGTCGGCGCCGTAGTAGATGGTGTCGGGACCCTCGAGGAAGGCCTGCTGGATGGCGTCTTTGGACTCCTGTGGGAGCTGCGGACTCACGACGATGGGGGCCCGCGGGATCCCGGAGTCCTCGTGGAGCGTGGTCGCGACGTCCTGCCAGGCGTCGGGGGTGGGACCGGTGGAGGTGTCCCGGACGAACCCGCCCATCCCGGCGGCGTCGACCTGGCCCTGCTCCAGCAGGGTGTACGACTGGACGTGCCCGCCAGCGAAGCGGGGAGTGAAGGCGGCCTGCGAGCCGTTGCCCTCCGGGAGCTCGCCGATGTCGATGCCGGCCTCGGCCATCGCGGCGACCGGGAACAGGAAGCCACTCGTCGAGAGCGGGTCCGAGAAGGCGACGTCTTTGCCCTCCAGGTCCTCGACGGAACTGATGTCGCTGCCGTTGGGGACGGCGATGAGACTCTTGTAGGTCCACCCGCCGTAGCCAAAGCGCTGGAGGATGATCTCGGAGTTGCCGGTCTGGTTGCCGACGACGGCGGCCAGCGGCCCCGTCTCGGCGAGGTCGGCGGTCCCCTGGCCAAGTGCCTGGATGACCGCGCTGTAGTTGCTCCCGATGTTCATCGACGCTTCCAGCCCCGAGGGGGTGTCGTAGTTCTCGGTGACGTAGCTCTCGATGTGGTCACGCAGCGGCGCGTACTGGACCTGCAGCTGCTGTTGGGGGACGCTCGGGGAGATGTTGAAGTTGATCTCGCCGTCGCCGCCGAACGTCGCCGCCGGGCCGTCGTCGCCGCTCATGGTCTCCGTCGACCCGCCGCCGCTGTCGCCCCCGCTATCATCGCCACCGCTGTCGCCGTCGCCGCTGTCGCCCCCGCCGCCCTCGGTGTCAGTACCGTCGCCGCCACCGGTACACCCGGCGATCACTGCAGCAGTACCCAGCGCGCCCGCCCGTTTGAGGAAGGTTCTCCTGTCCCGCATATGGATACGCCTGAGTTTTCGGAATAAAACGGTTCATATGTTCAGTATATATCGGAAATGAATTCCTGAGATGTCTATATATCTATGTAGATTATGTAGGTTACTCGATTGACCTGTCGGGTATCCACGACGTCGCCCGCAGGCCGGTCGAGGGTCCGGCGGGGATGCGAGACGGGCCGGAAGCCGAAGCGACTTACCGCCCCTCCGCGTACGCCCGCCCATGACCGTCGAGGTGGCCGTCGTCGACTACGGGCTCGGGAACCTCCGCAGCGTCACCCGCGGGCTGGAGCGGGCCGACGCCGCCGTGACCGTCACCGACGAGCCGGCGGCCCTGGCGAGTGCCGACGGGGTCGTCCTCCCGGGTGTTGGCGCGTTCAGCGAGGGGATGGACAACGCCGGTCCGTTCCGGGACGTGCTGGTCGAGGAAGCGGCGGCCGGAACGCCGCTTTTCGGCATCTGCCTCGGCATGCAGATGCTTTTGACCACGAGCGAGGAGGCCGACCACGCCGGCGAGGGCGACGCGGAGGGGCTGGACCTGATCCCGGGGACGAACCTCCGCTTTCCGGACACCGTGAAGGTCCCCCAGATGGGCTGGAACGACCTCGCCGTCGAGCGCGACCACCCGCTCGTCGCGGGCGTCGACGGGGAGTACGCCTACTTCGTCCACTCCTACTACGCCGAACCCGACGACGAACGCGCAACCGTCGCCACCACGGACTACGGCGGCCCCTTCGCAAGCGTCGTCGCCAACGAGGCCGGCAACGTCTTCGGCACGCAGTTTCACCCCGAGAAGTCCGGCGAGACCGGGCTCCGGATCCTCCGGAACTTCGTCGGTATCTGCGCCGACCGGTAGCCGGCATCCCCGGCGCTCGCCATCCCCGACGGGGCTGCCACCGTCGACCGGCGGGCTCGGCGACCACCCACTACTATTGTCGTCCCCGGAGAACCGCCGTCCATGCACGGGCCTCGCGGCCGGCTCGGGGTGGTCGGGTCGTGACCCGCGACGCCGGCTGGGATGGCTGTCGGCGGGCTGCCGACGTGCTCCGCAAACTGGGGGTGGCTCCGGACCGCCTGAAGACGCTGCTGACCGCCGAGGTCGGCCACACCCCGAGTGAGGTCGTCTACGAGGAGAACACCCTCGAACTCCACCACTACGAGCCCGACGAGCGCCGCCACGAGGCCCCGGTCCTCGTCGTCTACGCGCTGGTCAACCGCCCGTACATCCTCGACTTACAGCCCGACCGCAGCGTCGTCCGCCGCCTGCTCGAAGGGGGGTTCGATGTCTATCTGCTGGACTGGGGCGAGCCCACGCGCCTGGACGCCACCCTCGACATGGGCGACTACGTCGGCCGCTATCTCGACAACGTACTCGACGCGACCTGCGAGCACGCCGGGGTCGGGGCGGTCCACCTGCTCGGCTACTGTATGGGCGGGACGATGGCGCTGATGCACACCGCGCTCGAGGGCGAGCGGGTCAGGACGCTCGGCCTGATGGCGACTCCAGTTGCCTTCGAGGGCACCGGCGGGATCCTGGAGCGGTGGGCGACCTACTTCGACCCGGAGGTGGCCGTCGAGACGCTGGGGAACATGCCCGCCGAACTGCTGTCGGTGGAGTTCTCGATGATGGACCCCGTCGACCAGTACATCACCAAGTACGTCCAGCTCTACGAGAACATCGAGGACGACGCCTTCGTGGAGAACTTCGCCCGGATGGAGCGGTGGATCTGGGACGGGGTCGACGTGGCCGGCGCCGCCTTCGCCGAGTTCGTCGGCGAGGTGTACAAGGACAACAATCTCGTCGCCGGCGAGTACGCCCTCGACGGCCGGCCGGTCCACCTCGAGGACGTCGAGGTGCCGCTGCTGACGGTCGTCGGCGAGTACGACCACATCGTCCCGGCCGACTCCTCCCGGCCGGTCGTCGACCTGGTCGGCAGCGAGGACACCCGCCTCGTCGAGTTCCCCCGGGGCCACATCGGCATCTCCGTCTCCGGGAAGGCCCACGAGGAGCTGTGGCCCGAGGTCTGCGAGTGGTACGCCGCCCGGGACGCGGCCGAACCCGATACCGGGGGGGTCGGCGCCGGCGGGACAGACGGCGACGGAACGGACGACGACGGGAGGAGCGGCGACGCGGCCGCGGCCCGCGCGGCCGTCCGCGCGGTCGCCGAGCGGGCACAGGCTGCCGCGAGCGGGCGCGGGGGTGAGTCCGACACCGGGGGCGGGACCGTCGACGGCGCTGTGGACGTCGAGACCGTCGAGGGGGTCGGCCCGACCTACGCCGGCCGGCTCCGGGAGGCAGGTATCGAGACGGTCGCGGACCTGGCCGAGTACGACGCCCGGCTGCTCGCGGCGGTGGCCGACGCCCCCGAGGGCCGCGCCCGGCGGTGGCTGGAGCGGGTGGGGGAAGCCAGTCAGTAGCGCCGGTCCGGTCCCGGCAGTGTCAGTAGTGGATGCTCCGGTCGAGCGCGCCCATCGCGGCCTCGTGGACGGCCTCGGAGAGGGTGGGGTGGACGTGGACCGTCGCGGCCAGGTCCTCGAGGGTCGCGCCCATCTCGATGGCCAGGGTCACTTCGGCCACCAGCTCCGACGCCTCGGGACCGACGACCTGCGCGCCCAGGACGAAGCCGTGTTCCGCGTCGGCCACGACGCGGACGAAGCCCTCCCGCTCGTTCAGCGTCAGCGCCCGGCCCGAGGCCCGCAGCGGCATCTCGCCGACCGCGGGGTCGAACCCCTCCTCGCGGGCCTCTTCCTCCGTCATGCCGACCGTCGCTATCTCCGGGTCGGTGAACACCGCTGCGGGGACGGCCTGGTTGTCCAGCGCGGCGGGCTGGCCGTCGATGGCCTCCGCGGCGACCTCCCCCTCCCGGAAGGCGGCGTGGGCGAGCATCGGCTCGCCGGCCGCGTCACCGACCGCGAAGACGCTGTCCCGGGTGGTCCGGCCCTGCTCGTCGGTGACCACGAACCCCTCGTCGTCGGTCTCGACGCCCGCGGCCGCGAGGCCGGCGGTGTCGGTGACCGGTTCGCGGCCGACCGCCACGAGACACCGCTCGGCTGTCACCGCGTCCCCGCCGGTCTCCAGCCGGACCTCGTGCCGGCGTTTCTCGCAGCCCTCGACGACCTCGCCGAAGCGGAAGTCGACGCCGACCTCTTCGGCCCGCTCGCGGACCACCTCGGCCAGGTCGTCCGCGTAGCCCGGCAGCGCGCCCTCCAGCTGTTCGAGCACCGTGACGTCGGCGCCGAGTTTCGCGTACACCGTCGCCAGCTCCATCCCGATGTAGCCGGCGCCCACGACCGCCAGCGAGTCGGGAACCGTCTCCAGCGCGAGCGCGCCCCGCGAGGAGAGCACGCGGTCCCCGTCGAAGGACACGGAGGGAAGCTCGACCGGCCGGCTCCCGGTCGCCACGACGGCGTGCTCGAAGGAGACGGTTTCCGAGCCCTGCCCCTCGCCGTCGTGGACGACCCGGACCTCCTCGCCGGAGTTGAACTCCGCGCGGCCCTCCACGACCGTGACGCCGGCCCGCTCGAGCAGCGACTCGACGCCCGCCGTGAGCCGGCCGACCAGCCGGTCCTTCCAGCCGACCATCGCCGCGAGGTCGACCGCCGGCTCGGCGTGGACGCCCAGCCGCTCGGCCGCGCCCGCCCGGTGGGCGATGTCGGTAGCGGAGATGAGCGCCTTCGACGGGATACACCCCTCGTTGAGGCAGGTGCCGCCGACCTCCGACGCCTCCACGAGGGTCACGTCGTGACCCAGCTGGCCGGCGCGGATGCCGGCGACGTACCCGCCCGGGCCGCCCCCGATGACTAACACCTCGGTCCCTGTCGTGACGTCTCCGACGACCATTGCCGGCACTCGTGGCGGCCGGGACTTCAGTCTGTCCCGCGCGCTCCGGGTTCGGTCCCGACCACCTCAGTACGTGTCCACGTCGGTCCCCACCGAGCAGACGTACTCGCCGGTGGCGACCTGGGGGAGCCGGCGGGTCCGCCAGAAGACCCCGCTGGAGTCGGCGGTCACCTCCGCCTTGACCGAACCGAAGACGTCGGTCACGGTAAAGAGCGTCTGCCCGCGGGAGACCCGTTCGCCGAGGTCGACCGCGACGTCCACGAGCCCGCCGGCGGGGGCGCCGTACTGCTCGAAACCGTTGGCCCGGGTCTGGCGCTCGGTGGCAGCCTGCCCCTCCAGAAAGCCGTAGTGCCGGAGGACGTTGAACACGCCGTCGACTCCCTTCCGGATGGCGCGCTCGTCCCAGCCGACCGACCCGCCGAGTTCGGGGTCGACCGTCGGCACGCCCTCGTCCGGGGCGGCCCGGGCGAGCTGGCCGTCCGGGCCCCGCTGGTCGAGGACGTAGCCACAGCCGAAGACCTTCGCGAGCTCGAGACACTCCTCGTGCAGCCGGTGTCGGGAGCCACACCGCACCCGGACCTCCTCGATCATCCGGGAGGTCGACCCCTGGTGGAGGTCGAGCACGATGTCCGCCCGCGTCGCGGCGTCGAAGGTGGCGGCGGCGACCCGCTCGGAGGAGGTGCCATCGCTGTCCCCGGGGTAGGCGCGGTTGAGCTTGGTGTCGTCGATGGGGTTGCGGTGCTCGGCCACCTGGAAGGCGTGGTAGTTGGCGACGCCGACCACGAGCACCGTCCCCGCGAGCTCAGCGGCGTCGAGCTGGGGGACCACGCGGCGGACGACCCCCACGCCGTTGAGCTCGTCGCCGTCGCTGCCGGCTTGCAGGTAGAGCGTCGGGCCCTCCCGGGCCCCGTTGACGACGGCGACGGGCAGGCCGACGGCCGTCCCGTCCCGGGTCTCGCCGACGGGGAGCCGGCCCGTGTCGACCTCCCCGGGGGCGGCCTGCGCCGAACCCAGACTCGTCATTACCGGCAAGGGGGCCCCCACGTTCTTTAGCGGTTCGATTGGCGCAATCCGCGCCTCGACGCCCCGGCTGCGAGCCCCCGGTCGCCCGCTCCGCGGCGCGCAACCGACGCGGCTTAGTGGCGGCCGCCCCTACCGGGCGTGTGAGCGACAACGAGACGGGCCCGGGTCGGCTGCTCGAGGCGCTTCACCTCCGCCGGAACGCGCTCGTGGGCTTTGCCGTCGGTATCGCCGTCACCGCCGCCGTCTTCACCTTCTTCGTCGTGTTGCCCGGCGCGACGACCCAGTCGCCGGTCTACTACGCGGCGCTGGCCTTCGTGCTGGCGATGGCCGTCGGCGGGCTGGCGACGGTCCTGCTTCTGGCCTACCGGGCCTACCGGCTCTCCCGCGAGCTATCGTAGGTCTCGAAGCTCAGCGTACACTCGACCGCACGACTGCGGTGGGGCCGATGTGTGAGTCGTTTCAGGACCTGGACGACAGTAACTCGGCCAGCCGGTCGACGCCTCCGCGGGGTCCCTTGGCGAGGACGACGTCCCCGGCGGCCAGGCGGGTCTCGGGTCCGGGCGAGAGCACCCACGGCTCGCCGGCCCCGGGGTCGGTCCGCCGGACCGCGATGACGCGCATGCCGGTCCGGGTCTTGACCGTCAGCTCCTCCAGCGTGGCGCCGTCGAGCTGCGCGCCGGCGCCGACCTCGCGGCGGACGATCACCTCGTCGCTCTCGCGGACGGCCTCCGCGACGACCGGGTGGGTCGCGATCCCCCGGAGCACCCCCTCGCTTATCTCCAGGGCCGCGTCGGAGACCACCTCGACCGCGCCCGCGAGCTGGACGAGTCCGCGCAGCGAGACCGGGTCCTCGACCCGCGCGGCGGCCCGGAGCGTCCAGGCCTCGAAGCGGGACTGGAGGGCGTCGACCTCCGCCTCCAGCTCGAACACCTCCTCGGCCAGGTCCGCCGAGTCGAAGAGGACGGCGCCGTAGGCCAGGTCGACCGCGAGCTCACCCATGTCCTTCATCAGGATGATCGAGTCGACCGCGCGGTCCAGGTCCGCGACCTCGGGCTCGACGGGCTCGCGGGGCTCGTAGGGCTCGCCCGTCGCGTCGGGGTAAACGGTCCGGATGCCGGTCTCCGGGCCGCGGATCAGGAGGACGTCGCCGGCCTCCAGGCGGGTGTCGGCGTCGGGGTTGAGCAGCCACTCCTCGGCGCGCCGGACCGCGAGCACGCGCACGCCCGTCTCCGCCTCCAGGGCCAGCCCGCCGAGCGTCTCTCCCGCCAGCGGGGAGTCGGCGACGAGCTCGGCCCGGACGAGCGTCTCGACGGCCTCCGGGAGCGCGCCCCGGAGCTCGGCGGGCAGGCCGACCTCCTCCAGGACGACTTTGGCGATGTCGCCGGCGGCGTCGCTTATCTTCTCGGCGGCCCCCACCACTCCCAGGACGGGGGCGAGCGACTCGGCGTCGTCGGGCGACCGGGCGGCCATCAGCAGGCTCATCCGCGCCCGCAACTGGAGCACGTCCATCTTCTCCTCGAGCTCGAGCACCTCGGCGGCGACCTCGGCGTTGTCGAGCAACACCGCCGAGTAGGAGAGGTCGATGAGAAGCTCGGCGGTGTCTTTCATCTCGGCCAGCACGGCCTTGACGCTGACCGGCTCGTAGCCGACCCCGTCGGACATACCCGCCAGTCGGCGGCCCCGGCTCAAAAGCGTTGCCTGCCCGCCGGCCCGTCGCTGGACGGGCGTCGACTGCGGCCCGGAAAAGTAGACACCCGTCCAGCACGGGGGCGCCGGGCGGCCCGGCGGCGGCGCACGAATGGTAATGTTTTTTCCCCGCAGGCGGAAAGGCAGGCGGTATGGCCGAACAACTCCACAAGGGACTGGAAGGTGTGTTGGTCGCGGAGTCGGAGATGAGCTACATCGACGGCGACGCGGGCAGGCTCGTCTACCGCGGGTACGACATCGAGGAACTCGCGCGCGGGGCCAGCTACGAGGAGGTGCTCTACCTGCTCTGGGAGGGCGAGCTCCCGACCGCCGACGAGCTCGCGGACTTCGCGGAGCCGATGGCCGCGGAGCGGGGCGTCACCGACAAGGTGCTCACGACGCTCGCGGACCTCGCGGAGGCCGACGAGGACCCGATGGCCGCGCTCCGGACCGGCGTCTCGATGCTCTCGGCCGACGAGCCCGAGGGCGACGCCGACCCGCAGAACAGCGACGCCGCCCGCCGAAAAGGGCGCCGGATCGTCGCCAAGATCCCCACCGTCCTCGCCAACTACGACCGCTTCCGCCGCGGGGAGGCCCACATCGAGCCCCGCGAGGACCTCTCGTATGCGGGCAACTTCCTCTACATGCTCACCGGCGAGGAGCCCAGCGAGGTCGCCGAGGAAACCTTCGACATGGCGCTCATCCTCCACGCCGACCACGGGCTCAACGCCTCGACGTTCACCTCGATGGTGATCGGCTCGACGCTCGCCGACGTCTACTCGGCGGTCACCGGCGGCATCGGCGCGCTGTCGGGCCCGCTGCACGGCGGCGCCAACCAGGACGTCATCGAGGCCTTGCTCGAGCTGGACGACAGTGACATGGACCCCGTCGAGTGGGTCAAGAGCAAATCGGAGGCCGGCGAGCGCGTCCCCGGCTGGGGCCACCGCGTCTACAACACCAAGGACCCCCGGGCGAACATCCTCCAGGCCAAACTCGAGGACCTCTCGGCGGCCGACGGCGAGACCAAGTGGCTCGAGTACACGACCGGCATCGAGGCCTATCTCACCGACGAGAAGGGCCTGCCCGAGCAGGGGATCGCCCCCAACGTCGACTTCTACTCCGGCGCCGTCTACTACAAGCTCGGCATCCCGGTGGACATGTACACGCCCATCTTCGCGATGTCCCGCGCGGGCGGCTGGCTCGGCCACGTCTTCGAGTACCAGTCCGACAACCGTCTCATCCGGCCCCGCGGCCGCTACACGGGCCCCGAGGACCGCGAGTTCGTCCCGATCGACGAGCGGTAGCTGCCGCCCGACCCAGTCCCTGTTCGGCTCCTTTCTCCGTCTCCCGCTCAGAGGAATAGCTCCGGGTCGTCGTGCTGGAGTGTCACCCGCGTGTCGGCCGCCAGCGTCCGGACGTGGGTGTACATGGCCCCCTCCTCTTCGGCGCGTCCCCGGAGTGTCGCCACGTCCTCGAGCGACAGGTAGGCCGGAACGAGCACGGCCTCCTCGGCGGCCGGCGCCTCGGCCACGACGACCAGCAGCCGCACGCCCTCCGCGTCCGTCCGGAAGGCGTGTGTCCGGTCGACGGCCCCGGTCTCCACCAGTCGCTCGAGGCGCTCGTACTCCTCGGCCGGTGCCAGGACGTCCAGCCCGAACGGCTCGCCGTCGAGGACGGCCACGTCGCGGGTGGTGACGACCAGCGCCGTCCACCCTTCGGCCCGGTAGCGCTCGGCCATCGCGTCGGCGTCCGCGACGAGCTCGTCCCACTGGTCGGCGACGCCCTCCGGCGCGGGTGACTCGCGTGACACGCCCACACTCCCGCGGGGCTCGGGCAAAAGGCTCCCGGTCAGCGCGGGACCGGCCGGGTGGAGCCGCCCGACCACTTTTATATTATGACGGCCGCGTGCCGCCCGTCTGACGGCCGTCAGATTCAGTCGCCGTCGTGTGGTTTTCTCGGTGACACGTGCCCCGTACGTTTAAGTACCGACGACCGCTCCGTGCGGATGCAGTCGCGACTGCGCGTCACACGCTCTTCCCGTGTCGCTCGGGGCCACCGTCCCGGCTGCCCGGCAGGCCCCGGAGTTTTGACTCGTGACGGAGTAGGTCCGGTATGCTCGACGCCGAGGAGGTCCACGCGGCCCGCGACCGGGTCGCGGAGACGGCACGACACACGCCCCTGGAGTACTCCCACACGTTCTCGGAGATGACCGGAGCGGACGTCCGTCTGAAACTGGAGACGTTCCAGCGCACCGGCGCGTTCAAGATCCGCGGCGCGACCAACCGGATCGCCACCCTCCCCGAGGCCGAGCGCGAGGCGGGCATCGTCACGGCGAGCGCGGGCAACCACGCACAGGGGGTGGCGCTGGCGGCCTCGCGGCTCGGGGTGGACTCGCTGGTCGTGATGCCCGAGAACGCCCCGGTCTCGAAGGTCAAGGCCACCCGCAGCTACGGCGCCAGGGTCGAACTCCACGGCGTCGACTACGACGCCGCCGCCGAGCGGGCCCGCGAGATCGAGGCCGAAGAGGGGCGGTACTACCTCCATGCCTTCGACGACGAGATGGTGATGGCCGGCCAGGGGACGCTGGGGCTGGAGGTCGTCGAGGACTGCCCCGGCGTCGAGACCGTGGTGGTGCCCGTCGGCGGCGGCGGCCTCATCAGCGGGATCGCCACCGCGGTCAAGGACCACGACCCCGGCATCCGGGTGGTGGGCGTCCAGGCGGAGGGCGCCGCCAGCCTCCCCCAGTCCCTGGAGCGTGGCGAGCGGGTCACGCTCGACTCCGTCGACACTATCGCCGACGGGATCGCCACCCGCAGCGTCGGCGAGAAGACCTTCGAGGTCATCCGGGAGCGCGTCGACGAGGTGGTGACCGTCGGGGAGGACGACATCGCCGTCGCGCTCACGACCCTGCTGGAGCGGGGCAAGACGCTGGTCGAGGGGGCGGGGGCGGTTCCCCTGGCGGCGCTGCTGGCCGGGGCGTTCGACTACGCCGAGGGTGAGACGGTCGTCCCGATGCTCTGTGGGGGCAACATCGACATGAACACGCTGACGACCGTCATCCTGCGGGGACTGGTCGAGACCGGCCGGTACCTCCGGCTCCGCACGACGCTCGAGGACCGCCCCGGAGCCCTGGAGAACCTGACCGACGTCATCTCCGCCCACCGCGCGAACATCTACGCCATCCAGCACGACCGCACGTCCCGAAACATCGCGATGAACGACGCGGAAGTCGAACTCGCCCTGGAGACCCGCGGGCCCGACCACGTCGACGAACTCACCAGCGCACTGGAGGACGCCGGCTACGAGGTGGAGATCCTGCTGTGAGAGACGGCCCCCAGTCAACCACCTGCCGGCCCCTGACACCCGGCCCACCGCCTGCCGGCCCCCGACACCTGGACGCGGCTACCGCTGCTGGTCGCGACCCCTGGACTCCCCGAGCGGGCCGCCGGTCCCCTGCTGGCCTCCCTGTCCCTGGTCTCCTGGCTCTCCGGCTAACGGCTGGTCCTGCGGGGCGGCCTGGCCCGACTGCTGTGGTTGCCTGCCGGCCCGCTGGCCGCGACCCCCTGCTCCGGGCGTCGGCCCCCCGGGCGCCCCGCCGGCCTGCGGTCCCGGCTGGCCGTCCCGGGAGCTGTCCCGTCGCACGTTCCAGAGGGCGTTCGCCAGGAGAGCGCCGACGAACCCGCCCACGGCCGCGACGCCGAGGATGAAAACCGGGTCCGGGGCGGCCGCCCGAACGGCCTCCCGGACCGCCTGTTCGACCGTCCTGTCCGGGGAGGTCCGCTGTGCCGCGGCCGGGGCGACGAGCGCCATCAGCGCCACCCCGCCCGCGAGCGCTCCCGCGACACTGCGCCGTCCCTGCCTCCAGCGTGGGTGCATACGCGAGTGGCCGAGCGGACCCACCCACTTCAGTCGTGTGGCTTCGGTCTTCCCTTCAGGTACCAACGCTTTTTGCGAACACACACGACCCGCCGGGTATGGACGGCTGCATCTTCTGTGCGATCGTCGACGGCGAGGCCCCCAGCCACCGGGTCTACGAGGACGAGGAGACCTGCGCCTTCCTGGACGCCAACCCGCTCGCGCGCGGGCACACGCTGGTGGTCCCGAAGGCCCACCACGAGCGGGTCAACGACATGCCCCCGGACGTGGCGGGGGCCGTGGGGCGGACCATCGCCAGGGTCGCGCCGGCGGTCGAGGCCGCCGTCGACGCCCCCGCGAGCACCATCGCGTACAACAACGGCCGGGCAGCCGGCCAGGAGGTGCCCCACGTCCACGCCCACATCGTCCCCCGCTTCGCCGACGACGGCGCCGGGCCGGTCCACGCCCTGTTCGGCGGACCCGGCACGGCCGACGACGGGGAGCTCGCGGCGGTCGCCGAGGACGTGGCGGGTCACCTGTAGCGGCGTAGCTTTTTCAACGGAAGCGCCGCCACCCCTCCCCATGACAGCCACAGTCGCGCTGGCCGGCGCGGCCGGCGGGGTGGGGACGACCCGGCTGACCGTCGAGTGCGGGGCGACGCTCGCGCGTGCGGGCCACGACGTCGCGGTGCTGGACGCCGCCTACGCCACGCAGGGGCTGGCCGCGTACGCGGACGGACAGCTCGGGACCGACGTCACCGAGGTCGTGACCGACGACCGCGAGCTGGAGGCGGCGCTGGTCGAGCACCCGGCCGACACCGCGGGTCGGCTGGCGCTCGCGCCGGCCCGGGCGCCCTTCGAGCGGCTGGCCCGCGCGAAGACCGCGGGCGCCGCCGAGCGCTTCGAGGACCGGATGGCCGCCGCCGCACTCTCACACGATGTCGTGCTGGTGGACACGCCGCCGGTCGCGACCAACCAGGCCGTCGCGGCCGCGACCGCCGCCGACCGGGTCGCGGTCGTCACGGTCGACTCCACGCGGGGCGCGGACGCGCTCGCCCGGACCCGCGGTCGCCTCCAGGACGTCGGGACCGCGGCCGACGCGGTACTGGCCAACCGCACACCGGAGCCGGAGGTCGTCACCGAGGCCGACGCGGCCGTGCCACCCTCGCCGGTCCGGCGTGCTGCGGACTGTCCGGCCGTGCTCCCGCCGGACGACGCGTTCGCGCCCGCGGTCGCGGCGGCGACCGAGCGCGCGGTCGGCGTCTCGCTGGACCTCGAGTTCCCCGAGGGCGGGCGGCTGGACGGGCTGCTCGACGGCTGAGGTTGGAACCCGAACGGCCGGGAGGCGCCCGGGCACCCGGGACGGGCGGCCCACCGCGGGCCGGAAAACCAGTCGGTCGCTACGCGGTCGTCGCGTTGTAGGTGACTTCGACGCGGTACGTGACGGACACTTCACCCTCGGAGATGACCGTCTGTGGGGCGGCCGCGTTGCCGCCCGCGTCGGCGGCCTCGTAGCGCACGGGCACGTACCGGCCCTGAGAGGCGTCGACCGTGGCGACGTTGGTGACCCGGAGGTCACCGGCCGCGGCGATCGTGTCCGCCTGCGAGCGTGCGTCGGTCATCGCTGCCCGGATGGCCTCCTCGCGGAGCTCGGTCCGTGTCTCCTCCGAGAGAGTGAGTTCGATGTCGGTCACTTCGGCTCCCGCTTCAGTCGCGGCATCGATGACCGCCCCGGCCCGGTCGGGCTCGTCCAGCGTCACCTGGTAGGCGTGGACGCCGCGGTACTCGGCCGACGGAGCCTCCTCGCGGGGCGGGCGCTCGCGCTCGTCGACGGAGTAGATGCGGTACTCGATAGTCTCGTAGTCGACGCCGAGTTCGTCGAGAGCGGTCCGGAGCGCCTCGGCGTCGGCCGCGAGCGCATCACGGACCTCCGCGGAGCTGTTGCCCTCGGCGGTGGCCGCGACGCGGACGACCGCCCGGTCGGGACTGGCGTCCGCGCTCCCGGTTGCGGCGACGGAGACCGTGCGGTCGGCTGGCTGTGCGGTCGACTGTGCCCCGGCAGTACCGAGTCCGCCGGCGACGGCCCCGGCCGTCGCGAGCACGAGGACGGCCGCGACGCCGGCGATGATGAGTGAATCGCGTGGCATGCACTCATAGCTTCGACGGACGAGGTAGTATAAGCGACGTAGAGTCAAACGGGCGTTTGAACGACCAGTCAGCGCGGCCCGCCAGCCGCTCCCACCGCGCCGTCGAGCCCGTCTCGCCCCTCCCGCATCAGGGCGCCCTCGACGGCCGCCCGGGCGCCGTCCAGGGGCTCGTGGGTCTCGATGTAGGCCGCGAGCGCGAACTCCGGGCCGGAGACCCGGGCGAGTTCCTCCGCCTCCGACCGGGGGAGTTCGCCCGCGACCCAGTCCCGGACCACCTCCCGGCCGACGGGTCCGACCGGCGAGACCGACTCCCCGAGCAGATGCAGGGCCTTGGCGGCCGTGACCGCCGGCACGCCCGCGGCCTCCGCCGCCGCGCCCACGCTCCCGCCGGCGGCGTACCGCTCGACGGCGACCGCCGCCTCCGCAGGACTGCAGGGCAGTTCGCCGGCGAACTCCGACAGCCGCTCCTCAAGGGTCGCGTCCGTGTCGTCGACGGTCGCGACGCCCCGCCGTTCCTGTTCGGCCGTGACCTCGATCCCGGCCGCGATCTCCGACAGTCCCATCGGGAGTGACTGGTTCCTCGTCCTACATAAAACTCTGGCTCCGGGTCCGGCAGACACAGCGGTCGCGGCTGATGTACCAACCGGTAACCGGTAGGTACGTTGGCGGTGGCTCTCCGGCCACCCCCGCGATCCGCTCCAGTTTAAAAGTGGATACCGCACCCAGGATCGGGTAGGATGGCAGCCACGACAACCCAGTCCTGTCCCGAGTGCAACGGCTCGCTCCGGTCCGGGGAGTGCGAGACGGTCTGTCAGGAGTGTGGGCTCGTCGTCGACGAGCACGCCATCGACCCGGGTCCGGAGTGGCGCTCGTTCGAGGACGACCGAACACAGCCCGAGCGGACCGGAGCGCCGCTGACACGGGCCCGCCACGACCGCGGGCTCTCGACGGAGATCGGCCACTCGACCCGCCTGAAGGGGCGCAAGCGCCGCCGGGTGGCACGGATGCGCCGCCAGCACAAGCGCGCCCAGATCGCCTCCAAGGCCGAGCGCAACCGCGTCTACGCGTTCACCGAGATCCGCCGGCTCGTGGGCGACCTCGACCTGCCCGAGCACGTCCGCGACCGGTCGTGTGTCCTCTTCGAGTCCGCCCAGGACGCCGGCCTCCTGCAGGGCCGGTCGATCGAGGGCTTCGCCGCCGCGGCCGTCTACGCCACCTGCCGGACGGCGTCGGTCTCGCGGACCGTCGAGGAGGTCGTGGCGGCAGCCACGGCGACGCGGGCGGAACTGGACGCCGCCTACGACGCGATGAACCGTGAACTCGGACTGCCGACCGGCCCGATCGACCCCGCGGAGTACCTGGCCCGCTTCGCCAGCCGGCTGGACCTCCCGACCGAGGTCGAGCGGCGTGCCCGCGAGTACGCCGCCCGCGCCCGCGAGGAGGGGATCGACAACGGGCGCAACCCAAGCGGCGTCGCGGCGGCCTGTCTCTACACCGCCGCGCGGGCGCTCGGCTGCGAGCTCACACAGGAAGCAGCGGCGGAGGTCGCGGACGTGACGCCGGTGACGCTGCGGGCGACCTACACCGAACTGCGCGAGGAGTGACGGTCGAGCAGCGGCCCGACGCTGTCCGCGAGTGCCCGGAACTGCGAGGCAGCCCGCGAGTCCGGTGCGACAGCTCCCACCGGCTGCCCGGCCCGCTGTGCCCGCGCGAGCGCGTCGCTCTCGGGAACGGTCGTCACCGGAGCGCCGAGCGCGTCGGCGACCGGGCGGGTGGCCGCCTCGCCGGCCCTGTTGAGGACGACCCGTGCCAGCGGCGTCCCGAGGACACGGGCCAGCTCGCGACTCTGGACCGCACCGGCCAGCGCCGGCTCGGTCGGCCGTGTCACCAGCAGGCAGGCCTCGGCCGCGAGCAGCGCCACGCCGGCATCGCTGCCCAGTCCTGCGGGACAGTCGACGACGACTTCGCCGTAGTGGCGACTCACGGTATCGAGCGTCCCGGCGAGGGCAGTGACGTCGGCTGCCCGGGCGCCCGCGAGCGACCGTCCGCAGGGGAGCAGCGCGACCGGCCCTCCCTCGTCGACGGCCTCGAGGGCGTCGGCCCGCCCGGCGAGCACGTCGTGCAGGTCCGGACCCCGCCGGGCCGGGAGGTCGGCCATCCCCAGGTCCGCGTCGACGACGACGGCGTCGAGTTCCGCACCCAGATTGTACGCGACGGTCGACTTGCCGACGCCGCCCTTCCCCGCGGTGACCGCCAGCGTCATGCCAGACGCGCCAGTGCCTCCACGGGCACGTCGACCGCCTCGGCGCGCTCCCGCGCCCGCGAGCACCGCCGGTCGAGGCGGGCGAGCACTGCGCGGTCCTCCTGCACCCGCTTCTGGAGCCGTCTGACCGCTTCGATGCCACCCGCCCGCTCGACTGCGGCCTCCGCGTCTTCGACGGAGGTGGCCGCGACCAGGTCCTCGGCGGCCTCAAGCCGGCCCTCCACCGCCGCGAACCAGGCGTCGACCGGGTTCCCGGCCGAGCCGCCACTCCCGCTCCCGGGGCCGGTATCCGGCCCCGGCCTCGGAGCGTCCGACTCGGTCTCCGGTCCGGGACGGGCCCCGTCGAAGTCAGTGGCGCTGTCGGCTCCATCCGCTCCGCCGGGCATCGCCGCCCGCGGCGGCTCGCGCCGTCCCAGGGCCTTCACGACGGCCTGCGGCGTCGGCTCCCGGTCGCCCGGCTCGCCCTCGTCGGCGATGCGCGCGGGCGGGTCGACGGGGTCGGCCGGGCTCGCGTAGCCGAGGACGAGCCGGTCGTCGGGTGCCACTCGACCCTCGAACCCCTCCCCGTCCCAGCCCGGTTCCGGGACGCCGTCGCTGCGGGGCGGCCAGACCGGTCCCTCCAGCCGGTTCTCGACGCGCACCCGCCGGGGCCGGGCGGCGGTCACGCACACCTCCACCAGCGTCACGCTGCCGGCGGTCCTGCAGTTGGCCTCGAGTGTCGCCATGGGCCGGGTGGCCCCGTCATGGGATATAAATCACCGGCGCGTCCAGCCACGCGGCCGCCGCGTCGGCGTCGGCGAACGCCCGCCCGACCCGGCCGCCGCCGTCGAGGACGACCGGGGCGTCGACGGCGGCCACCCGGACGACAGCCAGGGCGGCGACGGCCGGCGGGGCCTCGAAGGGGTCCTCGGTACCCGGATGTGCGTCTTCCAGACTCCGGACCGCACGGGCGTACTCCCCGCGGACCCGCTCGACCAGCGCCG
The DNA here is from genome assembly GCF_009831455.1 of Salinirussus salinus. Lineage (NCBI taxonomy): Archaea > Methanobacteriati > Methanobacteriota > Halobacteria > Halobacteriales > Haloarculaceae > Salinirussus > Salinirussus salinus. The sequence continues at coordinate 185,142 of NZ_WOWO01000004.1, read as the reverse complement.
CCCGGGCGTCCCGTTCGAGGTTCGCCGCGCGGTCCTGGAGCCGGCGCCGACGCTCCAGGCGGTCCCGGACCTCCCGCTCGCGCCCGCGGGCGGCCTCCAGGCGGTCGGTCGCTGCCGCCGCCCGCGTCTCGGCCTCCGAGAGCTCCCGGACGGCGGCCTCCAGCGCCTCGCTCGCCGCGGCGATGTCCCCGCCGGCCTCGCGGGCGGCCTGGAGCCGGCCCCGCGCCGCCGCGACCCGCTCGCGCAGGCGGCCGGTGTCCGTCGTCTCCGCCAGTTCCCGCCGCTCCTCTGCGCTCGTGGCCGCCTCGACTGTCAGCCCCGCCAGCCGCTCGCGGACTGCCGCGAGCTCCTCGTCGTGTGGCGTCCCCAGCCCGCGGCTCCGGGCCGCAACCGCGAGCGCCGTCCGGACGCGCAGCCCCATCCCCTCCCCGAGGGGGGAGACGTAGCCGTGAAGCGGGCCCGGCGCGGGGCAGTCGACGGTCACCGACGGCCCGTCCCCGGCCTCGACGGGCGCCTCGCGCTCGACGGCCGCAGCCAGCCGGTCGGCCTCGACCCCCGGCACCGTGACGGCCTCGCCGGTCCGGACGGCCGCCCCCACCCGACACCTCACAGCTCCCGGTCCCGCATCTCGGCTTCGCTCGGCAGGTCCCGGCCGGACGCGAAGGCGGTGTAGGGGGTGGCCGGCTCGTCGCGGGCCTCGTAGGCCCGGGCGGCCTCCCGGACGTCCTCGCGGACCGCCTCGAACTCGTTGAACGGCTCCGTCCGCTCGACCTGGATCTGTACCCCGTGTTTCGCCCGCAGCCGCAGCGCCTGGAACGCCCCGAACTCCGTCTCCGCGAGCAGCGCTACCCGCCCGGCCTGCCGGACGACCGTGTCCCCGTGGGCCCGGCAGACGTTGCGCAGCGTCTGTCGCGCCTCCCGCGAGTACGCGATGACCAGCAGCACACCGGGTGCTGTGGCCGACAGACGTGTAAATCTAACTGGTAACTATCCGGGACCGAAAGCGCAAAGACCGGCGTCCCGCGTCCGCCCCGAGCCGGCCGCAGTTACCCGCCCTCCGCCGTGTCGTCCGCGCCGGGCTCTTCGAGCGGGTCCACCTCGACAGTCACGGGGTCGTCGACGGTCGCCGCGGCCCGTTCGCGGGCCTCCGACCGCGAGGGAGCGACCACCACCAGCCCGTCGACGCGCTTGTCCCCGCGGGCACGCCAGGCACTCCCGTCGGTGTACTCCGTGGCGTAACTGCGCAACACGCCACGGACCTCCCGCTCCAGCTCCGGCAGCGTGCACTCGCCGGCCTCGTACTCCGCGAGCGCGCGCTCGACGTTTCGGAGCGCCGATATCCGGTCCATCAGGTGGTCCGGAGGTGTCCCTTCGTCGGGGTGTACACCTCGCCTTTCTGTTTGAGTTGCTCGATCTCGTGTTCGGCCTTCGAGGGCTCTATCCCCTGTTCCTCGGCGCGCTCGACGACGACGTCGACCGGCGCGCCCTCGTCGTACTCCTCCTCGATCTCCCCGACCAGGTCGAGGATGTTCTTCACGCGGTCGCGCTGGCTCTTCGAGGTGCCGGTCTCGACGACGTCGGCGTCGAACTCCCCGGTTTCGGGGTCCATTCCGATGTCCTCCATCGACGACCGGGCGATGTCGGTCGCCCGCTCGGCGTCCTCCTTCTCGACGGTATCGGAGAGGCGAACGCGGGCGCTGGCCTCCGCCAGCCGCACCAGCGCTTCCAGCTTCCGGGCCGTGACCGGGACGGGGGCGTCGTCGCCGGTTCCCTCCGCTCGCAGGTCGACGTAGAAGTCCTGGATCTCGGCTTTGGCCTCCTCGGTCATCGTCGGGAAGCAGTTGCGCTTGGCGTAGGCGACGTACTTGCGCAGCAGGTCGGGCTCGATGGTCGGCGCCACCTCCTCGGTCACCGTCTCGACCTCCTCCTCGGTGTAGTTCGAGGCCGTCGTCTCCGTCCGGTGGGTGTTGAGCTCGCCCGCGTAGTTCGTCTGGAGGATGTGCTCGGCGAGGCGCGCGTCTTCCTCCTGGTCCGGCTGGTCGGTGACTGTGAAGATCAGGTCGAAGCGGGAGATGAGCGCGGGCTCGAGGTCGATCTGCTCGCCGATGGGCTCGTACTGGTCGAACCGGCCGTACTTGGGGTTCGCGGCGCCCAGCAGGGAGCACCGACTTTTCAGCGTTGCGTTAATCCCTGCCTTACTTACGGAAATTGATTGTTGTTCGAGCGCTTCGTGCATGGCGCTGCGGTCGTCCGGGGCCATCTTGTCAAGTTCGTCGACGGCCGCGATCCCCTGGTCGGCCAAAACCAGCGCGCCGGCCTCTAAAGTCCACTGCTGGCCGTCGCCGAAGTCGTCGCGCACGGCCGCCGCAGTGAGCCCCGCAGCAGAGGATCCTTTCCCCGATGTGTACACTGATCTCGGGGCTATTTGTCGAATATATTGGAGTAGCATCGATTTGCCAGTTCCGGGGTCCCCGATCAGGAGCATGTGCAGGTCTCCGCGGAGCCGGGAGCCGTCGGGGAGGTGTTTGGTGACCCCCGAGAACAGTTGCAGCGCCATCGCGAGCTTCTCCATTTCGTAGCCGTAGATCGAGGGGGCGATGGCGCCGACCATCTTCTCGTAGACCTCGGGGTCGTTCGAGAGTTCGACGATCTCGGTCTTGTCGCTCTCGGAGATGTCCATCTCCTCGAACTGCTCGTCCTCGATCTCCACCGACAGGCCGGTCATGTAGGTGTCGAACATCGGCGACTTCTCGCGGTCCGAGCCCTGCTGGTCGAGTTTGAGGATGCCGGTGACGGTGACGTGGTCGCCGGCCGTGACCTCGCCGGTGATGTCGTCCTCGATGTTGACGTCGATCGCCTGGGGGGTCTCCCCGCCGCGCAGCCCCTCGGGGGACTCCTGGACCCGCAGCTTCTGTGCGTCGACGAACTCGGACTGGTCGAAGTTCACCCGGAAGGGCCCCTGCCGCTCACAGCCCTGGCACTCGTGGGGCTCCTGGAAGTCGCCGTCCGACTGGGGGATGCGGGTGAGGGTGCCACACCGCTGGCACTCGAAGGCGGCGTTTGTCACCTTCGGGCGGACCTCCGTCACCTTGCGGACGATCCCCTGGACCGAGAGCAGGGCTCCACGGTTGTCGGCCCTGATGTCGCGGATCTCCGTCGACTCGGGGAGTCCGCGCACGCGGACGTGTGCCTGCCCGAGCGAGACGTCGACGGGGAGGTCATAGAGGCGAAGCGCCTCCTCGGCGTACTCCCGCAGCTGGTCGGGCTTGGTGCGGAAGTCGTCGGCCAGGTCGGGGTCGAACCGGTACAGGTCACCCCAGTCGATGTACAGCGACTTCTGTTCGGTGGGGTACTTCTGGGCGAGCTCCCCGATCTCGTTGCGGTAGTAGCTCCGGTAGAACTCCTCGAAGACGTCGATGAGTTCCGTGTCCTCCGCTCGGGCCATTGACTGGGGAATCCTTAGACCCCCTCCGTTCAAGAACTTTCGCACGCTGGGTGGCGGCCGCCGCCGGTCGCCGGACCCTGACCGGAGTGAACGTGATTATCGCGGTCCGAAACCGACAGGCAGCGACCGGAGTGGTGGGGAAACGAAGGGGTACCGCAACGAGGACGGAGTCCCGCGACACGAGCGCGCGGTGACGACACAGCGCCCGGCCGCTCCTGCCGGCCTACCGTGGCGGGCGAGGCCACACCGGCCGCTCGCCAGGCGGTGGGGTGACACGACAACAACTACAGCAACGTTTTTTCTCAGGTCCGCTTCCCCCAATAATAACATACTTCTTATATTTGTTTGGTGTTCCCACAAAACACGGCACACAATGCCTACCGCTATGGCGCCGTAGTGTGTGGAAAACTAGAACACGATTCCTTAGTTTATACATTATATACGACATGAACGCGTCGTGGTGAGAATGAAGATTTATCTACGTTCCCCGATTGCCGTTACACGTCACACAGTGACACCATGACCAGGAAACAGCTCAGCGGTACGAGTCGGCGGCGGGTGTTGCAGGGAACAGGTGCAGGACTGGCAGCGATGATGGCCGGCTGTCTCGGCGGCGGTGGCAACGGGGGCGGCAACGGTAACGGCGGCGGGGGCGACCCCGCAGACATGCCCGATGTCTTCATGCTGACGGACTACAACAACGAGCCGTGGCAGTCCCAGTGGGAGGACCTGTCCGGCTCGTTCACGGAGGAGACGGACATCGGGATGAACATCGAGTACTCGGGGATGTCCGGGCAACAGGAAAACCGGCTGGCGACGCTGATCCAGTCCGGCAACCCCCCGGACATTAACACGTCGACGTTCGACCAGGTGGCCGACGTCTGGTCGACCGACGGGCTCACCACCACCAACGAGGTGGTGGAGGCCGCCGAGTCGGTCAACGGCGAGCTGATCGCCAGCCCGCTCACTGTCGACGACGACATCTGGCAGGTGCCCCACGGCTACTACACCTCGACGTTCAACTACCGGGAGGACGTCTACGAGGAACTCGGCCTGAGCGTTCCGACGTCCTTCCAGGGACTCATCGACAACGCGCGGGCGATCGACAACTCGAACATCGAGATCCGGGGGTACGGGCTGGCGGGCCAGAAGACCGGCAAGAGCCAGGACGAGTTCCAGTCCTACCTGGGTCAGATGGGTGTCTCCACCATCGGCCTGCGGTGGAAAGACCCCGACGCACGCAACGAACTCGAGGTCTGGTGGCCCGAGGAGGAGATCACCACGCTGCTTGAGTTCTTCAACCAGCTCTCGGAGTACTCACCGGACCCGACGTCGCTGGGCTGGTCGTCGTCGATCTCGAACTACCTCGGCGGGCAGTTCGCCCAGCAGTACCACCTGAACACGTGGCCGGCGGGCATCGCCGCCGCCTCCGACATCCCGGAGGTCGCCTACAACACCGGTATCGCGCCCCTGCCCTACTGGGAAGAGGGTGGCGCCAGCCAGGGCGACTCCTGGCTGTTCGACCCGACGGTCGACGGCCACCACATCTTCGCGGGCGGGGACAACACCCCCGGCGCACGGGAGTGGCTCGAGTACGTCTACGGCGACAGCCTCGAACGGACCGCGGGCATCTACCAGGCCGAGCCCACCCGGTTCCTCCCCATCTACGAGGACATCCTCACCAGCGATACCTTCACCGGCTACGACTTCTGGCAGCAGGGCGAGAACCAGAAGCTCCTGGAGCAGCTGCAGTACACCCAGGAGACCATCATCGGTGACCACTACGGCCAGGTGCCCGAGTCGGACCTCAACGACCCGGTGGCGCTGTACGTCACCCGGCAGTGGTTCTACGGCGAGCTGATCAACCGCGTCATCACGGGTACGGACTCGGTGCAGGAGGCCTACGAGTGGGGTCGCGACCGCCTCGAGACCCGGCTCGAAGAGGGTCGCAACCGCTTCCGCTAACCCCAGTTCGCGGTATCTTCCTCGCGTTTCGTCCCCGAACAGCCGCCGCTGGCGCACTCGTCTGTCCCTGGGATGACCGGCCGCACACCCAATCATGTAAAATCAGCACAAATCGGACGAAGATTTATTAACGACCCCACTCACTGGCAACACGTCACACAGTGACGTGACCGATATGACCAGGAAACAGCTCAGCGATACCAGCCGACGGCGGGTGCTGCAAGGGACGGGCGCGGGAGTAGCGGCGATGATGGCCGGCTGTCTCGGTGGCGGTGGCAACGGGGGCGGCAACGGTAACGGCGGCAACGGCGGCGGGGGCGACCCGACGCAGTTGCCTGACGTGTTCATGCTGACGGACTACAACAACGAACCGTGGCAGGCCAAGTGGGACAGCCTGTCTTCCTCGTTCACCGACGAGACGGACATCGGCGTGAACATCGAGTACTCGGGGATGTCCGGGCAACAGGAAAACCGGCTGGCGACACTGATCCAGTCCGGCAACCCCCCGGACATCAACACGTCGACGTTCGACCAGGTGGCCGACGTCTGGTCGACCGACGGGCTCGCGACGACCAACGGGGTCGTCGAGGCTGCCGAATCGACCAACGGTGAACTCCTCTCGACCCCGCTGACGGTGGACGACGACATCTGGCAGGTGCCCCACGGCTACTACGTGTCGAACTTCCACTACCGGGAGGACGTCTACGAGGAACTCGGGCTTGACGTACCCACCTCGTTCGCGCAACTGCTGGAGAACGCGCGGGTGATCGACGAGTCCGACCTGGACATCCGGGGGTACGGGCTGGCCGGCAAGAAGGTCGGCAAAAGCCAGGACGAGTTCCAGGTCTACCTGTCCCAGATGGGCGTCCCTGGGGTCGGCGTGCGCTGGAAGGACCCCGACGCCCGCAACGAAGTCGAGGCCTACTTCCCGGAGGAAGAGGTCACGACGCTGCTGCAGTTCTTCAAGGACATCTCCCAGTACTCGCCGGACCCGACATCGCTGGGCTGGTCGTCGTCGATCTCGAACTGGCTCGGCGGGCAGTTCGCCCAGCAGTACCACCTCAACCACTGGCCCGCAGGCATCGCCGCCGCCTCCGACATCCCGGAGATCGCCTACAACACCAAGACCGCGTTCAACCCCTACTGGGAAGAGGGCGGGGTCAGCAAGGGCGATTCCTGGCTGTACGAGCCGACGCCGGACGGCCACCACATCTTCGCGGGCGGGGACAACACCCCCGGCGCCCGCCAGTGGATGGAGTACTGCTACGGCAGCAGCCTCGAACGGTCGGCGAACATGTACCAGCAGGAGCCCACCCGGTTCCTCCCCATCTACGCCGACATCCTCGAAAGCGACACCTTCCAGGGCTTTGGCTTCTGGGACCAAGGCGAGAACCAGCAGCTCCTCGACGAATTGGTGAAAATCCAGAACGTCCACTTCGGGGAGCACTACGGCCAGGTGCCCGAGTCGAACGTCAACGACCCGGTGTTCCTGTACGTGCAGCGTCAGTGGTTCCACGGCGAGATGGTCAACCGCGTCGTCACCGGCTCGGACTCGGTGCAGGAGGCCTACGAGTGGGGTCGTGACCGCCTCATGACCCGGCTCGAAGAGGGCCGCAACCGCTTCCGCTGAACCCCGATCGCGCACGGCACTTTCTGTTTTTCTCCCGGGAGGAGCGGCGGCGCTGGCGCCACACAACGGGCGCGCACTGCGCACCTCGTGGCTGACGACAGACAGGCGAATCCGGGGACGGCGCGGCTGTCTTGTGGCTCGTTGACACTCGTCGGTCCGACAGTCGTGAGTTTAATATATCTTCACGGTGAGGCACTGGTAGGTGGCAATACGTGGCTGGTGAAACACTCGAACCAACGCAGACTGACGAACCGACCATTCCGTGGCACCGGTTACCGGTCAGCAAGGAGACGCTCATCGGGTACGCGTCGGTCCTTCCTGTCCTGATCCTGTATTTCATTATCGCGATCGGCCCGGTCGCGTACGCGGTGAACGCTTCCTTCCACGAGGTGTTCCTGCTGAACCCGCAGTGGGAGTGGGCCGGACTCCAGAACTACTACGAAGTGTTCGAACTCGAGACGTTCTGGGGCTCGCTGTGGCGCGGGATCATCTACATGGTGGGGAGCACGCTGATCCAGCTCGGCGTCGGGCTGTGGCTCGCGCTCGCGCTGAACAAGATCGCACGTGGGCAGAAATTCCTGACCGCGGTCGTCTTCACCGCCTACCTCATCCCGACGATCATTCTGGCGTTCGTCGCCGGCTACATGTTCACCCCGAACATCGGGCTCGGTGTGCTCCAGTCGCTGGGAAGTGACTTCGGCCTGTGGGCCGGGAACACGGCGCCGATGACCTTCAGCCAGACGTGGGCGATGCCGCTTTTGATCCTCGTCGGGACCTGGAAGTTCGGTGTCTTCATCACCATCTTCGCGCTCGCCCAGCTGCGGGCCATTCCCGACCGGTTCTATGAAGCCGCACAGATCTGCGGGGCCAACCGGCTGCAGATGTTCCGGGACATCACGCTCCCGCGGATCCAGGGGGTCATCCTCGTCGCGGTCCTCCTGCGCTCGATCTTCATGTTCAACAAGTTCGACATCATCTGGGTGCTCACGCAGGGCGGCCCGGGCAGCGCGACGACGACCCTGCCCATCCTGGCCTACGAGACGGCCTTCACCGGCGGGAACTACGGGCTCGCGAACGCGCTCGCGGTCGTCATGTTCCTGTTCCTGGGCATCGGCGCCGTCGCGTACTTCATCCTGTTCAACCCGAGTGAGGAGGTGGAGACGTCGACATGAGCACCGACACACCATCCGACACGGACGGCATCTTCGGGCTCGGCTACCGGGCCGAGGAGAAGCTGTTCTCCCGTCTCAAGCAGATCAGCGCAGCCGTCTTCGTCGTCGTCGGGGTCTTCCCGATCTACTGGATGCTCCAGGCGTCGCTGACGACCCGGGCGCGAGCCAGCAGCAGCGGTATCTCCTGGTTCCCGACCCCGGAGACGTTCACCCTCGAGAACTACGAGGTGCTCACGAACCCCGACGTCGCGCTGTACGTCATCAACTCTGTCGTCGTCACGCTCGGGACGATCATCCTCGTGGTGCTGATCTCGCTGATCGCGGGCTACGGGCTGGCCCGGTTCAACATGCCCCAGAAGGAGAACTTCGCACGGTTTCTCCTGCTGGGGTACCTGTTCAGCCCGATCGTCCTCGGGGTGCCGCTGTACCTCATCTGGCAGAACCTCGGGCTGCTGAACACCCGGCTGGGACTGATCATCGCGCTGACGGCGATATCGATGCCCTTCGCGGTGTGGTTGATGTGGAAGTACATCCAGACAATTCCGGAGGCGATGGAGGAGAGCGCCTGGGTCGCGGGCGCCTCGCGCTGGCAGGGCTTCCGGGACATCATCATCCCGCAGACCCAGCCGGCGATCATCGCCGCCGCGCTGTTTGCCTTCGCGCTGGCCTGGAACGACTTCACGTTCGCCCAGATCCTGTTGCCGGCAAACGAGGCGTCGACGTTCGCGCCGGGCGTGTTCCGGCTCATCCAGCGCGGCTACGACATCGCGCGGGTCGACGTCATGGCCGTCTCGATGGCGATGACGCTCCCACCCCTGATCTTCGCGTACTTCATGCAGAGCTACCTGCTGAAGGGGTTCCAGATCCGCTCGCTGTGAAACCAGAACATTAATCACCGATTCCCGAAACCCAACACTCAATCCACTCATGTCAGACGTCAAAATCAGAGACCTGACGAAGATCTACCAGGACGGCGACGACGAGATCGTGGCGGTCGACGGCATCGACCTCACGATCGACGACGGCGAGTTCGTGACCCTGGTCGGCCCGTCGGGCTGTGGCAAGACCACGACGCTGCGGTGTGTCGCCGGCCTCAACAAGCCCACCAGCGGGACGATCACCTTCGGCGACCGCGAGGTCACGAACCTCCCGGTCCAGGAGCGCGACATCGCCCTGCTCTTCCAGGACATCGCGCTGTACCCGCACATGAGCGTGCGGGACAACATGGCCTACGGGCTGAAGATCCGCGGGTTCTCCCGCGAGGAGCGGTACGCCCGCGTCGAGGAGGCCGCCAAGCTGTTGCAGATCAGCGACCAGCTCGACAAGAGCCCCGCAGAGCTCTCCGGCGGCCAGCAACAGCGCGTCGCGCTGGGGCGGTCGCTGGTCCGGGACCCCGAAGTGTTCCTGTTCGACGAGCCGATGTCGGACCTGGACGCCAAGCTCAAGGCCGAACTCCGGCCGGTCATCGAGCAGGTCACCGACGAGATCGGCTGTCCGACGCTGTATGTCACTCACGACCAGGAGGAGGCGATGACGATGTCCGACCGCGTGGCGATCATCAACGACGGCAACCTCGAGCAGGTCGACCCGCCGAAGGTGGTCTACGAGGACCCCGACTCGGAGTTCGTCAGCAGCTTCATCGGGCAGCCCTCGACGCAGTTCTTCGACGGCCGGCTGGCCGCACAGAACGGCTCGACGTCGCTGACCATCTCGGATATGGAGTTCGACCTCTCGATGAGTTCCGCCGACCTCAACGGCTACGGCGAGGGCGAACACGACATCCGGGTGGGGATCCGCCCCCAGCACATCCGGGTCAGCGACGACCCCAACGAGGGGATCAACGCGACCCACATCCTCGACGAACCGCTCGGCGACGAGACCCACAGCTTCTTCGACACCGAGTTCGGCGAGGTCATCGTCGTCACGGACCCCGACTTCGAGGGCCGGGAGGGCGAGTACGGGCTGGTGATCGACGAGAACTACGTCCGGCTGTTCGACCCCGTCTCCGGCGACCGCGTCGCCTGAGGCCCACACGGCAGCACCTTTTCGAGCATCGCCGCTCCCTGCGCGTAGCACGCGCCCTCGCATCCGCGCGACCGGCGGAGCCGCGGAGCGGCCAGTCAGCTACTCTGGCTGTCGCGTCTCGCGGCGGCGTCGGTCTCGAGGTCGGCCCGGGCGGCCTGGTCTGCCGGGTCCTCGACGCGGGTGCGGACGACGACGGTGTCGGCGGCCAGGTCCCCGGTCCGGCGGCCGTCGGTCACGACCGCGGCGGCGACCCCGACAGCGTAGGGCAACACGACCGGCAACAGGTCGATATAGCGGAGGATGTTCCGCACGGCGCTGGCCCGGCCCGTGCAGTGGCTCCCGTCCTCCATAGTGACGACCAGCCCGCGGTTGACTTTCCCGGGGGTCCGGCCGTACCGCCACTCGAAGCCGAAGGAGTAGGTGATATACAGCGGGAACAGGAGCAGCACCGAGACGAGGACGACCCCGCCCAGCTGGTCGACGCGGGTCCGAAAGAGGAAGTCGACGACGTACAGTATCGGCGTCTCGATGAGGAAATAGCAGATCACGAGGTCGATCGCCGCCGCGGCGCCGCGCTGTCCGATGATGCCGCGGTCGCCGACCGTATCCATGGCTGGCGTCGGCCGCTTTTTCGTCGGCTGGAACCGGTCGAGGATGCTGTCGATCACGGTGTCTCTGCCCTGCCCGCTGTGGCCGCGCTCGGATGTCTGTCTCGCGGTGTCGGGTCCGGTCCCGGGTGTGCCCGGGCCGGCTCCGGTCCGGTCGCCGGGCTCACTCGAGTTCGAGGTCCGACCGGATCATCACGCCGGTATACAGCAGCGCCCCGACGGCCAGGACGCCGAAGACGATGACGTCGAGGGTGACCGCGTTTTCGACCCAGTAGACGGCGTAGGACGTCAGTGCCATCGCGAGTATCAGCAGAAACGCCTTCCACCGGCGCTTGAGCTGCTGGACGTTGTACTGCAGCGGACTGTCGATCTCGACATCGTCGACGCGGATGTCCTCGAGCGACCCGCCGCGAGTCTCGTCGTGTTCCGAACTCATTGACCACACCTCTCGCGTGCAACCACTTATTTGCTGTCGTGTGGCGCCCGCCCCGTCTTCCGCCGCGGCGACGACGGCACTACCTCGCCGGCCGTCGCCGGAGTCTGCTCGCAGACAGGTCGCTCCTCGCGTCCGTTCGTCGCAAAACACGATGGGCTCGCGCGGATTTGAACCGCGGTCACGGGCACCCAAGGCCCGAAGTATACCAGGCTAACCCACGAGCCCGCACACACACGTCGGCCGAACACGGAGGAAAAGCTTTCGTTGCGCTCGCCGCAACTGTTTAGACAGTGGCCGGTGACCTGCGGGACGTGCCGGACCGTCGCCGCCTCACCGTGCTCGTGGGCGTGTTCGCAGCCGTCGTCCTCGCCGCAGGGTACGTCCTCCAGAGCGTGTTCGCGACGGTCTTTTTCGCCATCACGGTCGCCTACGTCCTCTACCCCGTCCGGCAGTTTCTCGTCGGCCGCGGCCTCGGCCCGCGGACCGCCGCGGCGGTCAGTACCACCGTCGCCTTCGTCGCCGTCCTCGTTCTCGTCGTCCCGCTGGCTTCCGCGCTGTACTTCCGGCGGGACACGCTGTTTGCGTTTCTCGGACAGATCCCCGAAGAGCTGACCCTGACGGTCGGCGGGTTCTCCTACACCGTCGAGTTCGCCACGCTGCTCCAGGCCCTCCAGGACGCGGCGGGCGGGCTCGCGTTCGGCCTCGCACAGCAACTGCCGGCACTCGCGTTCAAGCTGTTTCTGTTCACGCTCGTGGTGTACGCCCTGCTCATCCGGCCCGGCCGGCTCGGCGAGGCGCTGCTGCGTCCGGTTCCCCGGGAGTACCACGACGTCGTCTTCGCCTTCCACGAGCGGACGAGGTCGATGCTGTATGGCATCTACGTCCTCCAGGCGGCGGTCGCCGCTGCCACCTTCGCCGTCGCGCTCGTCGTCTTCTTCCTGCTCGGCTACGACTCGTGGTTCACCCTCTCGGTGCTCTCGGGACTCCTCCAGTTCATCCCGATCCTCGGCCCGAGCGTCCTGATCATCGTCGTCGGCACGACCGAGGTGGTCGCGGGCAACGTGAACCAGGCCGTCGCCGTCGTCTCGGTCGGACTCGTCGTCATCGGCTTCCTGCCCGACGCGCTCCTCCGGCCTCGTCTGGCCCACATCGCGACTGACGTCCCCGCGAGCCTCTACTTCATCGGCTTCACCGGCGGCACCCTCTCCGTCGGGCTGGTCGGGATCGTCGCCGGCCCGGTCGCGGTCGCGTGGCTGGCCGAGGCCGTCGCGCTGCTCTCGGCCGAGACCAGCGCGGAGGGTCGGCGGACCACGGTCGACGACTGGGCCGGCGGGCCAGCAGAGACCCCGGATGCCGGGGACGGACCCGCCCCGCCGCCCGGGGACGTCGAGGGGACGGAGGATGCCGCGCCAAGCGACGTCGAAGAACTCGACTAGGCGTCCGTCCCCGCGCCCGGGTTCTCCTCCCCCTCCGCCTCGGCACCTCCGGTCTCCACGGGCCGCCCCTCCCTCTCCCACTCGGTGAGGCTCCCCTCGTAGAAGGCCAGGTCGGGGTAGCCGAGGTGGCGCAACACGGTGTAGGTGTGGCTGATACGGCGGGCCGTGTTGCAGTACAGCAGGATGCGCTTCCCGGGACCGATCCCCCGTGCTTCGAGCAGCGACCGGACGTCGGCCTCGGGTTTCAGCCCGCGGCTCCCGTCGTCGACGACCGCCCGCCAGTCCAGCCGAACCGCGCCGGGGATGTGCCCCTCCGCGAACTCCCAGTCCTCGCGGGTGTCGACGACGACGGTGTCGGGGTCCTCAACCGCCGCGGCGACCGCCTCGGCGTCGACCAGCGGCGTCTCGGCCGGGCGCTCGACCTCGTAGGTCGTCGCCTCGACATCGGGGGCGTCGGTCGTGGTCTCGCGCTCGCGCTGCCAGGCGGTGAAGTCGCCGTCGAGCAGGTGGAGTCGGTCCCGCGGGTGGCCGTACAGTTCGGCGGTCACGAGCAGCCGGGCGGCGAAGACGCCGTGGTGGTCGTCGTAGGCGACGAGGTGGTCGCCGCGCTCGACCCCGGCCTCGCCCATCAGGCCGGCGAAGACGTCCGCCCCGGGGAGCATCCCCTCGTCGCCGCTCTCGCCGGCGCGAAACGAGTCGAAGGGAACGTTCACCGCCCCGGGGACGTGTCCGATGCCGTCGTACTCCCAGGCGTCGCGGACGTCGACCACCCGGACCTCCCCGAGCCGGTCGGCCAGCCACGGCCGCGAGACGATCGCGCTCATCGTCGGCCATTGCCCGCGAACCCGCTTGAAGATGTCTCTCCGCCCCTCGCGTTGTCACTCGAAGCTCCAGGCAACAATTTCCGCCGGATCGTGGGAGATGGTGCCTGGCCGAGCCGATCCCCCGACGCCGTCCCGGCCGACAGCAGGTCACGGGCCGGGTTTCGCCTCCGAACCAGATATTTTTGCCGGGAGTCGGGAGGAGTGGCGGGGCCTGCCGGGACGTGTAGCCATATATGTGCAGTAGACGAATAGTTCAACGCACCATGACTGACGACGGATACGCCAAGGACGTGCTCGTATCGGCCGACTGGGTGGAGGAGCGACTCGACGAGTTCGGGAGCGACGACCCGGCCCACCGGCTGGTGGAGGTCGACGTGGACACGGAGCTGTACGAGGAGAGCCACGCGCCCGGTGCCATCGGCTTCAACTGGGAGACCCAGCTCCAGGACCAGACCCAGCGCGACCTCCTGAGCAAGGAGGACTTCGAGGACCTGCTGGGCAGCCACGGGATCAGCGAGGACTCGACGGTGGTGCTGTACGGCGACAACTCGAACTGGTTTGCGGCCTACACCTACTGGCAGTTCAAGTACTACGGCCACGACGACGTCCGTCTCCTGGACGGCGGCCGGGACTACTGGGTCGAGAACGACTACCCGCTGACCGACGAGGTGCCGGACTTTTCCGCCGTGGAGTACAACGCCTCCGGGCCCCGCGAGAGCATCCGCGCCTACCGCGACGATGTCGAGAACGCCATCGAGCGGGGGCTGCCGCTGGTCGACGTCCGCTCGCCCGAGGAGTACTCCGGGGAGATCCTCGCCCCGCCGGGCCTGCAGGAGACCGCCCAGCGCGGCGGTCACATCCCCGGCGCGAAGAACATCTCGTGGGCAGCCGTCACCAACGACGACGGCCGGTTCAAGAGCCCCGAGGAGATCAGGGAGCTGTACGCCGAGGAAGGGATCGACGGCGACTCGACCACCATCGCCTACTGCCGGATCGCCGAGCGCTCCTCGGTCGCGTGGTTCGCCCTGCACGAGCTGCTCGGATACGACGACACCGCCAACTACGACGGCTCCTGGACGGAGTGGGGCAACCTCGTCGGCGCCGAGATCGAGAAAGGCGAGGCTGGCGACTAAGCGCAGCGCAGGAGCCAGCCTCGGGTCGGAGCGGGGAGTCGGAGCCGACCCGACCCTCAGTTTTTTGCGTCCGAGCGACAGGGCGGTCAGTCGTCGCCGACGGCCACCTGCTGGAGGTCACGTTTGAGGCGCGCGGCGTGGTCGAGCCGGAGTTCGCGCGCCTCCGCCCGCGTGACCGTCCCCCGGGTGCCGAGGTCGTGTGTCACGGGCGCGTAGGCGTCCGTGTCGAATCCCATGCGGTCGAGATACGCCCGTAGCGAGTCCGACTCGAGGCCCTCCTCGATGGCGGCGTCGACGTGGTCGAGGACGGTCTCGAAACCGGGGACGACGACGGCATCTTCCGTCAGTCCCGGGGTCCCGCCGACCCGGAGGTCGGTGTCCGCGAGATGCTCGACGACCCCCGCCAGGTCGTCGGCCAGCCTGACGGCCCGGCTGGGGAGCGTCGTGTCGGGGGACCGGTACTCGACCGTGCCGAAGGTTTCGCGGAGCTGGACGGGCGTCCAGACGGCGGTCTCGGGGGTGAAGTGGGCCGCGACCGCCCGCCGGTCGGCCCCGGCCTCGAGGGCTGCGGCGAGGAATTCCTCGTAGCGCCGCTCCAGCCGGCGGGTCCACTCGTCGGCGTCGGTCGCGTACCGCCACAGCCGTCCCTGGTGGGGGACGTCGCCGTAGGCCATCCGGCGGTAGAGCTTCGACCGGGCGCCGGCGGCGAGGTGCTCGCCCCCGAAATACGGCGAGGAGTTGACGAGCGCGAGCGCGGGGTCGAGCGCGATGAACGCGTTGAGCTGGTCGACCGCCCGACCCGGGAGCTGCTCGACGTGGACGTGGGTCCCGGCGCAGTGGCGGACGTACTCGAAGTCCTCGCCGACGACCCGCTCTTGGACCCGCGTGCGCTCGCTCGGCAGGTCCCGGACCTCCCCCGCGTTGACCGGCGTCGCCAGCGGGACGAGCCCCCTGTCGAGTTCCGCGGCCCGCTCCAGTACCCGCCCGACACGTTCGAACAGCTCCCTGCGGAGCTGTGCGGTCGTCTCACACGGCGTGGTCTTGACCTCCAGAAGCGGCTCGACGAACTCGCGTTCGACCCCCGGCGCGGCGTCCACGAGCTCCCCCGGCTCGGTCAGCCGGCCCTCGCCGTCGACGACCCAGTACTCGACCTCGACGCTCCGCCGGATGTCTACCACCGTACTCCCTCCCCGCCGTCGCTCTCCGCCGGAGTTTCGATACGTGATCGTTCACTCATACGCTCATTCAGACCAAGCTCGAATTCGGATATACAATAAATTTGTGTAAATAGCAATTTCAAGGGCCGAATACGTTACGATGGTCGTATTGCTTTTCTCCGGCTGTCGCGGTCCGGTGGCCCGGCAGGAAGACGGACCGGCAGTCAGCGCCGCTTGGCCGTCGAGGTGCCCCCGCGGCGACGCATACAAGCCGCCGGCTGCCGACCCTTTCGGTATGGACCCGACCGACCTCGTCGACCGCGTTCGTTCGGAGAACAACACCGAACTCTCCCGGCTGGGCTCCTCGAAGTCGCTGTACGCCGACACGGAGGGGGAGATGGAGGGCGACGCCGTCCTCGCGGCGCTCGCCGACACCACCCACCACGCCGCCGAGGTCTTCGAGGGGTGGGGCGAGCCATTCGGGGACGCCGCCGACCGCGAGCGCGACCACTACGCCGACATCGCGGGCGAACTCGACGCCCACGAGCCCGGCGACCGGCCGGCTCTCGTCGAGTCGTTCAGCGGGCTCGAGACGGAGGTCGACCGGCTCGGGGCCGCGGTGGGGTACACGCTCGTCGCCGAGGCGAAGGCGAGCCAGGCGACCGGCTTCTTCACCGGACAGGCCGACCCGCAAACGGCGAGCCTCTTCCGGGAGATATCGGACGGATACGAGACGCTCCGGGGGGAGTTGCTCGACGCGCTGGAACCCCACGACGACCTCGAGGGCGCCGCGGCGGCCGCCACGGCGGTCGTGGGCGCCGCCTACGAGGAGTACGTCGACCGCCTGGAGTCGATGGGGATCAACCCCAAGCCGGTCTGCTGAGTCGGCGGTCGCTCGGGCCGCCGTCGGGCCGGCTAGCTGCGCATCGAGCCGCCGTCGATGGCCAGCGTCGCGCCGTTGATGTAGCTCGCGCGCTCGCTGGCGAGGAAGGTCACGGCGTCGCCGAGTTCGCCGGGCTCGCCGATCCGCTCGAGGGGGACGTCGGCGGCCCACGAGTCGTAGGCATCCTCGTAGCTGTCGGCGTCGCCGCGCTCGACGGCGTCCTCGATGAGGTGCTCGATCCGGGCGGTCTCGTGGGCTCCCGGGAGGACGGCGTTGGCACGCACCTCGGGGGCGAACTCCCGGGCGACGGTCTTGACCAGGCCGATGACGCCCCGGCGGACGGCGTTCGACAGGAGCAGGCCGTCGCTGACCTCCTGTACCGTCCGGGAGGTGATGGCGACGATGCTCCCCGCGTCGGACTCCACCAGCTGCGGCCGGGCTTCCCGGAGCGTCCAGACGGCGCTCATCACCAGCATGTCGTAGGCGCCGTACCAGTCCCGGTCCTCCATCGACGTGAAGGGGCCACTCGGTGGGCCGCCGGCGCTCGTGACGACGTGGTCCAGCCCGCCGAACTCCTCGACGGTCTCCTCGACGAACGCCTCGACGTGGTCGGGGTCGGTGATGTCAGCCTCCACGGCGAGGACGCCCCCCTCGCCCGCGGCCTCCAGCTCCTCGCGCGTCTCCTCGACGTGCTCGGGGGTGGTGCCACAGATAGCCACGTTGGCGCCCTCGCGAGCGAGCGCGAGCGCGCTCGCCCGGCCGAGACCGCTGCTGGCTGCCGTACACAGTGCCGTGTTCCCCGCAAGTCCGAGGTCCATATCCGCGCCGACGGGTGCGGGCGTAAAAAGTGGGCCGCCCGCCGTTCCGGGCTGTCCGCCTGCCGTCCACTCGCCGTTCGCCGCGGGCGCTCGGGACCCGCAGCCTCAGCTGCCCCAGAAGTCGTCCCGGCTGCCGAGGCTCGGACGGCCCTCTCCCTCGTCCGCGCCGCCCTCCTCGGCTGCCTCGGCGTCTTCGTCCTCGCCGTCTTCGTCTTCCTCCTCCGCTTCCATCGGGAGGCGCTCGACCTCGTCCGCACGGGCGTGGTTGGAGTGAACCTCCGTCACCTCGACGCGGGCGCGGGCCGGCGGCAGGACGCCGTCGACCATGATGATGAAGCCGTCCTCGGTCCGGCCGACACCCGCGCCGCTCTCGTGGATGTCCTCGACCGTGACCACGACCTCCTCGCCGCGCTTGACCGGCTGGGTCTTGAGGTCCTCGATGGGCTGTTCGTAGTGGTTGCACCACTCCTTGCCCCCCCGGTCGCCGTAGTGGGTACACCCCATCCCCTCGATCCGCTCGGAGAAGCTGGGGCACTCGTCGGCGAGTGGACAGTCGGGCATACCGCCCTTAAATCGGCACCGGATTAGAACTTTGCGCTCTCCCTCGCCGTGTTCCGGCCCGCGTCTCCGCGCCTTCCCCCCCGGCGACTCACCAGAACTTGGTACCCAGGTCGTGCATCCCCTCGTTGTTGGCAGCCAGGTTGATCAGGAGGGGGGTCAGCGACTCTACCTCGGTGGCGTTGGCCAGCGGGCCGGCATCCAGCGCCCGCAGCCCCGCCAGCTCGTCGGTCAGGTCGGCGACCGTCGCCTTGGCGTCCGCGTCGTCGGCGACGACCGGTACGTCCCAGTCCAGGTCCGCATCGAGGTCCGCCAGCCGGCCCGCCGCGAGGTTGTGGTAAGCGCCGACGACGGGGGTCTCCTCCGGGGCAGCCTGGGCCGCGAGGGCGGTCACGCTGCCGACGCCGGGGGGGTTGTAGTGGAGCCCCGCCTCGTCGCGCTGGAGGCCCACGGCCGGGGAGACCAGGATCCCCGAGAGGTCGTCTGCGACCGACTCGACGGTGTCCGCGAGGTGGTAGGCCGGGACCGAGAGGACGACCACGTCCGCGCCCGCCGCGGCCTCGGGGTTCTCCGCGGCCCCGACCGCCGCCTCCACGCCGTGGTCGGCGAGTGCCTCCTCGTACTCCGTGGCCGCGTTCTCGGCCTTCTCGGCCTTCCGCGAGCCGACGACGACCTCGTGGTCGGTGTCCCGTGCGAGCCGCAGCGCCAGTCCCTCGCCGATGTCTCCGGTGCCGCCGAGAAGTGCAACCTGCATACGGGTCCGGTCGGCCAGCGGCGACTAAGCGTTTGTGTTCCTGACCTCAGTCCGACGCGTCCGCCTCCGCCCCTGGACCCTCGCTTCCGAGGTTTCGTGCGGGCAAAAACAGGTAGATGACGCCCGCCAGCGCGGTGAGCGCCGCCAGCAGGAGGAAGGCCTCGGTGAACAGGTCGTAGTCGGCCATCGCCCCGACGGCCGTCGAGCCGAAGGCCCCGACCATGAAGAAGGCGGTCCGGACCGCCCCCCAGGCGGTCCCCCGGACCCCCGGCGGGAGAAGCGAGACGATGTAGGCGTTGGAGATGGGGCCGACCGACAGGCGCATCCCGAGGAAGGCCGCAACCAGCCCGAGTCCGAGGGTGCCACCGGTGTAGGGCAGCGCCACGAGCGGGAGGACGCCGACGAAGGCCACGACCGCGAGCACGCGCCCGTGGCCGTAGCGGTCCGCGAGCACCCCGCCGACGGACTGGAAGACCGCGCCGCTGAGAAAGAGCACGCCGAAGAGGACGCCCGCAGTCGCCTCCGTCAGTCCCTTCGCAGTCACCAGATAGGTGGTGAAGAAGGCGGTCAGCCCCTGGAAGACGAAAAGCATCAGCGTCGCACCGAGCACCGCCAGCGCCACCTTCCGGGAGGAGACGGCCCGCCGGACCGCGGCGGTCCGCGCCCGGAGGCTCGCCGCCCCGCCGTCGGTACGAGTGTCCGCGTCGGAGTCATCGCCGGCAGCCCCGCCCTCGGTACCGCCGCTCTCGACGGCGCTGGCCGCCGACTGCTCGGGGACGGAGCGGTAGAGCGCCACCCCGGCCAGCAGGAAGGCGGGGGCAGTGAGTCCCAGCGCACCCCGCCAGCCGACGGCGCCGGTGGCGTAGGTGGCGGCCGCCGGCAGCAGCGCGGCGCCGACGCTGCCGGCTGCGAGGACGGTCCCGAACGCGGCCCCGTCCTGCTCGGTGTAGATGCGGGTGAGCGCGGTTCCCCGCGGCGGGCCGTACAGTCCGGAGGCCAGCCCGTAGGCCCCGGTCGCTACCAGAAAGACCGCGAAGGTCGGCGAGAGGGCGTAGACGCCCATCGTGACGGCGCCGGCGACCGCACTGGTCGCGAGCAGCGTCCGCTCGCCCGCGCGGTCGACGAGCGCCCCCGCGGGGAACTGCATCGCGGCGTAGGTCACCCACAGCAGGGTGATCGCCGCCCCGGCCGCGGTATCGGAGACCACGAAGTCCTCCCGGATCGCCGGCAGCAGTGCGGGGACGACAAAGCGCAGGCCGAGGACGAAAAACCACCCGCCGGCGATGGCGAGCAGCGTCCAGCCCCGCCCGCCGCCGCGGAGTCCCCCGACGACGGTTCGCAGACGGGCGGAATACGAGTCCGGGGACGACACGACAGGAGGCTCACGCCGGCGGTAAAAGACCTTGACGGAGCGTCCCGACACGGGACTCCGGGCGGTCCGGGACAGCGCGTCCGGGACCGGGGGATTGACGCCCCCCGCGGGGCAACGCGGGGTATGAGCGAGCTGCTGGTCTCGGGGGGGCGCGTGCTCCGTCCCTCGGGGGCCGTCGAACGGGCGGACGTACTGCTCGACCAGGACGCCGGCACCGTCGCGGCCGTCGACGACCCCGGCGCGCTGGCCGGCGACGACGAACTCGACGCCGAGGGGGGGCTGGTGGTTCCGGGGCTGGTCAACGCCCACTCCCACGTCGCGATGACCCTGTTCCGGGGAGCGGCCGACGACAAGCCCCTGGACGCGTGGCTCCAGGAGGACATCTGGCCGGTCGAGGCCGAACTCCGGGCGGCGGACGTCGCCGCGGGCACCCGTCTGGGTATCGCGGAGATGATTCGTTCTGGTGCTACGGCCTTCGGCGACATGTACTTCTTCATGGACGAGGTGGCCGAGGTAGTCGCCGAGACGGGGATGCGCGCCCGGCTCGGTCACGGCTGCATCTCCGTGGGCCGCCCCGAGGAGGAGGCCGTCGCCGACTTCGAGGAGGGACTCGGGTTCGCCCGCGAGTACGACGGCTACGCCGACGGCCGGGTCCGGACGATGTTCACCCCCCACAGCCTGACGACCGTCGACGAGGCCCACTTCGAGGAGTTTCTCCCGCGGGCCCGCGAGGCCGGCCTCCCGGTCCACTTCCACGCCAACGAGACGGTAGACGAGGTCGACCCGGTCCTCGCGGAGCGCGGGCAGCGCCCGCTCGCGTGGGCCGACAACCTCGGCCTGCTGGCGGAGGATTCCTTCGTCGCCCACGGCGTCCACGTCGACCGGGCGGAGATGGAGCTGCTGGCCGACCGCGACACGGCGGTGGTCCACTGCCCGGCCTCGAACATGAAACTCGCCTCCGGGATGGCGCCGGTCCAGGAGCTGCTGGACGCGGGGGTGACCGTCGGTCTCGGCACCGACGGCGCGGCCTCGAACAACGACCTCGACATGTTCGACGAGATGCGCGACGCGGCGATGCTCGGGAAACTCGCGGCGGACGACGCGAGCGCGGTCGGCGCGGGCACGGCCGTCCGGCTGGCGACGGAGGGCAGCGCGGCCGCGCTTGGCTTCGAGAGCGGCCGAATCGAGCCCGGTGCGAACGCCGACCTCGCGGTGGTCGACCTGGACGCCCCACACCTCACCCCACAGCACGACCTCGTGAGCCACCTGGCCTACGCGGCCCGGGGCAGCGACGTCCGCCACACGGTCTGTGACGGGCAGGTACTGATGCGGGACCGCGAGCTCACGACTATCGACCTGCAGCGGACGCGACAGGAGGCCGAGGAGCAGGCGCGCGCGCTGTTCGAGCGGGCCGCCGACTGAGAGCGACTCGACCCGCCGGGACCAGCCGAACCCGGCCGGCGCGACCGGTGGCACGTGACCCGAACGCGATCGGTAATTAAACGACAAGCACGGATTTTAAACCGTATAACGGTCACTGATTCCGTCTCTGACGACTCAAAAACGCGGTGAACGGCCTGAACCACGGTACGGGTTTATGCGGTCTCTCGCCACAGGCACGGATATGACACGACAGGCGCTGTTCGCGGTCGCGATGGTCCTGGCGATGGTCGGGGCGCCCCTGACCGGGGCCGTGGCAGCCGACTCGACCGACGCTGCCGGGAACCTCTCGGTCGGCGTGGCACAGGACGACGGCGAGGTGACGGTGTCGGTGACGCGTAACGACACCGGCGTGGCCAACGCCTCGGTGCTCGTCGAGACAGCCGACAACGGCACCTACGACGGGGACGGCAACTATACGACTGACGACGACGGGGAGGCCGAGCTGCCCGCGCCCACGGAGAACGTCACCGTCGACGTGACCGCCGAGGCGGGTAACGACACGGCGACGACCACCGCCGAGCTGGTCGCCGTCGAGGAGAACGAGACGGACGGGAACGGGACCGACAGCTTCGGACAGCGCGTCTCGGCGTACGTCCACGCGCTGCAGGACGGCGAGAACGTAACGCGGATCGGACCGCTCGTCGCGGCGTTCGTGACCGCCAACAACCCCGGCAACGCGCCGGCACACGCCGGTCCGCCCGGGGACCGCAGTGACGACGCGGACAACGAGACCGACGACGAGCGCGGCGAGACGGTCGACGGCAGTGCCGAGGGCGACGAGCGCGGCCCGCCGGCACACGCCGGCCCGCCCGAGGACCGCGGTGACGACGCCGACGAGGGCGACGACGACGCCGAGGAGAAAGAGGAACGCGAGGAAGACGAGGCCGACGACAGCGAGGAAGACGACGACGAGGAAGGCGAGGATGACGACGAGGAAGGCGAGGATGACGACGACGAGCGCGGTCCGCCGGAGGGCGCCGGCCCGCCCGACCACGCGGGCAGGTAGCTGACGCGGGACGCCCCGGTCGTAGCGGTGCTTCGGTAGGGTTTTGCCGGGCCCGGCCCACGCTCTGTCCATGACTGCTCCCATCAGTGAGCGACTGGACGACCCCGACGCCGCCCGGGCGGAAGGGCGCCGGAAGATCGAGTGGGTCCGCCAGCACATGCCCATCCTCTCGGCGGTCAGCGAGCGTTTCGAGGCCGAACAGCCGCTCGCCGGCGAGCGGATCGGCATGGCGATGCACGTCGAGGCCAAGACGGCTGCCCTGGTGGAGGTGCTCGCGGCCGGCGGCGCGGAGGTCGCCATCACGGGCTGTAACCCCCTCTCGACCCACGACGACGTCAGCGCCGCGCTCGACGCCGTCGAGGGGGTCACATCCTACGCCGAGCGCGGCGTCGACGACGAGGCCTACTACGCGGCCATCGAGGCCGTCATCGGCCACGACCCCACGATCACTGTGGACGACGGCGGCGACATGGTCTTCGCCATCCACGAGGACTACCCCGAACTCCTCGGCACCGTCGTCGGCGGCTGCGAGGAGACGACCACCGGGGTCCACCGCCTGCGCGCGATGGACGCCGACGGGGCGCTGGAGTACCCGATGTTCGCGGTCAACGACACGCCCACAAAGCGGCTGTTCGACAACGTCCACGGTACCGGCGAGTCCGCGCTCGCGGCCATCGCGATGACCACCAACCTCTCGTGGGCGGGCAAGACCGTCGTCGTCGCCGGCTACGGCTACTGCGGGAAGGGGGTCGCCAAGAAGGCCAGCGGCCAGAACGCCGACGTCGTGGTGACGGAGGTCGACCCCCGCCGGGCCCTCGAGGCGCACATGGAGGGGTACGACGTGATGCCGATGGCCGAGGCCGCCGCGGAGGGCGACGTCTTCGTCACGACCACCGGCAACCGCGACGTCATCGTCGAGGACCACTTCGAGGTCATGCAGGACGGCGCCGTCCTGGCGAACGCCGGCCACTTCGACGTAGAGATCGACATCGAGGGGCTCGCCGACATGGCCGTCGACAGCTACGAGGCCCGCGACGGCGTCCGGGCCTACGAGCTCGCGGACGGCCGCCGGATCCACGTCCTCGCGGAGGGGCGGCTCGTGAATCTGGCGGCGCCGGTCGCGCTCGGCCACCCCGTCGAGGTGATGGACCAGAGCTTCGGCGTGCAGGCGCTCTGCGTCGAGGAACTGCTGGAGGGCGACTACGACGCCGGCGTCCACGATGTCCCCGACGCGGTCGACCGCGAGGTGGCCGACATCAAGCTGGCGGCCGAAGGCGTCGGGTACGACTCGCTGAGCGACGCGCAACGCGAGTACATGGACTCCTGGCAGCACGGAACCTGAGGGTACCGGACGGACACCTGCTACTACCGGGCCCGGCGGTCCGAGCCGAGCACTGCACTTATGCCCGTCCGCGGACCAGCACGGATGGTGGCGATGACGAACAGTTACCCCCACTGAGCCCCTTGTGACGATACCTGACACCGAGCCACCGTTTCCGTGCTCCCGTTGCTGACGTCCCTGCTGGCCCGCGCTCAGAAGGGCGGGTCCGAGGTCCCGGCCGCGTCGGTGGCGTCCCCGCCACCGTTCGCGCCCGCGCTCCCGTCGCTGTCGACGGGCCCCTCCCAGGCGTCCATGCCGCCGGAGAGGTTCTCGACGACCCCGTCGAAGTCCTTGTGCGAGGCGATCAGCCGGGCGGCCTTCGCGCTCGCGATCCCCTCGTAGCAGACCGTGACGACGTGGTCGGCTTCGGCGATCCGGTCGCTCTCTTTGGGGATTTCCGCAAAGGGGATGTGTTCGCTGCCGGGGATGTGGCGGGCCCGGTAGGACTGCTCGTCGCGGACGTCGACGATAAGGGGGGCCGACTCGACCAGCAGGTCCTCCAGTTCCCGCGCCGTGAGTTGTCCGTCCATGCCCGCCAATGTGGGTGCGCGGTCCAAAGCCCTGACGCTCCCCGGTCTCCTACAGGACCCCTTCCTCGCGGGCCAGCAGGACGGCCTCGATGGTTGCGTCGTGGGCGGGCTGGCGCCGGGCCGCCGCCAGGGCTTCCTCGACGGGGACCGTCCGCACGGAGAGGAACTCGCTGTCGCCGCGGTCGGTCCCGACGGGCTCCAGCCCCTCCGCGAAGACGATCCCCCGCCGGTGGCGAAGCACGCCCGTCGCGACCCAGAAGTCCTCCAGAAGCGAGACCCCCGCCGGGTCGAAGCCGGTCTCCTCGCGCAGCTCCCGCGCGCCGGCCGCGGTGTAGGACTCGCCGTCCTCGACGACCCCCGCCGGGAGTTCGAGGTGGCGCTCCCGGACCGTCGGGCGGTACTGCTCGACGAAGACGACCTGCCCGTCCGCGACCGGGAGCACCACCACCGCCGGCGGGAATTCGGCCCAGTAGTACCGCTTGCGCGAGCCGTCGGGCTGTTCGACCAGGTCGTATCCGCCGGTGTACCAGGGCGTGTCGTACTCCGTGACTGACTCGACGACCGGCCACTCGTCGGGCACCGCGTCGTCGCCGGCAGGGCCCCCGGAGCCGCTCCAGTCGCCGGTCATCCCTCAGCCTCCCGGACGATGCTCAGCCGGTAGACCGTTCCGCCGTGGCGGGTGTACACGCCGTCGTCGGCGCTGGCGTTGGGGTACTGCCGGCTCAGGGCGTTCTCCTCGTCGAACGGCGAGTGGGTGAACGCGCCCTTGAACCCGACGGGGCCACGCCAGTAGGGGTCAGAACGGCCCGGCTCGCCAGCGCTCGCCCGCTCCAGGGCCGTCGTGGTGTAGGGGAAGCGGTCGCCCGTGACCTCGCTCGCGTTGAATGGGGTGGCGTTGCCGGCCGGGGTCGCCGCGGTGGCGGTCAGGTAGTAGGGGTCGCCGCTTTTCAGCAGACCGGGCAGCGCGCCCAGCGCGAGGAGCACGACCACGACTGCGAAGATGACGTAGACCGCCTTCTTCGTTATCGGGCGCACGGGACCACCTCGCTGTAGACGCGGCCAAAGGCCTGCCGGCGCAGCGTCTCGACCGCCGCCCGGCGCTGCTCGTGGAAGGTGGCGGCGACGACCGTCTCCGCAAAGGGTGCGGCGTGCCAGACCACCCCGTCGACGTGCTCGCTCCCGAACTCGACGACCTCCCACCCCTCGTGCTTGGCCTGCCACTCCTCGAAGGCCTCGCGGTCCCCGACGTGAACCTCGAGCATCGAGGCGAAGAGCACTTCCCGGGCCGTCTCGACTACCTCGCCGGTGACCCGGTCCTCGTACTCCTCGGGGTCGAACTCCATGGCCTTCGCGACCTGCTTGACCGTCGTCTGTGCCGTCGGCCCGAGCGCCTCGTAGCGCTCGCGGGCCGCGGCGGCCGTCTCCGGTGCGAACAGCCCCTCCGTCTCCATACCTCCCCTTCGGCCGGCAGCCCTATTCCGTTTCCGTTCCGGGACTGTCCCCGTCATCTCCCGCGCTGCCCTCGGCCCTGTCCTCGTCTGTGTCTCCCTCGCTGTCAGCCCCGGCCGCGTCGGCGTTCTCCCGGCGCTTCCGGGTCATCTCGCGGGCCTCGGCGATGACTTCGCGGGCCTCCTCGTCGAGCGCCTCGCCCGCGAGGGCGTCGGCCCCGGCCGGCAGGTCACCGGAGCCGGTGCGTCTCCCGCTGCCGCCCGTGCCGTGGCCCCCCTCACTGTGCTCGTGGCCGTGGCTGCCGGGGCCGCGGTCGGTCGTGTCCTCGAAGACCTGCGGGAACTCCGTCTCCGGGGCGTGCTCGGCGACCCGCTCGCCGAGTTCCGTCTCGTCCAGCTCGCCCCACTCGGGGACGTGGTC
The DNA here is from genome assembly GCF_009831455.1 of Salinirussus salinus. Classification (NCBI taxonomy): domain Archaea; kingdom Methanobacteriati; phylum Methanobacteriota; class Halobacteria; order Halobacteriales; family Haloarculaceae; genus Salinirussus; species Salinirussus salinus. The sequence continues at coordinate 158,697 of NZ_WOWO01000004.1, read as the reverse complement.
GTCGAGCCACTCGCCGTGCTCGCCGCCGCGGAGCATGGCGGTGAACGCGAGGTGGTTCGCGAGGTGGGTCGCGTCGGACTGGGGGTCCTCACAGACCGGGCAGGCGTAGCCCATACCCGGTCAAGACGACCGAGCCACAAAGGCGTTTCAGAGCGGACGGACCAGCACCAGGGCGTTCTCGCCGTCGCTGTAGTAGCGGGGGATGGTCCGGCGGTGCTCGAACCCGTGCTCGCGGTAGAGACGGCGCGCGGTGTCGTTGCCCTCCCGGACCTCGAGTTTCACCGAGGAGGCCCCCGCGGTCCGGAGCACGCCCATCGACCGCTTCAGAAGTGTGGTCCCGACCCCGCGTTCGCGGTGGCTCTCACGGACCGCGATGTCCTTGATGTGCCCCAGCGGCCGGCCGTGGTTGGGGACCGAGTCGGCCACCACGTAGCCGACGACGCGCTCGTCGGCGGGCGGGGTGGCGACCAGGAAGCCGGGCTCGCCGAGATACCGCTCGAAGGCGTCGAAGGGCCAGGGCTGGGGGAACGCGGCCTGCTCGATCCGGTGAACCGCGAGCAGGTCCGCGCGCTCGGCCTGCCGGACGCGGGGCGCGTCGCCGTCGGGCGCGACCGTCGTCACGCCGACGGCTACGGCGCGTGGCTACATATGCGTGGCGACGGGGACACCGCCCCGAGCGGGTCACCCCGTCGGGGACCAGTCGGCCACTGCGCCGGCCGCGGCGCCGCCGAGCGCGCCCCCCACCAGGGGGTAGACCACGCCCGCGATGAACACGGCCTGGACCTCTCCCGGGCCGATGGAGGCGGTGACGGTGAGGTTGAACACCGCCAGCGAGAGGCTCCAGGTGAGCGCGGCGACGGCGACGACCACGAGCAGGAGGTAGCCGACGACGACGCTCGCACCCGCCACGGCGCCCGTCTTCGGCGTCGTGACGTCACACTCGATGGCGGTGTAGAAGCCACAGATGAAGAGCATGAAGAGGGGGACAAAGAGGAGCAACCCCGGCTCGAGCGCCGCGACGAGGTCGCCGGCCCCCGGGAAGGCGCCGAAGCTCAGCTCGCCGGAGTCGCTACCGGCGCCGGTAACGGAGTACTCGATCGGAACGAAGTGGGCGCGGTAGACGAGCCAGCCGACGACCTGCGGGATCTCCGGGGTCGACGCCGAGAGCGCGAGCGGGAGGCCCGCGACCGCGCTGGCGACCCGCTCGGCCCGAAGCGAGTACATCACCGCGTAGGTGCCGACGAACGCGACCATCCCGAGCAGCAGACCCGGCCGGAGCGACAGGTGGTCGAACAGCCGGCCGCCGACGGGCGTCTCCGGCGCGGTGCCGAACGAGCCGCCGTCGGTACGGACGGCCGGTTCCCCGCCACCGGGGCCGTCGTGACCGGCGCAGTCGTCGCTGGAACCGTCGCCACCGGGGCTGCCGGAGCGGGCCCCGGGTCCACCCCCCTCGATGCCCTCCGCCGGCCCTGGCGGGCTGTCGCCGTGCTGGCTACCCGCCGGTTCCTCTGTCATTACCGACACGTACCGGTTCGAGTCTCTAAACGTTACTGGATGCGGGGCCGGACGGAGCGGGAGAAGCGCCGCCAGCGGTCGGGGCGGTCAGGCGTAGACCAGCACGGTCGCGCGCTCGCCCTCGAGCACGGTCACCTCCTCCCCGGATTCGGCGCGGTGTTCCTCGCGGACGGTGACGGCCTCTCCGGGGACGACAGCCACTTCCTCTCCCAGGTCGACTTCGATCTCCTCCTCGTAACGCTGCTGGTCGCGGACCTCGGTGGGGTCCATCGCCTCCAGGGCGGCGATGACCTGGCCGGCCTGGTCGCGGAACTCCGGTCCGATGGTCGCGTGGTCGGGCTCGACCTCGACGGGGACGAGTTCGACGGTCGGCTCGCCCTCGCGGACGTGGACGGGGCCGTTGACTGCCTCCGAGAGGTCGTAGGTGTCGACCGCCGCCTCGGGGGTCTCGTCGGGGTAGACCTCCACCTTCTCGAGTTCGGCGTTCAGCGCCATCCCCTGGTCGGACTTCCAGGAACGGACCGTCGAGGCGACATCGGCGATGAGCTCCCCCGCAACCTCGGCCCCGTCATCGTCGAACTCCAGGTCGGGCCAGGCGCCGGCGTGGACGCTCCCCTCGGTGCCGGGCAGGGCCCGCCAGGCCTCCTCTGTCAGGAACGGGGCAAACGGCGAGAGCATCCGCAGCGAGGCCGACAGGGCCGTAAAGAGGGCCTGCCGGGCGGCGTCCCGTTCCCCGGGGCGGCCCTCGTAGAGCCGCCCCTTGATCAGTTCGAGGTAGTCGTCGGCCAGGTCGTGCCAGACGAAATCGCGCAGCTCCTGGAGGGCGGCGTCGAAGCGGTACTCGTCCATGTGTGTCTGGACGGCCTCGGCGACGTCGGCACACCGCGAGAGCACCCACCGGTCGACGTCGCGGTAGGCGGGGTCGGCGAGCGGCTCGCGCTCGTCGTCCAGATGCCCGGCCGCGAAGCGGGTGATGTTCCAGACCTTCGTCCCGAACCTGCTCGCCGACTTGACCTCCTTCCACTGGAACTGGATGTCCGAGCCGGGCTGGCCGCCCAGCGCCATCGCCTGCCGGAAGGCGTCCGCAGAGTACTCCTCGACGGCCTCCTCGGGCTGGACGAAGTTGCCCCTGGATTTGGACATCTTGTTGCCGTCCTCGCCGAAGACCATCCCGTTGATGAGTGCCTCCTCCCAGGGGATCTCCCCTTCCAGCGCCGCAGTCCGGAGGATGGTGTAGAAGGCCCACGTCCGGATGATGTCGTGGCCCTGCTCGCGCAACTGGACCGGCGAAAAGTCCGCGTCGGGCCAGCCGCCGACGTACAGCGCCGAGATCGAGGAGTCCATCCACGTGTCCATCACGTCGGTCTCGCCGTGCCAGTGGGTTCCGGCGGCTTCGCCGCCTCCATCCCGCGACTCCTCCGGAGCCGCGCCCGCCCCACACTCCGGGCAGGCGTCGACGGCGGGGGCCTCGTCGGTCGGCTCGACGGGCAGTTCGTCCTCGCCGGCGATGTAGGTGTGCCCGCAGTCGCCACAGAACCACGCCGGGATCGGAGTGGCGAACACGCGCTGGCGGGAGATGACCCAGTCCCACTCCATCCCCTCGGTCCAGTCCTCCAGGCGGTCGTACATGTGCTCGGGGATCCACTCGACCTCCCGGGCGTGCTCGAGGATCTCCGCCCGGTCGACCTCGACGAACCACTGCTCTTTCGAGAGGATCTCGATGGGGGTGTCACACCGCCAGCACTGGCCGACGTTCTGCTCGGTCGGCTCGGTGTCGTTCAGGTAGCCCTCGGCCTCCAGGTCCGCGGCGACAGCCTCCTTTGCCTCGTCGATCCCCATCCCGGCGTACTCGCCGGCCGCCTCGCCGAGGTGGCCGTCCTCGGTGACGACAGGCCGCAGATCCAGGTCGTGCTCGGCCCACCAGTCGACGTCCTGCTTGTCCCCGAAGGTGCAGATCATCACGGCGCCGGTCCCGAAGTCGGCGTCGGCGTCCTCGTCGGCGATGAGTTCGACCTCCTGGCCGAACAGGGGGACCTCGAAGGTCTCGCCCACCCGGTCGGCATAGCGGTCGTCGTCGGGGTGGACGGCCATCGAGACGCAGGCCGCGAGCAACTCGGGGCGCGTGGTTGCGATCTCGATATCCTCGCCACCGTCGACGGCGGGGAAGGTGATGTAGTACAGCGTCCCGTCGACGCCCTCCTCCGTCTCGACCTCGGCGTCGGCGATGGCGGTCTCACACCGGGGACACCAGTTGACGGGATGCTCGTCGCGGTAGACGTAGTCGCTGTCGGCCATCCGGACGAAGGAGCGCTGGGTCTCCCCCCAGTAGTCGGGGTCCATGGTCTTGTACTCCGTCGACCAGTCCTGGGAGAACCCCAGCGTGTGCATCGTCTCCTTCATCGCGTCGATCTGTTCTTCGGTGTGGTCGATGCACATCTGCCGGAACTCGTCGCGGGGGACGTCCGTCCGGTGGAGGTCGTTGTTCTCCTCGACTTTGACCTCCGTGGGGAGCCCGTGACAGTCCCACCCCTGTGGGAACTTCACGTCGTACCCCTGCAGGCGCCTGTACCGGGCGGCGAAGTCCATGTAACACCACCCCAGGGCGTTGCCGATGTGGAGGTTCCCCGTCGGATAGGGCGGCGGGGTGTCGACGACGTAGTCGGGGCTTCCCGTATCCTCGTACTCGTAGACATCCATCTCCTGCCACTCCTCGCGCCACTTCGCCTCGACGGTCTCGGCCTCGTAGCTGTCCGGTAGGTCAGTCATAGTTTGTCAGGTTCGCACGTGTGTCCGTAGCTGTCGGTGTCTGTCGCGGCTGGGCCCGTTCGAGAGGTGCCAGGCGGCCCGAAAACGGCGGCTACCGTGCCGGCGCACGTACTACCGACGCAACCACGTCCATGTGTGTCGGCTGGGAGGTCGCGGATATAAATTTTCGCTTACGACACCGCCACACCCGGGAACGCGAGGGGCTCGCGGGCCGTAGCTATAGGACGCCCCCGACCCAACCGTCGGGCATGGACCACTCGACCAGGGCCACGACCGGTGGTGACGCGGGATGACCGCCGTCCCCCCGCGACCGGCCGGCCCGCTGGTCGACGTCTACGACGCCGCCTACGCCGGGGTGCCCAACTGGGACATCGGCCGCCCCCAGCGGGCCTTCCTCGCGCTCGCGGAGGCCGGCTACGTCGAGGGACCGGTCCTCGAAGTGGGCTGTGGCACGGGCGAACTCTCCCTGTATCTCGCCAACCGCGGGCTGGCGGTGCTGGGGGTCGACCTCTCGCGGCGCGCGGTCGCCCGGGCCCGCGCGAAGGCCCGCCGGCGGGGGCTGGACGCCCGGTTTCTGGTCTGGGACGCGCTGGCGCTCGACCGGCTGGCCGACCTCGGGTTCGCGTTCCGGACGGTACTGGACTGTGCGATGTTTCACGTTCTCGGTGAGGCCGAGCGCGAGCGCTTCGTCGACGGGCTGGAAACGGTGCTCCGGGCCGGCGGGCTGTACTGCGTGCTCGGGGACGCCCGCCGGGACCGGAGCATCTACGGACTCTCGCCCGCGGAGTTGCGCGCCCGCTTCGACCGGCCGGGATGGTCCGTCGAGTTCGTCCACGAGACGGTCTTCGAGCGCCGGTACAGCACCAACTCCGCCTACATCGCCGGGGTCCGGCGAACGTCGGCCGAGGGAGGCTGAATCCCACAGGCGGCGCCCGCGCCGGCGACCACAACCCCTACCTGCCCGCCGGTCGACCACTCCGTATGGAACTGGGCATCATCGGACTCGGGCGGATGGGACGGATCGTCGCCCGGCGGGCCATCGAGGGAGGCCACGACGTCGTCGCCTACGACGTCGACTACGAGGCCGTCGGCGCGGTCGCCAACGACGGCGCCGAGCCCGCGGAATCGATCCCCGACCTCGTCGACCGGCTCGGTCCCGACACGCGGGTCTGGCTGATGGTCCCCGCCGGCGAACCCGTCGACGCCGCACTGGAGGACCTCGAAGGTCACCTCGACGGCGACGACATCGTCGTCGACGGGGGCAACTCCCACTTCGAGGACTCGGTCCGCCGGGCCGAGGCCACCGAGGCCGCCTACCTCGACTGTGGCACCTCCGGCGGACCCGCGGGCGCGGAACTGGGCTTCTCGCTGATGGTCGGCGGCCCGGAGTGGGCCTACGAGGAACTGGAGCCGGTCTTCGACGCCGTCGCCACCGGCCCCGACGGTCACGCCCGGATGGGGCCCGCCGGTGCGGGCCACTACGTGAAGATGGTTCACAACGGCGTCGAGTACGCGCTGATGCAGGCCTACGGCGAGGGGTTCGAACTCCTCCACGAGGGGCGCTACGACCTGGACCTGGAGGCCGTGGCCCGCACGTGGAACAACGGCGCCGTCATCCGGTCGTGGCTGCTGGAACTCTGCGAGGAGGCCTTCCGCGAGGAGGGGTCGGACCTCGGGGACGTCGCCGACCACGTCACCGGCGGCTCCACGGGCACCTGGACCGTCCAGGAGGCCCTCGAACAGGAGGTCCCCCTCCCCCTGATCTACGCGGCGCTGGCCGAGCGCTTCGGCTCCCGGACGACCGGCGACGCCGCGGACGAGCCCGGCGAGGGGCGGTTCTCCCGGCGGCTGGCGAACCGCCTGCGGTACGGATTTGGCCGCCACGAGGTTGCCCGGCGGTAACACCGGTCCGGCACCCGGGAACAGCCCGCCGGCGTCGGAACGGTTTTATCCCGGGCTCGCCACCCACCGCACATGGCGCGCTGGGAATGTGCGATCGAGGGCGACGAGGAAGTCTTCGACCGCGTCGAGGACCTCATCGTTCACCAGGCCACGGCCCACGACCGCATCGAGTGCAAGGTCTGTGGCGCGGTCGTCCCCGACGGCTACTTCGCGATCCGTCACGCCTTCGACGAGCACTCCCGCGCCGAGTACGTCCGAGCCTACGACGCCGACGCCGGCGACGTCCGGCGCCGCGAGAGCGTCAAGGAGGCCATCGAGGCCGAGGCCGACATCCGCGAGGTCGTCGACCGGCTCGAGAACAACTAAATTTTTACTTCGGGGGTATCCTCGCGCCGGGGGCGCTGCGGTACCCCCGCTCGCAAAAATTTAGTACAAAACGACCTCGGCGCTCCTTGTAGTCGCGCCGAGTGAACCGCGCTCACTCCGTTCGCGCGGATGCTCGTGGTCAGCCTGCCCTTCCCCGTGGGCGCGCGATGAACCGCGCGCCCGGCCTAACGGCTGGTATTCGTTGTGTCTGCAGAGCCAGAGACTTGTCGCCGCTTGGCTGCTCTTGGACCTATCGCTCTTCGGAATCTAACACGCGGATCTGGTCGCCGCGCACGGTGACGGGGATGGGAACGGTCGCCTCGTAGAGTTCGACGGTCACCTGGTCTTTGCCCTCGTCGATGCGCTGGACCTGGGCCTTCTCGCCCTTGAAGGGGCCGGCGATGAGTTCGACGATGTCGCCCTCGGCGATCCCCTCGACGTCGGGGGTCGGCGAGAGAAAGTGCTCGACCTCGGACATGGAGGTCTCGCCCGGCACGACGCCGTTGGCGTGTGGGATCTCGTCGAGGATGCGGTCGAAGACCGCGGGGTCGTCGGCCTCGACCATCACGTATGAGGTGACCGAATCCGGCGCCAGCGCGGCGTGGACCGACTCCTCCTCGCGGTTCATGATCATGTCCGCGACGGTCCGCTCCTGGCTCGCGGTGGTCTTGACGGCGTAGATACCCATCAGGGACCACCCGGCATGATGTACATGAAGACGTAGATCAGGAAGCCGACGAGTCCCACCAGCAGGATCCCCGCGCCGGCGATCTTGGCCACCTGAGAGAACTCCGTCCAGGAGGGCGTGCTCGCCAGCTTGAGCACCCTGATGTAGGAGCTCAGGTCCTTCGGCGTGTTCATACCCGCTCCTAATCTGTGCTCGCTTTTCTATCTATTGATGGCTGACGACCCCACGCGGCAGGGACGGGGGCGGAGACACCCGCGGGCCCCGCGAGAGTCAGGCCGGCGCGTCGCCGGGCAGCGTGATGTTCTGTGGCCGGCCGAACTCGCTGTACCGGACCGTCCCCGTCAGGTCGATGGACCGGCCGCCCGCCTGCGCGGTCGCGTCGATCTCGACCTGCCGGGGGAGGTGGTCGTCGCGGCTGACCTGCAGTGTGTAGGTGAACTCCGTGAAGTCGAAGTCCGCGACGCCGACGCCGCCGCCCTGGCTCAGCACGGACAGCTCGTCGAGTCTGTCCTGGGGCACCTCGAGGCGCAGCGTCGACACCGGCTCGCCGTCGAGCGTGCTGTTGCCCTCGAAGGTGACCGTCGAGGCGTTCAGTATCTCCTCCATCTGCTGGAGGCGGTCGCGTTGCTCTGCGAGGTCGACCTCCCGGGTCTGCCACCTGCCGCCGGCCTCGGCGTAGGCCGTCCCGCCGACGAGGTAGGCGGTGACCCGCTGGTCGCCGCGTGGCGTGTCGACGGTGACCGTCAGCGTCGAGCGCGGCGCCGAGCGGTTCGCGACGCCGGTCGCCTCCACCTCGACCGACTGCTCCTCGGCCGAGGCCGTCATCGTCATCTCGAACTCGTAGATATCGACACTCCCCATCGCGTCGAGGCTCGCCTGCTGGAGCTGGCGAGCCTGCTCGCTCTCCCCGCCGAACAGTCCGGCACAGCCCGCGGAGAGGACCAGGAGGGTCAGGGCGGCGAGTGCCACGCTCCGTGTTCGTGACATACGCCGGGAAATCCCGGGGGGCGAATAAGTATCTTGTAGGAGCGGACGGCGGGAGCGGCGGGCAGGTGAGGTGTGAAACGAGCGGACGGGAAAACGGACAGACTGGACTCCACGTAACGCCGGCGGCTACTCGACGTAGTCGATGTCCTCGCCGAGTTCCTTGGCGGCGCGTTCCTGTTCGGCCTCGCTTTTCCCGTAGATCTGGGGGCTCTCGACACCGGTGACGACGATCATCGTCTCCATCTTGCCCTCGAACTGGTTGTTGACGCTGGCGCCCCAGATGATCCGGGCGTCGGGGTCGATCCGGTCGTAGATCTCCTCGACGACGCCCTCGGCCTCCTCGATGGACATGTCCGGGCCGCCGACGACGTTGACCAGCGCGGAGGAGGCGCCGTCGAACTCCACGTCCAAAAGCGGCGAGCGCAGCGCCGAGCGGATCGAGTCCTGGGCCTTGTTCTCCGAATCGGACTCCCCGAGGCCGATCATCGCGACGCCGCCGTTTTCCATGATGGTGCGGACGTCGGCGAAGTCGACGTTGACGAGGCCGGGCTTGGTGATCAGTTCGGTCATCCCTTTGACCGAGCGCATCAGCACCCGGTCACAGATCTTGAAGGCGTCCTGCAGAGGCATCGAGGGGGCGTAGTCGAGCAGGCGGTCGTTCGGAACGACGATGACGGTGTCGCTCACGGCGCGCAGGCGTTCGAGCCCGGCGTCGGCGTTCGCGCGGCGGCGCTCGCCCTCCGCGGTGAAGGGGATGGTGACGATGGAGATGGTGAGCGCGCCCGCCTCCTGGGCGGCCTGGGCGACGACGGGCGCGGCGCCGGTACCGGTCCCCCCGCCCAGCCCCGCCGTGACGAAGACCATGTCGGAGCCGTCGATGGACTGCTGGATGTCCTCGATGTTCTCCTGGGCGGCCTCCTCGCCGATCTTCGGGACAGAGCCGGCCCCGCGGCCGCCGGTCCGCTTCTTCCCGATCAGGATTTTGGTGTCGGCGTCGACCTCGTCGGCGAGGTGCTGGGCGTCGGTGTTCGCGGCCACGAGCTTCGCCCCGTGGATCCCCTCCTCCATCATCCGCGTGACGGTGTTGCCGCCGGCCCCGCCACAGCCGACGACCGTGATCTTCGTCTCCAGGTCCTCGACGACGTCGGCCAGCTCCTCGTCGGTCATCTGGCCGCTGGTCGACGGCTCGCCGGTCGAGGACGACTCGGCGGGAGTCGTCCCGTCGGTCTCCGGGGCGCTGTTCGTCGCCTCCTCCCGCTCCTCCTCGGCCTCCTCGATGGCATCATCGATAATGGAGTCCATTTTAAGAGCCTCCTAACACAGCGACCGTTATGAGTTTTCCCCTGTGTCTGACGGACGTCTGACTGTTTTCGGGACTGAAAACGCTATCTCCCGTTCCGTGCTGACCGCTTCCGGGGGAACGCGCTCACCGTCGACCTCGACGGCCTGTCCGTCCGCGAGCCTGCCGAATTTCGGCCCCTCCGGGACGCCCAGTGTGCGTGCCTTCTCCGGGTCGAAGGCAGTCTCGCGAGCGATAATCACCTCGCCGTTCCCGGCCGTCTTCTCAGCCTCCTGACCGTCCTCCGCGAGCCGCGTCACGCCGTCGTACCGCGTTTCGAGTACGTCGACCATACCGTCGACGAGCTCGTCGTACTCCTCGGGCGCGCCGAGGACGGCCGGGCCGGTCGGGCGGGTCCCGCCCTGGTCGGTCACGAAGGCGAGCGTCCGTGCCGCGAGCAGCTCCCGGGTCGTCTCGCGGTCGATACCGCGGGCCTCCGCGAGCAGCTCCTCCGGGAGGTCGGCGACGACGAACGCCGACGGGTCGCCGGGGCCCGTCTTCCCCCCGTGCTCCCGCGCCGGCTCGCCGAAGCGCAGCCCCTCGTCGACGGCCGCCACCGCGGACTCCACGGCCCGGACGAACGGGAGGGGGACGCCGTCGGTCTCCCGGACCCACGTCTCGCCGACGACCCGTCCGCCCGCAGCCTCGACGGCCGCCGCGGCCTCCGGACGTTCGCCCTCCAGCAGGGCGTAGCCGGCTCGGCTCTCCTCCAGGAGCCGCCCCATCACGGGACGGAGTTCCTCCGCTTCGAGCGCCTCCAGCCCCCAGTCGGCGGCGACGTGGCCGACCGCCCAGTCGGTCTCCCGGAGGACCCGCTCGAACCGGGGTGCGTAGTGGCCCCCGCCCACGCCCAGGAGGTGGCGCCTGTCCCGGTCGGCCTCCCCGCCCGCCTCCCGACCCGACCCGGTGTGGGACCGTTCCGCGTCGCGGTCGGCGGGGGTCCCGCGCAGGTCGAGGGTCGCCCGGGCGACCGCCCGCGCCGCGTCGGGGTCGGCCCACGCCTCCGGGCCGCTGCCAACCTCCACGAACATCGAGGGGGCGCCGACCTCGCTGGGTCCGTGGTGGGTACACTCCATGCCGACCTCGTACCCCTCGGGTGCGTGAGCTGCCAGCGCCTCGAGGACCCGGGCGTGGGCGTTCGGACAGGCGCGGGCGAACCGGTTCGGCTCGCCGCCGTGGTCGGCGGGGCCGACGTTGCCGGTGTGATGCGCCGTCAGCAGCGGCCCCGTCTCCCCGGAGTGGCGGGAGACGAAGACCAGCAGGTCCGGCTCGCCGAAGGCGTCGGCCGGCCGCTCCAGGTCGAGGTGAAGCGCCTCGAACTCCCGGAGTTCGACCGGCACTGCGTTGCCGTCGTCGTCGCTGCCGCCGCCGGTCGCGTCGCCAGCGGCGGCCCGGCTCTCCAGCCGGTAGACGGTCCCACCCCCCTCCGCGTCCGGCCGGCTATCGTCGGTCCGTGCCTCCCACTCGGCGAGGTCGAGGAGGTGGTCGCCGACGTGGACGGAGGCCTCGTCGGCGCGGGAGACGACGATAGCGAGCATCAGTCGGCGTGGTCGGGCTCGACCGGTTGCTGGCCGGCGGCCTTCCGGGCCGCGAAGGCCGCGAGTTCGAACAGTTCGCGGAGCTGCCGCCGCCGGAGCACGAGCAGCGCCGCGCCCAATACGAGGTAGACGACCGTGTACGTCACGAGCATGAGGAACTTGACCTCGTCGGCGGGCATCGCGAAGGGTTGCCACAGCCTGAGGAAGGTAAACTCGATGAGCACCTGCGAGATGAACAGGCCAAACAGCGCGAGCGCCTCGCGCATGGAGATCTGGAAGTTCACCAGAATACCGAGTGCGAAGAAGGACTGGGCGGCGGTGATCCAGATCTCGCCGGACTGGATCCGGTCGAAGGGGAGCACGCCGTACTGCCCCAGCGCCAGCGAGTAGACGACGACGAGCGTCCCGATAAGCAGCGTCCACTGGTTGAGCTTCGAGGAGATCAGGGCGTTGAACCCGGCCGTCGAGCGGGCCTTGTAAACCAGCACCGTGACGACCACCAGCTCGGGGGATTCACTCGCCAGCGGCGCGATCCACTGGATCATGAAGAAGGGGGGGACGCCGATGGCGGTCCCGATGTCCTCGAGCCCGTGGGCGAAGGGCTCGACGGCAGTGAAGATCAGAAACCCCGAGTACGCGAACAGGCCGAGGACGACCGGAACCCGCACCGGCCGGGGGAAGCCCTGGAAGTAGGCCGGGACGCCGGCGTGTTCCTCGGTCGTCTCGATGTCGCCGCGGATGATGATGCCGATGTAGACGACGTAGATGCCGACGAGCACGAGAAAGTCGAGCGCGCCGATGCCGCCGCCCAGCGGGACGAGGAAGGCCCACAGCGTCGCCAGGAAGAGGAAGGTGAGCTCGGTGGCGATGTCGCGGTCGAGGTGGACGACGCTGGCGAACAGCCCATCGCGGTGCTCGACGGCGGGGTCTCTGGTCTGGCGGGCCTTGTAGACGGTCAGCACGGCGATACCGGCCCACCCCAGCCCGATCAGGATGCGGTTGGCGCCGGTCATGTTGGCGACTGCGAGGTTGGCGCTCTGGCAGGCGTCGGCCAGCGTGTCCGCGCTCGCGGCGGCGCCGGCGGCCAGCCCCTCGCCGCCGGTCGCGACCCCCCGGCAGGCCTCGGCGGTCGCGCCGCCGGAGCCGGCCCCCCAGGCGTACAGCGCGTCGACGGCGTACTCCGGGGCGACCGCCAGCACCGCGAGCACCGCGATGGCGAATGCACGGGGGACGTCCTTCTCGGCGGTCTCGGCCCCCCACGCCAGCAGGAAGGACGCCCCGAGGACGCTGACGCCGCTGACCAGCACCGTCGGGGTCGTCCCGAACTCCGTCCCCGTGAGGAAGGTGAGCACCCACGGGACCGAGAGCAGGACCGCGCCCGCGACGGCCGTCAGCGGGTGCCGGAGTCTCATCGTTCGCCCAACGTCGAACCCGAAAGTAGGCCTTACGATGTCACCCCTGCGACCGCCGCTCCCGGGCGACCGCAGCGGACGGCGACCGCGACAGCGCGTGCCATTTAACCCCGCCGCCGGCGACGGTCGGGTATGCAGGTCTACGGGCTGATCGGGAACCCGGTCGGGCACTCGCTGTCCCCGCCGATGCACGAGGCCGCCTACGAGGCAACCGGGCTTGACGCCCGCTACGTCACCTTCGAGCCCCCCGAAAGCGAGGGCGCGGCGGCCGTCGAGAGCGCCGCCACGCTGGGCGTGCGGGGGCTGAACGTCACCATCCCGTTCAAGGAGCAGGTGCTCCCGGCCGTCGAGCCCGCCCCGCTGGCCGAACAGGTGGGAGCGGTCAACACCGTCGACTTCGGGACGGACCCGCCGACGGGCTACAACACCGACGCCGCCGGCGTCACACGGGCGCTGACCCACCACGGCGTCGCCCTCGCGGGGACGGCCGTGGTCGTCGGGGCGGGCGGGGCCGGGCGCGCGGCCGCGTTCGCACTCGCCGACGCGGGAATGGCCGTCAGGGTCGCCAACCGGACCGCCGAGCGCGCCGAGGAACTCGCCGCCGCCGTCGACGCGGGGCCCGGTGCCGGGGCGACGGCTCACGGGCTCGACAGGCTGGCAGAGGTGCTCGCGGACGCCGACGTACTGGTCAACGCCACCAGCGTCGGTATGGACGAAGACGTCTCGCCGGTGCCCGCAGACGCCCTGCACGCCGACCTCGCGGTGCTGGACGCGGTGTACTCGCCGGTCGATACCCGGCTGCTCCGGGAGGCCGCGGCCGCGGGCGCGACGACCGTCGACGGCGCGTGGATGTTGCTCTACCAGGGCGTCGAGGCCTTCGAGCGGTGGACCGGCCGGGAGGCTCCGGTCGACGCGATGAACGACGCGCTCCGAGCGCGGCTTTGAATAGCCGGCGGTGTGAACTATCAACTATGGGACTCCTCGACAAGCTCAAATCGCTTCTCGGCCGCGACGACCGCCAGACTCGACGCCGGCAGGGCGGCTCCGCGAACGTGACCGTCGAACACGAGCCCGACGCCGAGCCGGCGGCCGGGACCGAGGCCGCGGTGAAGGGGACCGGCGGAGCGGACGACCGCGCGGCCGGCGCTGCCGCCGGGAGCGGGGCTGCCACGCAGACCGATGCCGGGGTGACAGACGGGCCGGCAGCGGGTGCCGAACCGGACGACGGCACGGAGGCGACGCCCGGGGAAGCAACGGCGGAGCCTGACGAACCCGAATCCGGGGAGTCGGACGGATCCGCGGTCGACGGAGAGGGCGACGCGGAGGCCGGCGAGCCGGAGTCGGCAGGGCCGGACGAGTCGGGGGAGGCGTCGGAGCCCGTCGACAGCATCAACGGGATCGGGCCGACCTACGCCGAGCGGCTGGGGGACGCGGGTATCGAGACTGTCGGGGACCTGGCGGCCGCCGACATCGGGACCGTCGCCGACGCCGCCGAGGCGCCGGAGTCACGGGTCACCGGCTGGCTCGAGCAGGCACGGAACCGCTGAACGCGTGAGCGACTCCGAGACCGACTACTACCACGTCGACGGGACGCTGCTCCCGGCGGCGGAGGCCACGGTCAACGTCCGGGACCGCGGGTTCGTGTACGGCGACGCGGTCTTCGAACGGCTGCGTGTCTACGGCGGCGAGCCCTTCGAGTGGGCCGCCCACGTCGACCGCCTCGAGCGCAGCGCCGCCAGGCTGGGTTTCGACGAGGCACTCCCCCCACGCGACGACCTCCACGACCGCGTGACCGAGACGCTCGAGGCCAACGACCTCTCGGAGGCCTCGGTCCGGCTGTCGGTCTCCAGAGGGGTTCAGGACGGGGAACTCACGCCGGAGCCGCGGGTCGACCCCACCATCACGGTCGTCGTCGACGAACTCCCCCGAGGGGGGACCGACGGCGAGCGCGCCTGGGACGAGCCCGCGACGCTGCGGACCGTCGAGACCCGTCGCCCTCCGGAGGAGGCGCTCCCCTCGGCGGTCAAAACCCACAGCTACCTCACCGGGGTCCTCGCACGCCTGGAACTCCCCGAGGACGCCGACGAGGCGCTGGTGCGTTCGATGGAGGGGCACGTCACGGGAGGGGCCGGCAGTAACCTCTTTCTGGTCCACAACGGGACGCTGTACACGCCGACCGCGAACCTCCCGCTGTTGCCGGGTGTCACCCGCGGCGTCGTGCTGGACATCGCGGACGGCGAGTCGTTTCCGGTCGAGACCGGCCGGTACAACCGCACCGACGTCCGGGAGGCCGACGAACTGTTCCTGACGAACTCCACCTGGGAGGTCCGGCCCGTGACCGAGATAGACGGCTACGAGAAGCCGGTCGGGCCCCTCACGAAGCTCTGTGGACGGCTGTTCGACCGCCGGGTCGAGAACGCCCACTACTGAGCCGTCGTGTCTACAGTGTCTCCGCGACGGTCGTGTCGGGGTTGGCCTCGAGCGTCTCGAAGGCGTGTCGGACAGCTTCGGCCAGCGCCGACCGGCAGGCCTCGGTGTCGGTGTCGCCCTCCGGAAGGACGTTGTGTAAGATCCGTATCCTGAACCGTTCCTCGCTCCCGCCGTACGTCCCCGAGACGAGCGCCTCCGCCTGGACGGCGATCCCCTGGATGTTAGGGGTTTCAGTGGCCAGACCGACGGCGCGGGTCTGCCCGTTGAACGTCGTTTCGGTGAACGGCTCGTAGCCATCGCGCTCCGGGATCGGCGTCGACGGCGACTCGAACGTCTGTCCGAACTGGATCTCCGCTCGCGGGGCGTCGCTGCCGAACGCCGTCCGCATCGTCACGGAGCTCGGGTCGTAGGAGGGCTCCTGGTACGGCGTGGGGTACTCGCCCCGGAAGATCAGCCGGCGCTCGCCGGGGTCGAAGGCGGTGTACTCCCCCGCGAAGTCGGTGCAGGTGAGCGGGCCCGTCGAGTCCGAGTCTCCAGGGCCCGGACTCCGCGGTGGCCTCTGTCGGCGTCTGCATCGACGCCTCGGTCGGTGTCTGCTCCATCTCCGGTGGCGGCGTGGGCGTCCCGCCCACCGTCGGCACGTCGTCGGTCCCGCTCCCGCCGCCGTCACTGCCGCCGCCACAGCCGGCCAGCCCGGTCGCGGTCGCCACGCCGAGTGTCGCCAGCAGCCGCCGCCTGGTGACCCGGTTCGCCTCACCCGTCGGCCTCTGTCGGTCGGCCATGGGACGGGCTGGCGGCGCGGGGGACATAGATCCCGTCTCTAGAGACATAGCGTCCGGGCGGACCGGCCGCCGACGGCCGGCCCTGGACCGCACCGTTGAAGCCGCTCCCGGCCGAGGCCGGGGTATGGACGAGGACAGCCGGATCGCCGCCGTCGAGGAGGTGCCGGCGGACGGCTCGCTGCTCTTTACCGTGCGGGACGGCTTCGACCGCGAGGAAGCGATCCTCCTGGGGCTCTCCGACGGAGTGGTCGCGCTGCGGAACTACTGCCCCCACTGGACGGACGTCCGCCTGGACAAGGGCAGCGGCGCGACCCGCCGGAACGGCGAACTGGTCTGTGAGAAACACGGTGCCACCTTCGAGGCCGCGACCGGGGAGTGCACCCACGGCCCCTGCGAGGGCGCCACCATCGAGCGCCTGGAGGTGACCGTCGCCGACGGCAATGTCTACCTGACCGACGAGGACTACGAGTTCGAGGAGGTCGGCCCCTCCGGCGAGCACGACCTCTCCTCGCGGGGCCGGATCGACTTCTCCGGGAACTGAGACCCGGCCTGCTCTGCGGGTCGTGTCGCTGCGCGTCCGGGACTGCTGACAGCGAGAAGGCTCCGCCCCTTTCGACCCCACCCGATACGGCTGTCCGGGCGGGGCGAGACTTTCATCCTGTTCCCAAAGTCGGTAGACGTGCAGACGGTTGTGTGGTGTGCTACCGCGCCTGGGAAACGTTCATTCCACAGTCGGCCCACGCTCGGAGTATGCCCGGACCGGTGTTCATCCCCGGCGACAGCGTCGACCTCCACACCATCGAGGAGGAGGACCTGGAGTTCCTTCAGGAGAGCGTCAACGACCCGCAGGTCTGGCGCCGTATCGGCCGGAATCGCCCGGTCAACGGCCAACAGGAGCGGGACTTTTTCGACGAGGTCGTCGGCGGTGACGACGGCGTCCACCTGCTGGTCTGTGCCGACGGCGAGCCCGTTGGGACCGTCGGGATCAACGGCCTCGGCGGCCCGGAGACTCCCGAACTCGGCTACTGGGTCGCACCCGACCACCACCGCCAGGGGTACGCCACGGCGGCCGCCGAACTGCTGACCGGCTACGCCTTCGACCAGCTCGGCGTCCACCGTATCGAGGCCCGCGTGTTCGACTTCAACGACGCCTCGCGGAAGGTTCTGGAGCGGGTCGGCTTCACCCACGAGGGGACCAGCCGCGAGGCCGCATTCATCGACGGCGAGTACCGGGACGCGCTCTGGTACGGGGCCCTGGAGGAGGAGTGGCGGGCCGACGACGATAGCTGACCACCGGGGGTCACTCGATCCGGAAGGCCGGCTCGGTGACGGCCTCGCTCTTGCACTCCGGGCACCGGCTGGGACGGTTGACCAGGTCGTCGAACTCCGAAAAGCCACACTCCTCGCAGGTCGGCGGCGCGACCAGGAGGTCTTCCCCGGTCGGCTCCAGCGACCGGGCGACGTGCCGGACGTGGTCCAGGGCCTCGGCCGTCCGGATCTCGAACTCGGCGGCGAGTTCGCCCGCCGCCAGCGTCTCCTCGCGCAGGCGGTCGGCGATCCGCTCGCGGGTGGTCCGGCTTGCCTCGCGCATATTTCGGGGTCGGCGTCAGCCGGTAAACCTCTTGTGCGCTTCGTGGGGACTTGGTTGTGACAGTACGACTGTAAATAGCAGAAACACTCGCCCCTTCCAGTCCCGCCCGTGCTCGCGGCCGGCGCCGTCTGCTCGCGGGCAGCGGGGCGGTTTCACCGCCCCGCCATCGCGGCGCTTTGCGCCGCGCACGGCCCGCTCGCACGGTCCGCGGAGCTTCGCTCCGCGCTACTCGCCCCCTCGTTGCGCTCACTCCGTTCGCGCAACGCACGCCACATACCTCCCCAACCGATTCGCTCCCTCCCTTTGGTCGGTCGCTCATCCCTCGCACGGCGCTTGTCGCGGCCGGAGCCGCGACAGCGCGCGCCACCTGCCGGGTCACGTTCCGCACGCGTGGTCGGTCGCCGGGAAGTGCGGGGCGCCACCCGGTTCATGGATGAAAAGGGATATACACGCCCGCTCGGTCGTCTGTGACATGAAGGCAGTCGTGCTCGCCGGGGGGTACGCGACGCGTCTGTGGCCGGTCACCCGCCACCGTCCGAAAATGCTCCTCCCGGTCGGCGAGACGACCGTCATCGACCGCGTGCTCTCCGGTCTCGAGGCCGACGACCGGGTCGACGAGGTCTTCCTCTCGACCAACGAACGCTTCGCGGAGGACTTCCGCGAGCACATCGCGGCGGAGGGCTACGGAAAGGCCCGGCTGAGCGTCGAGGACACCACCGAGGAAGACGAGAAGTTCGGCGTCGTGGGGGCGCTGGCTCAGCTCGTCGACCGCGAGGAGGTCGCCGACGAGGACCTGCTCGTCGTCGCCGGTGACAACCTCATGGACTTCGACATCGCGGAGTTCATCGACTTCTTCGAGGCACGGGAGGCGCCGACGCTCGCGGCCTACGACGTCGGCTCCCGGGAGAAAGCCAAATCATACGGCCTCGTCGACATCGAGGGCGAGGAGGTTGTCGACTTCCAAGAGAAGCCCGACGACCCGCCGAGCACGCTCGTCTCCATCGCCTGTTATGCCTTCCCCGCCGACGCGGTCCGCTTCGGTGAGTACCTGGCGGGCGATAACAACCCCGACGAGCCCGGCTGGTTCATCCAGTGGCTCGTCGACCGCGAGCCGGTGTACGCGTTCAGCTTCGACGGCGCGTGGTACGACATCGGCACGCCCGACAGCTACCTGGAGGCCATCGAGTGGGCGCTGGAGGGGGAGTCGGTCGTCGCCGACTCCGCGACCGTCGAGGACACTGCAGTCGGCGCGAACGTCCACGTCATGGAGGGGGCTACAGTCAGAAACGCCGACCTCGAGCGCTCGGTGGTCTTCCCCGGCGCGACCGTCGCCGACGGCAGGGTCGAGAGCTCGCTGGTCGACTCCGAAGCGGACATCCGGGGACTCGACCTCTCCGGGGCGCTGGTGGGGTCGTACACGCAGATCCACCAGGGGTGACGGTCCCGGTCGTGGCTGCCTGCCGGGCGACCCCCGGGAACCGGCACGAGCTGAGAGATGGGAACGCCTAAGAGCGACGCGGGGGCACGTTCGGGCGTGACCGACGGGACGCGCGTGGACATGCACGTGAAGGTGCTCGACGAGCGGGTCGTCCGCCGGGCGAAGGCCCGGGACCTGGACGCGCTGGTCTACGCCCCCCACTTCACCCGCTGGCCGGACGTCGTCGACCGCGCCGAGGATTTCTCCGACGACGACCTGCTGGTGGTGCCCGGCCGCGAGCTGTTCACCGGCGACTGGCGCACCCGCCGGCACGTCCTCGCGCTCGACCTGGAGCGGCCGGTTCCCGACTTCCTCACGCTGGAGGGGACGATGAACGAACTGGCCGCCCAGGACGCGCTCGTGCTCGTCCCCCACCCCGGCTTTCTCACCGTCAGCCTCGGCCGCGAACACCTCGAGACTTACCGCGACCAGGTCGACGCCGTCGAGGTCTACAACCCCAAACACCTCCCCTGGGACAACAGCCGTGCCCGCCGGATCGCCGCCGACATGGGCCTGCCCGCGTTCACCTCCTCCTACGCCCACCTCCGGGGGACGGTCGGGGAGTGCTGGACGACCTTCGAGGCCGACCTCGAGGAGCCGGCGGACGTCCTGACGGCAGTCCGGGAGGGGGTGCCCCGCCAGGTCGACCACCGGCGGGGCCCGGCCCACCTGCTGCGCCGCGGCGCGGAGTTCGCCCACCTCGGCTGGGAGAACTCCTGGAAGAAGTTCGACCGCGTCTACCTCTCGGGCACCGAGCCGACCCACCCCGGCCACGTCGCCTACGACGGGCGCTTCGACGACGTCCGGGTCTACTAGAACCCGAGCGTCTGCGCCCCCAGCCCCAGGCCCTCGGTGACCTGCTGGACGGCCGGCGGGGCGTAGTAGACCAGCCCGGCGATGACCGCGAGTTCGACGGCCGTGATCACGACAGTGAGTACCCCCGACCACTTGCTGTCGACCGGCACGCCGAAGGGGACGTCGAACTCGCGGTCCCAGAGGGGGTAAAAGAGGGCGATCCCCCGGGTCGTGCCGAGCACGTCGAGCACGTAGTGGGTCACGACGCCCAGCCAGACCCACTGGAGGTTCGCGAAGAAGAAGGGGTAGGCACCGACGACCGCGAGCACCGGGAGGTTGTGCAGCGTCTTGCGGTGTTTGCCGAACGCGGTGTCGACGTCGGGAAACAGCGCCCCCAGGATGACCGGGACCGACACCTCCGCGATGGTCCGGAAGGTCTCGACGCCGCCGTCGGGGTTGAGGACGTAGCCGAAGCCGATGGCCAGCAACGCCGCGTTCAGCACGTGGCCGCGTTTGTTCACACCCTGAGGGGCGGGCGGCGGGGTTACAAAGCTTCCCTTACGCACCGTCGCAGTCCGGAAGTATCGGCCTACCGCACTACGCCCGGTCGGGACGGGGCGCCCGCCGCGTCCGTGTCAGCCCCGTGTGGCCCGGACTGCCGCCAGCAGGTCCGCCACTGCCTGCCGCGCGAACCGCTCGCGGCGGTCGGAGCGGCTCTCCCCGTCGAGGACGCGGCGCTCGGTGGTCGTCTCCGAGTCGCCGCTCTCCCAGGGAGCGGCGCGGGCGACGCCGACGACGCAGGTCCCCACCGGCCGGTCCGCGACCCCGCCGCCGGGGCCGGCGACCCCGGCGACCGCCAGCCCCCAGTCCGTCCGTGCGCGGTCGCGGGCGGCCCGGGCCATCGCCGCGACCGCCGGCTCGCTGACTGCCCCGTGCTCGTCCAGCGTCTCCCGGGGGACCGCCAGCACCTCCCGCAAGGAGTCGTAGCTGTAGGTGACGTAGCTCCGGTCGAGGTAGTCGCTGGCGCCCGGCGGCGCGGTGAGCAGCGCGCCCACCAGTCCCCCGGCCGCGGCCTCGGCGACGGCGACCGTCTCGCCGGCCTCCCGCAGCGCCTCCCCGGCGCGCTCCTCCACCGGCGGGTCCTCGGCGTGTGCGTCCATACCACTCCCTCGGGGGCGACCGGCAAAAGCGGCGGGGGACGGGGCTGGCGACGCGCTCCGGGGCTCCGTTCTAAAGCTTCAAACCCGAGGGCGCCCCAGGGCACCTGATGGGAGACGGCGCCGACACCGACGGGGCCGACGCCGGGGGAGCCGGCAGCGACGGCGCCGGCAGCCCCGACTGGCGCGAGTACTTCGGTTTCCCCGAGCCCTACGAGAACCAGGCCGACGCGGTCGAGTCGGCCATGCAGGCCGGAAGAGCCCGCGGCTACCTCGCCATGGAAGGACCCTGCGGGACCGGCAAGACCATGGCCGCGCTGACCGCCGGCGCCGCGCTCGTCCGCGGGGGCGACTACGAGCGCGTGCTCGTGGTCACGCCGGTCAAACAGCAACGGCGCCAGTTCGTCGAGGACCTCCGGACCATGAACGCCGGCCTCGAGGAGCCCCTGCGGGGGGTCTCGCTGACCGGCAAGCGGGACCTCTGTCCCTACGGCCGCGAGGAAGTCTTCGGCGACACCTCCACCCACGACCGCTGCGAGGACCTCCGGGAGAACACCGCCGGCCTCGTCGAGAGCGAGGGGACGAGCGATGACCGGCCGGCCGCGGAGGCGGCCGTCCCTGGAGCCGCCGAAGACGTCTGGTGGGACCCACAGCGCGGCGCCGACTTGGCGGCGGCCGCGCGGCCGGACGCGGCCGGCCAGCGCACCCTCGCCGAGGAGTCGCTGTCGACGGCGGGCGCGACCAGCCCCTACCGCCACAGCCAGCCCGCCGCGCCCGCCGACATGAGCGACGGCGAGGACGACGGTCCGCTCTATTGCCCCTTCGAGGCCGACTGGTACGCCCGCAACCGCGGCTCGCCGGTCGGTTTTGCTGTCGGTGAGCACGGGGTGGTGACCCCCGAGGAGTACCTCCCGGCCGCGACCGAGCGAGGGACCTGCCCCCACCGCGTCATGAGCGTCCTGCTGGAGGCCGCCGAGGTTGTCGTCGGCAACTACAACCACCTCTTCGACCCCGACTCCCGGCCGCTGCTGGCGAGTATTCTCGACGAGGACACCTTCGTCGTCGTCGACGAGGCCCACCGCCTGGAGGAGCGGGTCCGGGACCTGCTCTCCGACCGGCTCGGGCGCGCGACGCTCGTCCGGGCGCGCAACGACTGCGCGAGCCTGCTCACCCGGGCCCGTGAGGGCGAGGACCGCCGCAGCCAGATTGCCGACCGGCTGGCAAGCCACGAGGTGAGCCTCGACGCCGTCGAGCGTGCGCGTGACTTCTACGACGACGTCATCGGCTGGCTGGACGACCGGGTCGCGGCGTATCTGGTCGAGGAACACGGCCCGGAGTGGCGCGCGGACCCCCGGACGCTGCCCGAGCGGGACCGGGAGGTACCGCTGCGGGACCCCGAAACCGTCGAGCGCGACGAGCTGACCGAGTGGGCCGAACGGGAGGGATACACCGGGGCGGACTGGCGGACGCTCCCGGCGGTCGGCGCGGCCGTCGAGGAGACCCTCTCGGAGCTGGGCGAGCGGTCGGCCGTCGCCGCGGGCGTCGGCGTCCTCCTGCGCCGGTGGTACGAGGCCGACCACGCCGCCAGCTTCCGCGAGCTCGAACTGGAGCACGCCCCGGCCGACGAGCGCGCGGTCGGCGAGCCCTGGCAGGCCGCCTACACGGCCGGCCTGGTGCGCTTCGAGTGCATGCCCGGCGAGTCCCTGCGGGACATTTTCGACGAACTCGGCGGGGGCGTCCTGATGAGCGCGACGCTCGCGCCGCTTTCCGTCTTCACGGAAGTCTCGGGGCTGGAGGCGTTGCGCAGGGAGGGGCGGCCGGTCATCGAGCGCAGCTACGGGCTGCCCTTCCCCGAGGAGAACCGCGCCTCCTGGCTGGTCGACGCCGAGCCCTTCACCGCGCACAACCGCGGCGACCCGGCCGAGCAGGCCGACCCCGACGGCTGGAACCGGACCCGCGACGAGTACGCCCACGCCCTCCGGACGCTGGCCCGGTCGCCGGGCAACGTCATGCTCGCGCTGCCCAACTACCGGGAGGCCCGGTGGGCCGGCGACTACCTCCGCGAGGCCGTTGACAAGCCCGTGCTGGTCGACGAGTCCTCCTCCAACGAGGCCACCGAGCGGCTGAAACGGGACTTCTTCGCCGGCGAGGGGAAGGTGCTGGTGACGAGCACCCGCGGCACGCTCACCGAGGGGGTCGACTACGACGGCGACAAGCTGGGGCTGTGTGCGGTGGTCGGCGTCCCCCTCGTGAACATCGGCTCGCCGCGGGTCCGGGCGGTCCGGCGGGCCTACGCCGACGCCTTCGGCGAGGACCGCGCCTTCGAATACGCGTTGACCGTCCCCGCCGTCCGGCGCGCGCGCCAGGCCATCGGCCGCGTCATCCGCGGCACGGAGGAGCGCGGGGTCCGGGCGCTGGTGGGCCGGCGGTACGTCCCCGGCGCCCGCCACAGCGTCTTCGAGTACCTCTCGCCGGCCGAACGGGCGGAGTTCGTCCGGATGACCCCCGACTTCCTCGCCGACAAGCTCCGGACCTTCTGGGCGAGTGACGGGTAACGCAAGGTGTTTACGTGCGCCGACGAGTCGTGCAAAGAATGCCCACCTGCCAGAACTGCGGCGGCTTCGTCACCGAGCGCTACGTCCGCGTGTTCGCACCCGAGGGATACGAGAAAGACGGCCCCCGGGTGTGCCCCAACTGCGAGGACAAGCTCCGGGACGGTGCCGAGGTCCGGGCAGCCCGTTCCTCTCGGTCGTAGGATTTCGGCCGGCTGTGGTCCCCGGCTCGTAAGGCACACAACTGCCCGCGGCGAAGGCCGGGTATGGACCTGGAAGTCGAGCCGGTCGAGGAGATCGACGCCGACGCCCCCGCGGGCGTCGACGCCCCCGAGTACGTCCTCTACGGCGGCAAGGGCGGCGTCGGCAAGACGACGATGGCCGCGGCGACGGCACTCGCAAGCGCCCGCGGCGGCACGCCGACACTGGTCGTCTCGACGGACCCCGCACACTCCCTCTCGGACACCCTGGAGGCCGACATCCCGGCCGAGCCAGCCCAGATCCGGGAGAGCCTCTACGCCGCGGAGATCGACCCGGAGGACGCCCTTGCGGAGGGCCCGTTCGCCGGGGGGGACGGCGATGGAGCCGGCGGGAATCCCCTTGCGGGCCTGCTCGGCGGCGACGCCGCCAACCCGCTCGGTGGGTCGATGCCCGGCTCCGACGAGGCCGCCGCCATCCGGCTGCTGATGGAATACCTCGACGACCCCCGGTTCGAGCGGGTGGTCGTCGACACCGCGCCGACCGGTCACACGCTGCGGCTGCTCGAACTCCCGGAGATGCTCGACTCGATGGTCGGCCGTCTGGTCACCCTGCGCGAGCGGATGGGGGGGATGTTCGAGGGGCTGCTCGGCGGTGAGGACGAGGAGGAGGGGATCGACGGGCTCCGGGACTTTGCCGACCGGATCGAGGAACTGCGAACGCTGCTGCGGGACCCCGCGAAGACGGACTTCCGGGTCGTGATGGTCCCCGAGGAGCTGAGCGTCCGCGAGTCCGAGCGCCTGCTCGACCGGCTCGCCGAGTTCGGCATCCCCGTGGGGACCGTCGTCGTCAACCGCGTCATGCAGGACCCCACAGAGGTCACGGAGTTCGACGCCGACGCCAGTTCGGCGCTGGTCGCGCCCAACCACACCGACTGCGAGTTCTGTGCCCGCCGGTGGGAGGTCCAGCAGCGCGCGCTCGCTGCCTCCCAGGACCTGTTCCGGGCCTACGACGTCCGCCGGGTGCCGCTTTTGGCCGAGGAGGTCCGCGGCGAGGCGCTGCTCGAGGTCGTGGCGGCCTGCCTGGACTAGGGCAGGCGGCTGACCAGCCCGTAGACGGCGTCCCGGAGTCGGTGGGGGAGAAAGCGCGCGAGCAGCATGACCTGGGCGGCCCGCCCGACCGGGTACCGCGGGTCGGGGTCGGAGACGCTGGCGGCGTCGTGGATAGTGGTGGCGACCTCCTCGGGGCCGACCGCGAACAGCGAGTCGGCGTCGACGGCCGCGCGGTCCTCGAAGAAGTCGTACACCCACTCGTACTCCGGCCGGAACTCAGTGTTCTCGAGGCTCTCCGTTGCTCGTTCCCGGAATCCGGTCTCGACGGGACCGGGCTCGACCAGCACCACCTCGACCCCCAGGCCCTCGACTTCCGCACGGAGCGCGTCGCTCATCGCCTCCAGCGCGAACTTCGAGCCCGCGTAGGCCCCGTAGCCGGGCGTCGACACCCGGCCGCTGATGCTGGAGACGTTCACGATGGTCCCCTCGCCCTGCTCGCGCATGGTCGGCAGGACCGCCCGGACCATCCGGTGGGGGCCGTAGACGTTGACGTCGAACTGCTCGTGCAAGCGGTCGGTCGGGATGTCCTCGAGGGGGCCGTACTGGGCGTAGCCGGCGTTGTTGACCAGACAGTCGACCCGGCCGGTCTCCTCGAGGATCCGGTCGCGGACCCGCTCGACATCGCGGGCGTCGGTCACGTCGAGCTCGGCCGTCTCACAGCCCGCCTCCGCCAGGTCGGCGACGTCGGCTGGGTCGCGGCTAGTCGCGTAGACGGTCCAGCCCTCCTCGGCGAATAGCTCTGCGGTCGCGCGTCCGATCCCCGACGAACAGCCGGTGACCAGGGCCGTCTCCTCCATACCCGCCCCGACGGCGGGGGGACAGTTAACTGTCGGCGGTCGCGCGCTGGTCGTGGGCCTGCTGTCGAAGGCGGTAATACCAGCAAGAAAGCCCCCCGTGTTGGCAGTCTTCGTTCACCGCAGGTCGTCGGCGGCGGCGTCGGCTAGCCGCGTCGGCTCCGGCAGCTTGTAGCCCGCGGTACACGCCAGAACGACCTCGGCGGCGGTCGCCGCGCTCACCCGGTGGCCGGGGCTGACGTAGACGGGGTTGACGTGACGGTTCGGCGAGTCGAACTGGCGGGTCTGGACGGCGTAGCCGATGACGGTCCCGTCGGGGGCGCTCACGTCGTCGTCGGCCTCGATGGCGACCCGCTCCCCTTCCTCGAGCCCGTCCACCGACCGCCGCGGTTGCCCACAGAGGAGGTTCTTCGCGACGCCGACCGTCGGCGTATCGAGTGTGACGCCGACGTGCGTGGCGAGGCCCGCTTCCCGGAAGTGGATCCGGCCGCTCCCGTCGACCAGCGTCACCGCGGGCTCGCCCGCCAGGGCTTGTAACGCGGCGAGCACCGCCTCGCCCTCCCGGAAGGAGAGCAGCCCGGGGATGTACGGGACCGCGGTCTCGCGGACGGCGCTCGCGCGCTCGATGACCCGCCCGCCGCGGACGAGTACGGCCGCGCTCACGGCTTCCTCGGCGCCGCCCTCACGCTCCCGAAACGTCTGGTCGACCCCGGCGACCGGCGGCCCGCTGTGGGTGCCGAGCCTCCCGGGGTCACCCTCCAGGTCGTCCGTGAAGACGGCTTCCGCCGCGAGTTCGCGCTGGAGCGCTTCCATCTCCCCGCGCGAGCGGTCGGCGTCCGGCAGAAACCGCGGGCGGGCGAGCTCCATCAGAAGGGGCCACGGCCCCGGCCGCCCGGGCCGCCGGGTCCACCCGGGCCGCCCGGGCCGCCCCCCGGACCGCCGGGGCCGCCGAACTGGAGCTGTCGGGGGACTCTGACGCGGTCACGGACGCGGTAGCCGTAGGCCAGCCCGATGACCAGCCCGAGGAGGTGGGCGACCTGTGCGACGCCGCCGGAGCCGACCCCGCCGCCCACGATGGCGAGGACGGTGATCGCGGTGTAGCCCGCCGTGAGCAGCCACAGCGGGACGGGAATGAGGAAGTACAGGTAGACACGGAGCCCGGGGTTGAAGACAGTCAGGACGGCCATGACGGCCAGTGCCGCGCCGCTGGCCCCGAGCACGCCCGCGCCGCCGGCGTTGATCGCCTCGAAGATCGAGCCGGGAATGTAGCCGATCTCGAGGATCTGGACGCCGATCTGTCCGAGACCGGCGACCACGCCGCTGGCGAGAAACAGGCCCGCGAAGGCCTTCGACCCGATGTAGTCCTCGACCAGCCGGCCGAAGAAGTAGATCACGATGCTGTTGATGGCGATGTGGGCGAACCCGCCGTGTGAGAAGATGGAGGTGACCCAGGTCCAGACGTACTCCGGGTGGGCCGGCGAGAGCGTGAAGATGGCGCTGTACAGCTGGTACGCCTCGGGGTTGGCGTTGATCGTCGCCGCCGAGAGCGGGTAGAGACCGGTGGCGACCTGAAAGACGAGCTGGACGGCGAAGGTGACCCACATCAGCCCCAGGAAGACGAAGGTCATGTTCCCGCGGACGTAGCCCAGCGGGCCGCCGACGCCGGTGTCGACCCGCCCGCCGAGCAGACCCTCGTCGTCTTCGGTACTCACGGAATCGTCGAAGCCCGAATCGAAGACGCCGTCGCCGCCCCCGGGCTCGCCCCACTCGGCCAGCCCGGGGCAGTCGTGGGCCTCGGGCAGCCGGTGTTCGGCACAGAAGGTCCCGCCGCAGTGCCGACACTGGTACGGCATGCTCTCGCGCTTGCCGCATTCGTCGCAGTTCGACATCGACGGCTGCTACGGACGGACACCGCAAAGGGGTTGTGCTTGCCCGCACGGCTCGCGGGAGACTGCCGACCCGAGTGGCGACCGGTGGCCCGGGCGGGCGGCCGGAGGCCGGCTCACTCGCTCAGTGCGGTCCGGGCTTCCTCGATGGCCGGGATGACGACCCAGAACGTCAGCGCCCCGAGGATGGCGAACCAGAACAGGGCGTCCTTCAGCGCGATGGCGATCTGGCCGTACAGTTCGGCCTGCTCGGGGTCGGGCGCGGACAGCTGCGTCTCGAAGTCCGGCGTGTTGTACCACCCGCCGAGGATCATCCAGCCGAGTCCGGCGGTCACGAAGATGCCGAAGCCTTTGGCGAACTCGTCAGCCATTATCTGAGTCTTCGTCAGAGTCGTCTTTAGCCTTTCCCATCTCCTCGGTCCGAAACCGCGTGGAGAAGGCGTAGATGGCGGCCCCGAAGACCAGCGACGCGAGCCCCAGCACCCCCAGTACGGGGTCGACCTCCGAGAGCTCGGCGGTCGCCCGGTTGGTCGCCGAGTCGAGCATGACAAAGCCCGCCAGGACGAACACGACTGCGAACAGCGTCGAGAAGACGGTGACGGTCTTGTACAGCCGGAGCGGGACGACGACGTCCTTTCCGTCGTCGGCGCGGCGCGGGCGGTCAACCGACGCGTCCGGCTCGTCGGGGTCGGCGTCGCCGGCGCCGGCCATCTACTTCGGCGGCCGGAGCCGGTAGTACCGCCGGTTCAGGTCGAACATGTACCCCTCCCGCATCGACTTCAGCACCGAGTAGGCGATGCAGGCGCCCAGCACCGGCAGCAGGAAGGCCAGGTCGAACTGCAGGGGCGGGTCCATCGGGATCAGGTTGTTCACCGAGTAGGCGGCGATGGTGAAGGCGAAGACGACGCCGCCGAACCCGACGGCAGCCCAGAAGGGCTGCTCGACCGGCCGGCGGGCCGCCCCCTTGTTCAGGAAGGGGACGATGGCGATGGCGCCGACGACGACCAGGTTCGCGAGCACGCCGAACGTGCGGTCGGCCATCAGCTTCTGCCCGCCCAGCAGGCTCAGGTCGGGGTTCAGCGGCCCGAGCTTCAGCAGGCCAAAGGACCAGTAGAGATACCAGTCCGGAAGGATGATCGAGGGCGTCGACCCGGAGTTGGCTGGCGGCTCGATGTGGGGCGGCAGCGTCGCCGCCAGCAGGATGATCATCCCCACGAAGAAGCTGGTGATCGCGAGGTTGCGGATCATCTCGTGGGGCCAGGCCGGGAAGCCCAGCACGTCCCGCTCGACGTAGCTCGACTCCTGGCGCAGGTCCTGGTCCTCCCGGCGGGCCCGCTCGAAGTACTCGTAGGTCAGCCGGGAGAGCCCCTGTGAGCGTTGCTTGCGCTCGCTCCAGGTCGGCGTCTCGTCGTCCGGCGGGACAATGCCCGGCCCCGCGCCGTCCGTGGCAGCTTCCTCGCCGCCGTCGGTGGCCACGTCCTCGGTCGGTTCCTCCGCGTCGGTAGTGGTTTCCTCGGTCATTGTCTTAGTGCGGTTCCGCGATGCCCTGCATCCAGACGATGCCGATGTGGACGGCGATCAGTGCCGTCACGACGAACGGCAGCAGGAACACGTGCAACAGGTACATCCGTTGCAGTGTGGCCTGGGTGAGCGTGAAGCCGCCGAACAGCAGCTGGGCGACCCACTCGCCGATGAGCGGGATCGACAGCGCCATTTCGACGCCGATCTGGCCGGCCCAGAACGCCAGCTGGTCCCACGGCAGCAGGTACCCCGTGTACCCGAAGACCATCGTCAGCGAGATCAGGACGATGCCGATGATCCAGTTGAGTTCGCGGGGTTCCTTGTAGGCGCCGGTGAAGTAGACCCGGAGCATGTGCAGGAAGACGGCGGCGACCATCACCTGGGCGGACCACCGGTGCAGCGAGCGGAGGAAAAAGCCCATGTTCAGGTCCGTCATGATCAGCGAGATCTGCTGGTAGGCAACCGTCGGCGTCCCGTCGGCCGCCGCTGCGGCGGGGGCGTAATAGAAGCCCAGAAGCGCCCCGGAGATGGCCGCCACGATGTACGCGATCGTCGAGAAAGACCCGAGCGCGTACAGCGGATACCAGTACCAGAACTTGTTGTCCAGATTGTACTGCTCGGTGTGGCTTTTCGGCATCTGCATGTTGACCTTGTAGTAGAGGTCTTCCAGCAGCTCGAGGTAGTCGACGATGCGCAGCCGCTTGTCGAACCACACCAGGACCGACAGGTAGATCGACTCCACCGGCGTCAGGTCCCGCTTTTCCATCCAGGCTTTGTGGTCGTGGTCGTCTTTGCGTTCTAGACTCATCGTATCACTCCAGGGGACGCGGCAGGGCGACGAACTGTGCTCTCACGGGGCTGAACGGGTTGTACAGCGACTGGTGGCACTGGCAGTACACCCGGTCTCCCCCGCCGTACTGTTCGCTCCCGGGGTCGTTCTTGAACCCCGGCGTACAGCAGAAGTGGGTGCACTTGTTGAGCCAGGCCAGGAAGCCGTCCTGGGTCGCGGCGCTGATGAAGGACCGGACGTCCCCCGGCAGGCTCGCGTACCGCCCCTCGCCGTTCGCCATCTTCTCGACCTCGACGCTCCGGATGACCTGCACGGGCATGCCACGACCCTCCTCGGGCTGGCGCCAGGTTGCCGAGGCGGGTTTGCCTATCCCCTCCCGGCCGATCCCGTTGCCCCACTCCTCGTAGTCGTCGAACATGTCGACGGTGAGGGGCTCGCCGCGCTCGACGCTTTCCATCCAGTCGTAGCCACCGCCCGCGAGGAAGGTGTTGTTCGCCTCGGTGCTGGGCTGTGCGCTCGAGTACTGCTGGACGCCACAGTACTGGAACCACGCCGAGGAGTAGGTGACACCGCCGACGTCCTGTTCGGCGATCTGGATGGTCCGACCCCCCTCCTGGATCTCGCGCACCTCCGGCCACAGCCCGCTGAGCTCGCCGCCGTCGATCTCGATGGGGATGACCGGCATCCCGCGGGGCGCGGGGCCGGCGGTGTTCTCGATGGCGATGAACTGCGTCGTACCGCCTCCGGCCCCGCCGGAGGAGGTCGCTGAGTTGACAGTCGCCGCGGTCCCGGCGGCGACGCCCGACAGCGCCGCGCTGCCGACGACGCCCTTCACGAAGCGGCGCCGGCCTGACTGCGTCGGATACTTGTCTTCGTTTTCTGGCATGGTTAGCGTTTGTAGTAGGGGTAGACCGCGCGTTTGATGCTGTCACCGAGGCCGTCCGTGATCGACTCGCCGTCGACGTCCTCCTCGCGGATATACAGGTCCTCCCACTTCCGGCGACGCTTCTTGACGATCATCACGTCCGGGAGGAACTCCTTTCGGTACAGCAGCATGATGAAGGCGAGGTTGATGAAGATAGCCGCGAGCACCGTCCCGAGGAACATGTTCCCGACCGCGCCAGTCAGGTCCGGCAGCCCCCAGCCGTTGACGAGGCCGAAGGTGAACAGGCCGACCAACACGATCTCGACGACGGTCAGCAAGACGATCGCGACCGCCGCGGCCGTGCTCTCGCGGGGCGGTTCGTACCGGTGGATGTCGCCGTAGGTGCTTCCTTCGGATGGCATCTCAGTTCCCTCCCTTGGTGTGTGAGGACTCGCCGTACTTCAGCAGGTAGAAGGTGAAGACCAGCGAGGAGAGGATGGCGAGGATCGTCGCTAGCCCGACGAAGTGGGCCTGGAACGGCACGCCCATGTGCTCGGGGTTCAGCGGCGTCACACCGCCACCGTCGCCGCCGCCGGCGGTTGGGTAGTCCGACCCGACGACCACTGACCCTTTCATCCCCAGCCCCCGGTGTGGCGTACAGTAGTAGTTGTAAATGCCGTCTTCCTCGAAGGTATACTCGTAGTTGACGCCGGCGGCGGTGTAGAGGTCACTCTCGAACTCGCCGTCCTGGTGGACGACGTTGTGTTCCTGATTGCCGGTCCACTCGAACTGGATGGTGGTCCCGGCGTCGACGTGAACGGCAGCGGGAGTGTACCCGTAGGGACCACCGTTGGCCTCCGTCCCGACTTGGACGGTGACCTGGTCGTTCCCGCGCATGTCCTCGACGCCGTTGAAATTCCCGACGTCGTCCAGCCACCCGCCGAAATCCGGCTCCCCGCCACCGCCGCCACCGCCCGTCGTCTCCTGGGCGGCTGCCGGGGCGGCGGCACCGGCGGCAGCGGCGGAACCGCCGGCACCGGCGGCGGCCGTCCGGAGGAAATCCCGTCGGTTCATGTACAGACGTGGGTCAGGACTGTGATTGTATAAACCCACCGAATACCCGGAACGGGTGGCGCTTTCCGGCCGCTACGGACGGGTCTGTCGAGCCGTGCGTCCACCCCCAGTATTGGGGGTTCCCGTCAGCCCGCCGGACGCTCGTCGCCGCTCCCCTCGCCGGCCGGTTCCTCCCCGGCGTCGTCGGCTCCGCCCTCCCGGACCAGTTCCTCGGGGAGCTCCCCTTCGACGCCGGAGAGCTCGTCGAGAAAGTCCGGCCGCTCGCCGTCTTCCAGCCCGACCGCACGCAGCCGGTTGCGGAACTCCTCGGCGCGGTACTTGTCGGAGAGGCGGGCGTTGGCGACCACGGCGAAGAGGGCGACCCCGATCACCAGAAACCCCAGGGCGGCGACGAACAGAAGCGCCGGGTTGCTGAACTGCGAGGTCGTCCCCGGCTGTGAGATGATACCGAAGCCGTAGAGCAGCGAGGCGACGAACAGCGCCAGCCCGGCGAGCACCTGTGCGCCCGCGACGACCTGGAGGACGGTGTTGCCGAGCGCGTCGCTGGACTCGGGGACCTCCTGGGGTGCCGGCAGCACGGCCTCCTCGGGGGCGTCGGGCACCTCGTAGGAGTCCATCGAGCACAGCGCCACGACCGGCTTCACGTCCCGGAGCACCGTCCCCCGACCCTCGACGCTCCCGTCGGGGTAGACCGCGGCGTAGCCGTTGTCGGAGTAGGCGATCAGCAGGTCGTCGAACCGCTCGACGCGGGCGAAGATGTCCCGGCTCGCCACCCGGTTTTTGACGTCGGCCTCGACCCGGTCCAGCAGCTCCTCGCCGGTGATCCAGGTATCGGGGTCGAAGGCCGCCTCCCACTCCTGCTGGCTCATCTCCGCCATGTCCCGGGGTCCGAAGTTCTCGAAGTCGTACTTCTCCTCGACCTCCCGGCGGAGCGCGTCGAGTTCGGCGTCCTCCTGCTCGCTCCCGCCGTCGGGGCCGTTGCCGGAGGCCACGCTGTCGTCGGCCCCGACCCGACCGTCCTCGGCGGCCGCCGCTCGTGGGTCGGCCGGCTCGTCGGGCGGTCCGTCGCCGACCCCCTCGCCCTCGCCGTCGGCCTCGGAGGAGTCACTCATTACCCTCGCTTGGGGCGCGGATGCCGTTAGCGTGACGGTCGCCGGACAGGCTTTTCCCCCCGTCGCTCCCACCTCCACTGTGGCCGACGTCACGCTTCGCTTCGAGGAGGGAACAGTCCGGGTCGACGGACCGGAGGAGGTCCTCGCGGACCTGCCGGGTGTCGAACTGGACCCGCGCTCGGGGTCCGGCCGCGCGCCCGCCTACCGGTACGCCGAACTCCGGGGTGTCCTCGCGGACCGCGGCGTGAGCGTCGACGACGGCGTTCTGGACTCGCCCGGCCTCGACCTCGCGTCGGCCTACGAACTCCGGCCCTACCAGCGGGACGCCCTCGAGGCGTGGACCGACGCCGACCGGCGCGGGGTGGTCGAACTCCCGACCGGCAGCGGCAAGACCGTCATCGGCCTCGCGGCAGTCGCGGCCGTCGGCGCGCCCGCGCTCGTGGTCGTCCCCACGATCGACCTGCTGGAGCAGTGGCACGAGGAACTCGCCCGGGAGTTCGACGCCGACATCGGCCGGCTCGGCGGGGGCAAGCAGCGCGTGGGGGAGGTGACCGTCGCCACCTACGACTCCGCGTACCTCCGCGCGGACGAACTGGGCGACCGGTTCGGGCTCGTCGTCTTCGACGAAGTCCACCACCTCGGCGGCGAGGGCTACCGCGACATCGCCCGCCTGCTGGCCGCGCCAGCCCGACTGGGACTGACCGCCACCTTCGAACGCCCCGACGGCGCCCACGAGGCCGTGGCGGAGCTTCTGGGGCCGGTCGTCTACCGGCTGTCGCCGGAGGACCTGGCCGGCGAGCACCTCGCTCCCTACGACATCAAGCGTCTGGAGGTCGAGCTCACCCCCGGGGAACGGGAACGCTACGAGCGGTACCAGGGGACGTTCACCGACTACCTGGCGTCGTCGAACATTCAGCTCCGGAGCGGCAGCGACTACCAGGAACTCGTGAAGCGGTCGGGGACGGACCCGCGGGCCCGGGAGGCACTGCTGGCCAAACAGCGGGCCCGCGAGGTGGTCATGACCGCCCGGCGCAAGGTCGACCGCCTCGCCGACCTCCTGGACCGTCACCGCGGGGACCGGGTCATCGTCTTCACCGCCTCGACCGACCTCGTCTACCGGGTCTCCGAACGCTTTCTGATCCCCGCGATCACCCACGAGACGGGCACCGACGAGCGCCGCGAGATACTCGAGCGGTTCCGGTCGGGCACCTACTCCCGGGTCGTCACCGCGAACGTCCTCGACGAGGGGGTGGACGTCCCGGACGCGAACGTGGGGGTCCTGCTCGCCGGCTCCGGCAGCGAGCGGGAGTTCACCCAGCGGCTCGGCCGGCTGCTCCGGCCCGGCGACGGCGAGCGGGCGCTGCTGTACGAACTCGTGACGGTGGAGACGGCCGAGCAGCGGGTGGCCGACCGTCGACGGTAGCCGGACGGGCGGCGTCGGGGGCGGATGCCCCGTGCCGCCCCGGGAACAACTACATACGCCCGAGTCCCCTACCCGAAGGCGTGACACAGGGGTATGAACCGTCCGAGGTCCCGCTGTACGAGGGTCGCGAGGCGGTCGAGGAGGGCTACGCCGCCGCCCAGCGCGAGCGCGTCCCCTTCTTCGCCGTCGAGGCCTACGAGGAGGGGTACGCGGTCACCTACGACCTGCTGCCCGCCGGCCGCCAGCTCGCGCCGACCGCCCACCAGGAGGTCGCCGAGCGGCTCACCCGCGAGGTGGAGGACGTCGTCGGCGACGAGTCGCTGCCGACGGCGGAGGTGAGCCGGTCGGTCAGCGCCTCGCTCGGCAACGTCTCCTTTTTCGGCCGCAAGGAGACCGCCCGCCGGGTGGCTGCGGCCATCTCGCGGGTGGTGCTTGACGAGGCCAACTGGGTCGAGGCCGACCCGCCCGAGCGCGCCCCCTCCAACCGCCGCAACTGACGGCCCGGCCCCGCCAGGCGAGAATCCGACCGCGTCCGTCAGATCCGGCCGCGGTTGTCGAGGTAGAGTTGCCGCATCTCGTCCATGCCGGCGACGTAGGCGCCCAGGTCGACGCTCTCGGTGTCGTGGGAGCGCTCGCGGAGCCGGTCGTACAGGCGGTCCCACTCCTCGAGGAAGTGCCGTTCGACCCCCGCCTCGCGGATGCGGTCGACGAGGACGTCACCGGAGACCGCCGGGTCCTCGAGTTCCGCCAGGTCGACGACGCCCTCCTGGAGGGCGTGCACGACGACCCCGGAGGTCGGGTCGCCTTCGCCGACCTCGCGCTCCCAGGTGGCGACCCAGTTCGCGATGCGGGCCAGCCGCTGTGCCGTCCAGACCACCTCCCTGAGCGGCCGGAGGTCGGCAGTCGAAAAGCCCGGGGAGAACATGATATCGAGGTCGGCGTAGCTGAACTGGGCCATGTTGTGCTCGCTGTAGGTCGCGGTCCCGGTCTCGGTCGCCGCGGCCGGGCACTCGTTGACGAGCATCCCGTAGTGCATCGCGTTGAGCACCTGTTCGAGGTCGAACTGGAACGTCGACTCGAACTCGTCGGCCCGGGGGGCCGCCCCGAGGGTCTCCTCGACGGCCTCCCACACCAGCCGGGCCAGTGCCAGGTAGTCGGTGTCGACGCCGGCAGTGTCGTCGACACGTGCACGCGGGAGCGCGAGTTTGCGGGCTTCGAGGAACGTGGCCCGGTCACCGTGGAGGTCGGCGAGGTCGTCGAGTAGCGTGTAGTAAACCGTCAACAGGAGTTTTCCCTCACGGACGGTCCCGCTGTGGCGGTCGGGGACCGACGAGAGCCGGTACCGGGGGAACACCTCGTAGAGCCACTTCCAGAGGTACCGGGGCCGGTCGCCGACCCGCCGGTCGTAGACCCCGACCACCTCGCGAGCGGTCTCGGGGAGCCGCAGGTCTGCGACCTCCTCCGGCGACGGCAGCGAGATTCTGTCGTCCACGACAGGACACCGTACCTCTCCCAGTTTCGCGATGAACCTTATTTATCTGTCGACGGTCGGCGCGGGACGAAACGAAGATGAGCCGACGACGGCACGGACTTCGACCCGACGGCGAAGCGCGACGGGCCACGGCACAGCGACGAACCAATGTGGCCGAGCCAGCAGCCCGCGGCAGGACGTCCACTCCGGTGGCCGGTCCACGGACGGGAGCCGGGGTCAGAACTCGAGTGACGACGAAGCGACCGCCTCAGCGTCGGCCGCGACGTCCTCGTAGAGCCCGCGGGCCCAGGAGACGGCGGCCTCGTCGCGGGTAGTGACCGAGCCGACGATCCCGCCCTCCTCGTGGACGGTGATACCGGTGGCGTCGCTCTCGCCGCCGAGCAGGAGATACAGCAGAAAGGGCAGGTCGCGGTCGGTCCGGTGAAGGGTGAAGGAGGGGGCATCGACCAGGTCTTCGACGGCGTCGGTCACCTCGGCCAGCGCGACCAGCGACTCGCTGGCCTCCGCCCCGAGGATGAGGTCGACGTCGAGTCCGCGTCCGACGACCTCCTCGGCGACCGGCCGGACGTAGCTGGACTTGACGACCGGCGAGAACACCCGCAGCCGCTCGGCGGACTCCAGGGCGTCGAGGGCCTCGGTGATGGCGCTCTCCGGAGCGTGGGGCTGGGCGAGACGGACGGTTCCGGTCTCGACCATCGAGCGGGGGAAGGGCGCACCTGCCGGGAGCGCGTCGAGGACGGGAGCCGCCTCCCCGAGTGCGTCGGTCAGCTCAACGTACTCCTCGTGGATGTCGAGCGCCATCCGTCCCTGGGGCGTCATACGGTACTCGCTGTCGACACGCCGGACCAGCCCGGCTCCGACCAGGTCGTCGACCGCACGGTCGACCGTCGACCGCGAGACGCCGAGTCGCTCGACCAGGGCCGGCTTGCCGGCTACCTCGTCGCGGAGGCTCTCCAGGACGTCTGCGCGCTTTCGGACGGTCTCCCGGAGTGTCGACCCCGCGAGTTCGTCGTGTCCCATGTCAGTTCTCGACATACACCACGGCCAGGTGACGGTTATATCTCACCCTTCGATGGATCTCCCGTCCCTTGCGTATCAGACCAGGACACGTTCCACGACGCTGCCGGCGGTCAAGCGGGTAGAACGTGAGATAATGACGGTGTAGTCACTAGCCGTGGGTGCGGACAGCGTGGGTGCCGGCACGCACGGTGTGCGGTTCACCCGCCGGATCCGACGGGAGCGCCGGCGCGGTTCGGCCGCGTCGACCGACCCCCCGACCCCCAGTCACGTCACGTGGCACCCCGGCCGCCACCCACCCGGCACCCCTCGCCACGGGGGCTGACTGTCCGCCGCGAACTCCCACCACCCCACCTGTCCCCCCGTTTCCCCCCTTCCACCCCCATTTCCGTTCCCGCCACCCCGGGAGCCGCCGGCAACGAGCGCCGCGCCGTCCTTTTGTCGCTGGCCCGCCGAGGGGCGGCCGTGCTCACGAAGGAGCTCCTGCGCGTCTCGCGGGCCGGCGGCGGCTACCACCCGCAGTTTGCCGGCGAGGACGAGACGACACTCGCGGCCCGCGTCCTCGGCTGCTACCAGGGCCACGTCGGCGAGCAGCGCAGGACACTGAAGGGGGCGCTCCGGGACATCGAGCGCGACAGCGACGACTTCAAGCTCGTCCGGGGGTTCGCGAAGCTGCTGGAGCGGGAGGCGGCCTTCGAGACCCGCGCCCCGGTCGACCCGCGCCGGGCCCGCCGGGCGACCTTCGAGGCCGGCGAGCGGGCCGGCGTCGTCACCGACGCCGAGCGGGAGGCGGCGCTCGCGGACGCCGCCGAGGGCCTCGACGCGACACCCGAGGAGTTCGAAGAGTCGCTGTACGCCGACCTCGAGGACCGGCAGGTGCTCGCGGACCTCGGCCGGGCCTGGGAGCCGGCGGTGCTGGTCGACCAGTACAACCTCTCGCTGGCCCAGACCGCGCTGTTCGACGCGACCGAGGTCCGGGTGCGCTCGAGTGACCCCCGGCGGGTGGTCTCGGCGGTCAAGCGGCTCCGGCTGATGTACGAGGTCCGCCGGCTCCCCGAGGGCGAGCGCCGGCGGGTCGCCGATACCGACCGCGAGGTGGTGGTGACCGGGCCGGACGCCCTCTTCCGGTCGACCCGCCGGTACGGCACCCGCTTCGCCCGCCTGCTGCGCTCCGTCGCCGCGACCCGCGAGTGGGAGCTCCGGGCGACCGTCGACGACCGCGGCACCGAGCGGGAACTCGTCCTCACGGACGCGGACGTGTCGGTGCCCGAGTCCGACCCCGTCACCGAGGTGAGCTACGACAGCGGCGTCGAGGCCGACTTCGCCGCCCGCTTTTCCTCGCTGGAGTTGGACTGGGCGCTGGTCCGCGAGCCCGACGCGGTCGCGGCCGGCGAACACGTCGTCATCCCCGACTTCGCCTTCGACTACCGACACGGCGACTTCCGGGTCTACTTCGAGGTCATGGGCTTCTGGACCCCCGAGTACGTCGCGAAGAAGCTCGCCCGGCTCGAGGCCATCGAGGACGTGGAGATACTCGTGGCCGTCGACGAGAGCCTGGGGGTCGGCGAGGAAATCGAGGCTCGCGACCACCGCGCCATCCCCTACTCGGGCTCCGTGCGCGTGAAGCACGTCCGGGACGCCCTCCGGGATTACGAGGACGAACTGGCCGCCGAAGCTGCTGCGGGCCTCCCCGACGAACTGCGCCCGGACGCCGATGTCGTGACCATCGCCGACCTCGCCACCGAGTACGGCGTCAGCGAGCGGGTCGTCGAGGACAAATCCTTCCCGGACCACGAGCGCGTCGGCCGGACGCTGGTCCGGCCCGCCGTCCTCGGAGAGCTCGCCGACCGGGTCGAGGCGGGGATGACCCTCTCGGAGGCGGAGGCGGTGCTGGCCGAGTGCGGCGTCGACGACGCGAGCGCGGCCCTCTCGCGGCTGGGCTACCGGGTCGTCTGGGACGGTCTCAGCGGCGGGACCGTCCGCCGGCGCGAGGGCGAGGGCGGGACTGAAAGGGGCGGGCGTCTGGACGATGGCGGCTGACGCAAGTAGCGAGGGACCGTCGGTCCCTTGGACCATGCGAGCGGGCCGAAGGCCCGCGAGCAGAGACCGCAGGCGAACGGAGTGAGCCGAGGACCGCAGCGAGGTCTCCGCGAGCGCAGCGAGCGGAGGCTCGGCAGACGAACAGAGTGAGTCTGCCGGTGCTCCCGAGTCCAGACGCCCGGGGCTTTCTTGCTGGTCCCAGTATCCCCGACAGCACGACTGCGTACTAGACCGAGCCCGGAGGGGAAAGACACTACTCGCGGGACCTGCCAGGGAGGGTATGCGCATCGCCGTCCCCAACAAGGGCCGCCTGCACGACCCGGCGGTCGACCTGCTGGAGCGGGCGGGCCTGCACCTGGTCGACGGGGCCGACCGCAAGCTCTACGCCGACACCGTCGACCCCGACGTGACGGTCCTCTTCGCCCGCGCGTCCGACATCCCCGAGTACGTCGCCGACGGCGCCGCCGACGTCGGGCTCACGGGGCTGGACCAGGTCCGGGAGTCCGGCGTCGACCTCGTGGACCTGCTGGACCTGGAGTTCGGGGCCTGCCGGCTGGTTCTCGCGACGCCGGAAGACGGCCCGGTCTCCGAGCCGGGCGACCTCGCTGGCGGGACCGTCGCCACCGAGTTCCCCAGCATTACCCGCGCCTACTTCGACGACCTCGGGGTCGACGTGGACATCGTCGAGGTGTCGGGCGCGACCGAACTCACCCCGCACGTCGACATCGCCGACGCCATCGTCGACATCACCTCCACGGGCACGACGCTGCGGATGAACCGCCTGGCCGTCGTCGACGAGGTGCTCGAGTCCTCGGTCCGCCTCTTTGCCCGCCCGGAGACAGCCGGGGACCCCAAGGTCGAGCAGGTGACCACCGCGCTCGGCTCGGTACTCGCCGCGGAGGACCGCCGCTATCTGATGATGAACGTCGACGGGAGCGACCTCGAGGCGGTGAAGGAAGTGCTGCCGGGGATGGGCGGCCCGACGGTGATGGACATCGCGGGCAGCGACGCGGTCGCCGTCCACGCCGTCGTCGAGGAAGAGCGGGTCTTCGAGACCATCGCGGACCTCAAGGAAGCGGGGGCGAGCGACGTGCTCGTCACCGAGATCGAGCGGCTGGTCGAGTAGATGAAGACGACCCACGAGGTCCACGCCGCCGACGCCCGCGACCTCGACCTCCCTGACGGGAGCGTCGACCTCGTCGTCACCTCGCCGCCGTACCCGATGGTCGAGCTGTGGGACGACCTCTTCGCCGACCTCTCGGCCGACGCAGCCGACGCGCTGGCCGCCGGCGACGGCGAGGCGGCCTTCGAGGCGATGCACGCCGTCCTCGACGACGTCTGGGCGGAACT
This sequence comes from Salinirussus salinus, assembly GCF_009831455.1. NCBI lineage: Archaea > Methanobacteriati > Methanobacteriota > Halobacteria > Halobacteriales > Haloarculaceae > Salinirussus > Salinirussus salinus. Next base: position 118,726 of record NZ_WOWO01000004.1, on the reverse strand, counting down.
GGCCCGCGTCCTCCGGCCGGGCGGGGTCGCCTGCGTCAACGTCGGCGACGCCACCCGGACGCTCGAACGCTTCCGGGTCTACCCGAATCACAGCCGGGTCCTCGATACCTTCGTGGGTCTGGGCTTCGACCCCCTGCCCGAAATCCTCTGGCGCAAGCCCGCCAACAGCACCGCGAAGTTCATGGGCTCGGGGATGGTCCCGCCCAACGCCTACGTCACCCTGGAGCACGAGCACGTCCTCGTCCTCCGGAAGGGCGCCCGGCGCTCCTTCCCGCCCGGCGACGACCGCCGCTACGAGTCCGCCTACTTCTGGGAGGAGCGCAACCGCTGGTTCTCGGACGTCTGGACGGACGTGCGCGGACGGCTTCAGGACTTGTCCGGCGACGGCCGCCGGGACCGCGCTGCCGCCTTCCCCTTCGCGGTCCCCTACCGCCTGATAAATATGTTCTCGGTGTACGGCGACCGGGTGCTCGACCCCTTCTGGGGGACCGGAACGACGACGCTGGCGGCGATGGTCGCCGGCCGCGACTCGGTGGGGTACGAACTCGACGGCGCCTTCCTCGACGCGTTCACCGGCCGGGCCGGCGAGGTGCCCGACCTCTCGGAGCGGGTGGTCGACCGCCGGCTCGCGGCCCACCGGGAGTTCGTCGCCGACCGCCGCGACGCCGGCGAGACGCTCGACTACGAGGCCGAGCACTACGACTTTCCCGTCCGGACGAAACAGGAACGGCGGATCCGGCTACGCACTGCCGAGGCCGTCGAGCCGGTCGACGGGGCAGCCGATGGCGCCGGGGGCTCCGGGGAGTCCGACGGCGACCTCGCCTACCGGGTGAGCTACTGATGTACCGGGACGGCCACTACGGCGCGGCGCTTCTGGTCTACGCCCCCGTCTGTTTCCTGGTCGCCGTGCTGGGGTATCCGACCCTCGCCCTGCTGGCCGGCGGGGTCGTACTCGCGCTGGCGATGGTGCCCGACTGGGACACCCGGATCCCCGGACTCAAGCACCGCGGTCCCACCCACACCGTCGGCTTCGCGCTGCTGGTCGGCGTCGTCGTCGGCGGTGCCGGGGTGACCTTCGCGACCGCCGGTGACCCGGCCGCGGTCTCGACGGACCTTGCCTCTCTGGCCGAGGACCCCGCGACGGCGCTGGGGGTCGGCGTGCTCGGCTTCCTCGTCGGCTTCCTGACCACCTGCTCGCACATCGCCGCCGACGCGCTCACGCCGATGGGCGTCACCCCCTTCTGGCCGCTCTCGGACCGGCACGTCTCCGTCGGCGTCACGCGGGCGAGCAACCGGGCCGCGAACGTCGCCCTCTTGGGGGTCGGGACGGCCGCCGCGGCGGGTGCGTACGGGCTGGCGGTCCAGCTGGCCGGCTGACACTCCGACATCTCCGGCGGCCGTGCCACGGCACTCACACGAACCCGAAGAGGTTGTTCAGCGCCACGCCCAGGACGGCGGCGAAGGCGAAGTGAAGCAACACGAGCGGCGCCGTCGACCGCCACTTCAGCCGGTAGACGAAGCTGATCGAGACCGCGTCGGCGACCAGCGTCACCAGGATGGCGAGCCCGGCTGCCGTCGACGCCGTCAGCGGGCCGATGCCGGTCTGGCCGTACTGGCCGAGCAGGATGCTGGTAGCCGCCGGGATGAGCGCGGCGTAGGCGGCCCGCTGGCTCGGCACTTCGCCGATGTAGAAGGTGGCCGCGAGATGCAGCGTGAGAGCGTAGAACACCCACGCGACCAGGAAGGTCACGAGCAGCGGCACGAGCCCGCTCGGGACCAGCTGGAGCAGCATACGCTGGCTTCGGCCGCCGGCGGTTTGTAGCCTGCTATTCGCGTTGCCCGGCCGACCGGTACGGGGTCGGAGGCCGCTCGCTCACTCCAGCAGGCCCAGGTCCTCCAGCCGGGAGACGATCTTGTCGACAGCCTCCTCGGCGTCCTCGGGCTGTTTTCCGCCGGTGATCACGAGCTTCCCCGACCCGAACAGAAGCGCCACCACGTCGGGCTCGTCGAGCCGGTACACGAGGCCGGGGAACTGCTCGGGCTCGTACTCGATGTTCTCCAGCCCCAGCCCGATGGCGATGGCGTTGAGATTCAGATTCCGCCCCAGGTCCGCGGAGGTGACGATGTTCTGGACGATGATCTCCGGGTCGTCCTCCACCTGGATGTTCAGGTCCCGGAGTTTGTCGAAGACGATCCGCAGACTCTGGTGGACGTCGTCCGTGCTCTTTGCCCCCGTGCAGACGATCTTGCCGGAACGGAAGATGAGCGCCGCCGACTTGGGCTGCTGTGTCCGGTAGACGAGCCCCGGGAACTGCTCCGGGTCGTAGTCCGCCCCTTCCAGGTCCATCGCCACGCTCTGGAGGTCGAGCTCCTGCCCGATCCCCGTCGAGGCGACGACGTTTTCGATGTTGATGGTTTCCTTGGGGTCAACCATGTCTCGGTTTAAGCGTCGTATTTAAACCTTATAAAGGTTCGTGGCCCGGACAAACCCCCTCACCGGCCGGACCCGTCGCGGAGCCGACCAGTCGGGGGCGAGGGGACAGGCGAGGCTACGCGGCGGGCGCCGCCGACCGGTGTGCTCTTGACGCTGTGGCGGTCACGGTCGGTGTGTACCTGCTGGAACTGGGCGGGCAGGACGACGACTTCGCGGTCTTCGAGGCCCGCAGCGCCGCGAGCGACGTCACCCGGCTCGCGCCGGGGCTGGCGACCGCCCGCGGCGTCACCGACCGGCTCCGCCAGCTCGCCTTCACCCGGCGGGCGGACGAACTGCTCGGCCGGACCGACGCCGACGTCGCGAGTGCCCGCGCCCTGCTGGAGGCGACGACCGTCCAGCGGACCGGCACGGTCGCGGTCCGCGCCGAGGACGTCCGCGGCACCACGGGTATCGACACCCAGCACGTCGAGCGCGAACTCGGCCAGGTGCTCGTCGACCGCGGCTTCGCCGTCGACCTGGAAGACCCGGACCACACCCTCCGGGTACTCTTCTCCGAAGAGTCGGGCGGTGAAGGCGTCTGTGCGGTCGGCTGGCTGGCCGTCGAGGCCGACCGCGACTTCGGCGCCGACCCGACCGACCGTCCCTTCTTCCAGCCCGGCAGCATGGATCCTCACCTCGCGCGCGCTCTGGTGAACGTCGCCGGCGCACGCCCGGACGCGACGGTCCTGGACCCGATGTGCGGGACCGGGGGGATCCTCGTCGAGGCCGGCCTCGTCGGCGCGGACGTCCTCGGGGTGGACGTGCAGGCGAAGATGGTCGAGGGAAGCCGGGAGAACCTCGCGGCCGCGCTCGGCGGTCCAGACACTGACGCCCCCGCCGTCAACTGGGGCGTCGCCCGCGGCGACGCCCGCCGCCTGCCGGTCGCTGACGGTGCGGTCGACGCCGTCGTCTTCGACGCCCCCTACGGCCGCCAGTCGAAGATCGAGGGGAACCTCGGGGACCTGATGAGCGAGGCGCTTCGGGAGGCCCGCCGGGTCGCCCCGCGGTGTGTCGTGGTCGGGGACCGACCCTGGGCCCGGACTGCGAGCGGCGCGGGCTGGACCACCGAGGCCGCCTTCCAGCGCCCGGTCCACCGGTCGCTGACGCGGTACGTGCTCGCCCTGCGGCGGTAGCCTTTATATACGGCACCGTGGATCCCCCGAACATGCACCGGAGAGACCTTCTCCGTACCGGGGCAGCAACGGGGGCGGCGGTGGTGGCCGGCTGCGGGGCGCTCGAGGATGTACTCGGGGGCGGCAGTTCCGCGTCGGGGTGGTCGACGTTCCGCGGTGACCCGGCACGCACCGGCGTCCGCTCGGCGTCGGCCGGACCCGGCGAGTCGCTGTCGGTCGCCTGGCGGGTGACGAGCCGGGACCTCGTCGAGGAGTTCCATGAGGCCGACCTGGAGGACGAGGTGATCCAGGGTGAAGCGTCCTGGCCGGTCCTGGCCGGGGAGTACGCGGTCTGGACCCACGGGTACCGCGGCCTCCGGGAGCCCGACCTGACGGTCCGGGTCGTCGCTGCCGACCCGGAGGACGGCTCTGTCGCCTGGTCCGTCGAGCCGCCCGTTCCGGACGGCACCGCACTCAACTGGTTCGCACCCGAGGTCGACGACGGCCGGCTGTACGTCCCCGCCTCGATAAACGACGGCCTGGGGCTGGCAGTCTACGACCCGGCCACCGGCGAGGAGCAGGACCGGCTGGACCTCGGGCTCCCGTTTCTCTCCGGGCAGCCGCTGGTGGCCGACGGGACGGTCTACGTGCGCGAGAGCGGCCAAGAGGGGGCGACCCTCCGCGCGTTCGACGCCGGCGACGGCACCGAACGGTGGGCCGTCGGGGCGACCCCGCCGGAGCCGGGATGGCCGGGACTGAGCGTCGCCGACGGAGCCGTCTGGACGTTCGACCGCCGCGACGGACGAGCGTTCGTCGCCCGCGAGACCACCGACGGCGACATCCGTCTGCGGACTCCGCTTTCCGACCTTCCGACTAGCTTCGCCACGAACAGGCCGGTATCGTTGGCCCCGCCGACCGTGGTCGACGGCGGGGTCTACGCGGCCGGCGGGGTGCAGTATTTATTACAGCAGGACTTCGCCCCGCTCGTCGCCGCCGAGGCCGGGGGCGGCGAGCGCTGGCGGTCGTTCCCGCCCGGAGCCGAGGGCGGGCTGGAGGTGGTCCTTCGAGACGCAGACCCCGAAACGCTCGAGCGACTCCGCGAGGAGCTCGGGCTCGAGGACGGGTACGGGACGCTGTACGGGCACCCGATAGTCGTCGACGGGCTGGTCTGTGCCGCCGGCATCGGCGACGCCGGCGACGAGCCCTCCGGGCTGTTCGCGTTCGACGCGGCCGAGGGGAGCCTCGAGTGGGCAGCCCCGCTCCCCTCGTCGACGTTTGCCCCGGTCGCTGCCGGGGACGTGCTGTACGCGGTCGCGAGCGAGGGGGTGACCGCCATCTCCGGCGACGGCGAGCGCCTCGATACCCTCTCCCTGGCGGACCCTCGGGTCGAGTACTCGCCGGCACTCGGTGCGGGACGTCTGTTCGTGACGACGCTTCGAGGCGTCGCTGCGGTGGAGTAGCGGTCGGGGGAAGAAGCGGACCGGAACAGACCGGAACGGGGGTCCGGAGTTCGAGCCGGCTACGCGCCCAGGATCTCGAACAGTCTCTCGGGGTCGCCGTCCATCTGCGCCAGGATTGCCCGCGCACCCTCCCGCGCCTCGCTGTCGACGGTCACGAGAACCATCCCCTCGCCGGGCTGACCGTAGACGACGCTCGCGCCGTCGGGGGCCGCGAGGATCGCCGGCAGCGCCGCCAGGTCCTCCTCGCCGTCGACGTCGAGCAGGGTCGTTTCCTGACTCCCGATGGCCCCGTCGAGCGCCTCCAGGAGGTCGGCAGTCAGGGTCGCCGCGGGGTTCTCGACGCGGCGCTCGCGGTCGAACTCGGCCGCGTCCAGCGCTTCCCGGACGCGCTCGTCGACGGCCTCGCGCTCGGTGCGCTCGTCGACCAGCGCGACGGCGGGGGTGTGGCCCGCCTCCAGCAGGTGGTAGGTGACCATGTCGCCGACCGCCACGACCGGCGTGCCGGCCTCGGCGAGCAGCTCGTCGGCGTCGGTGTATATCCGGCCCATCGGCTCCTTGAGTTCGGAGCGAAGCGCCGGCTGGAGTTCGACGACCACCACGCTACCGCACCTTCAGGGCGTAGGCGCCGGGTTCGGTGACCTCCATCTCCTCGGCGATCCGGCTCTCTTCGGGGTGGGTGATGACGACGTAGCCCGCCCAGTCCTCGGTCAGCGACGTCGAGCCACAGGACTGGCAGGCCTCGACCTCGACGTTCTCCTGGACCCGGTGACACTCCCGGCAGACCACGCGGTCGGCCATCAGTCCTCACCCGCCTCGGCGCCGGCCTCGGCCTTCTCCCGCTCCTTGTGGTCCTCGTCGAGCCAGCCGTGTTTGCCCAGCCCGACCTGTTTGGCGGTCAGGCCGATCTTCGAGTCCCGGGGGTTGCGCTCGTCGATGCTCTTGGTGACGATCCGGGCCCGGACGGCGTCGCCGGTCCCGAGCGTGCGGTTGGACTCCCGGGAGGCGAGCTGGTCGTTCTCCCCGTCGTAGGCCAGATACTCGTCGGAGATCTGGGAGACGTGCAGCAGGCCGTCGACGGGGCCGATCCCCACGAAGGCACCGAAGTCGACCGTCTCGACGACCTCGCCGTCGACGACCTCCTGCATGTCGGGGTCGAAGGTCAGGGCGTCGAACTCGGCCTCGTAGTAGACGCCGGGCTGGTTGGGGACGACCGCCCCCTCGCCGATGTCGTGAACCTCGATCACCGAGACCACGCTCCCGACATCCTCGTCCATCCGCCCCTCGAGTTTGTCCTGCAGCAGTCGCTTCACGAGGCCCGGCGTCACGTCCGCCAGGTCCTCCGGTGGTACCTCGACCGTATCGCGTAGTCTAACCCGTTTGTACATGTTCAGATGATGGCGAGTTTGTTCCGGCCCCGTAAACAAATTACTGGAACGCCCGCCTCGCGCAGGCGCTCGCGCAGGGGTCCGTCGTTCGTGACCGCGTGCCCGCCCTCGCGGGCCAGCTCCAGCACCGCGTCGTCGGCGTAGTCGGCGTCGGTCTCCCGGACGGTACAGCGTTCGGCCAGGTCCAGCCCGACGCTCGCGGCCGTGGCCTCCTGTCCCGCACCCGCCGCGAGTTTCTCTAGTTCCGCGACCACGGCCGCGGGGACAACCGGCTCCGGCGCGTCGAGCAGCCGGTCCAGTTCCTCGAACACCCGGACGTCGCACTCGACGGGCATCATGAGCGCGTTGGTGTCGAGGACGGCGGTCGTCACTGGAGGGTCCCGTAGCCGATGAGCCGCCAGCGGGCGCCGACCCGGCGGTTGATGGCGATCCCGACGCCCGGGCGGGCGCAGACGGGGCGTTTGAGCGCGACCTCGCACTCGCCCCCGCGGGCGCTGGTGACCGAGCCGACGGTGGTGGCGGTGCCGACGGTGAGCATCAGCGGCTCGCCCGTCGATATCTCCTCGACCTCGCCGGCCTCCTCGCCGACGATCCGGTCGAGCAGGTCCACGTCCATGGTGAACTGCTGGTGGACCGGCGGCAGGGTGCCGGGCGGGCCGGCGACCTGGCCGGCCAGGGCGTCGCCCTTGGTGACTGAGGGGTCGAGACCGGTGCCGACGCCGAGCAGCCCACCCGGCGTCGCCGAATCGACGGTCTCGCCGCCGGCCTGCAGCGACCGGGCCGTGGTCTGGACGGGCTGCCACTCCGTCTGGCCGCCCTCCTCGACTTCCCGGCCCGGGCGCAACTCGACCTCGTCGCCGGCCTCGAGTTCGCCCTGGACCAGCGACCCGCCGAGGACGCCGCCGGCCAGTCCGTCCCAGGTCGTCCCCGGGCGGTTGATGTCGAAACTGCGGGCGACCAGCAGCTCCGCGTCCGCGTCGGGGTCGCGGTCGGGCGTGGGGATCTCCTCCTCGATGGCCTGGATGAGCAGGTCCATGTTCACGCCCTGCTGGGCGCTGACCGGCACGATGGGGGCGTCCTCGGCGACGGTCCCCGAGACGAACTCCTGGATCTGCTCGTAGCTCTCCTGGGCCTGCTCGCGGTCGACCAGGTCGATCTTGTTCTGGGCGACGACGATGTTGTCGATCCCGATGATGTCCAGCGCCATCAGGTGTTCCTCGGTCTGTGCCTGGGGGACGGGCTCGCTGGCGGAGACCACGAGCACCGCGCCGTCCATGATGGCGGCGCCCGACAGCATCGTCGCCATCAGCGTCTCGTGACCCGGCGCGTCCACGAAGGAGACGGTCCGGAGCGGTTCGCTGGCCGAGCCGTCCGGACACTCCTCCTCGACGGTGTACCGTTCGGGTTCGTCGAGCCCCGGACACTCACGCAGCGTGGCGTCCGCGTAGCCCAGCCGGATGGAGATCCCGCGTTTCATCTCCTCGGAGTGCTGGTCGGTCCACTCGCCGCTCAGTGCCTGGACCAGGGTCGTCTTCCCGTGGTCGACGTGGCCGACGAGCCCGATGTTCACCTCCGGTTGATTGTTCGCTGACATCGAAGGACAGTCTTGCTATCTGTACCCCCCTGGCGGCTATAAACCTGCTGTTCCGGACTCGGCCGGCCGCAGGGACACGTCCGGAGAGGGCCTGAGTGCAGGACCGTCAACGCTTATGTGGGTGCCCGCCACCTGCCCGGTAGAGAGACCGTGTCACGAAACCGCACGCAGCGCACGCGCACATGACCGGGGAGCCAACGGGCGGAGACGGCAACGGGATCGCGGACACGGGCGGGGACGGGACCTACGTCGGGGCCATCGACCAGGGGACCACCGGGACCCGCTTCATGGTCTTCGACCGCAGGGGACAGGTGGTCGCGAACGCCTACGAGCGCCACGAGCAGTACTACCCGGAGCCCGGCTGGGTCGAGCACGACCCCGTCGAGATCTGGGAGAACACGACGGCGACCATCCGGGAGGCGCTGGCGGCAGCCGACCTCGTCCCCGACCAGCTGGCGGCCATCGGCGTCACCAACCAGCGCGAGACGACGCTCCTGTGGGACGGGGCGACCGGCGAGCCGGTCCACCGCGCCATCGTCTGGCAGGACCGCCGCACCACCGACCGGGTCGAGGAACTCGAGGCGGCGGGGCGAACGGAGTGGATCCGCGCGACGACGGGGCTGGAGCCGGACCCCTACTTCTCGGCGACGAAGCTGGAGTGGCTGCTCGAGAACGCCGACCCGATCAAGCTGGAGCGGACCCGTCCGGCCGACGTCCGCGACCGGGCACAGGCGGGGGAGGTCCTGTTCGGGACGGTCGACTCCTGGCTGGTCTGGAAGCTGACCGGCGCCCACGTCACCGACGTCACCAACGCCTCCCGGACGATGCTCTTTGACATCCACGCCGGCGAGTGGGACGACGACCTGCTCGCGGAGTTCTCGGTCCCGCGGGCCTGCCTGCCCGAGGTCCGCCCCTCCAGCGACGGCGACTACTACGGGCACACCGACCCCGAGGGGTTCCTGGGCGCCGAGGTTCCGGTGGCGGGAGCGCTGGGTGACCAGCAGGCAGCCCTCTTCGGCCAGACCTGTTTCGAGCCCGGCGACGCCAAGAACACCTACGGAACCGGTTCGTTCGTCCTGCTGAACACCGGAAGCGAGGCCGTCGAGAGCGACCACGGCCTGCTGACGACAGTGGCCTTCCAGCGCTCGGGCGAGCCGATGCAGTACGCTCTGGAGGGGTCGGTGTTCGTCACCGGCGCGGCCATCGAGTGGCTCCAGGACGTCGGCCTGGTCGACGCGCCGGGGGAGACCGCCGAACTCGCCCGCAGCGTCGACTCCACGGAGGGAGTCTACTTCGTGCCCGCGTTCGCGGGGCTGGGTGCCCCCCACTGGGACGGCCGCGCCCGGGGGACGATGGTCGGGCTCACCCGGGGAACCCGCCGCGAGCACATCGTCCGGGCCGCCCTGGAAGCGATCGCCTTCCGGACCCGGGACGTGACCGCCGCGATGGAGGCAGACGCCGGCCTCCAGTTGAACGCGCTCCGGGTGGACGGCGGCGCGGTCAAGAACAACTTCCTCTGCCAGCTCCAGGCCGACGTGCTCGACACCCCGATCGCCCGCCCGGTGGTCGACGAGACGACCGCGCTCGGGGCCGCCTACGCCGCCGGGCTGGCGGTCGGCTACTGGGAGACCGTCGACGAACTCCGGGCGAACTGGCAGGTCGACGCCGAGTTCGACCCCGACGGCGGGTACGAGGACCGGTACGAGCGCTGGGGGGCGGCCGTCGAACGCTCGCGGGACTGGGCCGACGACGAGGCCTGAGCCACACTGTTCGGTAGTTTTATATTATCAAGTAACATTTTTTCACCTCCACCGCTCGGTGGACGAGACCAATGGTATTCAAGAAAATCACGCTCGTGGGACAGAGTTCCGAGAGCTTCGAAGGTGCCGTCGACGACGCGGTCGAGCGCGCGGAGGCGACGCTCGACAACCTGATGTGGGTATCCGTCCAGAACGAGGCCGTCGAGCTGGACCAGGCGGAACGGGAGTACCAGGCCGAGGTGGAGGTCGCCTTCGAGCTCGAGGAGGGCGTCGGGGAGTAACTCGGCCAGGGCGTACTGCTTTTCCCCGCCGGCCCCCAGTCTTTCCCTGTGCGCGAGTTCGGGTTCGAGCTGTCGCTGTGTGCGCGCCTGGAGGACGGTGACCGGCTGGTCGCCCGCCAGCTCGGCACCGGCGTCCACGGCCGCCGGGTGATGGACGTCGTGCTCGTCGAACCCGGCCCCGACTTCGCGGCGCGGGCGGCTATCACGCCCGACCCGGTCCCGCCTGCGGCCGTCGAGAGCGACGTCGGACCGGGCCGGGCCCGGTTCTGGAAGGACGCCTTCGACTGTCACCCCGGCCGCGCCGAGGAGGCCGTCGAGGTCGCCGTCGACCGGGGCTTTTTCGAGCGCGAGCGCCGCGGCGGCCGGACCTACGTCCGCCAGACCGCCCGCTACCCCGAGCACTGGTTCGGGGAGCTCGTCGGCGTCGAGAACAAGCCCGACCTCGACCGGCCGGGCGCCCTGGAGACCCAGCTGCTCACGGACGTCCACCTCGCCGTGCTCGACCGGGTGGTGCTCGCGACGGCCAGCCACGTCACCGGTGCCCACCTCAACCGGATCCCCGACGCCGTGGGCGTCTGGGAGTTCGACCCCGACGCGGGCACCCGCGAGGTGGTCCGCGAGCCCGACCGGCTCCCCGTCGAGGAGCCGGGTATCGAGATCCTCGAGCGCGGGCGGGCGCGGACGGACGTGCGGGTCGCGGGCGCGGACGCGAAGGCGCGGGCCCGCCGCCGGGTCGCCGAGCGCGCCTACGGGAAGGGCTGGCGGCCCGCACCCCCGGCGTGTGCCCGCGTGAGCCCCGACGCGGACGGCCTGCCCTACTGCCCCTGGAAGGAGCGGGTCGTCGACCCCGGCCGGGACTGCGGGGCCGACTGTGCGGGCCACGAGCCCGCCGAGCCGCCCGACGTCGACCGCGAGGGGCTCCGTGCGGCGCGGACGCCCTGGGAGCCCGACCCCGAGGGCCGGCAGCGCCGGCAGTCCCGGCTGGACCGGTACGGGTAGGACTCAGATGGTGTAGCGTTCGCCGTCGACCGCCAGCGGGTCCTCGAAGGCGCGGTCGGCCGGGACGAAATGCGAGACGTGGACCAGCCGGTAGCGGTCGGCGTTCAGGTCCTCGGCCAGCCGCTTCGCACCGTGGATGGTCATGTGTTTGGTCCCGAACGTGCGGGGGACGTCGTCCTCGTCGTGGTCGTCGCCGCCGCGCGGGTGGTGTTCGGTGAACTCGTGGTGGACGATACCGTCCGCAAACAGCAGGTCGGCGCCCCGGAGCACCTCCCGGGAGTCGGCCGAGATGTCGTAGGTGGTGTCGCCGGAGAACGCGAAGGTCGCCCCCGTCTCGGGGTCGACGACCCGGACGCCGTAGCAGTCAAGCGGCGGGTGGTCGACCGGGACCAGCGTCACCTCCAGCCCCGCTGCCTCGAACGGTTCGAAGGGCGTCTCGCCGCGGACGGCCAGGGCGTCGAGGTAGTCGTACTGGTCGCGGACGGTCTCGGCGACGCTCTCGCCGGTGACCGGGTCGACCGAATCCGGCGCGTGGGTCGGGAGCTCGCGGGTCAGGCGGAAGACGTTGCCCGCACCGTGGAGGTGGTCGAAGTGGATGTGGGTGACGACCGCGGCATCCGGCGCCTCGAACCCCTCCCGAAGGAGCTGGTGGCGAAAGTCCGGGCTGAGGTCGATGAGCAGGGTCTCGCCCGTCCGCTCGTTGCGGACGTGGACCGAGAAGCGGGTGCGCTCGACGCCCCGTTCGGCGGCCCGCTCGCAGGTGTCACAGTCACACCCGACTGTCGGCGTCCCCGTCGTGTCGCCGGCCCCCAGTAGCGTGACCTCCATCGGTACTCCCCTGGAGCCCCGCGGGCAAAAAGCCGTGGATGGGTGCGACCCGCTCAGTCGTCGTGGGCGTGGTCGTGGCTTCCGCCACCGCTCTCGATGTCGCCGCCGGCGACCAGGGCGTCGTGGTCGCCCTCGATCATGTCGAGGTTCTTCAGTGTATCCCGTTCCTCGAACTCGGCGACGGCGTCCTCCAAGTCCTCCTGGGTGAGCGTGGTCCGCTCCTCGGTCAGCGCGTCCAGCACCGCCTCCCGGAGCACCATCCGGAGGTCGCTGCCGGTCAGCCCCTCGGTCATCTCCGCGACGGCCTCGGGGTCGAAGTCGGCGATCTCCATCTCGGCGGTCACCACTCTGAGGATGTCTGCCCGCATCTGCCGGTCGGGCTTGGGGAAGTTGACGATCTCGTCGAAGCGTCGCCAGGCCGCGGCGTCGAGCTGGTCGGGGTGGTTTGTCGCGCCGATCAACAGCACCTCGTCTTGGACGAGGCTCACCTCGTCGATGCTCTTGAGCAGGGTGTTCACGGCTCGTTTGATCGCGGCGTGCTCGTCGGAGGCGCGGGTCTTCGCGACGAAGTCGAACTCGTCGATGAAGAGGATGCAGGGGGCGAGTCGCTTGGCGACCTCGAAGGTCTTCTCGACGTTCTTGGCGGTCTCGCCGAGGTACTGGCTGGTGATCATCGACAGCTTCACCTCGACGACCGGGAGGCCGAGCTTCCCGCCCAGCGCCCGCGCGACCGAGGTCTTGCCGGTGCCGGGTGGCCCCACGAAGAGGAGTTTCCCGATCTCCCGGAGGCCGATCCCCGCGAGGTACTCGCGGTGTTCGATGGCCTTGACGATCTTCGTGATCTCGCCCTCCTGGTCCTCGGTGAGAACGATGTCGTCGAGCGTCATCTCGATCTCCTCGGGGGCTCGCACGTCCACGAGGTCGAGCATCTCCTCTTCCTCCTCGTCCTCGAAGTACTCCGCGAGCAGGTCGTCGATGAAGGGGCGGTCGGCCCGGGCCGGCCGGTTCTCCTCGCGGGCCTGCTCGTAGACCTCCGCGCCGAACTCGTCGGCGAAGTGGGCGGCCAGGACGGGGTTCTCGCGGAGCCGGTCGGCGTCGACCCGCTCGCGGTACCACTGCTCGGCCATCTCGCGGTCGGTGAAGGATATCGTCCCCGAGAAATCGTCGTAGTCGGAGAACATCAGCTCCGAGACCGCCTCCCAGGGGTCGTCGACGCCGGTGGCCTCCCGGGCGGTCTCGACAGTCGCCGAGAGCGGCCGCTCGATCCGGCCGTCGCTCCAGAAGACCTCCCGATATCCCGCCGGCAGGTCGTCGGGCTCCAGCTCCCGGTCGTCGGTGTAGACGGCAGCGGTCAGCGCGAACTCGACGACTTCGAGTGCCCCGTCGTCCATGTTCCCTCCCCTTGGCCGCGTGGGGGGATAAGTGGCTCGAAGCGAACCACGGCTCGCGGATCCCCCCTGTGGCCGCTGTCGCCCGAACGCAGAACCTTTCGCCACGTTAACAATTAACACCTGCCTGTCCGAAGGACGGGACATGGACCCACGACAGTTCCTGCGCGTCGAGGGGCTGGCGGCTCTCGCCGCCGCACTCGGCGTCTTCCTGGGACTCGAGGGGCCGCTGTGGCTGCTCGCGGTGCTGGCGCTGGCACCCGACCTCTCGATGCTCGGCTACCTCGGCGGCCCGCGGGCCGGGAGCCTGGCGTACAACCTCGCGCACACGTACACGCTCCCGCTCGCGCTCGCGGGCATTCCGCTCGCGCTGGCACGAAGCGGCACCGCGGTCGACCCCCGGCTCCCGGTACTCGTCGCCGCGGTGTGGGCCGCTCACATCGGGGCCGACCGGCTGCTCGGCTACGGCCTGAAATTCGAGACCGGCTTCCGGGACACCCACCTCTCGACGCAGCCAGCGCCCGTGGCGGCGCTCGCCGACGCCGCTCCCGGGGACGGCGACGGGTGACTCACTCGGTCACCTCCTTCTCGGCCCGGAATCGGTGGTGTCCATACCGGCCTCCCGGCGGAACGGACAGGTAGTTATCCACACCGTGTCGCGACTGTAGGCCGCTCCGCTCCCGCTGCCGTCGGTGCAGAACGGGCCACCTCTCGTCGACCGTTCCGGGTCCTGCGGGATACGGCGTCGACCGGCGCAGTTCCCGCCCGGGCTCCGGCGGCACCGAGCCCGACGCCGGGGGCAGGTCAGGGGTCGACCATCCGCATCCCCTCCCGGACGGGGTCGCGCTTGCCCAGCAGGGTGAGTTTGTCGCCGACCTCGACGACGAAGTCGGCGTTCGGGACGTGGGTTTCGCCGTCCCGGCTGATCAGAGCGATCAGGCAGCTCTCGGGGAGCATCGGGCCGACCTCGCTGACCGGCTTGCCGCCGAACTCGGCGTTCGTGACCTCGACCTCCTGGACGTCGCCCGTCCGGCCCACGCCGGTCATCCACTGGGCCAGCGCCGGCCGCTCGATCTGGTTGTCGATGGCCCAGGCGCTGGCCATCCCGGCGTCGATGCTCGCGACCCCCAGGTCCTCGAAGGCCTCGACGTTGTCGGGGTTGTTCACCTTGGCGATGACCTTCTCGACGTCGAAACTGGAGTTCGAGAGCTGGGCGACCAGCAGGTTCGCGTCGTCGTTGCCGGTCGCGGCGACGACCACCTTGGCGTTCTCCGCGCCGGCCGAGCGCAACACCTCGGTGTCGGTGCCGTCGCCCCACTCGACCTTGTACCCCTGGTTGCGGCGCTGTTCCACGACGTCCTCGTCGTTTTCCACGATGACGACGTTCTCGCCCCGGTCTTCGAGACGGTCAGCGAGCGCACGGCCCGTCTTCCCGCCCCCGACGATGATGACACGCATCGGTATCACGTCCAGATACTCCGCAATGTAGCGCGCGAGCCCGCCCTCGAATGCCACGGTCGCGAGGATCACCAGAAAGACGGTTCCGACGAGCACGTCGGCCTGGCTGCCGAGCGCGGCCGCCTCCGCCAGTAGCTCCGCCGCCTCCGGGTCGGCGACCGTCGCGGCTTCCTCGCGCAGCGCCGCTGCCTCGTTGCGGAGTTCGACCGCGAAGAGGGTCGCGACCGAGGCCGGGATGATCCCCCGCGGGCCGACGGCGCTCATGAACACCCGCTCGCGGGTGGTGAACCGGCCGCCGACCGTCGAGACGAACACCAGCAGTGGGCGGATGACCACCGCAACCGCGACGACGACCGCCAGCCCGGGCACCCCGAGGTCGACCAGCACGTCGAAATCCAACAGCGCCGCCAGCGCGATGAACACGAACGAGAGCACCAGCAGCGTGATGTCGCCTTTGAACGAGGTAACTTCTTCCTCGTATGGGATGTCTGCGTTGCCCAGCACCACCCCCGCGGTGGCGACGGCGGCGACGCCGGCCTCGCTGAGCTGGGCGTTGGCGACCGCGTACGCGACGAGTGCCCCCGCGAGCACGAGCAGCCGGGCGTTGCGGGGGGCGTCGCCCGGCGAGAGGTCGATAAAGCGGAGGATGTAGTAGACGACGCCGGCGACGACCAGCCCGACGATGACGCCGGTCCCGAGCCGCGAGGTGAAATCCGCGAGCAGGCCGGTGCTGCTCGCCGCCGGATTGAGCACCTCGAACACCACGACCGCCGTGATGGCGGCGCTGACGTCGTTGATGATCCCCTCCGTTTCCAGGGCGGCTGCCACCCGGTCGCGGACGGGCACGACGTCGAGGATCGGCGTGATCACCGTCGGGCCGGTCGCCACCAGCAACGCCCCGATGAGGAAAGCCAGCGGCCAGCCGGTGCCCAGCGCGAACCGGACGGCGACGGCGGTCCCGACCAGGGCGATCGCCGCTCCCAGCGTCACCAGCCGAACCGTCGCCGCGGGAGCCTCCCGGATCCGGTCGAGGCGGAGGTGAAAGGCGCCCTCGAAGACGATGACGGCGACCGCCAGCCCCACGATGGCCGGCAGCGCGTCGCCGAACGAGTCCGGGGTGATCAGAGCCGCACCCTCCGGCCCCAGCGCGATGCCGGCCGCCAGATAAAAGATGATGCTCGGCACCTCGAACGCGCTGGCGAGCACCTGCGCGACGACGCCGAGCGCGATGATGCCGGCAGTCAACAGTATCAGTTCGGATGCCGCCATCTCCCGTGTCCGGGATGTCGTCGCCCGGGGGTATAAACGCCGCTGTTCTCCCGGCGGGACGACCCGCGTTCCAGCGCCGTGCCGGACGCCGCCGGGGGCGGAGCCGGAGCGACGGGGTACCGGTGCGGGTCCGGAGCGACACGGTTTTGCCCCGCGGCACGGAAGCGGAGGCATGCTCAGCAGGCAGTTCGTCCGGGAGCACCCCGAGACGGTCCGGGACGCCATCGCGAAGAAAGGCGTCAGCGGGGTCGACCTCGACGAACTCCTGACGGTCGACGAGCGGTGGCGGGAGCTGAAGGCCCGCGGCGACGGCCTCCGTCAGGAGCGCAACGAGGTCTCCGAGCGGATCGGCGAGCTCAAACGCGAGGGCGAGGAGGAGCAGGCACAGGCGGCCATCGAGCGCTCCCAGGAGCTGAAGGCGGAACTCGAGGAGGTCGAGGAGGAGGCCGACGAGCTGGAATCGCGCCTGGAGGAGCTGTTGCTCGAACTGCCGAACGTCCCCCACGACTCCGCCCCGGTCGGCGACGGCGAGGCCGACAACGTCGAGCGGTACCGCGAGGGGTTCGACGACCTGCGCGACCTGCCCGACCCGGTGGTCCCCCACTACGACCTCGGCGAGGAGCTCGACGTGCTGGACTTCGAGCGCGGCGCGAAGGTCGCCGGCGGCGGCTTCCAGTTCCTCAAAGGCGAGGGCGCACGCCTGGAGTACGCCCTGATGCAGTTCATGCTCGAAATCCACCGCGAGCAGGGGTACACCGACGTCTTCCCGCCGGTCCCCGTGAACTCGGCGTCGATGCGCGGGACCGGTCAGCTGCCCAAGTTCGCCGGGGACGCCTACCGCGTCGGCGCCCGCCCCGGGGACGACTACGACGACGACGACCTCTGGCTGCTCCCGACGGCGGAGGTGCCGGTCACCAACATGTATCGCGACGAGATCCTGCTCGACGACGACCTCCCGCTGAAACACCAGGCCGTCTCGCCGAACTTCCGGCGGGAGGCCGGCGAGCACGGCACCGAAACGCGGGGGTACGTCCGGGTCCACCAGTTCAACAAGGTCGAACTCGTCAACTTCGTCCGCCCGGAGGAGAGTTACGACCGCCTGGAGGGGCTGCTGGGGGAGGCCGAAGCGGTCCTGCAACGCCTCGGGCTGCCCTACCGCGTGCTGACGATGTGCACCGGCGACATGGGCTTCACCCAGGCCAAGAAGTACGACATCGAGGTGTGGGCGCCGGGCGACGACATGCCCGACGGCCCCGCGGCCGGCGGCCGGTGGCTGGAAGTGTCGTCGGTCTCGAACTTCGAGGCCTTCCAGGCCCGGCGGGCCGGACTGCGCTACCGGCCGGAACGCCACGAGTCCGCCGACTACCTCCACACCCTCAACGGCTCCGGGCTCGCGGTCCCGCGGGTCCTGGTGGCCATCCTCGAGTACTACCAGAACCCCGACGGCACCGTCACCGTCCCCGAGGCGCTGCGCCCCTACATGGGCCAGGAGCGCATCGAGGGTCACGAGCCCGTCGGGGAGAGCGCGGTCGGTGCCGGCGACCGCGAATAAGAGCGCGGTCGGCGCCGGTCGCGAAACCGGACGCCACCGTCCCGTATCAGTCGGTGTAGGTCCGCAGGCGGACCATCCGCCCGTCCTCGAAGCTGAACACGTCGACGAAGCCGGTGAGCTCCGTCCCGTCGGCGGTCAGCAACCGGCCGCGGACGGCGACCTCCGGGCCGGCGTCGGCCTCGCCCGACCCGGTCACGCCGCCGCTGTCCCGCCGGTAGACGCCGTCGACGGGGTGGGTCGTGTCGGTCGAGGGCCGCTCCTCGCGCATGAACCGGACGAACCGGTCGCGGCCCTCGAGGGTCATGTCCGGGCGCTCGTGGACGAACCCGGGCGCGAGCAGGGCCGCGAGCAGGTCGTAGTCGCCGCCGTCGAGCGCCCGGTAGTACGCCCGCGCCCGTCCGACAGGCCCGTCGGGGCGGTCGACCGTCACGGCGAGTCGGGGTCCCCGGAGTCCGGTCCGGTGTCGTCTCCCTCCGCCCGGCTCGACTCCGTGTCCTCGTCCCCGGTCGGGTCGGTCAGGTCGAGTTCGACCTCGCCCTCCTCGACGCCAGCCGCCCCGCCGCCGTTGCCCCCACTGGCGCCGTCGCCGCTCTCGCCGGCGCCCGCCCGGCTCTGTTCTTCCAGCTCCGCGGTGATCTCCTCCAGCTCCGTCTCGTCGATCCTGTCGTCCCCGTCCGGCCGCCGCTCGTCCTCGTCGCTTCCGCCGGCCGCGTCGCGCCCGTCGCTGCTCGCGCTCCGGGTGAATCCTCCCCCGGCCTCGGCCTCGGTCCCCGGCGCGGACGCACCTCCGCCCGGGGAACCAGCCGCGGGCTCGCCGTGGGCCGCCGGTCCGTCGGCCTCCCCGCTCGCACCGGGTCCGCCGGTGGGCTCCGGTGGGCTGCCGGCTCCCGGCTCGTCCCCGGCTCGCCCGTCCGCGGCGTCGTTGCCGGCACTGTCCCCGGGAGGGAACTCGTCCGGCGGGACCGGGTCGGCGACCTCGCGGGCGGTTTCGAGCGGGGTCTCGGCGTCGGTCCGGAGCTGTTCGCCCTCCCGGCCCTCCCCGCTGGCGAAGGCGCCGGCCGACCGGGCGAGCCACTCCGCGGCCCGGCTGAGCTCCTCGGCTTTCCGCCCGGCGCGCTCGTAGTGTGTCCGGTGGTCGTCGCTCCCGGCGAAGCGGGCGGCGGTGTCGAACTGGTCGGCGGCCTCGCCGAACTCCCCTTCCGCCTGCGCGAAGTCGTGTTTCGCCAGCAGCCACTCGCGGTCCTCGAACCCCCCCATCGCGCTGCTGAACGCGCGCCGCCCCTCGACGTAGTGGGCGTGTCCCACCCGGTAGCGGGCCAGCGCCATCTCCCCGCCGCCGACGCCCTCGACCGCGGCGCGCACCCGGTCGACGTCCGGGAGGTCATCACTGGACTCGGCGGCCCAGGCGTACCGGACCGTCCCCTCCGGGTCGACGACCACGACGGCCCGGCGGGTCAGGGAGCCCGGCTCGTCGGCGCCGACGCCGTAGGCCTCGGTCACCTCCCCGTGGACGTCCGCGAGCAGCGGCACCTGCAGGTCGTACTCCGCGGCGAAGGCGCGGTGGCTGTGGACGCTGTCGCCGGAGATCCCGAGGACGGCGACGTCCTTTTGCATCGTGAAGAGGTCGAGGTCGTCCAGGTCCGTCGACTGCCCGTCGCAGGCGGGGTTGAAATCGCCCGGATAGAACCCGAGGACGACGACGCGCTCATCGAGGTGGTCGGCCAGGCCGACCTCGCGGCGCTCGCCGTCGACGACGGCGGGCAAGCGGAAATCGGGTGCCTGCTCGCCCTCTTCGATCATCACCCAATCTACCCGTCATGTCCACTTAACTGTGCGGGGATCACTCCGGGGTGTCGCGCCGGGGCAGCCCCGGCGGTCGGACGGCTTTTGCCCGCCCGCCCAGTAGGGGGCGTGTGCAGCTGCACGTCCGCTACGAGGGCGACGACGACCCCGAGAAGTGCACGGCCCGGCGGCTGGCTCACCTCGGGCACGCCACCCTCCACCGGTCGGCCCGGGAGACGCCTCCGGGCGTCGTCCTCGACCCCTTCGCCGACCGGGCGCTCTCGCCGGCCGACGCCGGCGACGACCGGCTGGTGGCGCTCGACTGCTCCTGGGAGACGGCCACCGACGAGGCCTTCGGCCTGGAGGGCCCTCACCGCTCGCTGCCCTTCCTCGTCGCCGCCAACCCGGTCAACTACGGGACCCCATTCCGCCTGAACACCGCCGAGGCCTTCGCCGGGGCGCTGACTATCCTCGGCCACCGCGACCAGGCCGAGGGGATCCTGGAGACGTTCTCGTGGGGGGACACCTTCCTCGAACTCAACGCCGAGCCGCTGGCCCGGTACGCCGACTGCGCGGACTCCGGCGAGGTGGTCGCCGTCCAGGACGACTACCTCGCCGATGACGAGGACGACACCGGCGTCGATGAGTGACCGACTGCTTCAGCCGCTCGCTGTCGCGTTCTCGCTCCCGCCGGGGTCGACGATCCGGGTGTCCTGCCCCCGTCTGACAGGGATCCGCTCGACGACGTTGCCCTCTTGGTCGGTCACGACGACGTAGTAGAGGACGTCCTCATCCTGGCCGCCGTCGGCGCTGTCGCCGTCGCTGCTGTCGGTCCCGTTGCGTGGTGGCTCCGACCGGTCGGGCACCTGCTCGCCGGCGACGAAGGAGCGGATGCCGGCATCGGTACGCAGTTCGACGGTCGCGCTGTCGTTGGCGTTGACGAAGACGTTGCGTGCCACGTCGGTGGCGTCGGTGGGGACGACCTTGATCTGCCACCACAGCTCCCCGTCGACAGTGATCGGCACCGGCTCGGCCACGACGAAGTTCTCCCCCCAGTTGGTCCGGGAGTCCGACGCGCGGGCGACTCCCATCGCGCGTTCGGGGCCAGTCAGCTGCTCTCTCCCGGTGGCGAAGTAAGTGTACTCGCCGGTCTCGGCGTCGGCGAACCACACCTCATCGAGCCCCCGTGTGTCGCTGCCGTACGGCTCGAGTGCCGTCACGTACGACATCCGTTCACCCTCGAGGTCGATCACGAACGGCTGGCTGTTCTCCGCGCTGTCCGGGAGTCCCGCGACCTCGACTTCGTCCTCGTGGGCACCGACGACCGGCAGTTGATTGATGATCCCGTTACGGTAGTTCAGCGACTCCATCTCCGCGCGGGTGAGCGTCAGCGGGTAGAGCCGCTGCCCATCCAGCACCGGATGCGACCGGGCCTCCTCGGGCGAGAGGTGCTCGACCGTCCCGTTGGTGTGGACCAGCGCGCCACCCTTCCAGGTCGGTGTGGTGTGCGGGAACGGCGCCAGGTGCCACTCGTGACCAGTCTTCGGATAGAACATGTAGGGCTGGCCGTCGTGGCTAAACTCGACGGGCTCGTCGTTGTACTTCGCGAGGTAGTCAGTCGACTTCAGACGCCAGTCCGCCGACCGGTAGAGGAACATCCCCTGCCCGTAGGTGAACTCCTGGTCATAGACCTCGACGGGCCGCTCGTCGAGTTCCGTCATGTCCGCGACCAGCACGCCGCGCTGGTTCTCCACCACGCGGTTTCTGAACCCGTCCGGCTCGATGGCGTAGGACCACGCCAGCGAGCCGTTCTCCGTGCGGGCGATGTCACTCGCTCCGAGCCGGTGCTGGCGGTAGGAGACCGAGCCGCTGGTGGCGACATCGGAGACCTGCCGGGGGACGACCCGCGGGTTCTCGGGGTTGGCGTCGGGGAATTCCGCGACCTCGGTGGCGTCGGCCATCGTCTGGGCTGCCAGCGTCCGCTGTTCCAGCGGCCCCGCCGGGATCCCGACCAGGATCGACAGGACGAACAGGACCGCGACCACCGAGGTGAACCGCTGGAGCTTGCGGCCCCGGGTCCCGCCGATGTCGAACAGCTCGCCCGGGGTGGCCTCGAAGGGGAACTCCTCGTCGTCGCTCCCGTCGTCTACGACGCTCACACTCCGCCCGTCGTTTCCGTCAGCCTCCATCCGCCACGGCGGGTAGTACCAGAGCACGAGCGCGGTCAACAGGCTCCCGCCCAGCAGCACCGTCGCGGACGGGGAGAACAGCATCGAGTAGACGAGGCCGTGCCAGAGTGGTCGCGTCACGTACCACAGCCCGAGCACGACGACGACCGCGGCCGTCCGACCGAGGAAGTGCCGGACCAGTCGCCGCCGGTCGCTGACGCCGATGTCCATCTCGAAATCGTCGTCGCTGTCGGCCCCGTCGGACATTGCCAGTGGGTACGAATCCCGGCTGTTAAACGGTGTCCATCCGGCCCACGGGAAAACCACCGAACTTAAACGCGCCAACGCAGTAGAGCCGGACATGGCGAGTTTCGACGAGGCAGAGGAACGCATCTTCACGAAGCTGATCTGCATGCGCTGTAACGCCCGGAACCCCCAGCGGGCCGAGCGCTGCCGGAAGTGTGGCTACGCCCGCCTCCGCCCGAAAGCCCGCGAGAGCCGGAGCGCCTGACCCCCTCCCTTTCCTGTCGTCACATCACTCCCCGAGCCCGGCGTTCGCACGGCCGGCGTCACCCGCGAGTCGCGCGACACTCGCTCCGCGGCCCCGCTCGATAGCGCCCGCTTGCGTTCCGCGGCTCGAACGACACCATTTGACACCATTTACTGCCATTCAGCGCCACCTTTATGCGCGAGCGAGACCAAGACAGAGGTGCATGGCACACCAGCCCGGCCGGTCGCCGTCACACTCTCCCAGCCACAAGAGCGTGCTCTTCTGCCCCGCGTGTGGGCACGAGGGACACGTCGACGGCGACTGGTCGGTCTACCCGACGCTCGACGGTGACGTCTACCGGTGTCCCACCTGCCACGAGACCGTCACCGTCCGCCCGGCCGGCCGGGACCGCACACCCGTCACATCCCTGGTCGCCCGCTCGGCACGGGCCGCGTTCGCGTGGGTGCCGTGCACCGAGCTGGACCGTGACCCGGACGCCGGCGGTCGCTCCCGCGACCCGCTCCTCTAGTCCGGGTATTTCGGCTCGCGCTTCTCCGCCCGCGAGAGCGCCGTCTCCACCACGTCGCGCACGTCGCCGTGGAAGACGCCGCCGTGACCGGCGTACATATGTTCGACACCCTCGGGCATCCGCTCTAAGAGCTCGCGGATGCTCTCGATGAGTCGCTCGCGGCTCATTCCCGGGTAATCCGTCCGGCCGAAACTCCCGTAGTCGAAGGCGCCGTCGTCGTGGACCACCACGTCCCCCGAGAACAGCGAGCGGTCGCCGACGACGGAGACGTGGTCGTCGCCGTGGCCCGGCGTGTAGACCACCTCACAGGTCTCGTCGCCCACGACGACCTCGTCGCCGTCCGCCAGCCCGCGGGTCCGGGCCGGGTGGTCGGCGTAGGCATAACAGTCCGCGTCGAACGCCTCGACGACCGCCTCGAGCTGTTCGACGTGGTCGCCGTGCTGGTGGGTGACGACCACCTTCGAGAGCTCGTCGGTGTGCTCCCGTATCGCGTCGACGACCCCTTCCATCGCGCCGGCGTCGACCATCGTCGGCTCCGCGCCCAGCGCCAGGTAGGCGTTGCAGGTGAACACGTCGGCGTCGGCGGTGACGTTGTAGACCTCCATGCCTCCCGCCAGGGATGCTGGCGGCTTGAAACCACGGCCACCAGCGGCGGCCGGGGCTCACTCACCCCACTCGGCGTATCCCTCGCCGACCGACGCGAACCCGTCGTCGCTCGCGGCGACGTGCGGTTCCTGCAGCGGCGAGACGCTGACCTCCCCGTCGGCGACCGCCCGGCGGTCGGTCCCGACCGGGTCCTCGACCTCGCCCGCGAGCAGCCCCTCCCAGAAGCGGTCGCGGAACTCCATCTCGCCGTCCTCGGCGACGGCCTCCCGGATGGACCGCTCGGTGTAGATCTCGAACCGGCGGGACGGGCGAGTGATCCGCAGCGTCGGGCGTCCCGGACCGGATGTCGGGGTGGGAACGACGGCGTTGACGTAGTCGGCGGCGCCGAACGAGCCATCGAGCATCCGGTCGACGAGGTACGCCGCCGCGTCGGCGGCGTGGGCGTAGTCCTCCGCCGGCGGGTCGGTGACGAACAGCCGCTCGGGGTCGTACAGCGAGACTGCGAGTGCCGGTACGCCGGACAGTCCCGCCTCCATCGCGGCGCCGACGGTGCCCGACCGGCTGAGGGTGTGCGCGCCGATGTTCGGCCCCGGGTTGCAGCCCGAGACCACCAGGTCCGGGTCGAAGTCCAGCCCGCTGGTGGCGAGCTGGACGCAGTCGGCCGGCGTTCCGCTGACCTGGTAGCCGAGTTCGTGCTCGGCGACGCTGAGGTACGTGTTCATCGTGAGTCCCGCACCGCTCCGGTCCTCGTCGGGCGCCACGGCCACGACCCGCGCCCGGTCGGCGAGCCGGTCGTGGAGGGCCCGGAGCCCGACCGCGTCGATGCCGTCGTCGTTTGTCAGGAGGATGACCGGGTCGCTCACACGCCACGTTCACCGGAACGGGTGTTAGATGTTACGTCGCCCGCGGAGCCACCGGCGACGACGCCGGAGCGAACTCACAATTCAACGACAAACACTATTATTGTGGAACAATAGTGTGATGATAACCCATGCCAGTCGACTACCACGACAAAGAGCGGTCGTACCAGCTGTTTGCGGACGCGAAGCGGCAGGGGACGTGGGACCCGGACGACATCGACTTCGAGCAGGACAAGGAGGACTGGAGCACGCTCGCCGAGGAGGAACAGCAGTACATCGCGGCGTTTCTCGCGGCCTTCTACGACGGGGAGGAGAACGTCACGCGGACGCTCAAACCCTACCTGGAGGCGCCACAGGAGCTTGAGAACCCGTCGTTCGACCCGGTCCAAGAGGAGATGTTCCTGACGAGCCACCTCTACGAGGAAGCGAAGCACACGGACTTTTTCAGCCGGTACTTCGGTGAGGTGATCGGCACGCAGGACACGGCCGCGTTCCAGGAGGAGGACGACGGGGACGACGGCTACCACACCGACGACCTCTATGAAGTCCAGCGCGACCTCCGGGCGGCTGTCAAGGCTGGCGACCAGGAGCGGCTCCTGCACACCTACGCGGAGGCGGTACTCCTGTACATGGGCCTGATCGAGAACCAACACGCCAGAGTCGGGTACGCGCAGCTGGAGCAGGTGTTCGACCACCTGGAGGAGCGGTCCGGCCAGGAGTCGTTCCTGCCCGGGCTGCGGGAGGGGTTCACCCGGATCCGGACCGACGAGGGCCGGCATATCATGAACGGCCAGTGGCTGATGATGAAACTCGCCGACATGGACGAGAGCATCGTCACGGAGGTGTACGAGCCGGTCTTCGAGCAGTATCTCGAGAAGCGGCTGCCGCCGGACCTCGAGCCCAACCTGTTCGACGTCGACGAGGAGCCGCTGTTGCAGACCGCCAAACAGTCCCTCGAGTCGACGGTCACGTGGGTCGGCCCGGAGCGGTTCGACCGGCTGGGGAACGTCGAGCGGGCGTTCGAGCAATCGGTCGGCGATACGCCGACGGCGGCCGACGACTGAACGGGTCGACGGGTCGATAGCCGACCGACGACGTCTCTCTCCCGAACCGCTCGAGAGGTCAGGAGAGCCCTCCCCGCGGTATAGACCAGTACTGTTTTCTACAGTGGCATGTATGGACATACCATGAGTAGTGACGCCCTCGTCCACGAGATCGGCCCTGGCGGTTCGGTGGACGGTGACCCGGCAGGTGTGCTCGGCGGGAAGGGGGCGAGCATCGTCGAGCTGCGGGAGACCGGGTTTCCCGTCCCGGACGGGTTCGTCCTCACGACGGAGGCGTACCACTCCTTCGTCCGGCAGGCGGGGCTCGCGTCGGACCTCGCGGCGGCGCTCGACTTCGACACCTCCGACCCGGACCCGGATACACTCGCCGAGGCGGGACGGGAAGCCCGCGAGCTCGTCCGGGACGCAGAGCTCCCGCCGGAGCACGTCGAGGCGGTGACCGAGGCGTACGCGGCGATGGGGGAACCCCGGGTCGCGGTACGGTCCTCGGCGACCGACGAGGACGGGGCAGACGCCAGCTTCGCCGGCCAGCAGGAGACCTATCTCGCCGTCGAGGGGGCCGAGGCGGTGCTCCAGCGGGTGAAAGACTGCTGGGCGTCGCTGTTCACCGACCGGGCGCTCACCTACCGGGCCGAGCACGACCGGGCCGACGAGGCCGGGATCGCGGTCATCGTCCAGGAACTGGTCGAGGCCGACAAGAGCGGCGTGCTCTTCACCGTCGACCCCGCAACCGAGGCGCGCGAGATGACGGTCGAGGCCGCGTGGGGGCTCGGGGAGGCGGTCGTGAGCGGGGCCGTCTCGCCCGACAATTACGTCGTCGACCGCGACACGGACAGCCTGCTCGAGAAGACGGTCAACACCAAACGCGTGATGGTCGAGCGCGCGCCGGACGGTGAGACCGTCCGGCGGCCGGTGCCGGAGGGGAAGCGCGAAGAGCAAGTGCTCGACCGGGACGAGATCGGGACCCTCGTCGACATCGGCCGGGAGATCGAGACGCGTCGGGACGGACCACAGGACATCGAGTGGGCGATCAGCGACGGCGACGTGGTCGTCCTCCAGGCCCGACCGATAACGACCGGCGGCGGCTCGACGCCGGCGGGGGCGGGGACAGACGACCCACGGGGCGTGACGGTCGACGGGCTCGGTGCCGCCCCGGGGTCGGCGGTCGGGGAGCTCCGGTTCGAGACGCTCGCGGCGGTCAAGCGGGCGAAGGCGGGACACGACGTCGTGCTAGCCAGGGAGCGGACCTCGCCCTCGGACCTCCCGGGGATGAAAGCCGCCGAGGCGGTCGTCACCGCCGAGGGGGGGACGACCAGCCACGCGGCGATCGTCGCTCGCGAACTCGACACGCCGGCCGTCGTCGGTTGCGAGGGGTTCGACGTCGACGAGAGCGCGGGACGTGCCGAAGTCGGCGGCCGGACCGTCGAGCCCGGGACGCGGGTCCGCGTCGACGGGACCGGCGGCGAGCTCACGCTCCTGGAGTAGCGCCCGTCCGGTTGGCCGGCGGCTCAGACCAGGACCGCTCCCGGCGTCACCCGGGGTCAGTCACTCGCCGCGGGATCCGGGTGTGGGGTCAACGGCCTGGGTTCGCCCGAACTCCGCCGACAGCTCGCGGGCCACGGTCTCGACCGCCTCCGTCCGCGTCGGTTCGGTCGGAAGGTGAAACGGGGAGACCGCGACGAAGTTCTGCGCGAGTGCGGCACGGTCCGTCGGGACGGCACGGGAGTCGACCTCCTCGCCGGTCTCGTCGGGTTTCGCCGCACGGATCCGGAACGAGGACTCCCCACCCTCGACGGCCTCGAGTCCGTACCGCGTGTCGGGGCGGGTCACCGCAACCCCCCGAACCGGCTCGTCCGGGTCCGGGATACTGACGTTGAGGAAGTCGACACCGGAGAAAACCTGGTGGTCGATGGCCCGCTCGACCAGTGTCGTGGTGAGCCGGCTGGCCCGGTCGAAGTCATCGACCGTCAGGTCGCCCCTGCTCCCGAGGGTGTCCATCGAGATGGCGACCGACGGGGTGCCGAGCAGTGCCCCCTCCATCGCCGCGCTGACGGTCCCCGACCGCGAGACGGTGTACTGGCCGGTGTTCGCGCCGGGGTTGCAGCCGCTCACCACGAGGTCGGGCGCCGGGTCGAGGGCGTGCCCGCCCACGACGCAGTCACAGGGCGTCCCGTCGACGGCGTAGCCGTTGTCGTGGTCGGTGTACGGGACGTCGAACGAGAACCCGTTGTCGCCCTCGTGGACGTCGATGGACAGCTCCCCGGACAGTGCCCGGGACCGACCCAGCGAGAGCGCGCGACCCGTCCCGCTCATGTTCGTCTGGGGTGCGACGGCGGTCACCGAGCCGACATCGGCGAGCCCCCGCTTCAGCGCCAGCAGGCCCGCGGCGTCGATCCCGTCGTCGTTGGTCAGGAGGATCCTCGGGTCGTCCATGTGGGTCTACTGACTAGTCACTGGGGTTCACCCCTATAGAATGTTGGTAATGTGAGACCCTACCGGTATATACCTCTCCCCACCAGCCGCCCGGTTCCGGAGAGGGCCCGGGAAACAGGACGCGTCGCCCGCCGGTGCGAGGACACACAGCGGCCCGCCATCGCGTTCGGTGCACGCCCCCGGACTTATCCCGGCCGGTCGTGACAGTGGGTGACATGCAAGCGTACGTCGTCAGACGCGCGGCCCTCCACGAGGACGAGGGGCGGTACACGATAAGCGAGACCGGGCGGTTACAGGCGGAGTTGCTGGCGACCCACCTCTGCCGACAGCCGGAGCCGGTCGAGGCGGTCTACACGGGGACGTCGGACCGGCACCGCGAGACCGTCGCGGTGCTGTCGGAGGTGTTCGACCTCGTCTCCGGCCGGGATGTCCCGGTCCGGGAGCTGCCCGAACTCGACGACGTTCCCTGGCCGAAGGAAGCGTTGCAGTGCTGCATCGAGGAGGGGCTGGGACAGCGGGAGTGGGCGCAGGCGTGGGTCGAGGGCGACCTCGACCTGGGGGAGACGCCGGCCGATGTCCGGAGTCGGGTGCTGGAGGCGAAGGAAGCGGTCCGGGACGACCAGCCCGAGGACGGAACGGTGCTGGCGGTCACGTCGGCGGTGCCGGTGCTCGCGCTGACGATGGACGCGCTGGGCGGGTCGGTGACCGAGACGGTCCTGCCCGTCAACAATACGGCCCTGTTCGACCTGCGCTGGGGCACCTCGGACACGGCCGTGCAGCTGAACGCGACCCCGCACCTGAGCGACGGTCTCCTGACCCGGGACGGGTTCAAGACGCTGTCCTGGCCGCCCGGCCCGGCCGGCGAGTGAGCCCGTGCCGGCCACAGGCGAGTGGCCGCCAGGCGTCGACGCTCCAGGCGGTGTCCGGGGGCGCGGGGGCTCTGCGCGGGCGCGGACAGGACGGCCGTCGGGGTGCGAGCGGTGTGGTCACATACACCAGAATTAATATCCGAATGGTGCGATCCGGGTGTATGCAGACGACGCTCGCCGTCCTGCAGTATCTCTCGATGGAGGGGATCGCCGAGACCGGTGAACTGAACGCGGTCGTCGACGACGGGGATGTCCGGGAGACACTCGAGGAACTCGAGTCGGAGGGGTACGTCGAAGACGAGGGGTTCTGGTACCTCACGGACGCCGGGGAGCAGCGGCTGAACGAGGTCTGTCGCGACCGGTTCTCGGCGGACCAGCGGGAGGCGCTCCGGGGGGTCTTCGACCGGTTCGAAGCACTCGACAGCGAGATGAAAGCCCTCGCGAGTGACTGGCAGACCGGCGAGTACGGGGCCGACGGGATGGCCCGGGA
Organism: Salinirussus salinus; assembly: GCF_009831455.1. Lineage (NCBI taxonomy): Archaea > Methanobacteriati > Methanobacteriota > Halobacteria > Halobacteriales > Haloarculaceae > Salinirussus > Salinirussus salinus. Next base: position 89,876 of record NZ_WOWO01000004.1, on the reverse strand, counting down.
GCTGGCGAGGGTCCAGCAGGAAGTCGAAGCGCTGTTCGACGAGCTTCCAGCGGAGGTGCAGTCCGCCTACAGCCGGCACACGGACGCACTTGCGGGTGCCATCGAGCGGCTCCAGGACGGCCAGGAGGAGTACGTCACCGGGACCGACGTCGACTCCTACCACACGGTCTGGTTCCGGCTCCACGACGACCTGCTGCGGACCCTCGGCGAGGGTCGCGAGGAGTGATCAGTAGTCGGTGACGACCGAGACGCCGGTGTGGTCGAAGTCGGTCATCGACTCGAGCACCCCGGGGACGTCCGCCAGCGAGACCGTCTCGGTGATGACCTTCGTCGGGTCGAGCCGCCCCTTCTCGACCATCCGGACGAGTTCGTCGTACCGGGTCGGCTGCATCCCCTTCGAGCCGACGAACTCCAGTTCCTGGCCCGTGATGATGTCGACCGGGACGGGCACGACCCCCTCCTCGTCCTCGCCGGTCAGCCCGATCTGGATGTGCGTGCCGCCGACGTCGAGGCTGAGGACGGAGTTGGTGCAGGTCTCGGCGATGCCGAGCGCGTCCACCGAGTAGTCGGCGCCGCCGTCGGTGATGTCGTGGACCTCGCCGGGGACGTCCTCGACCTCGCCGGCGTTGACCGTCGCGTCCGCGCCGAGCGAGCGCGCCCGCTCGAGTGGCTCCTCGTTGATGTCGACGGCGACCACGTCCAGCCCCATCGCGTCGGCGATGTGGACCGCCGAGAGCCCGACCCCGCCACAGCCGTGGACCGCCAGCGACTCGCCGACGTCGGCGTCGATGCGGTGGACGATCCCGTGGTAGGCGGTCATGAACCGGCAGCCGAGTCCGGCCATCCCCTCCGGGGACGCCCCGTCCGGAAGCAGTGTGAGGTTCTCGTCGGCGTGGGGTACCCGCATCTCCTCGGCGAACGCGCCGGGTAACTCCGGCGAGAACCCGGGTGTGACTCTGTTCTCACACAGGTGGGACTGGTCGGAGTAACACATCGGACACGACCCGTCGGCGATGTTGAACGGCACCGCGACCTGGTCGCCCTCGCTGAACCGCTCGACGCCGGGTCCCGTCTCGACGACCCGCCCTGCGGGTTCGTGGCCCAGGATCTGGTCGGTCGGGAGGTCGTCGATCATCCACCGCCAGTCACCCTGCCACATGTGCCAGTCGCTGCGACAGATCCCCGTCGCCTCGAGTTCGATCACGACGTCGTCGTCGGCGGCGACCTGCGGGCGCTCCCGCTCCTCGATGACGACCGGTTCCTTGAACTCCTTGAGTACGGCTGCCTTCATACCGCTAGACAGGTCTGGTCGGGGCCTCTTATATTTGGTGCGGGATGTTGACACACCTGCTCCGGCCCGGAGTGGCGGCGTATGAGCCGCCAGCGCGGACGCTCGGCGAAACTGTCTTGTTCCTGGCGGCTGTGTCATCTGCTCGTACCGACGCGTCCACGAGTATGTCTAACACAGACACACCTTCCGGGACAGGCATCGACCGCGGGGCGCTCGAGCGGTATCTCGAGGAGCAGTTCGGGCCGGCGGAGTCCTTCGAGGCGACCGAACAGGACGGCGGGAGTTCGAACCGGACGGTGTTCGTCGCGTGGGGGGAGCGGGAGCTGGTGCTCAGGTGTGCTCCCGAACACGAGCGCGTTCCCTACCTCCTCCACGACGTGCTGGGCGAGTACGGGATGCTGTCCGTCCTTACGGGGACGGCAGTTCCGGTCCCCCAGCCCGTCGCGTCCTGCGCGGATACCTCGGTGCTCGGGGTCCCGTTCTACCTGATGGAGCGGGTCGATGGCGAGATCCTTGGCGGGGAGGAGCCGGCGCGCTTTGCCACCCCGGAGTGTCGACAGCGCGTCGGCGAACTGGTGATAGACACGCTGGCCTCGCTTCACACTGTCGAGTACGACCCGTCGGAGGTCCGGGCAGTCCCCGAGGGAACGACGGCGGAGGCGGTCGAGGCCCACGTCCGGAACCTCGAGGACGCCCTCGGGACGACGGGCCGGGATCTTGACCGGGCGCTTGAGGTCGGCGAGTGGCTCCGCGAGCACGTCCCCGAGCCGCCCGAGCGGACCCTCGTCCACGGCGACTACAAACCCGACAACACGATGATGGCGCCGTCGGAGAGCCCGCAGATCACCGCGGTTCTCGACTGGGAGATGGCCGGCGTAGGGAACCCACGGGCGGACCTGGGCTGGCTGCTGAACTACTGGTCCGAGGCGGCGGACCCGGACCCCATTACCCCCGAGTTCGAGGAGCGGTACGGCGACCACGAACTCTACGGGACTGTCACGGAGTACACCCGCGAGGACTCCACGTTCATGGCGCATCCGTCCTACCCATCACGGGCGGAGTTGGTCGACCGGTACGAGCGACGGACCGGCATCGAGTACCGACACGACCGGTTCTACCGCGCGCTGGGGCTGTTCAAACTCACGGCGATCTGTGAGCGGTTCTACGAGGCCTACCTCGAGCGTCCGGAGACTGCGAAGGACACCTACCCGATGATGGAGCTGATCCCGCCGGTGCTCGCCGAGCGGGCGACGCTGGTCGTCGACGGGGAAACCCGGCTGTGACCGGCTCTGTGAGACCTGGCACACTAGCTATAACTTTCGGCCGGGCGGATCAGGGGTATGCGCGCCGCCGAGCCAGCGGACGAGCTTCGACACGAGGCGGGGGACCGGCGTCTCTGGAACGAGAGCTACTACTTCCACTTCACCGGCGAGGACCTGGCCGGCTACACCAGACTGGGATTCCAGCCCTACGAGCGACGCGCCAACCTCTGGGTGTATCTCGCCCGGGACGGGGAGACCGTCTGGTACCGCGACGAGAACATCCCGCTGGAGGACTGTGACGGCCTCCACGCCGACGCCGGGCGCTTCGAGCTGTCCCACCGGGTCATCGACCCCAACGAGACGTGGGCGCTTTCGGGCGGGGGCGAGTGTGGCGTCGCCGGGGACGTTGCGTCGGTGTTTGCCGACGACCCGGGGCGGTCGGTCCCGGTCGAGTTCGACCTCCGGTTTCACGCCCCCGACCACGTCGCGTACCAGGAGGACCGGGGCTACGACGCCCACTCCCACGACAAGGAACACTACAGCCAGCCCGGTCGGATGGTCGGCAGCGTCGGTATCGGCGACCGGTCCCACGAGGTCGACGCCCACGGGTTCCGCGACCACTCCTGGGGTGGCCTGCGCAACTGGACGCCGGTCGCCGGCGGCTACTACTGGTTCGGGCTCGGGTTCGAGACCGGGGACTCGTTCAAGGTCGCGGCCGGGGTCCGGCCGGACGGGACGATAACCGACAGTTTCCACGGCTACCACGCCGACGGCGAGGAAATCCGGCTCCCGGAGGATATCACGGTCGAGTACAGCGACGACCACGACCCCAGCGAGCGGCTCCACGCGTGGCTCGACGGCGACGTTGCCGGGGAGGTCGCTGTCGAGTTCGACCTGGAGGACGGCACCGAGCGATTCACGCTGCAGCCCTCCGGGTACGTGCCGATGGGCTACGAGGACAGGAACTGGCAGGCGACGGACCTCGACTCGCCGTGGCTGACCGCGGTCATCAACCGTCTCCCCGTCACCTGTCGGTGGGAGGGCCACGAGGGGAAGGGGTGGTACGAGACGATGCACCCCCGCGTCCGGGTCGACCTGGGTGACTGACGGCGGGTGCGGCCGTCGCGGCGACTCCGGCGGGGCGGCCCCGGGAGCGCGGTGCGAGGGTCACTCCACTGCCCGGGTCCCGTAGCCGGTCAGGTCGTCGGCTTCGAGTTTGTAGAGTCCGAACTCCACGTCCTCGAGGGGGGTCTCGAAGGCGTTCATCGGGACCCACGCGTTCTCCCGGTGGGTCTCGTGAGCCCGCTGTTGCTCCGCTTCGGGGACCCTGCCGACTGTCCCCCTGACGACCACGCTCTGCCAGGAGGGGGGCGTGACCTCGTAGGCGACGACAGCAGCCCGGTCGGTCTCCCGGATGGCCGCCATCTTCTCGCTGTCTCCGGCCCACCCGAACTGGAAGTACAGCGTCCGGTCGCCGTCGTAGCCGAACGAGACCGGGAGTGCGACAGCCTCCCCCTCCCTGGCGAGCGACAGCACCCCGTACCCGGTCCGCTCGAGGAACTCGGCCACCGCGGCCTCGGAGAGCGCGAGCTCCTCCCGGCCGACGAGCGTTTCGAGGTAGTCGTCCTGGTTCCCCATCGTTCGAACGTGGCTCCCCGCCGGTAAAAACGCGGCGACGGGCCTCCCTGCACTCGAACGCGGCGAAATTATCATTGTGGAGGGCCCGGAACGGGGGAGAACATATGGGATACGATAGCACGTATGACGCGGTGTCCGACCTGCACGACCCGGAGGCAGCCTGGGACGAGGTCGTCACCGAGGGCGACCGCGAGTCGCTGAACGTCGCACAGGAGTCGGTCGGTCGCCACGCGAACTCCCAGGAGACGGCGGTCCGGATCGCGGATTTCGAGACCGGAGAGACGCTCTCGTACTCGTTTGCGGCGCTCAACGACGCCGCCAACCGGGTCGGGAACTACCTCGCGGAACACACCGCCCGGGCCGACCGGGTCGCCGCCATGCTGCCGCCACGCATCGAACTGTACGCGGCCATCTTCGGGACGGTCAAGGCCGGCCGGATCTACGTCCCGCTCACCCCGCTGTTCGGGCCCGAAGCGCTCTCCTACCGGCTGGCCGACTCCGGGACGAGCGTCCTGTTTCTCGCCCGGGAGTACGCCGACGCGTTCCCCGACGAGGCGTTCCCAGACCTCGAGCGGGTCGTGGTCGTCGACGGCCCCGGGTCCGACACACCGGAAGCGGGGGTCGACGGCGAGTTCGCCGTCGACGCCTACGACCGCGTCCGCGCCCACGAGGCCGAGTTCGAGACGGTCGACACCCACCCGGACGACATCTACACGCTGAAGTACACCTCCGGGACGACCGGTCAGCCAAAGGGCGTCCCCACCCGGCACAGACGGATCGTCCACGGGAGCGGCTACAACGACTACGTGGTCGACCTGCGGCCCGAGGACAACTACTTCGTGGCGGCGTCGCCGGCGTGGTCCTACGGCCTCGGCGCGACGATGTCCGTCGGCGTCCGCGACACCGGGATCGCGACGTACCGCGGCTCGTTCGACCCCGTCAGCTTCCTCGAGACCCTCGAGGAGTTCGAAGTGACGAACCTCATGTGTCCGCCGACGGCACTCCGGCAGGTGCGGGGAGCGGACGTCGACCCCCGGGAGTACGACACCGACGTCCGCGTGCTCGTCTCGGCCGGGGAGGCCCTCGACGAGGAGTCCGTCGCGTGGTGCGACGAGGTGTTCGGGACGAAACCGCTGGACGCCTACGGCCAGACAGAGGCGGGGATGTTGCTCTGTAACTACTCCTTCGAGGACTGGGAGGTCAAACCGGGAAGCGCGGGCAAGCCGCTGCCGGGGATGCGCGTCACGCTGCTGGATGAAGCCGGCAACGAGGTCGACGACGGCGACATCGGCGAGATCTGTGTCCGGCGCAGCGACGTCTCGGCGGGGACCACACGGGTCTACTGGGGCAACCCCGACGAGACCGTCCGCACCTACCAGGGGCAGTGGTACCGCACCGGCGACCTCGCCCGCAGGGACGAGGACGGCTACTACTGGTACGTCAGCCGGAAAGACGAGGTCATCATCTCGGCCGGCTACCGGATCGGGCCCGAGGAGGTGCAGGAGGCACTGGTCAAACACGACGCGGTCAAGGAGGCCGGCGTCGTGGGTATCCCCGACGAGACCCGCGGCGAGGTCGTCAAGGCGTACGTCACGGTGGCGGAATCCGCGACGCCGGGCGAGGGACTCGCGGACGACATCCGGGAGTTCGCGCGGTCGGAGCTCTCCAAACACGAGTATCCCCGGGAAGTCGAGTTCGTGGACGACCTGCCCAAGACCTCCAGCGGGAAGATCAAACGCCGGGAACTCGAGTCCAGTTGACGGGTCCGAAGTCACCGCTCGGCTTCGCCGACCACACCGAGATCCTGTCGCTCATCCGGAGTTACACCGCAAAAAATACTTATCACTCCCGTGTGTGTTGGTGACACATGTCTAAGACCAAGTTGGGTGAGGGTATCGCCGTGATAGACATCGACTCCACGGTCGAAGGGACGGTCAACCACGTACAGACTCCCAGGGAGGTGATCGACCTGACGAGCGAGGACCTCTCGGACAAGGTCGGGTGCGTCCGTGCGGGGACGAGCGCCTTCGCCTCGCCGCTGCTGGCCAACGGGGTCGGCGGGCTGATCACGATGGAAGGGGCGCCACAGAGCCACCTCGGGATCGTCTCGCGGGAGTACAACATCCCGTGTATCATGAGTCTCGAGCCGGCGGAGGGCCTGGTCGACAGCGAGCCGGACACGGACGCGTTCTTCGAGGAGTGGGGGGAGGTACTCGACGGGCGAACGGTCGCGTTCGAGACCGAGACAGCAGAGGGGCAGATCAAAGGAGAGGTGTTCGAGGTATGACCGACGTCGTCGAGTACGTGCAGGAACACGAAGACGAGTTCGCGGACTACGGGTACCTCCAGCAGTTCGCTCCCGACGCCGACGGACTCCAGATCAACACCGAGATCCCCTACAGCCGGATGCAGGAGGTGTACGGCGGCGACATGGTCTGGGGCGGCATCGCCGGCGAGCGACAGATGCGGTCGTACCTCGACACCGGGCTGCTCGACGGGAACGTCACCCGCGAACACTTCAAGCGGGGGTTCACCGCCGAGGAGTTCAACGACCTGATCAACTACTACGCCTGGAACACCTACGACCTGCTCGCGCTCCGGGCGACGGAGGGGGAGTCGGAGATCATCCCCCGCCAGGAGTACGAGTTCCTCTCGACGACCTACGCCATCCAGCGGTGGCCGGAGTTTCTGAAGCTCATCATCGACAAGGTCGGCCTCGAGGGGCTCATGGACGTCGCCCGAAAGGGCCGGGAAGAGCTGGGGGCCGCGGACTACAACAGCATCGGCTGGAGCATCTTCGTCCCGTCGGGCTTTGGCTGTATCGGGCTCGAGGAGCTCGGGCTGGTGGACGCCGACGACCCGGTCCACGTCGACAAGAAGAAGACGGCCTACACCGCCGCGGCCGCGCTCTGTTACGCCTCCCGTGACGAGGACGGCTACCTCCTGCCGAGCCAGAACCGGTACGTCGCACAGGCCAAAAGCGACGACGTCGTCGAGTTCATCACCGACCACCTCTCCGAATTCGAGCCCGGGGACCGGGCGCAACTGCGACAGACGATGGCCGCCGCCGAGCTGTTCTCGTTCCTGTTGCACTACGACAACCGGGTCGGCCAGGCAGACCACGGCCCGTACTTCGTCGAGGACGGCAAGCCGATGGTCGTCCGGGAGATCGGGCTCAGCCGGCCCTACCTGCCCTGGAACGACATCGCCGAGAGCCGCGACCTCCCGTTCTCGCTGGTGGTGGCGATGGTCATCGAGCCGGACGACCTCGGACTCCAGGAGATCCGCGTCCCGCTGACGGCGTTCACCCATCCCTCGGACTACATGGAGTCGGTCGAACGGGCCGCTGTCTTCATCCGGCGGGAGCCGGAAGGGGTCGAGCCACTGCCGCTGTCGGAGCTCGAGCGGCCGAGCATGGACGACCTGCTTGACCTCTCGGAGCGGGCGAACGAAGCCGTCACCGCGTGGTACGAGCGCGCCACGCCACTCTCCCGACGCGAGAAGATCATGAACGGCGCGATGACCTACTACGCCGGCATGATCGTGCCGCTGTTGCGCGCGACGGGCACCTTCGAACTCGCCCGCGACGAGCTGGACCTGTTCGAGCTGCCGCCGATGACCTCGGAGTTCTACTACCGGATGCACGGCGGGGTCGCCAAAGAGCAGATGCCAAACCAGATCATGTTCGGCCACGGGTGGTCGGAGATCCCGGAGGAGACGGCCCCGGAGTCGGGATACGCCGACTACCTCGCCGACGCCAGGGGGATGAACTGGACGAGCGACCTGTCGGGGCTCAGTCCGGTTCCAGAGCCCTGGGCGGGGAAGACCGACGAGCACAACCTGCTCGACGTCGGCCTCCCCTACGAGGGCGAGATGACCCCGCGGGAGTTCGCCGACTTCGTGGCGGACCGCTGACCGGACCGAGCAGCCGGGGTGGGAGTCCGGCGCCACTTCCCGGCCCGCACGCGGCTCCGGTGTCACGACAGGTACAATTATGCGGATGGCGTCCTATCCGGCTCGTGGCATGTCAGAGACAGTCACGCACGACGTCCTCCGCGACCGGTACCGCCCGCTGGTCGGGGGCGAGACAGTCCCCGGGCACGGTGAGCCCTACACCAGCAGGAACCCGGCGACGGAGGAGCCCCTCGTCGACATCGAGATGGGCGACGAGTCGGATATCGACCACGCCGTGGCGGACGCCGCGGCCGCGTTCGAGGACTGGTGGCGCCAGGAGCCACAGAACCGGGGGCGAGTCCTCACCGACCTGGCGGGAGCGGTCCGCGAGCACAGCGACCGGCTCGCACGGCTGGTGACACTCGAGAACGGCAAGCCGCTCTCACAGGCCGAGTCCGAGGTCGAGGGCTGTGCCCGGTACTTCGAGTACTACGCCGGGCTGGCCGACAAGGTTCAGGGGGAGTCGGTCCCGCTCGGCCCGGCCCACGTCGACTTCACGGTGCGCGAGCCCCTCGGCGTGACGGCACACATCGTGCCCTGGAACTACCCGTTGGACCTCTTCGCCCGGAGCGTGGCTCCGGCGCTCGCGACCGGGAACGCAGCGGTCGTCAAGCCCGCGGAGTACACCCCGGTCACCGCACTCGAAGTCGGAACGCTCGCGCTGGAGGCCGGCGTCCCGCCGGGCGTGTTGAACGTCGTCCCCGGCTACGGGTCGGGTGCCGGTGCGGCGCTTGCCGGCCACCCGGACGTCGACGGGGTGAGCTTCACCGGCTCGGTCGCGACGGGCCGGGAGGTCGCCAAACGGGCCGTCGACAACATCAACCCCGTCCACCTGGAGCTGGGGGGCAAGAGCCCGAGTGTCGTCTTCCCGGATGCGGACCTCGAAAACGCCATCAGAAACACCGTCGCCGGAATTTTCGTCGCCACGACGGGACAGATCTGTCTCGCGTCGTCCCGGCTCCTGCTCCACGAGGACATCTACGAGGAGGCACTCGACCACCTGGTCGCGGCGACCGAGGGGCTGTCGGTCGGCCCGGGAACGGACGACCCGGATGTCGGCCCGCTGGTCTCGGAGGCCCAGTTCGAGAAGGTGGAGCGGTATCTCGAGGCCGGGGAGGCAGCAGCCGGTGCTCCGCTCGTGGGCGGCGAAACGCTTGACCGCGCGGGGTATTTCGTCGAGCCGACCGTCTTCGAGGTCGACGACCGGGACGCAAGGGTCGCCCAGGAGGAGATATTCGGGCCGGTGCTGTCGGTGCTGTCGTTCGCCGACGAGGAGGAGGCCATCGAACTCGCAAACGATGTCGACTACGGACTCGTCGCCGGGGTGTTCACCAGCGACATCGGGCGGGCACACCGGTTCGCACGTGACGTGAAGGCTGGGCAGATATACATCAACGAGTGGGCAGCGGGCGGCAAAGGCTCGCCGTTTGGTGGCTACAAGCAGAGCGGCTTCGGGCGGGACAAGGGACTGGAAGGACTGGACAACTACACGCAGGTCAAAACCGTCAGCGCTAACATCACGGTCTGAGCGGCGCCGACGTCGCGATTCTCCAGTACGAGGACGGCATCGTGTGGGACGAAGCCCTCGCCGACGGTGTCCTCCCCGACCCCTACGAGCGCTTCCCGACCGACGAAGACGCACCCACCGTCGAGGATGCCTGCCCCCCAGACGAGCACACCTTGGATATCGACCCCGCCAAGCGGCCACCGGACCACCCGCTGTGTGCCGCGTGTCACCTCGCGGAGGCCGTCCCCATCGAGATCGCCGGCCAGCCACAGGACATACTCTCCCAGCGGTACCCAGCCATCTGTGCGGGCTGTGAAACGACCCTCGAGCCCGGTACCGACCGAGCGGTCCGGGCAGACCAGTTCCTGTGCCCGGCCTGCAACCGGGACGAGTGGGAAGCGTAGCCCGTCCCTCCCGCGACGGCTAAGGGTCGACGCTCGGGTTGCCGGCAGGAGTTCACAACCTGGCCACCGGACGACGCCATCGACCATCGGATAGATATCCCCCGCCCGCAAACCGCCACGCGTGCGCACCGTCCGTCTGGAGGTGTTGACCGCCGACGGCTGGACGACAGTCACCTTCGAGGATATCGACCAGCTCCGTGTGGCTGGTGCCCCGGGCGAGGAGGGCCTGACGTTGACGCTTATCGGGATCCGCGAGGACGACCCCAACCAGGTCGAGACGCGGATCCTCGACGTCGCCGACCGCCACCGCTCGCTACTGGATAGTGAGGTGCCGACGATCGATGGCGAGGCGGTTCCGGGTGCACTCCGGAACTGAATTCCTGTGCTGTCCTGTCGGGTGGAATTGGTAGATGCAGAGCGCGGATATGCTACTTTGGTCACCGATTTACCCGGGTCCTGTCAAGAATGGCATGCAAGATATCGCAGTGCGTACGTCTCCGGGAACCCGGTGCACTGGGGTCGTATGAGTCAGGGCCAGTCGGGGGGCAGTTCGTCGGCGTGCTTTTCGATCAGTTCGAGGAGTGGTTCGATCTCGTCAAAGCGCGGTCCTTTGGAGATTTGTCCAGTGTCTCGGTCCCACGTGATGTACCCCGCGTCTTCCAATTTCGGTAAGTGGTTGTGCACGAGCTGTATCTCCTCAGCCCGTTCATCGCCCGTTCCTCGAATCATGACGTCGGTCTCCGTCGTTGAACCCCCGTGCGTCAATGACAGGAGGATCAGACGGCGGTGGCGTGTAGACAGGTGATCCAAGATCTGGTCCAGTTCAGGACACGACAGGATAGTCTTCGGAATCTCAAGCGGAAAAGACTGGTCACCCCCCGTTGACTTGCGGCTACTGTCGGACATACCCCACTATTCGGACTTCATCAACATATAATCTCGTAAGACGTTATTAAGACGTAACTAAAAGAAAACCACCCGATGGCGACACGTTCTCTACAACAGATTCGTCTTACATACCCACGATGGTCTTCACTAACGGCTCGAATCCGAAGGACAGTGAGCGACAGACGCCCTGTATTCAGCACGACCGCTGCAACCGATCACCGCCCGATGTGTTCAACGGGGCCACCACACCCAATCGAGCCCCCACAGAACGATCCAGCATTCAATCGGTACGAACGGTTTAGCTAAATACAGGCGCTAAGCCCCCGTCCTCAACGAGCGACGCAGGCCGAAGACCGAGTAGCGCAGTAGGGCGAGGATACAGCGCCGTCATCGTCTGTTCGCACACTGTTCTGTTGCAGGCCCGCGTTTACCGAAGCCATTGTACGTGTAACGCGCATAGCGTGCAGTACGGTGAAAGACGGAACATCGGGTCTCACGAGTGAGAGCCACTGTAAGACGCCGAACGTGACCCGCTCAAGAACGTCCCTCTCTGTCGTGTAGTCAACTAAGAGCAACAGCATCACCGCAGTGAGTTTTATGCTTCAGACCCGAATCCGTCGGTCACTTCCCCGGCACCCGCCCAAACGCGTTCGGCGGCGAATTCCCGGACGATCGCTGTGTACTCGTCGGGACGCTCGATGCTGCAAGTGTGTCCTGCATCCGGGATCACGTCAGTCTCCGCCGCTGAGAGCGTCGGCGCGAGTGTTTCGGCGGCGTCGGGATTGAGGCGGTCCTCTGCTCCGTTCAGCAGGAGGACTGGGTCATCGAAAGTTCGGAGTTTTGTCGGGAAGTCGACGCCCGCCATCGCCATCGCTCCCTGCCCGTAGCCAGCCAGCGAGATTCCACCGTCGACGACGGCCCCGACGATATCTGGCGGGAGGGGTCCGTCTTCGAGGTCGGTTTTGACGCCCTCACGGAAGCGACGGTCGAGCGGTCCGATTGCCGACCGGATCCAGTTGAGGAGTCCGGCGACCCACGTCGTCACCCCGAGCACTCCCTGGTAGTCCGCGCTGGCACCCGACAGCACCAGCCCGGCGACCCGGGCGGGTCGCCGGGCAGCGTACTCGACGGCGACGTACCCGCCAAGCGACTGGCCGACGAGGAGTGCCGGTTCGTCGGCTTCGTCTCCGAGGAGGTCGTCGAGGACACGGACTGCGACATCGAAGGAGAACGACTCGTCCGCCCGACGACCGTGACCCGGGAGATCCGGTGCGAACAACCGGTACTCGTCCTCGAGGGTGCGGAGCTGGGGCAGCCACATCCGCCAGGAGAGTCCGGCGCCGTGAACGAACGCTATCGGGTGCCCGTCCGCCGGTCCCCCAACGTACGTGGCCTCGTCGACGCCGGTCGTCACTGATCGACCGCTCCCGTCTCCCCGTCCGTACTCAGAATGTCCGCACCGTCGTTCGCTTCCGGGACGGGTCCAAGGATGTGCGCTCGGAGGGTCCCTGCAGCACGGGAGCCGGTGACGCGGCCGCGATCCAGCACCGCGAACGACATGTCGGTGTAGCTCGGACGCTGGCGGTCGTACTCGACGATCTGGCCGTACCGGCCGAGCAGCGGTGAGCCGAACAAGGAAACGAGCAGGCCGACGACGGGGACAGAGAGGTTCCCGCGCGAGGACTGTCGGCCCTCACTGGCCGTGGAGTGCATGCCGGCAACGTTACGCTAAGATCACATATATTGGTGCGGCCGCTCCCGATTGCTGAGAACGCCGACAGCCGGACGTCGATTCCCACCCAGGAAGAGTGTTGGTGTGTTTTCATTATCTCGCAGTACGTCTCTCTATGTATGAGACCCCAGAACGAGTGGTTCAAGCCTGAACAGCTACGCCAGTATTACTTCACGTTCGAGGCCATCGCGCTCGCGGTCGTGCTGGCCATCGTTGGTCTCCTCGCCGTCACGGGTATCCTCTTCGAGATGAACCCGCTGGTGCCGCTGATCGGGGGCGCAATCGCGCTGGTCGTCTTCGGCTACCTGACGTGGTGGATTCCGGCGTTCTACCGGACCGCTGGCTACCGGTTCACCGACGACGAGGTCGAGTACCGCCGTGGCGTCTTCTTCCAGCAGAAGACCACGGTGCCGTACAACCGCATCACAAACGTTGGTATCTCGCAGGGACCAATCGAGCGCCTCGTGAACGCCGGGGCCGTCGGCATCCACACCGCGGGCTACGGTGGCCAGATGGGTGCCGAACTGACCATCGGCGGCGTCAGTGACTTTGAGGACATCCAGGAACAGATTCTGGACCGGGTCAGAGAGCGGCCCGCGAAGGCAACCGAAGGTGAAGAGACTGTGGAGCCAATCGACACCCGGGCCGACCGGGATGAGGAGTCCAGCGAGATGCTCAGCGAACTCCGCCACATCCGCAAACTGCTGGAGCAGGGCCGAACGGAATAGCACAATAGTGACTCGTTTCCCCGAGCAAATGAGGGACGTACCTGTACCCGTGATAACGACCGACAGGAGCGGAGGGCGCTGACGAAGATGACGACCACAACCCGATCGGGAACTCTGGCACGATCGACCACTCCCTGGGGATTCCCCGTCCTCTATCTCGGGTGGGCGTACCTGTTCTGGGCTCCCATCTTCGGCTCGAACACGTCCGTCTGGGAAGGGACCAACCTGATCCTGTTTCTGGTCGGTGGGGCAAGTCCGCTGCTCGCCGGTCTCACGATGGCCTGGCTCACCGGTGGCAGGGAACGGGTCGGCGACCTGGGTCGACGGCTCGTCGATGTCGGGCGAATCTCCGTGCGGTGGTGGCTCGTCATCCTGGTATTCTGGCCGCTATTCAACCTTGTCACCGCCGGGGCTGCAATCGCGCTGGGTGTGACCGACCGACCGATCAGCGTGGTCTGGGAAGTCCTGATCGACCCCGCGACGCTCGGGTTCATGCTGGCACTCGGCCTGCTGTTCCCAGCCATTGAAGAGATCGGACTCCGGGGCTACTACCTCGACAGACTCCAGGAACGGTTCAGTCCGCTCGTCGCCGGTGTTATCAACGGGAGCACGTGGGCCGCCTGGCACGCGGCGTTCGTCTTCTTCCCGGGCTACTACGCGAACACTAGCTACGATCCACAGCTGTGGTGGTGGCTGCCGAGCATCGTCCTCCACACGCTGATCTTCGTCTGGGTCTACAACAACACCGAGCGAAGTATCCTCGCCGTCCTGCTGGTTCACTCGTTGATGAACCTGACCGGCGAGTTCCTCGGGCTGGCAGACGAACTGTTTCCGTTCCAGCTTCCGGCGCTTGCACTCGTGGTCATCGCACTCGTAGGGAGCGGTCGGCTCTCGGAAACGCCCATTGTTCGGGAATCGGACGCGGATTCCCGACAGACAGCGTGATTCTACGACCGCTCCGAGCCAACCGCACGCGCTACCACGGTAATCGTAGGTGCGCTCGTCCTTCACCGCGTAGCACTCGTCACCACCGACCTGGCAGCGGTCGGTCCAGCGGTTGACGCAGTCGTGGGCCGCGCCGAGATTGAAGATGCCGACGTGCTTGGAGACCTTCGTGTTGTTGCCCCACTGGATGTAGTCGTTCAACAGGAGCGACCAGTCCGCGGTGGTTTCGCAGGCCGCAATGCGCTCGAGCAACTCCTCGCTGCCGTCGATCGTGTGGACCGGCGGCCCGACGCGCTCTAGGGCGACGGTCATGCTGCCCCGCGCCGCTTGCACCCAGCGGCAGTTGTGTCGACAGTTATAGGTGAGTCAGCAGGACAGTAGGACGTCCGGGCGGAGAATATACCGGCGACTAAGAACTTGGATTGTAAGCAAATTGGTATAAGCCAAGGCCCGGATTTGAACCGGACGCAGACGTGCTCACTCGCTGTGCTCGTTGCGCGCGACTGCCAGGGTTCAAATCCGGTGAGAGCTCGCACGCGCTCGCGGCGTGCTCGCGCGAGAAGAGCCAAGGCCCGGATTTGAACCGGGGATGATCCGCTCTGCAGGCGGACGCGTTCGGCCAGACTCTGCCACCTTGGCCCACTGTTCCGTATCCGGCGTCGGGCTAAAGTCGTAACGGTAGCCCCGGCGTTCGTGTGTGTGTCACACACTCCAAGTAGAATTATTATCCCGCCCCTCATCAGCCAGTACCGACGACGCGCTCACAACCGAGGTGACACCGACATGACCACCCGTTCCCCGGCCTGGCCCGCGGCGGACAGCCGCCCGGCCGCCTATCGGGAGACCGAGTCGGTGTCCGACGGGGCGCTATCCCCCGCGGCCATTTTCGGCTGACTGTTGCCCGAATAACCGTCCCCCGGACCGGACTACCCGTCCGGGGGTGGTGAACGCGGGCGTTTCGACGACTGTTGAGGCCACGTCACAGCCCGGCCAACGCCGGGCCGGCGTGACCCGCCTCGCTCTGTAGACCGGCCAGCGGCTGCGCTGTCCCGACCGGTCGAGCCTCCAGCGGGAGCGGACCTGCCGGTTCGACCCCGGCCCCCGCCCTATGATGCGAGCCCTCCTGCTCCATCGGAAAGGCCGCGAGCACTGTGAGAAAACCGCGCGCACCCGGCACCGTCGCCGGACGCGTCGCTAGCACGAGTGGTGTGGACCAGCCGCCACGGCGGGCGTTCGACTCGCCCCTCGTGCCTGCCGGCCGTCGCGCCGGCGATCTCCCATGAACACGACAGCAGCCACCTGGACGGCGACCGTCGCCGTCCGCGTCCCCGAACGCGCCGATGGCGACCTCGCGAGCTGTGCGTGTCGCCGCCTCAAGACCGCTCGCGCCGTCCGCGCCGTCGAGGTCCGCCGCCTGCGGACCGTCGAGCCCGGCCTCTCCGCGACGGTCGTGACGCTTGAGGTGTCGGTCGACGCCCCCGGCGCCGACGGCGCGACCGTCGAGCAGCAACTCGCCGACGCGCCCGGTACAGAGACCGTCGAAGAGGTCCGGCGATAGCTAACGAACCGCCAGCGGACCGGCGAAGTGTCGCCACTCGTCGTAGGGAAGGCGGCGGCCGCACGGAGCGGCCGCTCGAAGTGGAATGAGTATGAATGGGAGGCGGCGAACCGACGTTCCCAGAGGGTCTCCCACTCCAGTACTTGCCGGAACGCTGGCGGGCTTAACTTCCGTGTTCGGGATGGGTACGGGTGTTGCCCCGCCGCTGTGGCCGCCTTAACGCCGGTTCGCGGAGTCGAACCGCGACAGCGAGGGAGAACTCCCTCGGGATCCGATACCGGTGGTGATGCGGAAACCGTGTGTACGTGCGATCCAGATTGCGCCTGGACTCGTGTATGAGTCATGCGGAAATGAGTGGTGGCTTCGGCCGGTTAGTACTCGCGGGCTGAACACCTCGTTACCTCGGTGCGTACACCCCGAGTCTATCGACCTCGTATTGTACGAGTGGCCTCAGCGGTGCCTCTTTTCCAGGTGGGTTTCCGGCTTAGATGCGTTCAGCCGTTACCCCGTGTGGCGTGGCTGCCCGGCAGCGCTCTCTCGAACGACCGGTACACCAGTGGCCACCAACCGTAGTTCCTCTCGTACTATACGGTCGTTCCCGTCAGGCACCAAACACCCCCAGTAGATAGCAGCCGACCTGTCTCACGACGGTCTAAACCCAGCTCACGACCTCCTTTAATAGGCGAACAACCTCACCCTTGCCCGCTTCTGCACGGGCAGGATGGAGGGAACCGACATCGAGGTAGCAAGCCACCCGGTCGATATGTGCTCTTGCGGGTGACGACTCTGTTATCCCTAGGGTAGCTTTTCTGTCATTCATGGCCCGCATCGGGCGGGCATATGAGTTCGCTAGACCACGCTTTCGCGTCAGCGTCCCTCGTTGGGAAGGACACTGTCAAGCCATCTTTTGCTCTTGCGCTCTGCTCCGGGTTTCCGACCCGGATGAGATGGCCTTAGGGCGCGCTTGATATCTTTTCGAGCGCGTACCGCCCCAGTCAAACTGCCCGGCTATCGGTGTCCTCCTCCCGGAGTGAGAGTCACAGTCACTGACGGGTAGTGTTTCATGGGTGGCTCGGCGACGTGCTGGCGCACGCACCTGTGTAACGCCTCCTACCTACCCTGCACATCAGCGACCATGTCTCAGCGACAGCCTGCAGTAAAGCTCCATAGGGTCTTCGCTTCCCCCTGGGGGTCTCCAGACTCCGCACTGGAATGTACGGTTCACCGGGCCCAACGTTGGGACAGTGAGGCTCTGGTTAATCCATTCATGCAAGCCGCTACTGAAGCGGCAAGGTACTACGCTACCTTAAGAGGGTCATAGTTACCCCCGCCGTTAACGGGTCCTTCGTCCCATTGTACTGGGTGTTCAGATACCCGCACTGGGCAGGATTCAGTGACCGTACGAGTCCTTGCGGATTTGCGGTCACCTATGTTGTTACTAGACAGTCCGAGCCTCCGAGTTACTGCGACCTGCTCGTTTCCCGAGCAGGCATCCCTTATCGCGAACTTACGGGACTAACTTGCCGAATTCCCTAACGTCGGTTGTTCCCGACAGGCCTAGGCTTTCGCCGCCATGGGCACCTGTGTCGGATCTGGGTACGGACACCGTACTCACCTTTTCACGGGCCCCAGGTTGAACCGACTTGCGCTGTCCTGCCGTTCACCCGCTTCGTGCCATTACGGCTTCCACGAGTTTGGACAGTTCGGCCGGGCGAAGACCCGGCTCGGTCGACCCCGGGGCGTCGGCTTTCGCTGTACGGTGGCACTGGAATATTAACCAGTTTCCCGTTTGTCACACGCGAATTACGATGTGACTTAGGACCGGCTAACCCTCGGTTGACGAACAGTGCCGAGGAACCCTTGCCCTTTCGGCCGTCGGGATTTCAACCCGACTTTCGCTGCTACTGCGGCCAGGATTTTCGTCCCCGCGCGGTCCATACGAGTTCTCACCCGTACTTCCACCCGCGCGGAGCGCCGACCTACGCGACCGCCGTGTGACGGGCGCGGCTAGGTATCGGTGGTGGACTTGAGCCCCGATCATTTTGGGCGCCCCGAACCTCGGCCGGTAAGCTGTTACGCTTTTCTTAGAGGGTAGCTGCTTCTAAGCTCACCTCCCGGCTGTCTAGGGCTCGGGACCACCTTCGATCGCACTTAGTCCACACTTGGGGACCTTAACCCAGCTCTGGGTTGTCTCCCTCATGGTGCACAGGCTTACCCCGCACACCGGACTCCCCGCGTCGACAGCGTCGGTGGGTTCGGAGTTTGACAGCCGCGCCGACCTCTCTCGAGGGCGGACACGGCAATCAGTCACTCTACCCCACCGACTACCTCGGCGGAGGTCATGCTTCGACATGTTTCGGTCGGAACCAGCTGTTGCCGGACTCGATGGGCCTTTCACCCCTACACGCAGGTCACGAGAGGGTATTGTAGGACACCAACTCTAACAGGCTTCCACATGGCTTTCGCCATGCTTCACCTTGCCCGCGCGTAGATCGTCCGGATTCGGGTCGTGCCCGTATGACTCCCCGCGCTTGAACACGGCGGCCCTGGTGCAAAGCACTGCGGCCATGTCGGTTTCCCTATGCCTTCCCCGATGAACGGGTTAGACTCGCCATACAGGCACACTCCCTGGCTCGTTTTTCAAAACGTACGACGGAACACCGGCTTCCCGTGAGTCCTACTGCAGGCTCGCGCCTGTGTCGTTGATCACGGGACCTTTCGTGCCCCGTCGCTCCATCGCCACCTGAGTTCAGGCCCTATTTCACCTCCCTTCGGAGGGTACTTTGCAGCGTTCGCTCACGCTACTTGTTCGCTATCGGTCTCGGGGAGTGTTTAGCCTTGGCAGTCGATGCCTGCCACGTTCACGAGGGATTTCCAACCCCCGATACTCTGGAACCGGCCCACGCCGTACTGGTCGTCGATACGGGGCTGTCACCCTGTTTCGCGCCCCGTTCCAGGGGACTTCGCGACGACGGTCAGGCGATGGTAGCCGGCCCGAACACCACATTGGCCGAAGCCTTCGGTTTGGGCTGTGTCGCGTTCACTCGCGGTTACTGACGACATCGCATTGCGCTTTCTCTTCCTGCCCTTACTGAGATGTTTCAGTTAAGGGCGTTCCCCATTGCGCGAAGCAATTGCGGTGGGGATTCCCATTCGGAAATCCTCGGTTCTTCCCCTCCGTGCGGGTCCCCGAGGCTTATCGCAGCTTGGCACGTCCTTCGTCGGCTCCCGAGCCGAGCCATCCACCAGGTGGCACAGTAGCCACGTCGATGGTGTGAGTTGTGAAACTCACGAATGTGTGAGCCGTCAGGCTCACAACGGTGTGAGTTGTCACACTCACGAATGGTGGGTCCGGGATGGACCCACCCGATGAACTCGAATACACGAGTCCAGTGGACGCCTGGATCGCACGTACACACGGTCTCATCTACAGCCCCGTGGTGAACGGGACCTGCATCAACCCTTCCCACCCGCGCTCACACGGGGTGGTGCATCGGTCGTGTCCTGACCGAACGCCGTGTCCCACTTAAGGGGCACGTTTTCCGGCCAGGAGTATGGACCCACTGGGATTTGAACCCAGGGCCTCCGCCTTGCAAAGGCGGCGCTCTGCCACTGAGCTATGGGCCCGTCCGCCGTACAGTGTTAGCCCTGGTAGTTCATAGGTGCCCGGTCGGTCGACCGGCGTTCCGAACCCCCCGCCTCCTGTGTGATGGGCTGGGGTAAACCCCAGTCCCGGTCAGTAGGAGGTGATCCAGCCGCAGATTCCCCTACGGCTACCTTGTTACGACTTAAGCCCCCTTGCGAAGCCCAGATTCGACCCGGGAACCGGGCCTCATCCGGACCTCACTCGGGTGCTTTGACGGGCGGTGTGTGCAAGGAGCAGGGACGTATTCGCCGCGCGCTAATGACACGCGACTACTACCGAATCCAGCTTCATGAGGGCGAGTTTCAGCCCTCAATCCGAACTACGACCGGGTTTAGGGGATTAGCGCTCTCTCTCGAGATGGCATCCCATTGTCCCGGCCATTGTAGCCCGCGTGTTGCCCAGCACATTCGGGGCATACTGACCTACCGTTGCCCGTTCCTTCCTCCGCTTTGGCAGCGGCAGTCCTCCTAGTGTACCCAACTACCACAAGGGTATTGCTGGCAACTAGGAGTGCGGGTCTCGCTCGTTGCCTGACTTAACAGGACGCCTCACGGTACGAGCTGACGGCGGCCATGCACCTCCTCTCAGTAGCTCCAGTAAGCGCATCAGACTGACCTTCACAGCTACTGTCGGTGCTGGTGAGATGTCCGGCGTTGAGTCCAATTAAACCGCAGGCTCCTCCGGTTGTAGTGCTCCCCCGCCAATTCCTTTAAGTTTCATCCTTGCAGACGTACTTCCCAGGCGGTCCGCTTCACGGCTTCCCTACGGCACAGCGCAGGCTCGTAGCCTGCGCCACACCTAGCGGACATCGTTTACAGCCAGGACTACCCGGGTATCTAATCCGGTTCGAGACCCTGGCTTTCGTCCCTCACTGTCGAGTCCGTCCTCCTGAGGCGCTTTCGCCACCGGCGGTCCGTCCAGGATTACGGGATTTCACTCCTACCCCGGACGTACCCCTCAGGTCTTCCGGCTCCAAGCCGGACAGTTTCCGCTGGACGCCCACCCGTTAAGCGGGTGGATTTCCCAACGGACTTGTCCGGCCAGCTACGGACGCTTTAGGCCCAATAATATCGGCCATCACTCGTGCTGCCGGTATTACCGCGGCGGCTGGCACCGGTCTTGCCCAGCACTTGTTCCTGTACCACCCTACGGTACAGAAAAGCGAGGACTGTATGCCCTCGCACTCGGAGTCCCCTTATCGCACTGTCGTGCAGTGTAAAGGTTTCGCGCCTGCTGCGCCCCGTAGGGCCCGGTATCTTGTCTCAGATACCGTCTCTGGGCTCTCACTCTCATGACCCATACCGATTATCGGCACGGTGGGCCGTTACCCCACCGTCTACCTAATCGGCCGCAGCCACATCCTATGGCGCCGGAGCGTTTCCGGCTCTCCGCGTTCCAGCGTGAGAGCCGTATCGGACATTAGCCTCAGTTTCCCGAGGTTAGTTCCGTCCATAGGGCAGTTTGGCCACGTGTCACTGAGCTTTCCGCCACGAGTCTGAACTCGTGCGACTAGCATGGCTAAATCGGACTCCGATAGCAATGGCCTCCGGCAGGATCAACCGGAATGTACCCCGCAGAGCGGGGTGGGTTGGCGGGAGCACCAATATGGTGCTATCGAAGGGATGGGTTCGGGACACCGCTCGACCGACCGGGTGTCACCGAACTACCAGGGCTAACATCAGATCCCATCTATACGGCGGACCGCAGGGGTGGAATCCTCATGTCGTTCGGACCTATTCGTATGCCGGAAAGGGTCTTAAACCCTTCGAGTCGACATCGGCGGGCGGTTGCCCGCTGAGGTCCGTGGCCCATCCGGAGTGGACGGGCGGTCTTCGCATTCGAATCCGAGCGCCCTATTGCACTTAAGGGCGTCGGATCGGACCGCGCCGGAATCGACCGGCATCGCGTCGGTACCACGGCGCGCGGGTGGGTCTGCCCCACTTAAACGCTCCGGGCCGACGTGCCGTCCGTCTCCGGGTGGGCCGTCGCACTCGAGTCGAGGAGAGTCGACGGTATAAGCCCGTCGAACGCGAGGCGGTTTGAGGTGGTGTCGCGTGGCAGGAGAGCGGCCGGTCATCCCCCGCGTCGTGCGGCCGGTCCGGCCGGGTGGAGCCACGCACCGCTGTCGAGGGACGCCGGGCAGTAGACCCTGTCGAAAAAACGTCCGTGGCTGGCGGCTCAGATCTCCTCGAGGTGTTCGACGCCCTGTTTGGAGACGTTGCCCTTGGTTATCTCTCCGGGCATCCAGTCCGGGCTGTCGTCGGGTGCCTCCTCCTCCCAGGCCCACCCCTCGTAGATGTGGACCTTGTGGGTACCCTTCTCGCGGAGCCGCAGTTCCTCCGGGTCGGCGTCGTCCTCCGACCCGGCCGGGTCGAGCCGCCGGGCAGCTTTCAGCGCCGCCTGGCGTGGGGTCCCGCCGGAGAACACACTGCTCTCTTCGCCGTCGTCCTCTCGGAGCGCAAAGTTGCGCTTGTCGTTGTCGCGTGCCATGGATTTCACCGCTCCATGCCAATCCAGCACATGCCCAACCATAAAGATACCCCCGATTCGGCCGCCGTCTGCGAGTATATTTATAAACCCTGCCGGATCAAACGGGCACCCCCCAGCCAGGGACGGCGCGTCGATGGGCGCGTTCGGTCGCCAGCGAGCCTCCACGGGGCGGTGCCGGCGGGCGCGCGGCACGGTAAACTTAAGTGTATCCTCCGGCCAACCCCCGAACAGGATAGCCTGATGGTGCGAAAGAAGAAACTCAGCCCGAGCGGGGCCAAAGACGAGGACGGCGAGTACCACAACGTGCACGTCAACCTCCACGAGGACGAGCTCGCCGTCGCCGGGATGGAGATCGGCGACGAGGTGTTCGTCCGCGTCCGCGACAACAAGATCATCATCCAGAAGGCCGACCAGGACGACGTCGAACACGAGTTCTGATGCGGCTCTACGACGCGGCCAGACCGCTTCTGTTCTCGCTGCCGGCCGAGACTGCCCACCGCGGGGTCCACCGGCTGCTCCGGACGGTCCAGCGAACTCCCCTCCGGCGGGCGCTCGCTGCCCGCTACACCGTCGCCGACGGCCGGCTCCAGGTCGAGGCCTTCGGCCAGTCGTTCCCCAATCCGGTTGGGGTGGCCGCCGGCTTCGACAAGAACGCCCACCTCCCGCCCGCCCTGCAGGCGCTTGGCTTCGGGTTCGTGGAGGTCGGCGGCGTCACCGCGCAGCCACAGAGCGGGAACCCCCGCCCGCGGCTGTTCCGGCTGCGCGAGGACGAGGCGCTGGTCAACCGGATGGGGCTGAACAACGACGGCGCCGCCGCCGTCGGCGACCGGCTGGCCGCTCTCGACGTCGAGGTCCCTGTCGGCGTGAACCTCGCCAAAAGCGAGCAGGTCCCCCGCGAGCGCGCGCCCGCGGACTACCGTGAAACATACGAGCAGGTCACCGCTGCCGACTTCTTCGTGGTGAACGTCTCCTGTCCCAACTCCCAGGGATTCGAGGAGCTGCAGAACCGGGAGGCGATGGCCGACATCTTCGACGAACTGGTCGGGGCGGGCGCCAGCCCGCTGCTCGTGAAGCTCTCGCCGGACCTCCCCGAGCCTGCGGTCGCCGACGCGCTGGACCTCGTGGAGAAGTTCGACCTCGACGGCGTCGTCGCCACCAACACCTCCACCGACCGACCCGACTCCCTGCGCTCACCCAACCGGACCGAGCAGGGAGGGCTCTCGGGGAAGCCGATCGAGGAGCGGGCGACCCGGATGGTCCGCTTCGTCGCCGAGCGCGTCGACGTTCCGGTCGTCGGCGTCGGCGGCGTCGCCACCGCCGAGGACGCCTACGAGAAGATCCGTGCGGGCGCGAGCGTCGTCCAGCTCTACACCGCCCTGGTATACGAAGGGCCCTCGGTCGCCCGCGACATCAACCGCGGCCTGCTCGACCTCCTGGAGCGGGACGGCTTCGACTCCATCGAGCAGGCGGTCGGCGTCGACCTCTGACTACTGCAGGGCGACCAGCCCGCTTCCGGACGCGACGTAGACTGCCCCGTCGAGGACCGCCGGCGTCCAGAAGCCGGTCAGCCGCTCGCCGAAGCGCCACTGCCGGTCCCCGCTGTCGGCGTCCAAGGCGTACAGCCGGCCGTCGCCGGCGCCGTAGTAGGCGACGCCGTCGGCGACCGTCGCCGGACCCGGAGTCCCGACGAGCCCCTCCCGGGTGTGGCGCCACCGCTCCTCGCCGCCGCGGTCCAGGGCGCGAAGCCCGATGCCGGACTCCCCGACCGCGCCGACGTAGGGTCGGTCGCCGACGGTCGGCGGCGTGAACAGGTAGTCCTCGCTCGACCGCCAGGCGACACTCCAGTCGCCGCGGTCGAGCGCCAGGCTGGCCTGCGTGCCGCCGGCGTAGACGCGGTCGTCCGTCACCGCAACCCCCGTGTAGACTGCGTCCTCGTCGACTGTCACCGTCTGTTCGACTTCCCCGTCGGCCACCGAGACAGCCGTCACCGCCGCGGCTTCGCCGCGGCCGCCGGCCGGGAACGCCGCGTAGTAGACGGTCCCGTCCGCGACAGCGGGGTAGGCCGGGGTGTTCGAACTCCCGTTCCCGGGTCCGCGGTGCCACCGTGTCGAGCCGTCGTCGGTCTCCAGGGCGTACAGCCCGCCGAACCGGAACAGGTCGAGGTCGCCGAGGCTGAAGACGACCGCGCCGTCGGCGACGACCGGGGCGCCGGCCGCGGGCTGCTCCCGGGGGAGCGAGCGCTGCCACACCTCGCTCCCGTCGTCGGTGGCGACGGCGTGTACCGTCCCGCCCGAGTCGACGAAGTACAGCGTGCCGTCCGCGACAGCCGGCCGCCAGAGTGTCAGCGGGGCGCCGGCGTCGTAGGTCCACAGCTCCTCGCCGCTCCCGGCGTCGAGTCCGACCACGACCGAGCCACTCCGGCGCTCGGTCGCCGCGAAAACGCGGCCGTCGACGACGGCGGGCGTCTGGGGGAAGGCGGCGTCGTCGAGACGCCAGCCGAGTTCGGCCTCGCCGCCGGGACCGGTCGCGTCCGGTGTCGTCCCGCGGTTGCGCGGGCCGTAGCCGTACGACCGGTAGGCGGGTGGCGTGGCGGGCGAATCCGGACACCCCGCGACGAGCGCGGTGGTCGTGACCGCGGCGCTCGTCAGGAAGCGTCGCCTGTCGATGGAGGGCATGCGCCGGGGTACAGAGAGGGCAGAAATCAGTCTTGTGGGTGCCGTCGCGGCCGGGAATCCGGAGCGGTCGTGGGGGAACCGCCGCCGGCGCCTACGACAGCGCGTCCAGGTCGAACTCGAAGGCCGCCACCGGCACCTCCAGGTCGTGTTCGACCAGCACGGCCGGGTGGACCTCGCCGACGACCCCCGCCGAGTGGCCGTCGAGGACGACCTCGGCGGCCCGGCCGTCGATGAACGTCGGGTGGTCGGTCGCCGGGGTTTCCAGGTCCTTGCCGAAGGCCGTCGCGAGCGCCTGGAGGCGGGCCTTCGCGTCCTCGTAGGAGACGTCCGTGCGCGCGAGGACGGCCGCGACGGTCCGGCGCTCGGCCGTGCCCGTGTTCTCCTCCTCGTCGACCTCCGCGGCGAGGCCGATCTCCGCCAGGTTCTGGGGGTACGAGCGGTGGGTGTTGTTCTCCAGCACCATCATCAGCGAGGGCAGCGCCCACGTCCGCAGTATCGTGTAGTCCTCGCTGTAGGGCTCGCGGATGGTCACGGGCTCGCCGGAACCCACGCAGCCGGCGTCCGGGTCGACGTGCATCCGCTCGAAGTTCTCGACCTCGTTTATCATGTGGAAGTTCAGCAGGTCCTCGAAACCCAGCCCCACGAGCGCGTCGCGGGCGGCGTCCTCCAGCCGGGAGCGCTCGTGGCGCCCGCCGACCGTCGAGACGTCGGGGTAGCGGGGCTCGAGTTCGTTGAATCCGTAGGCCCGCCCGATGTCGTCGATGATATCGAGCGGGTGGAGCGCGTCCACGCGGTACGGCGGGACCGCGACCTCGTAGGCGGGCTCGCCGTCCACGGTCGTCGGCTCGGCGTCCAGCCCCGCCCGCTCGGCGCAGTCGACGACAGTCTCCGCCTCCAGGCCGACCCCGAGGATCCCCTCGACGCGGTCGTGGGTGACGGTCTTGGTCTTCGTCGACAGGTCCGGGCGGTCGAGCGTCTGCCCGGCGTGTTCGCCGGGAGCGCCGTCCGCGTACTCCACCCCGACGCGCTCGACCTGCGCGCCGCGGGCCGACAGCGCGTAGCAGATGATGTTGAGCATCCGGTCGACCGTCCACTGGTCGGTGCCGGTCATCTCCACGAGCAGGTCCCGCGAGTCCGTCGACACCTCCGTCCGGCGGCCGTTGATCACCGGCGGGAACGAAAAGAGGCCGATGGCGTCGTAGATCGCGGGGTAGCGCTCGAACCCCTCGACGAGGTCGGCGTAGGTCTCGCCGACGGGGTGGTCGGCCAGCACGTCGGCGGGCGTCATCTCCGCGTCGGCATCCAGCGGGACGAACCGCTCGCCGTCTGGGGCGACGCTGGTGTAGCGGACCGTCTTGCCCGCGCCGCTGCGGGCCTCGTCTGTCGCGGCGTCACCTTTCAGCATCGTCAGGTCGTGGACCCCGATGGCGCCCTTCGCGCGCTGGCGGCCCATCGTCGCGTGGAGCTTCTCCTGGAGCTGGATCAGCGACTCCAGCGAGCCCTCGGTGAAGTCGACGCCCCGTACCACCGCACCGGTCACGTAGGGTCGACCCGGGGGCTGGTCCTCGACGCGGATGGTCCACTCGGGGTCGTTCGTCGGAGGGACGTAGACGCCGCGGTCGTCCCCGTAGTGGTACCGCAGCGACCGCGCGACCCCCTCCACGGAGAGCCGGTCCAGCCGGTCGGGGGCGAACTCCAGTTGCATCTCGTCGTCCTCGGTCCAGCCCTCGAATTCGAGACCGAGGTCGAACAGGTCCGCCCGGAGGTCGTCGTCGCTCTTCTCGTCGTGGCCCGTGAGGTCCCGCAGTTCGTCGGGGTCGATGTCGACGACGGGCATCAGTGCATCACCTCCACGTTCCGCAGCAGGTCGAGGTCACACAGCGTCCCGTGGACGTCACGGATGTCCTCGAAGCCGTAGATCAGCATCAGCAGCCGCTCCAGGGAGAGCCCCCAGGCCATCACGTCCGCCTCAACGCCAAGGGGCTCGGTCACCTCGTCCCGGAAGATCCCGGAGTTGCCGACCTCCACGAGTTCGCCGGTCTCGGGATGCGTGCCGAAGAGCTCGAAGCTGGGCTCCGTGTAGGGGTTGTAGTGGGGCTTGAACTCCAGGTCGGTGATCCCGAACTGGTCGTAGAACTCCTCGAAGGTGCCCATCAGATCGCGCACGGAGAGGTCCTCGGCCATCACCCACCCCTCGATCTGGAAGAACTCGAGCAGGTGGGTCGGGTCCAGCGTGTCATTCCGGTACACCTTCTCGACGCTGAAGTAGCGCTGGGGCGGTTCCAGCTCGCCCTCCTGGTGGCCCGAGAGATACCGCATCGACAGCGACGTGGTGTGCCCGCGCAGGTCCAGTGACTTCGCCGTCCCGAGCGCCCAGGGGGAGTGGTACCCCTCGCCGTCCTCGCCCACGCCCTCCAGGTGGGCCGAGCGGACCCGCTCGACCAGGTCCTCGGGCAGCTCGCGGATCGCGTCGGGCCGTTCGAGTGCGAACTGGTCCCAGTGGGTCCGGGCAGGGTGGTCCTGGGGCATGAACAGGCAGTCGTTGATCCAGAACTGGGCGTCGACGTGTGGCCCCTCCATCTCCTCGAAGCCCATCCCGACGAGCACGTCCTTCACGCGGTTTGCGGTCTGGCGGAGGATGTGCTCGCGGCCGCCCTGGTACTGTTCGGCGTCGGCCTCGACGTTGTACTCCGCGAACTCGACCTCTGCCCACTCCCCGCTTGTGAGCAGCTCGGGCGTGACGCGGTCGACGCGCTCGGCGGCCTCGACGCCACCCATCAGCGCGGTCACCCCCTCATCAGTCAGCCGGGCCAGCCGGACGGTCCGCTCGGTCCGCTCGAGCAGGTCACGGCGCTCCAGTTGCTCGAGGGTCGCCTCCTCGACGCCGTCCGCGTCGCCCGCGGCGACGGCCTCGAGGGCAGCCCGCTCGGCGTCCTCGCCGGGGTCGGCGTCGGGGTCGGCCCGCACCGAGCCGCTCTCGACCTCGCCGTAGCCCTTCCGGGCGAAGTTCGCGAGCGCGATGTCGACGGCGTCGCCGTCGAGGCCGGCCTCGGGAAGCAGGTCGCCGAGCCCGGCCGGCTCCCGGTCGGCGCCAGCAGCGAGGGCGGCCTCGTAGAGGCGGAGTTCGGGGAGCCCCTCCTCGCGGTAGCGCTCGCCCTCCGCGGTGAGCGCGAGCGAGTCCTCGACCTCCTCGGTGACCGTCACGAGGCCAGCGTCCTCGAGTTCGAAGGCGGCACGGGTGGCGGCTTCGGGCTTGAGGTCGGCCTCGCCGGCCAGGTCGGTTATCGGGCGGTCCGTCTCGGCGTCGGCGGCCTCCAGCAGGGCCACCTGCGCTGGCGGGAGTCGTGTTGTCATGGTGTCTGAATCGTGGCGGTCGTTGTCGGTAGGGAGCGCGGTCGACAGTTAACGGTTCTCACTCGCGGCCAGCGGGGGAGTTTCCCCCGGACTGGCGGGTGGTTTCGTCCCCCGCATCTTCCCGGATGCGGGGGAGTCCACCGGCCCGACTCAGGCGAAAAAGAACCCGGACCCCTGCCGCGTCGCTGGCTGCACGCCGGGACACCGACTGGTGGGGTCGGGCGTCATGGATCGAGGGTCGCGAGCGCAGCGACAAAAACCCACCGGCGCCTGGATCGGTGCGCTTTTTTCCGAGCCGGCGGGCGTGAGAAGCGATGTGGACCGGTGAGGGTGGTGTGCGGGCGGCGCTCGGGCGCGCACGCAGCACCGTCCGGACGGACCTCCGGGAGGACCCCTATCTCGCGTACATTCTGCTGCTGTCGGTGCTGCTGTGTGGGTTCTGGCTCTGGCACCGGGCGCCGAACGTCGCCACCTGGGACGAACGGGACCGGCTGCTCGACGCGCTGGTCGCGTACGGGTCGGTCGTCTCGGACCCGAGCGTCGAGGGGCTCCGGGAGGGGGTCGCGTGGGGCCGCACGCCCTTCGGCGGGACCTTCTATCTGTACGTCCTCGCCCTGGCACCGGTGGTGCTGGCGGCGGCGCTGGTGGGACAGCTCGACGCCGTCGCGGCGATGGCGGACCCGGACCCGGAGTTCGGATTCATCGGCGTCTGGCGGGCGACCCCCGAGTGGCTCCTGACCGCGAGCCTGCTCGCGGTCCGGCTGGTGAGCCTGCTGGCGGCCGTCGGGTCGGTGTATCTCACCTACCGGCTCGGGACCGTCCTCCGGGACCGCGCGACCGGCCGGCTTGGGGCGCTCCTGTTCGGACTCACCTTCGAGGTCGTCGTGCTCGCCCACGAGGGTGGGGAGGACCTCCCGGCGCTTTTCTTCCTGTTGCTCGCGATGTACCTGCTCGTGCGGTACGTCCAGGCTGGCGGGACGGGACGGTTCTACGCGGCGAGTGCAGCCGGCGGAGTCGCGATAGGGCTGAAACTGACTGCGGCGCCGGTCGCTCCGACCGTCCTGCTGGCGTACGTCCTCCGGGAGCGCGGAACCGATGGGGGGTGGTGGCGGGGGCTGTGGCGCTCCCGGCAGCTTCGACGGGGTGCCGTCCTCGGCGCCGTCGTGGTCATCCTCAGTTTCCCCGACGTGCTGGTGGGGAACCTCCAGCCGGTCGCGCGCCGGCTGTTCGGCCAGACCGGCTACCGGATCGTCGACCCAGTCGGCCCGGACGCCCCGGTCCTGTGGTGGTTCCTCCGGGGCTACGCCAGCGCGTTCGGGTGGCCGCTCTTGCTCGCGGTCGTGGCCGGGACTGCAGCAACCCTCCGGACGCTCGACCGCGGCGACGACGCGACCGCGCTCGTCGCGGGCTGTCTTGGGATGTTCGTCGTCCTCTTCGTCCCCTGGCACGACTTCCGGCCCCACCACCTCCTCCCGACGATGGCGCTTCTGGTCCTGCTGGGGGCGGCCGGGCTGGTCCGCCTGCGCCGGCGCCACCCGACTGTCGGGGGGCTCGCGGTCGCGGCGCTCGTGGTCACGACGGGGCTGTACGCCGGCGTGGGGACGATGCAGTACGCCGACACGCCCCGCGGGGACGCACGCGCGTGGATCGAAGGGAACGTCCCCCGGGAGGCGACGGTGGAGAGCTACCAGCACGGGTTCGAGGACGCCGTCTCGCCGACCTGGCCGCGGCTGAGCCACCCCAACGACGGCGGTCCGCCCGGGGAGGTGTCGGTGGCCTGTCCCGACTACATTCAGCTCGTCTCCGAGGACCTGCACTACCTCCGGGACGCCCCACCGGAAAAGCGCGTCCGGTACGTCCGCTCGAACGTGAGCGAGCGACGGGCGTACGTCCGCGGACTCCTGAACGGGAGCCGCAACTACGAGGTCGTCGCCGCCTTCGGTGACCCGCCCGACGACTACGTCCTCGACCGGGCCGAGCCGGGGTCGCTTGCCGACCTGCTGCCGCTGGGGGTCGTCCCGCAGAGCGACCTCTACGGCGACGAGCAGGAGCTGGCGAACAGGCAGTACGTCGTGATGCTGGAGCGAACCGGGCCCTGCGAGGAGCCCCGGTCCCCGCCGTGGTAAGGGCAGTCCGCAGGGCGGGTCCGGCGACGGTCAGCGCTTGCGGTCGGTGTCGAGGTCGATGTCGAGGTCCTCGAGCCGGTCCTCCCACTCGGCGCGTTTCTCCTGGTGCTCGGTGAGGAACTCCTCCATCAGCCGGGCGGCCTGCTCCTTGCAGTCGCCACACAGCCGCTCGCCGCCGGCGCACTCGTCGTAGACCCGCTTTGCGAACTCGTCGTCGTCGCTCGCGAGCAGGTACGCGTAGAGCTCGTAGACGGGGCAGTCGTCGGGCTCGCCGCCGAGTTCGCGCTGTTTCTCGGCGGTCTCGCGGCCGCCGGTGGTGGCGGCTTTCACCTTGTCGTAGCCCTCCTCGGGGTCGTCCAACAGCGAGATGTGACTCGCCGGCACCGAGGAGGACATCTTCCCGCCGGTGAGGCCGGTCATAAAGCGGTGGTAGACCGAAGAGGGCGGGAGGAAGCCGTAGCCGCCGTGGGCGACCTCGACCTCGCGGGCCAGCTGGTCGGCGGCCCCCCGGTCCACCTCGAAGGCGTCGACGTGGTTCTCGTAGACGCGCTTCTCGCCGTCGACCGCCTCGACCAGGGCCTCGAAGGCCTCCTCTGTGGCGTTGCGGTCGACGAAGCGAACCCGGGGCCGGAGGGGCTCCATGCCGGCGTTGTCGAGTTTCTCCAGCAGCGAGGCGCGGGTCTCCGGCGTCCCGAACGAATCCGCACGGTCGGCGGCGTCCCGGAGGAAGGCGGCGGCGTCCTCACACCGGAGGGTGTCGTCCGCCTCGCCGCTGGCGTCGTCGCCGTCCGTCGCTTCGCCGCCGTCTGCGAGGTCCTCGTAGACGAGCGCGAGCGTCCGGCGCTCGGCGTCGGTCAGCTCGAAGCTGGCGTAGGCCTCCGTCACCCCGAAGTAGCGCAGCCGGGCGGCAAGGTCCCGCGAGAGCCGGATGTGCGGGTCCTGGTCCGGCCCCACGGGGATGACCGTCGGCTTGGGCTCCTCGAGCTGGGGGTAGAGGATGTCGGCCATCTGGGTGACGACCGACTGCATGTGGGAGACGTCGGTCTCGCCGTCGAAGTCGTAGATGGCCTGCAGCTCCGAGAAGTTGGCCTCCGCCCCCAGCTCGAAGGCGAGGTCCTGGACCACCCGGTTCGAGGACTGGCGGTAGAGCTCGCCCTCCTCGGGGTCGAACCCGAGCGCGAGCAGCGAGAGGATGTAGTTGCGGGCGTGTTCGTCGATCTCCGCCCAGGAGAGCCCGCGGGCGCTGTGAGCCTCGAGGTCGGCGATCAGGCCGTAGGCGTCCCCGCCCTGTTGCTGGTGCCAGATGATCTCGTCGAAGACCAGCTTGTGGCCGATGTGGGGGTCGCCGGTGGGCATAAAGCCCGAGAGCGCGGCGAAGGGGTCGTCCTCGCGCATCGCGCGGGCGACCGGGCGGTAGTCGCGGTGGCCGAAGATCACGCCGCGGCGCATCAGGTAGTGGGGGTCGGGCACCTCCCCGAGAACTTCCTCGAAGCGCTCGATGCCGAACTGCTCGAACAGCTTGCGGTAGTCCGACACCGTCGAGGAGCCCCACGGGTCAAGCGCCACGTCGTCGACGGTTCCGCCGTCGGCTCGCGGCTCGGTCGGTGGCTGTGCGTCCGGGTCGCGGTCGGCGTCGCGTTCCTGTGTCATCTGTCGGGTGTTGGGTGGTCGTCGGGCGAAGCGTCGCGGCGAGAAGGTGGAGGGAGCACCGCGGTCGGGGGCGGCGTCACGCGCCGGCCCGGCCGTCGGGACTGTCCGCTTCCTGAGCCTGCGGGCGCCACGGGCGGGAAGCGGCCGTCATACGACGATCCACCGCCACCAGCGACATAACGGTTTTCATCGCTCAGGGCGTCAGCCGGCCGACCGAGAGCCACGCGATCCCCTCGCTCGTGCCCGTCAGTGCGTACACCATCCGCTTGCGGACGCCGTGGGCCAGCCGCACGTCGAGCGCCAGGTCCCGCGGCGCGAAGCCGTACTCGGGCGGGAGCACCCGGACCAGCCGCTCGGAGTGGCCCAGGTCCGCGACGTCGGCCACGTCGTCGTAGGTCCGGAAGTCGGCGCCGAACTTGAAGCCGGTCTTGGGGACGATCCCGGCCGTCCGGAGGGCGCCGTAGGCCCGCAGCCGCCGGTCGAACCGGTCGCCCTCCACCTCCCGGCCGCGCTTGACGACGGCCTCCTCCCCGCCGTCGACAGTCAGCAGGCCCGCCCGGGCGAGGTAGGCCGCCTCGACCAGCGAGAGCTGGACCCCGTCGTCCAGCGGCTGGCCGTAGAAGGCCCGGCCGTACAGCGGGTCGGGTGCGTCCCAGACCAGCACCCGGTCGGCCAGCAGGTCCCCCTCGGCCGGTGGGAGGTCGTGGTGGGTCGACCCCGACAGGGTCGGCGTGCCGAGTTCGAGGTAGGTGGTCTCGCTCTCCTCGTCGACGACCGCCAGCACGCCGGTCGGCTCCCGGCCCGCCTTCCCGGCCGTGTCGTCGCCAGCGGGGGCGGCCAGGCGGTGTAGCGCCCCGGCGTCGACGGTCGCCCGCTCGCTGACCGCCCGCACCCGGTAGGCGACCGCGTCGTCCCAGGGGCCCTTGCCTCGCGGGTAGACGGCGAACTCGCCGGGGTCACCGTTCGCGCCAGCCCCGCCGCTTCCGGCTCCGCCCCGGTCGACCGGCGAGAGGTAAAAACCCCGGTCCCGGAGGTCCTTGTAGACGAAGAAGTCGACCTCCGAGACGGCCGTCGAGGCGAGGAAAGCCGGGAAGCCGAGCCGGCGGCCGTTACCCCCGGGACGACGGTCGACCACGCTGTCGAGGTCGCCGCGGAAGAGCAGGTGGGCCGCCTCCACGGGCGCGAGGACGACCCCGCCGTCGTCGGGCCGGCCGTACCCCCGGGCGTCGTAGAACTGCTCGCGGGCGGCCGACCCCGCCCGGACGGCCGTGCCGTCGAACGTCGCGTCCATGCCCGAGCGACGGCCGGCGAGCCAAAGCCCCTTGCGGTCCGGCGTCGGGGCGACGGTCACTCCACCGGTACCCCGCAGGTCGAATCCAGACACCGCCGCCCCGACCCGGTCTCGAAGGCCGGCAGGCCACACTCGCAGGCCCCGTCGTGGACCCCCTGCGGGACGGCAAAGCTCGTCTCGCAGTCGGGGTAGCCCTCGCAGCCGAAAATCAGGCCACCTCGACGGAGCACCCGAAGGTCGCCGCCACAGGCCGGACAGTCGAAGGCCCGGTCGAAGTGCTCGCGGACCCGCTCGTCAAGCGACTCGCAGTCGCGGTCGAGACACACCTCGAACTCCCCGCCGCGCGCGACCCGGAGCCGCGGACAGCCACACTCGCAGGTCTCCTCGAGGACGGTCGCGCCGGCGGGCAGCCCGTAACGGGCCCCGCAGCCGGGACAGGAGACGTCGCCGCGGGCGCGGACGAGCCGGTCGCCGCAGTCGGGACAGTCACCGACGGGGACGCCGGCTGCGCTCGCCGAAACCTCCCGTGTGGTCGTGTCGTGGCGGGTAACCCGGAGGTGCTGGTCGCCGTCCTGGGCGACGACGGCCTCGTCGGTGACCGTCACCGCGTCGGGGCGGGTGAGCCAGGCGACCGGCTGGTAGCCGCGGGCGTCGTGGACGAGGACGGTGTCGTCGGGCTTGACGAGGACGAGGCACTCGCCGTGCTGTTTGCGCTCGCGGGAGCCGGGACCGTCGAAGGCGGCCGTACAGCGGCCGGTGATGACGCGCATGGGCCGGGTGGTCCCGGCCTGGTATTTCAAAGGCAGGGTCAGGTGTGGCAGGACCAGGCGGGGTGGGACCACCCCGCAGGTGTGGGAAACAGGAGCGAGGAGACCACCTAGCGGTCGTAGTTCCGGCCGAGGACCAGCGCGGCCAGGTTGGCCGCCAGCAGGCCGGAAAAGGCCACGGGATGGCGCTGTGCGCCGCCGGTTGCCACGACGACGAGCACGACGAAGGGCAACGCAACGGCCGTCCAGAAGCCAGTTGCTCGGACCAGCGATTCCACCGACGCGCGGACGGCACCGCCGTCGACTCGCCGCAACCTGTGCGGGGACGCGTTCGACATAGTGAGTCTCCTCGCTTCGAGCCATGTCCCCCCACCTCCATATAGGGGGTCGACCGCTAGCGCGATTTCACCACGTTTTCCCCGCGTGGCCGGCATATTCGGACTCTTTACGGGCAGTACGGGTCGTTTCATCGCGCCCGCAAACGGCGCGAGACGATTTATCGAGGGCGCTCAGTCAGTGACGGTTACCGTCCGGGTGTGGATGCTCGGCGGCAGGGGGAGGTCCGGGAAGGCGACCCTGACCGCCAGCTCGAGGCGGTCGGTATCGCTGCCGAAGAGCGCGACCGGCAGCTCGGTCGCCCCGAGATAGCTGTCCTTGGCGGTCATCTCCACCCCGTTGACGGTCACGCGCAGGCCGGCGCGGGCCGCGCCCGCGGCCGTGCGCACGGTCACCTCGTGGAGCGAGCGCTCGCCGCGGCCGACGGTGTCGGGAAGGTCGCCCCAGTCGACCTCGACGACGGGCAGGTCGCGGGCGGCCTCGTGGACGCGTTCGGCGACCCCCTCGGCCAGCCCCGCGGCGGCGAGGCCGTCGACCCCCGTCGCGACCACGTCCTCGGGCGTTTCGAGGCCGGCCGCCGCGAGGGTGCGCGCGCGGGTCGCGCCGACGCCCTCGATGGCGGTCAGCCCGACCGCGTCGGCGCTGATCCCCGTCTCGACGCGGGCGACGACCCGGGCAACGAGGTTGGCGGTCTCCGCGCCGTCGAAGCGGTCGAGGACGGTCCGCAGCGCCCCAAGCAGCCGGAGTGCGTTCTGCCGGATGATCCACGCGTCGCTTTTGAGCGCACCAGGAGTGGAGCCGTCCATCGCCGCCCGGAGGATGGCGAGCACCTTCCGCGAGCCGTCGGCAAGGTCGTCGGCGCGCTCGCCCAGCACGGCGTCGATGGCGTCGGCCTCGTCAGAGCGGGCGCTGACGCTGTCGAACTCGAGGGCGCCGGCGACCGTCCGGAGGACCTCGAACTCGCCGGGGTCGGTCTCCGCGAGTGCGGCGAAGCGAGCGGCAGTCTCCAGGCGCAGGTAGAAGTCCGACGCCAGCCGCCCGAGTTCGGTCGGCTCGACGGCCAGCCCGTCGACCTCGATGAACCCCTCCGCGGCGAGCCACTCGAGGGTGTCGCTGACGCGGTCCCGGAGGTCCTCGCCGGCCACGTAGCCCGCGGCCCGCTGGGCGCGGACGTAGTAGAAGGTGGTCTCCAGCCAGTCCATCGCGTCGCCGACGTCCCCGACGGTCCCGAGCGCGATCTCCGCGTTGAGGTGGACCGCCAGGTCCCCGCCGGGGGGAGCCTGGCGGCTCCCGTCGCTCTCGCCGTCCCCCCCGTTCCGGGTTGCAACCTCGGCGTCCTCGTCGCCGGCCAGCCGGGAGTCGATGGGCTCGCCGTCCCGGAGCAGCCGGCGGTACCGCTCGGCGTCCTCGGGGGGGCAGACCACCCAGGCGTAGCCGGTATCGTCGTAGCCCGGCCGGCCCGCTCGCCCGAGCATCTGGAGGACGTCCAGCGGACTCATCTCTACCTCACCTTCCAGGGGGTCGTGGAGTTTGGTGTCGCGGATGACGACACACCGGGCGGGGAGGTTCACCCCCCAGGCGAGCGTCGAGGTCGAAAAGAGGGCGACGATGCGGTCCTCGCGGAACCACCGCTCGACGCGCTCCTTGTCCGCCCGCGAGAGGCCGGCGTGGTGGAAACCGACGCCGTCGAGCACGGATTGCCGGAGGGTGTCGTTGTCGAGTTCGGCGGCCTCGGTGTGGAAGTCGTAGTCGCCGCGGGCGTCGACGGGAACGTCGCGCTCGGCGAACTCGTCGCGGGTCTTCTCGGCGGCCCGGACGGTGTCCTGCCGGGAGGAGACAAAGACGAGCGCCTGGCCGCCCTCCCGGAGGTGGGGTTCGACCAGGTCCAGCGCCCGGTAGAGCCGGCGGTACTTGTCGGCGAAGGCGTTCTCGCCGTGGCTGTAGGTGGCGACGTCGGCCTCCAGCGGCACGGGCCGATAGGAGTCGTCGAACTGGAAGGTCGTCTCCGCGGGGGCGTCCAGCCACGCCGCGACGTCCTCGACGTTGGGCATCGTCGCCGAGAGGGCCACGACCCGAGGGTCACAGAGCCGCCGGAGGCGGGCGACGGTCACCTCGAGGACGCTGCCCCGCTTCTCGGAGTCCAGCAGGTGGACCTCGTCGATGATACAGCAGTCGATGTCGGTCACGAACGAATAGCGCCGGGAGTCGTACTTGCGGGTGGCGGAGTCGGCCTTCTCGGGGGTCATCACGAGCACGTCCGCCCGCTCGGCCCGCCGGGAGTTCAGGTCGCGCTCGCCGGTGACGACGTAGACGGAGTAGCCCAGGTCCTCGAAGCGCTCCCACTCCCGTTCCTTCTCGTTGGTGAGCGCGCGCAGCGGGGCCAGGAAGAGGGCGGTCCCGCCCTCGGCGAGCGTCCGGCAGATGGCCACCTCGGCGACGGCGGTCTTGCCGCTGGCGGTCGGCGCGCCCACCACGACGTTCTCCTCGGTGTCGAGCAGGGCCGGCAGGGTGGCGGTCTGCATCCGGTTGAACCGCTCGAAGGGAAAGGCGTCGGCGAAGTCGGGGAGCACGTCCGCGACCGCGATTTCGGCCTCGGCGTCGGGCGGACCTGACACGGACGTGTCGGGGGGCCCTGCCGACAAAGAGGTTTCGCGTTCCGCCGTCCGCCGGACTGCCGGGCCACGCGTCCGTCGGACCCACTCGGGGCCGACGGACCGCACGCTTTTGTCTGCGGGCCCGTAACAGCCGTCAATGAGCGGTGTGCGCAAGCCCGAGTGGCTGAAGACGCGGCCGCCGTCGGGCCAGCGGTTCACTCACATCCGGCAGACGCTCGACGACCACGACCTCAACACGGTCTGCGAGGAGGCCAACTGCCCCAATCTGGGGGAGTGCTGGTCGGGCCGTGACGGCCCGGGGACGGCCACGTTCATGCTGCTGGGCGAGCGGTGCTCGCGGGGCTGTAACTTCTGTGACGTGGAGACCGGCGGGATGGAGCCGCCGGACCCCGAGGAACCCGAACAGGTCGCCGACGCCGTCGCCGAGATCGGGCTGGACTACGTCGTCCTGACGAGCGTGGACCGCGACGACCTCCCCGACCAGGGGGCGGGCCACTTCGCCGAGACCGTCCGGGAGATCAAACGGCGGGACCCATCAGTCCTGGTGGAGGCGCTGATCCCGGACTTCCAGGGGGAGCCCGAGCTGGTCCAGGAGGTCATCGACGCCGGGCCGGACGTGCTCGCCCACAACGTCGAGACCGTCGAACGGCTCCAGTGGCCGGTTCGGGACCGCCGGGCGGGCTACGAGCAGTCGCTGTCGGTCCTCTCCCGGGTCGCCGACGCGGAGCCATACGCCAAGACCTCCGTCATGCTCGGGGTCGGGGAGTACGCCCACGAGGTCTACCGGACGCTGCGGGACCTCCGGGCCGTGGGCGTCGACGTCGTCACTCTGGGCCAGTACCTCCAGCCCTCCCGCTCGCACCTGGAGGTGAGCGAGTACGTCCACCCGGACGTCTTCGACACCTGGGAGCGGGTCGCCGAGGCGGAACTGGGCTTTCTGTACTGTGCGGCGGGCCCGATGGTCCGCTCCTCGTACCGCGCCGGCGAACTGTTCGTCGAGGCTCTCGAACGCGACGGGAAGTCGGTCGACCAGGCGCGGGCCGACGCGAAGCGGGCGGACGGCGACTGATGCCGGCGGGTGCGGCCACCGCCAGCTGCGGTGATCAACTGTTCATAATTACCGCGAGTAACACCCCGAAGGCTGCCGAGAACCGGCAGACATAACCGCGAAACGCATAAACGGCGCGGGGGGCAAGCCTGGAAGTATGTCGTACTTCGGCAGGTGGTTTCTCTGAGTACCCTCCAGGCGAGCGGTCAGGTACAGGTGCTGGACGAGAGCGGGCAGGTCCGGGAGGACGCCGAGGTGCCGGACCTTTCCGACGACGAGCTGGTCGAGATGTACCGCGAGCTGAAGCTGGGCCGGCACTTCGACCGGCGGGCGGTGAGTCTCCAGCGCCAGGGCCGGATGGGCACGTATCCCCCCCTGTCGGGGCAAGAGGCCGCCCAGGTCGGCAGCGTCCACGCCCTCGCCGAGCCGGACTGGCTGTTCCCCAGCTACCGCGAGCACGTCTCCGCGTACGCGATGGGGTGGCCCCTGGAGAAGATCCTGCTGTACTGGATGGGGACCGAGGAGGGCAACGTCGCCCCCGAGGGCGTCAACATGTTCACCGTCGCGGTCCCAATCGCCACCCAGATACCTCACGCGACCGGGGCGGCCTGGGCGGCGAAGCTCCGCGACGAGGACCGGGTGACGATGTGTTACTTCGGCGACGGCGCCACCAGCGAGGGCGACTTCCACGAGGGACTGAACTTCGCCGGCGTCTTCGACGTGCCCGCCGTCTTCTTTTGCAATAACAACCAGTGGGCCATCTCGGTCCCCCGGGAACGCCAGACTGCAAGCGCCACGCTGGCACAGAAGGCCCGGGCCTACGGCTTCGAGGGCGTGCAGGTCGACGGGATGGACCCCCTCGCCGTCTACCAGGTCACCCGCGACGCCGTCGAGAAGGCCCGGACCGGCGAGGGCGGCGACCCCGAGGTCGGCGGGGCGACCCGGCCGACGATGGTCGAGGCCGTCCAGTACCGCTTTGGCGCCCACACCACCGCCGACGACCCGACGGTCTACCGCGAGGAGGAGGAAGTCGAGCGGTGGCGCCGCCTGGACCCCATCCCGCGGATGGAGACGTTCCTCCGCGAGCGGGGCCTGCTCGACGACGAGCGGGTCGACGCCATCGAGACCGCCGTCGAGGCAGAGGTCGCCGACGCCATCGACGCCGCCGAGACCCACGAGCGCCCCGACATCGAGGAGATGTTCAAAAACGTCTACGCGGACATGCCCGGGCGGCTCGAAGAGCAACTGGAGTACCTGCGCGACCTGGAGGCCCGTCACGGGGGTGACCTGCTCGAATGAGCACCGACACCGGCGCCGACGGGGACGCCGAGGCCGACGCAGGCACTGGCCCCGGGGGAGAACCCGGCGGCAGCACGCAGAATCTCACGCTCGTTCAAGCCGTTCGGGACGGCCTGTACGGCGAACTCGCCCGCGACGAGGACGTGCTCGTGATGGGCGAGGACGTCGGCGAGAACGGCGGCGTCTTCCGGGCCACCCAGGGGTTGATCGAGGAGTTCGGCGACCGGCGCGTGGTCGACACGCCGCTGGCGGAGTCGGGCATCGTCGGCACCGCGGTCGGCCTCGCGGCCTTCGGCATGCGCCCGGTTGCGGAGGTCCAGTTCATGGGCTTTCTCTACCCCGCCTACGACCAGCTGGTCTCGCACGCCGCCCGGCTGCGCAGCCGGAGCCGCGGGCGCTTCACCTGCCCGCTCGTGGTCCGGGCGCCCTACGGCGGCGGGATCCGCGCGCCCGAGCACCACTCCGAGTCCACGGAGGCGGCGCTGGCGCACATCCCCGGGCTGAAGGTGGTCGTCCCCTCGACCCCCTACGACGCGAAGGGGCTGCTCGCGGCCGCCGTCCGCAGCGAGGACCCCGTGGTCTTCCTCGAGCCAAAGAAGATCTACCGGGCATTCCGCGGCGAGGTGCCCGACGAGACCTACACCCTCCCGCTCGGGGAGGCAGCGGTCCGCCGGGAGGGGACGGACGTCTCGGTGTTCACCTGGGGGGCGATGACCCGGCCGACGCTCGACGCCGCCGAGGCGCTGGCCGAGGAGGGCGTCGACGCCGAGGTCGTCGACCTCCGGACGCTGGCGCCGATGGACCGCGACACAGTACGTGAGTCCTTCGCGAAGACCGGGCGGGCGGTCGTCGTCCACGAGGCCCACCGCAATGGCGGACTGGCCGGCGAGATCACCGCGACCCTCCAGGAGCAGGTGCTCTACCAGGAGGCGCCGATACGCCGGGTGACGGGCTTCGACGTTCCCTTCCCGCTCTATGCGCTGGAGGAGTACTACCTCCCCGAGGCTGAGCGGATCGGGGACGCCATCCGGGAGACCGCGGAGTACTGATGTTCGAGTTCGCACTGCCCGACGTCGGCGAGGGGGTCAGCGAGGGGGAGGTCGTCGCCTGGCACGTCGAGCCGGGTGACCGCGTCGCCGAGGACGACGTGCTCGCGGAGGTCGAGACCGACAAGGCGGTCGTCGACCTGCCTGCGCCCGTCACCGGCGTCGTCCGGGAACTCCACGCCGAGGTCGGCGACGTCGTCCCCGTCGGCGAGGTCGTGGTCACCATCGAGGAGGACGCCGAGGGCGGCGCCGAACCGGAGGAAGCGGAGGCCGCCGACGGCGAGGAGCCTGCGGCCGACCCCGCCGGGACGGCCCCCGGAGGCAACGGGACCGGCGGGCGCGTGTTCGCCGCACCGAGCGTGCGGCGGCTGGCCCGCGAACTCGGGGTCGACCTCGCGGCGGTCGACGGCTCCGGCCCGGGCGGTCGGGTCGTGGAAAGTGACGTGCGCGCGGCCGCGAACGCGGGCGGGAGCGACGCGGAAGCGAGCCCGGCGGGAACGAGCGCAACGGAGGCTGGCGCGGCCAGCGACGGGCCGGCCGGCGGGGCCGGCGACGGGCCGACGGCGGCCGTCACGCGCCGCGGGGACGACAGCGGGGCGGCCGCGGGCGGAGGGACGACCCCGGCCGAGACGGCGGGTGCGGCCGACCGCGACCGGACGCTCGCGGTGCCGGCGACCCGGGCGCTGGCCGACGAACTCGGCGTCGACATCGACAGCGTCCCAACCGACAAGACCCGCGAAGGCGAGCCCTTCGTCGACGCCGAGGACGTCCGCGCGCACGCCGAGGCGCAGTCGGCGGCCGCAGAGGCCGGCGAGGCCAGCGAGGCCGCGGGCGGCGCCGAGTCAGGGGCCGGAGCGGGAGCCGGGTCCACGGCTGGAGCCGAGCCCGCCGGCATCGGCCCGCCGGCCGGCGAGGCCGACACGGGCGGCGCGGCTGCGGCCGGCGAGCGTCGGGAACCGTACCGGGGGATCCGCCGGACCATCGGCGAGCGGATGGCTGCCGCGGACGACGCGGTCCCGCGGGCGACCCACCACGACAGCGTCGTCGTGACCGAACTCGTCGAGACCCGCGAGCGGCTGCGCGGGCCCGCCGAGGAGCGCGGCGTCCGGCTGACCTACCTCCCGTTCGTGCTCAAGGCCGTCGCCGCCGGCCTCCGCGAACACCCCGTGTTGAACAGCCGGCTGGACGAGGAGCGCGAGGAGATCGTCTACCACGACGCAGCGAACGTCGGGGTGGCGACGGCGACGGACGACGGCCTCCTCGTGCCGGTCGTCGAGCGGGTCGGCGAGAAGGGAGTCCTGGAGCTCGCAGCGG
This sequence comes from Salinirussus salinus, assembly GCF_009831455.1. NCBI lineage: Archaea > Methanobacteriati > Methanobacteriota > Halobacteria > Halobacteriales > Haloarculaceae > Salinirussus > Salinirussus salinus. The sequence continues at coordinate 48,312 of NZ_WOWO01000004.1, read as the reverse complement.
AGGTCGCGGACCTGGTCGAGCGCGCCAGAGCGCGCGAACTCTCCCGCGAGGAGATGCAGGGCGGGACCTTTTCGGTGACCAACTTCGGGGCGGTCGGCGGGGAGTACGCCTCGCCGATCGTCAACCACCCGGAGACGGCGATCCTCGGGCTGGGGGAACTCGCCAAGCGGCCCGTGGTGGTCGACGACGAGGTGGTGGCCCGCCACACGCTGCCGCTCTCGCTGTCGATCGACCACCGGGTCATCGACGGGGCCGACGCCGCCCGCTTCGCCAACACCGTCATGGGGTACCTCGAGGAGCCGTCGCTGTTACTGCTGGAGTGAGCGGCGGCCCCGCTGCCCTCACCGCCCACGAATCCACACGAGCGCGCCGACCGACAGCAATCCGAGCAATCCACCGAGGGCGAGCGTCGGGAAGGCGGCGGCGTAGCCCGCCCGGTCCAGCGCCAGCCCGAAGACGACCGGCGAGACCACGGTCGTCGAGAAGCCGGCGAGCGACTGGACCGACAGCGCGGTACCGACGTGCTCGTCGGGGACGACCTCGGTCACCAGCGTCGAGGTGGGGGCGCTGTCGACGGTGAGCACGAGCCCGTAGCCGACCGCAAGCGCGACCAGCGCGGCCAGCGGGAGGCCGCCGAGCAGGCCGAATGCGGCGCTCAGGAGCGTGCTGGCGGCGAGGCCGGCGGCGATCGTTTGGGGCCGACCGACGGCGTCGCTGAGGCGCCCGCCGAGGGCGTCGCCGAACCCGCTGGCGACGATGGAGGCCCCGACCGCGAGCCCCGGGAGGACTGGCGAGCCGGTGGCGGCGAAGGCGGGCGTGGCCGCCAGGAAGGCCAGCAGCCAGTTGCGGACACCGAACAGCTCCCAGTTGTGCCAGGCGTAGACGCCCACGGCGGCGAGATACTCGGGGTTCCGGAGGACCGCGAGGTCGAATCCCTCCGATGCGGACTCGGCCGTCGGGCTGTCGCGGGTGAGCCCGAGCACGAGCGGCGCGACCCCGAGCGCGCCGATGCTCGTCACTGCGACCGCGAGCCGCCAGTCGACGGCCTCGGCGGCAAGCGTCGCGAAGACGAAGGAGAGCCCGCTACCGAACTCGAAGGTGCCGATATAGAGGCCAAGCGCCCGCCCGCGGACGGACTCGGGGTACCAGTCGCTGACGAAGCGCATCCCCGGGACGTACACCCCCGCGACGAACAGGCCGGAGAGAAAGCGCAGGAGGCTTCCGAGGACGACCCCGTCCGCGAGGGCGGCGAAGGCGAGGCTGGGGAGGGCAGTCCCGGTCGCGCCGGCGGCGATGACCCACCGCGGGGAGTAGCGGTCCGCGAGCCGGCCGGCCGGGAGGATCGCAACCAGGTAGCCGGCCTGAAAGGCGCCGAAGACCACGCCCGCTTCCAGCCCCGACAGCCCCCACTCCTCGACCACCAGCGGGAGCACCGCCGAGTAGTTGAACCAGACGAGTACCGAGAAGAAAAGCGCCGTCGACGTCACGGCGAGCACCCGGCGGCGTTCGCGCATCGCCGGGGCTGTCGCAGGGCGGGCACAAATACCGTCGGGTCCGGTGAGGGGTGCGGGCGGGAGGAGCCGCGGTAGTGTTCGCTATGGCAGAATCGGACCGAGCACCGACGCTGCTGAACGAAACACGACCCTGGCTGACGGACGTGGACTTAAGTGGGCCGCCGGGACAGATCACCGCATGGAGACGCTGCTTCTCGACCCGGCGGACGTGACCGAGAGCGCCTCGATGGCGGCGGTCATCGACGCCGTCGAGGGTGCCTTCGCGGCCGACGCCCGCGGGGACACCCAGATGCCCGCCAAGTCCTACATCGACCTCCCCCAGCACGACGGCGACTTCCGGTCGATGCCCGCCTACATCGACGCCGGCGACTGGGAGGCCGCGGGCGTCAAGTGGGTCAACTCCCACCCGGGGAACCCGGACCGCCACGACCTGCCGACCGTCATGGGCACCATGATCTACTCCGACCCCGCGACCGCGCTCCCGCTCGCGCTCATGGACGGGACCAGCCTCACCCGCCTGCGGACCGGTGCGGCCGCCGCCGTCGCGACCCGGTATCTCGCCCGGGAGGACGCCACCTCGCTGGGGCTGGTGGGCGCGGGGATCCAGTCCTACAGCCAGCTGGAGGCCGTCGCCGAGGTCCGCCCCATCGAGCGTGTGGTCGTCGCCGACCGCGACCCCGACGCCATCGCGGCCCTCCGGGAGCGCTACGCCGAAGCGTACGACGTCCGCGAGGGGAGCATCGACGAGGCCGCCGCCTGCGACGTGGTTTCGACGACCACGCCCGTCCGCGAGCCCATCGTCACCAGCGTGGGCGAGCACACCCACGTCAACGCGATGGGAGCCGACGCCGAGGGGAAACACGAGATCGCCGACAGCGTGCTCGCGGACGCCAAGCTGGTCATCGACGACTACGACCAGTGTACCCACTCCGGGGAGATCAACGTCCCCTGGAGCGAGGGCGCGCTCGACGACGGTGACATCCACGCCGAACTCGCCGAGGTAGTCGCCGGCGAGAAGGCCGGCCGCGAGGACGGCGACGGCGTCACCGTCTTCGACTCGACGGGGCTGGCGATCCAGGACGTCGCCGCGGCCCACGTCGTCTACGAACGGGCCCGCGAGACCGGCGTCGGCACCGACTTCGCGCTGGTGGGCACGGACACCTGAGCGCCGGCGGCGCCGCTGCGGGCCGCCGCGGGGGGCTCACGCCGGCCCGCCGCGCTCGCCTGGCTGCCGTGGCGCCGGTCGCGGCCGCCCAAGGGAAAGGTATAGCACCGTCGGTATCCCAACAGGTGACACATGAGTACCGGAAGCGGAGAGCAACGCGAGCGGGGGTTCGACCACACCGAGGTCGAGTCCAGGTGGCAGCGCGTCTGGGACGACGAGGAGGTGTTCCGGATCGAGGACGACGCCGAGGACCCCGCCTACGTGCTGGCGATGTTCCCCTACCCATCGGGGGAGATGCACATGGGCCACGTCCGCAACTACACGATCACGGACGCCTACGCCCGCTACAAGCGGATGCAGGGGGAGTCGGTGCTGCACCCGATGGGGTGGGACTCCTTCGGTCTGCCCGCGGAGAACGCCGCCAACGAGCGCGACGTCGACCCCCGCGGGTGGACGATGGACTGCATCCAGAATATCAAAGACCAGATGGAGCTGATGGGGCTGGGCTTCGACTGGGAGCGGGAGGTGACGACCTGCGAGCCCGACTACTTCCGGTGGAACCAGTGGTTTTTCAACCGGTTCCGGGAGGAAGGGCTGGTCGAGCGCAAGGCCACCGAGCTGAACTGGTGTCCGGACTGCGAGACGGTGCTGGCCGACGAGCAGGTCGAAGGCGACGACGAGCGGTGCTGGCGGTGTGGCACGCCCATCGAGCGCCGGGAGCTCGACCAGTGGTTCTTTACTATCACCGACTACGCCGACGAGCTCTACGACGCCCTGGACGGGATGGACGGCTGGCCCGAGAACGTCCGGGAGATGCAGCGCAACTGGATCGGCAAACAGGAGGGGGCGAGCGTGGGCTTCGAGCTGACGACCGGCGACGAGGTCGAGATCTTCACCACCCGGCTCGACACCATCCACGGGGCGACCTTCTTCGCGCTCGCGCCCGGCCACGAGGTGGCCCAGCGCCTCGCCGAGGACGACGAGGAACTCGCGGAGTACATCCACCGCGCCGAACACACTGAGGAGGAACTCCCCCAGACGTCGGGCGTGTTCACCGGCGAGTACGCCACCAACCCCGCGACCGGCGAGGAGATCCCCGTCTACGTCGCCGACTACGTGCTGGAGGATATCGGCACCGGCGCGCTCTACGCAGTGCCCGCCCACGACGAGCGGGACCACGCCTTCGCCGAGGAACACGACCTGCCGGTCGAGCAAGTGGTCGAGCCCGCCCCCGACGCCGACGTCGACCCCGAGGCAGTGGACGTTCAGGAGGCGGCCTACACCGAGGACGGCGTGCTCGTCAACAGCGGGGAGTACGACGGCCTGGAAAGTCCGGAAGCACGCGACCGGTTCGTCGAGGACCTCGACGGCGAGGAGCGGACGGCCCACAGCCTGCAGGACTGGTGTATCTCCCGGCAGCGCTACTGGGGAACGCCGATCCCCCTGGTGGAGTGTCCGGACTGCGGGTACGTGTCGGTGCCCGACGAGGAGCTGCCCGTCGAGCTCCCGGAGTTCATTCAGACCGCCGGCAACCCGCTGGACGCCGCCACGGAGTGGAAGGAGACGACCTGCCCGGACTGTGGCGGGCCTGCCGAGCGGGAGACGGACACGATGGACACCTTCGTCGACTCCTCGTGGTACTTCCTGCGGTACGTCTCGCCGGACCTGGAGGAAGCGCCCTTCGACACCGGGCGCGCCAGCGACTGGATGCCCGTCGACCAGTACGTCGGCGGCATCGAGCACGCGACGATGCACCTCATCTACTCCCGCTTTTTCACGAAGGTGCTCGCTGACCTCGACATGCTGGAGGGCGTCGAGGAGCCCTTCGAGAACCTGCTCACCCAGGGGATGGTCCGCAAGGGCGGCACGGCGATGAGTTCCTCCTCGGGCAACGTCGTCTCCCCGCGGCCCTTCGTCGAGGAGTACGGCGCCGACACCGCCCGGCTCTTTATGATGAACGCCGCCCAGCCCGAGAAGGACTTCGACTGGACCGAAGAGGGTGCCCGCTCGGCCCACCAGTTCCTTCAAAATGTCTACCGCCTGACTCGCGCGTTCGCAGAGGGCGAGATAGAGACGGCCGGCGGTGACGGTGGCGGCGGCGGGAGCGAGGGCGCGGGCGAAGACCCCATCGCGGAGTACGTCGCCCGCGAGACCGCCGCCACCGCCGCCACCGCCACCGAGGAGTTCGAGCGGTTCCGGTTCAACCACGCGCTGCAGGCGGTCCGCGAACTGGTCGCGCTCGTGCGCCAGTACCGCGACGCGACGACACCCGACGAGGGGGCCGTCACCGAGGCGCTGGAGACGACGGCGAAGCTGCTCGCGCCCGTCGCCCCCCACGTCGCCGAGGAGCTGTGGGAGCTGCTGGGCGGCGAGGGGCTGGTCGCGGAGGCGGCGTGGCCGACGGGGTCGCCCCCGCCCGGCTACAACCTCGAGCGCCGGCTGGTCGAGAACACCCGCGAGGACATCCGCGACATCGTCGACGTGGCCGACATCGCCGACCCCGAGCGGGTCGAGGTCGCCGTCGCGCCGGCCTGGAAACACCGCGCGGCCGACCTCGCCCGGGACGCGGAGGGGGACGTCGTCGGGGCGGTGATGGCCGACGAGGACCTGCGGGAGCGCGGTGAGGCCGCCGCCGACTTCGCGAAGACGCTTGCCGGGAGCGGGCGGGTCGACGAGTATCTCGACCCCGACCGGGAGCGGGCGGCCCTCGAGCGGGCGGCCTGGCTCATCCGGCGGGAGTTCGGCGCCGAGGTGGCGGTCTACGGCGCCGCGGAGGCCCCTGGCGACCTGGCGAGGGACGCCGAGCCCGGCCGACCGGCCATCGACATCCAGTCCTGACCCGCTGTTGTGGCGACCGGCGGTGGGCCCCGCCTCACTCCAGTTCGACCAGCCCGTCCTCCAGCAGGTCCATCAGGAGGTCCCGGGCGTGGCCGTCCGGGCCCACGCCCGTATACACGCGGTGGACCGTGCCGTCGGCGAGGACGAACGTCGTCCGCGGGGTCCGGTCGCCGGGCGCCGTCCGCTCGACGCCGAAGGCGTCCGCGAGGTCGCCGTCGGGGTCGGCAAGCAGGTCGAACTCGACGCCGGTCTCGGCGGCGAAGTCGCGGTGGGAGTCGACGCCGTCGACGGAGACGCCGTAGACGGTCACGCCGGCCTCCTCGTAGACCTCCCGCTCGCGGGCGAACTGCTCGAGTTCGGTCGTACAGCCGGGAGAGCCGTCCTCGGGGTAGAAGGCGACGACCGTCGGGCCGGCGAAGTCGGGGGAGACGACCTCCCCGTCCTGCGTTGGCGCGCTGACGTCGGGAGCGGGGTCGCCCGGGTCGAGTACCATACCCGCCGTTGGCGGGCGCCGGGCAAAAAACCGGCGCGGGGCCGGGCGCGCTGGCAGGCGGGCTGTTCCTCACAGCAGCCGGACGCCGGAGACGGCCACCCGCACCCCGTCCCGGTAGCCGGAGTCGATGGCCACCTCCCAGCCGTGGACGTTCGCCAGCGAGCGGACGTTGGGCAGCTTCATCCCCGCCTTCGCGTCGGGAACGGCCTCGTCGTAGGCGAAGTACTTCTCGACCGGTTCGATAGGGGGGTTACCGTCGTCGGCGAGCGCGAACCCGTCGCGGGTCGCCTCGACCGTGACCTCGGTCGCACCGTTGCGGTCGGCGAACTCGAAGGCGCTGGCGAACAGCGCCCGGAGCCGGCGGGGTTCGGCCTCGATGGTGGCGTCGTCGGTGACGGTGACGGAGACGTCCGTGTCGGCCTCGCGGCGGGCGTCCGCGACGGCCTCGCCGAGGTCGAGCTCGGCCAGCCCCTCGACGGTCTGGCCGTGGCGGGCGAGTACGGTGAAGTCGTCGACGAGGTCACCCATCCGGTCGGCAGCACCGGTGGCCGTCTCCAGGGGGTCCCGCCGGTCGAAGTCGAGGTCGACGGTCTCGGCGGCGGCCTGGACGTTCCAGTCGATGACCTGCAGGGAGTTGCGCAGCTCGTGAGTCATCGCGCCGGCGAAGTCCTCGAGCTGGCGGTTGTGGCGGGCGAGCTCGCGCCGGCGCTGTTCGGAGTCGGTCACGTCCGAGAAGAGGACGACCTGGCCGACGCGGTTCTGCCCGACCTCGAAGACGCTGTTCGAGACCACGAAGTACCGCCGTTCGCCCTCGACGTCGAGTTCGAGCAGCTGGTCGTCGGCAGCGGCGTCGGTCGCGCCGGGGACGACCGCGTCCAGCCGGTCGCCGGCCGCCAGCGCGGGAAACAGGTCGCCGGCGGGCTCGTTGTAGTCCCGTATCCGGCCGTCGTCGTCGAGAAAGACCAGCGGGTCGCTGACGCCGCCGGTGGCCTTGACCGCGAGAAACCGGTCCCGGAACAGAAAGAGGACGCCGATGGCGAAGGCCCCGACGCCGAGTGGGGCGTAGATGATGTCCACCAGAAGCGGGGTCGCGTAGCCGACGATGTCGAGCGTGACCGGCAGCCCGGTCAGCCCCGCCAGCACCGCCAGCGGCCAGGTGTCGTAGTCCGAGGAGACGAACAGGTCGAGCAGCATGAAGATGCCCGCCGCGGCCAGCGCGTAGGAGAAGCCGGTGACCGCCCAGTGGAACACCCCCTGCTGGACCGTGAGGTGGGGGAACGGGTCGGTCACGAAGGCCGTCTCGAAGTAGAGGTGGTGGAACGGGTTGGTCACCTTCACCGCCACGACGGCCAGGTAGATGGCGCCGGCGAGCCACCGGAAAGTCGGCTCGCGGTGGTAGGTCCGCCCGGTGTACGCCGAGGCGAAGTACAGCCACACCCAGACGGTGCCGAACCCGAGGATAAGCCCGAAGAGGTAGCTGAACTCCCGGAACGGGTCCGGGAGGGCGAACATCCCGACGTGAGAGGCCGACCACCCGCCGCTGGCGAGCAACAGCGCAAGCAGGCTCCAGCGCAGTTCCGGATCCTCGACCTTCCAGGCCCGGGTCGCCGCCACGAAACAGGCCAGCGCCGCGACACCGAACAGGAGTTCGTAGCCCAGCGAGGAGTCGAATATCGCCAAAACGACAGTCATGGTGGTGAACAACGTGACCACACTCGTCTCGGCTCGCCCTTCCCGCTCCGCCCTCTCAAACCTTTTGGCAGAGGATCACCCCGTCCGGCACCGCCGCACAGAATGGCAGTTTTGCTGATATGTGCTGGCGGTGACGTGGGTCACAGCCCCCGAGTAACGCGCCGGCGTCGTTGTTCACTCCTCCCCGACCAGCCGCTCCTTTTCGGCGCGGGAGAGCGCCTTGATCTCGTGTTCCCGGGAGAGCGCGGCCGACCGGCTCCCGAAGGATTCGGTGTAGACGAGGTCGACCGGCGCCCGCCCGCGGGTGTACTTCGCGCCCTCGCCAGCGTCGTGTTCGGCCACGCGGCGGTCGACGTCGGTGGTGTACCCGGTGTAGAGGGTGTCGTCGGCACACCGCAGGACGTAGACGTAGTGCACGGGATTGCTGTGGCTGTAGCGGTCAGTAGAGAACAGTCTCGGAGTCATACGAGCCCAGCCGGCGGACCCATCCCTCGCCGGCGATCTCCTCGACCGCCGCCAGGGCGTCCTGGGTGCGCTGCTCGTAGAGGCCCGCGGCGACGTCGATGTGGAAGACGTAGTCGCCCAGCCGCTCGCCGCTGGGGCGGGACTCGACGCGGGTGAGGTTGATGTCCCGGTCGGCGAAGGGTTCGAGCATCTCCAGCAGGAGCCCGGGGCGGTCCTCGCTGGGGTAGACGATGAGGGAGGTTTTGGAGCCGGCCTCGCTGCGCTCGCTCTCGGGCGCGACCACCAGAAAGCGGGTGGCATTGGAGGTCCGGTCCTGGATGTCCTCCGCGAGCGTCCGGAGGGCCGGGTCGCCGTCGGCGTTGGCGGGGTGACCGATGGCGGCCACGCTCGCGTCCTCGCGGGCGCGCTCGACCCCGCGGGCCGTCGAGGCCACCGCTTCGAGGTCGGCGTCCGGGTAGTGTTCCTCCAGATACGAACGACACTGCGCGAGCGCCTGGGCGTGGCTGGCGACGGTCTCGAAGTCCTCGCCCTGCGCGAGCAGGGCGTGGCGGATGGGCGTGATGATCTCCCGGACGACCGCCACCTCGTACTCGGTGAACGCGTCCAGTGACTCCGTCACCGACCCCTCGATGCTGTTCTCGACGGGGACGACTCCCCGGTCGTAGTCGCCGTCGGCGACCGCCTCGACGATGGCCGTCACCGACTCCGTGAAGGCGATCCCGTCGTCGTCGGCGACGGCCCCGGCCGCGCGGTGGGAGTAGGTCCCCGCCGGTCCCAGGGTGAGCGTCTGCATATCCGCCGGATACACCACCGGCGGGCAAAAGGTGTGCGGTCCCACCTTTTTCCGCCTCGGGTGCGCTCCGCGCACCGCGTGGCGGCGAGGCCGCCACGGCATGCAGATGCGGGCCACTGGCCCGCAACTCGCTCGCGGCAAAAACGTGGGCGAAAAAGACCTCCGACCTCGCTGCGCTCGGTCGGAGTGAACCGCGCTCACGCCGTCGCCTGACTACGTCCGGCTGCAGGAGGGGCCTTTGGCCCCTCGCCGTTCGCGCGGATGCTCCCGGTAAAGGCCACCCTCGGATGTGAGCGGCCGCCATCCACGAGCGAACGGACCGCCCGGGAGTCGAGCGGGTCCCCACGGGGGCAGATGTCCGTCAGGACTCGACCCAGCACAGCGGCATGTACCGCCCGCGGACCGCCCCCGGCGTCGGGACCGACCCGGCCCGCTCCCACTCCCCGTCGTCCCGGCGGAGCAGCGTCCCTCGGTGGGTCGCAGTTACCGGGTCGCCCTCGACCACACACCACCCCAGCGGGACCTCCTCGGGGGTCGGGGTGTCGACCTGCTGGAGTCCTTCGCCACCGCGCTCGCGGGAGACCAGCAGCGCGTGGTCGCGGTCCTCCTCCCAGGAGGACGAGGAGGCGGGCGCGGCCCCGGCGTAGACGGCCCCGTCGTGGACGCTCGCTTCCCGGAAGTACCGCTGGCGGTGGCCGGTGTCGAGCCGGGTCCACGTCCGGCCGGCGTCCTCACTTCGGTAGAGCCCGCTCCCGGTCGAGGCGACCAGCGTCCCCGGGTCCGGGAGCGCGATGTGGTGGATGTCGTCGGTGTGCGGGGCGTCGAACCCCTCGATGCTCCTGTCGACCCAGCTCGCGCCGCGGTCGTCGCTGAGGTGGACGCCGCCGACCTCGACGCCGGCGACGAGCCGGTCGGGGGCCCCGGGGTGGGTCCGGAGGCTGCGGACCTGCGCGAGGTCGTCGTGACGGGGGATCCCCCAGTCGGCCCGGTCGCGCAGCGCCCGGAACCCGTCGAGTTCGGTCCAGCGGTCGGCTCCCGGTGGCCCGTCCCAGTCGGCGACGAACACCCGGGCCGGTCGGGTGCCGGCGTAGACCCGCTCGCCCGCGGGGTCGACGGTGACCGCGTAGACCTGCTCCTCCGGGACCGGGAGCCGGAGCCAGTCGTCCCCTGCAGGGGAGTAGTACAGCCCGGACTCCGCAGTGGCGAACAGTCCCTCGAGGGGGTCGTACCGCTCGACGCGGTAGACGTCCTCCGCCTCGAGCACCCGCTCGGCGGTCGTCTCGTCGGGGCCGGGGACGCCGGCGATGCGGTAGACGCCGTCGTCGCTTCCCGCGTAGAGCATACCAAACGATCGTGTGGCCGGTCTCTTGGCGTTTTGGTCGGGCACAAGGTGTGGCCGCGAGCGCGTGTCGCGGCGGCGGCCGCGACCGCGCGACCCGGGGAAGGGCAGGCTGACCACGAGCATCCGGCGGCCGCAGGCCGCCGGTTCCCCGGACGCGAGGGAGCGACGCGACCGAGCGTCCGGCTTTTTTCACTGTGTTTTTTACGCGAGCGAGTTGCGGGCCGGCGGCCCGCACCTGCATGCCGTGGCGGCCTCGCCGCCACGCGGTGCGCGGAGCGCACCCGAGGCCCAAAAAAGTAGTCTATGGCTGGTCGGTCCTGAGTCTGGTCGTGGGTCGCCCCTCGAAGCGGGGTCCGGAGCCGGTCTCCTCGAAGCCGGCGGCGACCGCGGCGTCCTCGACGTCGGGCTCGCCGTCGGGGACGAGCATCTCGACGGCCATCCCCTCGGCGCGGGCGAAGCCCAGCGGCTCCTCCAGCAGCGTCGGGAAGGCGTCGGGGTCGCCCTCGATCTGGGTGACGTGAACCGTCCGGGCGCGGGCGTCGTAGCTGACGAAGCCGACGATCTCCTCCTCGCGCTCGGCGACCCTGACGGTGCGGTCGTGGACGAGGTTGCGCATCACGTCCCGCGGGGCGTCGGTCAACTCCGCCAGGCGCCCGGCGTCGGCCTCGACGGCGTCCCGCAGTTCCATACTCCCGGTTGGGGCGCGGAGACAGTAAAAGTCGGTGGCACAGATGGACACAGTTATCCACGGCGGCGACAAAGCGGGCGCCAACACACCATGAGGGACACGCGTCACGGGGTGGTCGGATGCGGGTCGTAGTCAAGTTCGGAGGGACCAGCGTCGCCGACGGCGACCGGATCAACCGGGCCGCGGACTCGATCGCCGCCGCGGTCGAGGCCGGCCACGAGGTGGCTGTCGTGGTCAGCGCAATGGGGTCGACGACGGACACGCTGATCGACGAGATGAAATTCGACGCCAGCGAGGAGGACCGCGCCGAGATCGTCAGCATGGGCGAACGGACCTCCGTCCGGATGCTCAAGGGCGCCCTGGAGGCCCGCGGGATCGACGCCTCCTTCCTCGAGCCCGGCCGGGCCGACTGGCCGATCATCACCGACGAGTACGGCGAGGTCGACGTCGAGGAGACCCGCGGGCGCGCCGAGCAGTGCGCAGCGCGGATGCGCGACGGGGTCGTCCCCGTCATCACCGGCTTTCTCGCTCAGGACCACGACGGCACGATCACGACGCTCGGTCGCGGCGGGTCGGACACCACCGCCGTCATGCTCGGCAACTACATGGACGCCGACGAGGTGGTCATCGTCACCGACGTCGAGGGCGTGATGACCGGCGACCCCGACGTCGTCGAGGGCGCGCGCAACGTCGGGGAGATCACCGTCGACGAACTCCGCAACCTCTCCTTCCGGGGGGCGGAGGTCGTCGCCCCCTCCGCGCTCGCCTACAAGACCGACGGGCTCACCGTCCGGGTGGTCCACTACCAGCACGACGACCTGCTCGCGGGCGGCACCTCCATCAGCGGGGAGTTTCAAAATCTCATCGACCTCCACGAGCGCGAGCTGGTCTGTCTGACCGCCGCCGGCCGCGCCGTCCGCAACCAGCCCGGGATCCTCGCGACGCTGTCCTCCGCGCTGGGCGAGGAGGGGATCAACATCCAGACCGTCTCCAGCGGGATGGACTCGATCACCTTCTACGTCGACGCCGACAACGCCGAGCGCGCCGAGGCGCTGATGCACGAGGAGGTCGTCGCCGACGAGACCCTCTCCAGCATCACCCGCGAGGAGGAGATCGCCGTCGTCCGGGTCACCGGCAACGACGTCCAGAGCCAGACCGACGCCATCCAGCAGGTGCTCGCGCCGCTCGCCGAGGAGCGGATCTACCTCTACGACGTCGTCACCAGCGCCACCTCCGTTGCCGTGTTCGTCCCCTGGGAGGACCGCGAGGAGACGCTGGACTGTCTGCAGGGCGTGCTCTAGGCGCCCCCGGTCCCCGCCCGCCCCGCCCCCCTCTCCTACCGCCCTTCCCGTAGCCGCTCGCCGAGTTCGGTGGGGAGCCCCGCCGACGCGATGGCCGCGACCACCTCGTCGACGTCGTACTCGACGCGGTGTTCCTCGACCCGCAGCCCCTCGAGGTCGAGAGTCGCGTACGCCGCCCGCGGGTCGCCGTCCCGTGGCTGGCCCACGCTGCCCGGGTTCACGACCACCCCCTCGTCGTAGCGCTCGTGGTGCTGGACGTGGGTGTGTCCGAGCACCAGCACCTGCTCCTCGTCGAGCAGGTGGGGGCCGAACTGCGCGGGGTAGGTGTACCGATCGGGGTCGTCGGGGTGACCGTGGACCAGCCGCACACGCCCCTCGCAGGCCGCCCGCTCGTTTGGGAGGGCCGCGAGCCACTCGAGCTGGTCGTCGTCGAGCGCCTCGCGGGCGTGCCGGACGCCCGCGCCGGCCATCGAGTTGAAGGCGAAGTGCGCCCCGCCCGCGACCGCGCGGTCGTGGTTGCCCATCACCGTCGGCACCGCCCGCTCGCGCATCGCGTCGACGCAGTCGGCGTGCCAGGGGTTGTAGCCGACGACGTCGCCCGCACACACCAGCCGGTCGACCGGTGGCATGTCCGCCAGCACCGCCTCCAGCGCCACCCGGTTGCCGTGGATATCGGAGATGAGACCGACCTGCATACCCCGGCTACGCGCCGGCCGGGTTTAACCCCGGCGCGGATGGCGCCGCTCGCCGTCTGGAGGTCCTCACTTCGTTCGGGTCTCCCCCTCGCTGGGTTTTTGCTCCCCTCGCCCGAACCGGGGTGCAGATGGAGTCGGACGCCGACACGGACCCTGGCTCGGACGCCGACCTCGACCTGGAGTCGATCCCCGGCGTGGGGGCCAAGACTGCCGACGCCCTCCGGGACCTGGAGGCCCCCGAGCGGGCGCTCCGGGAGGGCGACGTCGCCACGCTCGCCCGGGCACCCGGGGTCAGCGAGGGGCGGGCCGCCCGCATCGCCCGCGCGGCCGTCCGGCGGCGCCACGACGACCCCGGCGGGTTTCTCGCCACCGACCGCGCCCGCGAGCTCTACCGTGACACCCTCGCGCTGCTCCAGGAGCGGGCGGTCACCGACTACGGTGCCAAACGGCTGGAGACGTTCTACCCGAGCGCCAGCGAGTCGCGGATCGAGGAAGCCCGCGCCTTCGCCGAGCGGGCGCTGGCCCGCGACCCCGACCCGTCGGTTCGGGAGGCGCTGACCGACGTCGCACCCCTCGGCTCACCCGGAGACGTCCGCGTCCGTGACCGCTGTCTCGCCACGAGCGACGCCGAGACCTACGCCCGCGCCCGGGAGGCGGTGCCCGAGCTGAGCGTCGAACTCGTCGACGACGCCCGCCAGCTGGCCGAGCTCGCCCGCGGGTACGCCACCGTAATTGCCCTCGATTCGGAGTTCGCGGGGATCGACGTCGAGGGCGACGTCCGGGTCCAGTCCGACGCCCTCGAGAATCCCGTTGAGGTGGTCCCCGAGCGAACCCTCCAGTTCTTCGCGACGAACCGTGGGCCGCTCCGGGCCGCGGTGACCGTCGCCCGCCGGGCCGACCTCGACGTCGCCTGCGACCTGGAGACGCTGGCCGACGCCCTGGAGCGGCTCGACGACGAGGGCGAGGTGACCGGCGACGACGAACTCGACCGGCTGGCCGCGGCCGTCGAGGGACTCGATACCGCGGTCGCGGAGGCCGAGCGGGTCGCCAACGACGGCCTCCGGGAGGCCATCGAGGCCCGCGACGTCACCATCGAGGGGACCGACCTCCTCTCGCTGGTCGAGCAGGGCGCCGGCGTGGACTCGCTGCTCTCCCAGGAGCTCTCCGGGGAGTACGAGGCCGCCGTCGAGCGCGCTCGCGAGCACCTCGTCGACGCGCTCGACCTGGAGGGGACTGCCGACCTGGCCCGGCGGGCCTTCGGTGACCGTCCGACCTACCCCGTGGAACGCGACGAGGAGGTCGTCTCGCGCCTGCGCGAGGAGTTGCGGGCCGCCCGGGACCGCCGCCGGACCCGCCGGAAGCGCGAACTCGCCCGCGACCTCGCGGGGCTGCGCGGGGACGCCGAGGCGCTGGTCTCGGCCGCCCTCGAGCTGGACGTCGAACTCGCGGTCGCCCGCTTCGCCGCCGACTTCGACTGTACGATGCCGGCCATCGAGGGAGAGGGGTTCGAGGTCGAGGGCGGCCGGTCGCCGCTGCTCGATGTGCCCTTCGGGGAGGTCGAACCCGTCGACTACGGTGTCGAGGGGGTGGCGCTGCTCTCGGGGGTCAACAGCGGCGGGAAGACCTCGACGCTTGACCTGGTGGCGCTCGTCGTAACGCTCGCGCACATGGGTCTGCCCGTGCCCGCCGAGCGGGCCCGCGTCGGGCGCGTCGCGGAACTCCACTACTACGCCAAGAGCCAGGGCACCCTCGACGCGGGAGCCTTCGAGTCGACGCTCCGAGAGTTTGGCGACCTCGTCACCGAAGTGAGCGCCGACCGCCCCGTCCTCGTGCTCGTCGACGAACTCGAGAGCATCACCGAGCCGGGCGCTGCCGCAGACATCATGGCGGGCATCCTGGAGTCGCTTTCCGACCGGGACGCAACGGCGGTGTTCGTCTCGCATCTCGCCCGGGAGATCCGGGCGGCCGCCGAGGCCGACCTGGCCGTCGACGGCATCGAGGCCGAGGGGTTGGTCGACGGGGAGTTGCGGGTGAATCGCTCGCCGGTCAAGGGGACGCTGGCCCGCTCGACCCCCGAACTCATCGTCGAGAAGCTCGCCGGCGAGGACGGGACCGGCTTCTACGAGGGGTTGCTCGAGAAGTTCTGAGCCTATAAACCGCGAGCGCCCGTAGCCCGGCGGCATGCGCTATCTCGAGGTGAGCGTCTCCCAGTCTCCCGGAGAGCGCAACCCGATGCACCAGTTCGTCGTCGAGCGCGACGCCTACGGGCCGGCGCGGCTGCTCCACCGCGAGGCGGGGGAGTCGACGCACGCCATGCTCGTCCACGTCGAGGGGCCGACCGAGCCATACCGGGAGGCGCTGGAGGCCCGCGAGGCGGTCCGGGCCTACGAGCTCAGCCCCTGCCCGGACGACTCGTTTTACCTGTACGTCCGGGAGGCGCTGACCGGCGAGGACCGGGAGTTCTCGGCGGCCTTCAGCCAGCCCGGGCTGCTTCTGTTGATGCCCGTCGAGTACCGCACCGACGGCACCGTCCACCTCACGGCCGTCGGCCCGGCGGGAGCGGTCCAGGCGGCCGTCGAGGACATCCCCGAGACGATGGGTGTCGAGGTGGTCTCGGTCGGGGAGTACGCGGCCGGCCGGGTCGAGGCTCGGCAGGGACTGACCCAGCGCCAGTTCGAGGCCGCCCGCGCGGCCGTCGAGACCGGCTATTACCGGTCGCCCCGCGAGGCCACCCTCTCGGAAGTGGCCGACAGGCTCGACTGTGCGACCGGCACCGCGGGCGAACTGCTCCGGCGGGCCGAGCGGACCGTCATGGCCGACCTGGTCTCCGGCGGCCCGTTCTGAGACCGGGCGGCTGTGTCTGGAGGACGGAAGTCACCGGCGCTGGCGGGTCCCGTCCGCGGGCCCGCCCAGCAGCTTGTTGCCCGACCCGCAGTGCGGACAGGTCTCCGCCGCTGCCCCGTAGTACTGCCCGCAGTTCCGGCACCGGGCGCGCCGGCCGCCGGCAGCCGCGTCTCCGCTTGCGTCGCCACCCGCGGCCACCCCGCCGTCGTCTGCAGCCACGCCACCGTCCGTTTCCAGTTCGCCGTCGTCCGTGTCGTCGGTTCCGAGGAGCGTGTCGAGTAGGCTCATCACGTCTCCACGTCGGTCCCGTCGCCCCCTGCGCCTTGTCGCTCAAACCTGCGCGGGGTTTATCTGCGGTCGCTGACGCCGGTCGGACCCGGGCCAGCCGCGCCCGGCCGCGACCCGACGGGGCTCCCCAGTAGCGTTAAGTGGCGCGACAGGCTCGGTGAAAGTGATGACCGACGACCCCGAGGAGGGGATGCTGTCCTGGGACGAGTCGGTGTTCCGCGACGAGCGCGTCTTCGAGATCGACTACGTCCCCGAGACGTTCAGCCACCGCGAGACCCAGATGGAGAGCCTGAAGTACGCCCTCCGCCCCGCAGTCCGGGGGTCCCGGCCGCTGAACGTCATGGCCCAGGGCCCGCCGGGGACGGGCAAGACCACCGCCATCCAGGTGCTGTTCGACGAACTCCGCGCCCAGACCGACGTCCAGGCGGTGCGGGTCAACTGCCAGGTCAACTCCACCCGCTACTCGGTGTTCTCGCGGCTGTTCGAGGGCGTCTTCGACTACGAGCCCCCCTCCTCGGGCATCTCCTTCAAGAAGCTGTTCTCGCAGGTGACCGACCGCCTGGTCGAAGACGACGAGGTGCTCGTCGTGGCGCTCGACGACGTCAACTACCTCTTCTACGAGTCCGAGGCCTCCGACACCCTCTATTCGCTGCTCCGGGCTCACGAGGAGCAGGGCGGGGCCCGGATCGGCGTCATCCTGGTCTCCTCGGACCTCGACCTCGAGATCATCGAGGCGCTGGACAGCCGGGTCCAGAGCGTCTTCCGGCCGGAAGAAGTCTACTTCCCCAGCTACGACGAGCCCGAGATCGCGGACATCCTCGCCGAGCGCGCCAAGCGGGGCTTTCACGACGACGTCATCGCCGCCCCGACGCTGGACCGCGTCGCGGAACTCACCGCCGAGCAGGGCGGGGACCTGCGCGTGGGGATCGACCTGCTCCACCGCGCGGGGCTGAACGCCGAGATGCGCGCCAGCCGCGAGGTGGAACGGCAAGATGTCGAGGAAGCCTACGACAAGTCCCGCTACGTCCACCTCTCGCGGCGCCTGCAGGGACTCTCCGACTCCGAGCGGGCGCTCGTGGAGGTCATCGCCGACCACGACGGCAAGCGGGCCGGCGACATCTACGAGGTCTTCCACGAGGAGACCGACCTGGGCTACACCCGCTACTCGGAGATCATCAACAAGCTCGACCAGCTGGGCGTCATCGACGCCACCTACACCGACGTCGAGGGCCGGGGTCGCTCCCGGGAACTGACGCTGAACTACGAGCCCGAGGCGGTGCTGGACCGGCTGTAGCCGGGCAGGGCGCGCTCACTCGACCGTCTCGGCGGTCCTCTCGGCCCACCGGACGGCGTAGTCCGCGCCGTGGTCGCGGTAGGCCGCGGCGTCCAGCGCGTCGAAGGGTGACGGGATGTCGAGCGCGTGCTTGACGCCGCTGCAGGCGAGTTCGGCGGCGTCGGCGAAGCCGGTCTCCCCGCGGGCGACCGCTCCGGGCAGTTCCTCAAGACGGCCGGTCAGCCGGTCGCCGGCGTCCATCCAGGCCTCGAAC
The DNA here is from genome assembly GCF_009831455.1 of Salinirussus salinus. NCBI lineage: Archaea > Methanobacteriati > Methanobacteriota > Halobacteria > Halobacteriales > Haloarculaceae > Salinirussus > Salinirussus salinus. Next base: position 30,647 of record NZ_WOWO01000004.1, on the reverse strand, counting down.
AGCGGGGCCGTCTCACCGTCTCTCCACCCAGCGAAGATGTCGCGGGTGGCGAGTCCCAGGTAGGCGTCGTGACACGCGGCGGCCACCTGGTAGGTCTCGACGGGCCCGAGCGCGTCCAGGGCGGCGTCGAACTCGGGATAGCGGCCCTGGAAAAAGCCCAGGAAGTGTTCGGGGTCGCCCAGCCCCGCCTGGACGGTGGCCTCGGCGACAAGGAAGTCCGCAAAGGCCGCCGGTGACTCGTCGAGCCGGGGTTTGCAGACGACGACCGGCGGGTCGGTCTGGCGCGTCCAGGCCACGCTGCCGTCGCCGGGCATCCCCACGGTGAAGGTGCCGCTGGCGTACTCCCGGAGGACCTCCGGGGCGTCCGGCGGCAGCCACGCGTCGGGGGCGTCGAAGGGGTCGAGGCCGTCGACCAGCAGGCCCAGGTCCTCGGCCGCGGCGGGGGGGAGCGTCTCGAAATCCTGCTCGCAGTCGAGTACGAGACCGCCGTGTGCCTCGCGGACCGCCGCCACCGCCGGCGCGAGGTCGCGCTCGGCGAACATCAGGCCGCGACGAGGTTGACGAGGATCACGACCGACAGCAGCGCGGCGACGCCGACGGTCCCGAGGACGACCTTCGTTGAGGTGCTCATGCACGGCGGTTCGCGGCCCCGAGTAAAAGCTCCGGGGTTTCGGGGCTGCCCGGGAACCAGCGAGCGCGACGACGGAAAGGCTCTTGTCGTTCAGCCGTCCTCCGGTAGATATGTACGAGCTGCTGGCGGATGCCGGCGCCGAACTGTTCGCCCTCGTGATGTACGGCCTCGGGACGGTCGTCCTGTCGCTGGTCGGGCTGGTCGCCGAGTACAACAGCGTCCAGCAGTATCTCGGCGGTCACCAGTGGCCTGCCGTCTGGCTCGGAGTGTTCGGGCTGGTCGCGCTCGGGCTCGCACTCGACCTGGCCCGCGAGGAGGTCCTGCCGGCGCTGGCGGCGTGGCGGACGTCGTAGGCCTGCGGAGGATGTCATTCGACCGGCGGGAGTTCGACACCGAACACAACCAGTGACAGCAGCCCGACCGGCACGCCGAGGACCTCGGCGTCAGCGAGCAGCATCGTCTCCCACCCAGGCAGGGGGCCGAACAGGGCCGGTCCGACCACTCCGCCAAGCGCTCCGACCGTCCACAGCGCCAGTCCGGCGAGAAAGCCGAGCTTGGCGTTCGGGGCGTAATCACGCGTCGCGTACGTCGGCGTGGTACCGGCCCACCGGCGAAAAGCGAATTCGTTTCGAGCCGACCACCCACCGACTGTGGCGGCTGCTCCCGGGCACGCGGTGCAGTCAGCATTAAGCCGCTGGCGCCGTATCCGTGGATATGGACGACACCCCGGTCAGCGGTATCATGACCAGCCCCGTCCTCACTGTCGACGGGGAGATGACAGTCGTCGAAGCTGCCCGGACACTCAGAGAGGAACACGTCGGCTCGCTCGTCGTCGGCGAGGAGATCGTCGACGGGATCGTCACCGAGGCCGACGTCGTCGCTGCGGTCGGCGAGGAGGTCGACCTCGAGTCGACGACGGTCGCCGAGATCATGTCGGACCCGGTGGTGACGATCCGGCCCGACGAGTCGGTCAGGGTCGCTGGCGAGCGGATGGGGCACAACGGCGTCAAGAAGCTCCCCGTCACCGAGGACGGGGAGCCGGTCGGTATCGTCACGACGACCGATCTGGCCCACTTCGTCCCGCGCAACCGCCTCCAGATGGCCAGCCAGCCCGAACCCGACGTCCGGGAAGGCGAGTACGAGTAGCGGGGCTGGCGCTTTCCGTGCGGTGTCTGCCTGCTGGCGGATGGTCACGCTCATAACCCGCGGGAGCCGACCGACGGGCATGACCCGGTACGACGTGGTCGTCGTCGGCGGTGGTGTGGCCGGACTCTCCGCAGCCATCTTCACCGCCCGCCACGGCCTCGACACGCTCGTGGTCGATGCGGGCGGGTCGTTGCTCCGGCGGAACGCCCACCTGGAGAACTTCCCCGGCTTCCCCGCCGGCGTCAACGGCCGACACCTGCTCGACCTGCTCGGCGAGCAGGCCGAACGGGCCGGCTGTCGACAGGTCGAGGCGAGGGTAGCCAGCGTCGAACAGACCGAGGAGGGCTTCGGGGTCGAGACTGCGGCCGGCGACCGGTACCGCACGGCGTACGTCGTCGCGGCGACCAAGAACGCGGTCGGCTACCTCGAGGGGATCGACGGCGTCGGCATCATCGACCGCGGGAAGGCGTTCATCGACACCGACGAGCGCGGCCGGACCGGCGTCGACGGGCTCTACGCGGCGGGGCGGCTCGCCGAAAAACCCCACCAGGCGGCGGTCTGTGCCGGCCACGGCGCCGAGGTCGGCGTGACGATACTGGAGGACGACGACCGGCCGTTCTACCACGACTGGGTCGCCCCCGAGGGCTACTTCACCGACCGCGACCGGCCGCTGCCGCCGGGCTGTGAGGAGGTCGACGAGGCCGAGCGCCGCGAGCGGGAGGCGGAATCCCTGGCCACGATGCGCGAGCGCTTCGCCGAGCCACACCCCGACGACCAGGTCACGCACCCGAGCCTGGAGGACTGACGTCGCTTGTGAGCGGACCGGGGCGTGACTCAGGTGCTCGCCCGCTGGGCGACGCCCCACCACTTGCCCGACCAGAACCGGCCGGTGTTGACCGCGGCCTTGGCGTAGAAGTCGACGAACAGCGCCAGGAAGACCGCCGTGTATCCCAGGTCCATCCCGGGCGCAAACGAGAAGCCGGCGACCGAAACCGAGACGGTCGCGGGGAGCGCGAGCGCGGCGATGGGGATCCGGACCAGATAGGAGCCCAGCAACTCGGCGTACAGCGGCCACCGGGTGTCACCCGCCCCACGGAGGCTCCCCCGCATCGTCCGGGAGATGCTGAAGCCGGCGGTGACGAGCCCGAACACGCGGATGAAGTCGACCGTGAGGTCGACGTACTCCGTCCCGAAGGCGAGCGCCAGCGGCCGGGCGGCGACGACGAGCACGACCGCCAGCAGGAGCTGGGTCGCCAGCCCGATCCGCAGGGTCTGCCAGCCGTAGTCCGTCGCGTCGTCGCGGTCGCCGGCGCCGATGGCCTGGCCGACGAGCGTGCTCGCGGCGGTCGCGTAACCCCAGGCGGGCATCAGCGCGAGCAGCATCACCCGGCGGCCGATGGCGTAGGCGGCCAGCGCGGGCGTCCCGAGCACGCCCAGGATGAACAGAAAGGGAAAGCGGGCGGTCGACTGGAGCATCCGCATCCCGGCAAGCGGCGCGGCCACACGGACGATCTCGCGGTTCAGGCCGAACTCGAAGTGGGGCCGCGAGAGCGGGAGCGTGACGGCGTACCGGCCCGAGACGAGCAGCGCCAGGAACACGAGCGAGGCCAGGGTGTTTGCGACGGCGGTGCCGATGGCGGCGCCGACGACCCCCAGCGCGGGGAAGGGACCGAGCCCGAAGACCAGCACGGCGTTGAGCACGAGGTTGGTCGGCAGCGTCAGCAGGCGGACGTACATGGGCGTTCGGGTGTCCGCACTACCCGCCAGCGCCCGCGCGGCGACCATCGAGTAGAAGCGGAAGACGAGCGACAGCATCACGACCTGGAGGTAGGCCGCGCCGTAGCCGACGACGGCGGGATCGTCGGTGAGTATCGCCACCATCGGCTCGGCGTAGAGCCACGAGGCGGCCGTCAGGGGGAGGGCGATGGCCGTCGAGAGCAGCAGCGACTGCTTGACCGCGAGGTTCGCCCGGCCGCCCCGCCCCTCGCCCTGGAGCCGGGAGACGACGCTTATCGTGCCGCTGGTCAGGGCGAGCGAGAGCCCGAAGCCGATGAAGTAGTACTGGAAGCCGATCTCGAGGCCGCCGATGGCGGCGTCGCCGAGCGCGATCCCGACGAAGAGGAAGTCGGCGATCCGGAGCAGTACCCGGAGCCCGCCGGTGACCATCACCGGCACGGCCAGGTCGAAGGCCTCGGTCGCGCTGGAGCGCTCGACGACCCCCAGCCGGGCCAGCGCCGACGGGAAGCGGTCGAGGACGTCGCGCACGCGACTGCGGACACTCATCCCTCCGGCACGTTGGCCGCCGGTCACTCCTATGTTTTGTTCCCTGTCTGCGGGCGGGTACGCGCCCGCCGTGGACACCTCGCCCGCCGGGTCCCGAACGCCTTTGCCGGGTCCGTCCCCAGCGGCGTCCATGGAACGGATCGAGGCCACGGACTTTCACGACCTCGCGGGGGTCACCGAGCCCCGCGTCGCGCCGGGTGGCGAGCGCGTCGCGTTCGTCCGCGCGGAGCCGAGCGAGGAGGGGGACAGCTACGAGGCGACGGTCCACCTGGCCCCGACCGGCGGCGGCCAGCCCCGCCGCTTCACCCTCGCGGAGGGGGTCGACAGCCAGCCCCGGTTCAGCCCGGGCGGCGACCGGCTGGCCTTCGTCTCCACCCGCGGGGCCGACGACGACCGCCCGCAGCTGTGGGTCGTGCCGACCGACGGCGGCGAGGCCCGCCAGGTCACCGACGTCGTCGGCGGCGTCGAGGGCATCGCGTGGGGGCCGGCGGGCGACCGGGTGGCGTTCGTCCAGCGGGTCACCGCCGACGACCGCGAGGCCGACCGGGACCTGTCGGTCCCCGACGACTACGAGCCCGAGCCCCCGGACCCGCGGGTGATCGACCGGACGGTCTACCGGTCGATGGAGGAGTACTTCGACGGCCGCCGCGGGCAGGTCTACCTCGCCCACCTCGGCGGTGCGCCCGAGGACGCGCCGGGGCCGACCGGCGGCGAGGGCGACGAAATCGAGCGGGTCACCGACGCCGACCGCGACCACGCCACCCCCGAGTTCGGCGACGCCGACACCCTCTACTACACGGTCCGGGACGGCGAGCCCGACCCCGACGACTCGAACGAGCACACCATCGTCGCCTACGACACGGCGTCCGGGGAGCGCGAGGCACTCCACACCACGACGGCGTGGGCGACGACGCTCGCGGCGACGGGTGACGGCCGCGTCGCCTACACCTACGTCGAGGACGACCGTGCCTCGATGCGTCCCGTGGAGGCCCGGGTCTACGAGGTCGAGGCAGGGGAGGTCCACACCCCGATGGCCGCCCTCGACCGGACGCTGAGTTTCGACCACTCGGTCCAGTGGGGGCCCGACGACGAGTCGCTGTACCTGGTGACGCCCGACGAGGGCGCGGGGGCGGTGTGGGCGGCTCCCTGGGACGGCGACGGGAGCGACGCCGAGCGGGTCGTCCGCGAAGCGTGGGCCAGCGTCGACGGCCTCCACGTCGGCGAGGACCTGCTCGCGGTCGTCCGCAGCGAGTGGGACCACCCCGGGGACCTGTACGTGACCACGCCCGGCGGGACGGAGGAACGCCGGCTCACCCGGGCAAACGCCGACCTGCTGGACGACCGGGCGGTCTCCCGGCCGGAGGAGGTCTCGGTCAGCGTCGACGCGGCGGATTGGGGCGAGAGCAGCCACGAGGTCCAGGGCTGGGTGCTCACGCCGCCCGATTTCGACCCCGACGAGACCTACCCGCTGGCGGTGGAGGTCCACGGCGGTCCCCACGCCATGTGGACCACGAGCGGGACGATGTGGCACGAGTTCCAGACGCTCGCGGCCCGGGGCTACGTCGTCTTCTGGTCGAACCCCCGGGGGTCGACGGGCTACGGCCAGGACTTCGCCGAGGCCATCGAGCGCGACTGGGGGGCCGTGACGGCCGCGGACGTGCTCGCGGGCGTCGACGAGGTGACCGACCGCGCGTACGTCGACGGCGACCAGGTCTTTCTCACCGGTGGGAGCTTCGGCGGCTTCATGACCGCCTGGCTGGTCGGGCACACCGACCGCTTCACCGCCGCGGTCTCCCAGCGCGGGGTCTACGACCTCACCGGCTTCTACGGCTCGACGGACATGGCCTACAAGCTCGTCGAGGGCGACTTCGACGCCGTCCCCTGGGAGGACGCCGACTTCCTCTGGGAGCAGTCGCCGGTCAGCAGCGCCGACGCCGTCGAGACCCCGACGCTCGTGCTCCACAGCGAGGACGACTACCGGACGCCGGCCTCCACGGCCGAACTCTTCTATCGGGCCCTCCGCAAGCACGGCATCGACACCCGCCTCGTCCGCTATCCGGACGAGGGCCACGAACTCTCCCGGTCCGGCCAGCCGAACCACATCGTCGACCGGGTCGAGCGCATCGCCCGGTGGTTCGACGGCTACTCCGAGTACCACGACACTCCACGTGCACTCGACCGCGAGGACGAGGCGGGGCTGTCGGCCGGCGAAGAGGACGGCGGGGACGGCGACGGCGCCGGAACCGGAGACGGAGAAGAGGGAGCCACCGACTGACGACGGGCCGGCGGGCGAAACCCACAACCCCGCCGGCCCCGCAACGGCGGGTGTGACCGAGCGCTACCGGACCGTCGCCGGCCGCGGACGGGCGGCCTTCGAGATACGGGGCTCCGAGTTCCTCGGCCACGTCGCGCCCGTCGAGAGCGTCGAGGCGGCGGAGGACTTCGTCGAGGCGGTCCGCGAGGAGTACGCCGACGCGACCCACAACGTTCCCGCCTACCGGGTGCGGGCCGCCCCGCTGCGGGAGTACGAGAGCGACGCCGGCGAACCCACCGGCAGCGCCGGCAAGCCCGCCCTGAACGTCCTCCAGGGCGAGGAGCTGGAGAACGTCGCCACGGTCGTCACCCGCTACTTCGGCGGGACGGAGCTGGGCGTCGGCGGGCTTGCCCGGGCCTACGGCCGCGCCGTCAAGGAGGCCGTCGCCGACGCCGGGACGACCGAGCGTCGCCCCCGCGAGTCCTTCGCCGTCACCGTCGACTACGACGACTCCGGCAGCGTCCGGGGACTCCTCGAGGGTGCCGACGCCGACTTCGAGGCCGACTACGAGGAGCGGGTCCGGTTCGACGTGCGGGCGCCCGAGGCGTCGGCCGCGGACCTCCGGGACCGGCTGCGAAGCGCCACCAGCGGCCGCGCCGAGATCGACCGCGAGTGACTGGCGGACGGCTCTGTCCAAGTCACGACCCCCCACCGGAGCGAAAGTAGTGGCCCAAGCGCCTGCGACACCGGAGTCGTGCGGTTTTCCACCGGAAGACAGGGGGTTAGATCCACGGGGTACTCCGGCGGCTGTGTTCAGGTAAGGGCGTTTGTGGACGGGTCCCTGGGACCAGCAGGAAAGCCTCCGCTCGCTCGGCTGTTGCGGACTGCCGGGGCAGCTCACTCCCCCTCGGTGCCGAAGGCGCGGTCGCCGGCGTCGCCCAGCCCGGGGACGATGTAGCCGTTCTCGTCGAGGCGGTCGTCGACGGCCACGGTCGCGACCTCCACCTCCGGGAACGCCTCCCGGACCCGCTCGATTCCCGCGGGGGCACTGACCGCCGAGAGCGCGAGCACCTCGTCGGGGTCGCCGGCCTCGTCGACCGCCTCCAGGGCGGCGACCATCGTGCTCCCCGTGGCGAGCATCGGGTCCGCGACAACGACGGTATCGCCGTCGACGTCGGGCAGTTTGACGTACTCCACTTCGACGGGGAAACTCCCGTCCTCGAGCCGTCGGCTCTCGTCGCGGCTCGCCGAGAGCACGCCCTGTCTGGCCCGCGGGAGGCTCTCGACGAGGCCAGCCACGAAGGGGGTCGCGGCCCGGAGGACGCTCACGAGCGCGACGTCCTCCGAGCGGACGCGCGTGCCGGTCGTCTCCGCCAGCGGCGTGGTCACGTCGACGGTCTCGGCGGGCAGGCGGTCCGCGAGCGCGACCCCGCAGACCCGCCCCAGGTCGTTCAGCCGGCCCCGGAAGGCGGCGTCGTCGGTCTCGACGCTGCGCAGGTCGGTCAGACAGTCCTGTGCCAGGGGGTTCGCGACGACGGTGACGTCCTCCTCGTCCATACCGGCTGCTGGGACGGGGCCGGCTTAGCTGGTGTGGTCGGCCGAGAGGGTGCGACGGTTCGGCGCGTCCATCGACGGTTCACGCCCGCAGGTACTGGCGAACGAGGATGAGGCCGGCGAGGGCGATGGTCGCCGCGAGCACCCAGAAGGCGACGGTGTAGCTGTAGAACTGCGCGAGGACGCCGACCACACCCGGACCGGCGGCGTTGGTCGTCAGGAAGAGTCCCCGGGCGGCCCCCAGGTCCCCGCCGACCGAGCCGTCGGGGGCGGCGTCCATCACCACGCTGTCGACGATGGGGAACTGGGTCTTGTAGCCGACCGCCATCACGACCGTGCCGGCCGCGACGGCGGCGAGCGAGCCGGTCAGGAGAACCACGGCGAGCCCGGCGACCGAAAAGAGGAGCGCGCCGATGCTCACCAGCAGGCGGGGGTACCGGTCCGAGACCGCGCCACCGACGGGTTTGGTGACCATCCCGACGACGAACACCAGCGCGTAGACGCCGCTGGCCAGCGTCTCCGAGAACCCGTTCACCACGAGCAGGGTCGGGAAGAAATTGATCAGCCCGCCGATAGCGAAAAAGAACAGGGCGTAGGCGGCCAGGCGCTCGCGCTGGTCGCGGGTGGCGACCACGCGGCGGACGGTGTCGCCGACCGCCAGCCGCTCCCGGCGGAGGATGTAGGATTCGCGGTTCCAGACGACGAACAGCGCCCCCATCAGCCCCAGGCAGACGAGTACCGGGACGAAGGCGGCCCGCCAGGTCGTCCCGATGACCAGGATGGCGAGCCCGGAGGCCAGCAGCCCGCCGATGTCGGTCCCCGCGGAGTAGATCCCCAGCGCCCGGCCCGGCCGGTCGGCAAAGAGGTCCGAGAGCAGCGCCCGCGAGGGGCTGGCAAAGAGACCCTTCCCGACCCCGACCAGCAGGATGCCGACGAGAAACAGCGCCGGGTGGACGGCGATGCCCACGAAGGCAAAGCCAGCGAGGATGACCAGGAATCCGGGGACCAGAAGCGTCGCCCGCGACAGCGAGTCGGAGTAGGTTCCGCTGGGGTACTGGACGAGGGCGTAGACCAGCGTGAAGGCGGCGAGCGCCAGCCCCACGGCTGCCGAGGACAGAGACAGCGAGGCCTGGATGCGGGGCAGAAGCGGCGGGAGCAGAAAGCGGCCCCACTGGAGGGCTGCCCAGCCAAGCGAGACGACGGCGAGCATCCGCCACCGGTAGCCCGAATCGGCGGCCACGGTGGCGTCGCTCGTGGTCTCGGCGCCGCTTCCAGCAGTTGCGTCGACGGCCGACCCGCCGGCAGCGTCGGGGCCCGACGTCACAGCCGGTCGGCGACCGCGGGGGCGACACTCACTTCGCTCACCGGGCGCTCGACGGTGTCGGTCGCGTAGACGGCGTCGACGCCGGCCCGCCGGAGTTTCGTGTAGGCGTCGCGGGCGAACAGGGCGTGGACGCAGGCGACGGTCACGCTCGCGGCGTCGCCGGCCATTCCGGCGATCGCCTGGCTCATCGTCGACCCGGTGGCGACGATGTCATCGACCAGGACGACGTCGCGGCCGCCGACGCCCGTTCCGGCGGGCTCGACGGTCACCTCGCTGCCGGAGTGGCGGGTCTTCTCGCAGTGGTCGACCGCCCCGCGGCCGTAGGCGTCTCGCACCGTCTCCGCGAGGTCGGCCGCGCCGGCGTCGGGGGCCAGAAAGAGCGGCTCGGTCAGGTCACCGAGCGGCTCGGCGAGCAGCCCCGCGGGCGCGACCAGCTCCGCGGGCACCTCGAAGTGCTCGCAGACGCCCGGCTCGTGGGGTTCGACGACGAAGACGCGGTCGGTCCCCGTGGAGAGGGCCCGCGCGACCGCCCGGGCGGAGACGGGCTGGCCGGGCTCGAAGGCCTCGTCCTGGCGGGCGTAGCCCATGTAGGGGAGGACGGTCGTCACCCGGCTCGCGCCGGCCTCGCGGGCGGCGTCCTGGAGCTGGAGGAGTTCGACGTGGGCGGCGTCCGAGACCGTCGAGGCGACGACGACCGCCTCGTCGAGCTCCGGCGGGTCGAGCTCGACGAGCTGTTCGCCGTCGGGAAAGCGGTCGCGGGAGGCGCCGGCGAGCTCGTGGCCCGTTTCGGCGGCGAGCGCGGCCGCCAGGGACTGCGAGCGCGAGCCGCTGAGTATCATTACCGGGGAGTCGCTACCCTGCCTAACGGGCCTTTCGGATCCGGCGGGCGCCCGGCTGGCCGCGGTCGCCTCCTGTCAGTCCAGCAGCCCCATGTCCTCGGCCACCAGGTCCTGCAGCTCCGCGGCGAGGTCGGGGTCGACCTGCGCGCACTCCTCGCCGCCGTGGCGGTTCTCGTTGTGTCGCTCCAGCGTCTCCGCCAGCGCCGAGAGGGCAACGTCCGTCTCGGTCCCACACTCCGGGCAGACGACGGGGACCTGCGGGTCGTCGGTCATACCCGGGCTTCGGCGGGCGGGCTCAAAACGCTGCGGAAACGTGCCGGCACTCAGACGGGTTCAGGCGGCTACGGGACCGCGAGCCGCCGGACTTCCCGCACGCCCAGCGCCCGCGAGCGCCAGCCGCCGCGTCCGTCGGGCGTCTGCTCGGGGTCGGCACGCACCAGCAGCGTCCCCGTCGCCGTGACCGCGTAGACCGACTCGCCGTAGGCCACGTCGACGACCGGCTCGTCGGTCGGCGCGTCGGCTCGCTCCCAGCCACTCTCCCGGCGGGTGAACAGGCCACCCCCGGCGACGGCGTGGGCCCGGCCCCCGCCGGTGTCGGCGGCGACTGCGGTGTGCTCGCCCCCCCGGAGCCGCCGGTCCGGGAGTTCGTACAGCCCGTCCGGGCAGGCGGCGTAGGGGCCGGCCGCGGCGGCGTCGGTCGCCGCCCCCTCCCGGATCCGGTCGAGGCCCTCCGCATCGACCCGGTAGACGCCGTCGCCCGCCGCCAGCAGGTCGCCGTCGATGGCCCGGGGGTCGTCCACTGTCCCGACCGGTTCCCACTCGTCGCCCCGGAGAGTGGCCACCTCGCCATCGGGGGCAGCCGCGAGCGGGCGCGGGCCCGTGCCGGCTGCCCCGGGGGCCAGCCCGACGACCGCCGCGGGACCGAAGCCCGTCGGCTCAAACCCCTCGCCCGTGCCGACCAGCACGTCGTCGTCGGTCGCCACCAGGAGGCGGCCGTCGCGGCCGGCGACGTCGCGGACCTCGTCCCGGAGGGGGAGTTCGAACCGGCCGACCTGGTCGCCGGCGACCTCCACGCGGGTCAGCCCCATCCCGCCGGCGACGTAGACGACCGTCTCCCCGCGCTTGTCGCCGTGCATCCGCTTCTCGTCCAGCGCGATATCGTCGTCTCCGGGCACTACAGAACCTCCTTGTAGGCTTCCAGCGTCTCCTCGATGTCCGCCTCGGTGTGAGCGTCACAGACGAACTGGGACTCGAACTGGTTGGCGGTCAGGAACACGCCCCGCTCGCGCATCGCGGGCCAGTGGAGTCGCTCCCAGCGCTCGGTATCCGCGCGCTTGATGTCCCCGCCGGTCTTCGGGCAGATGTCGTACCGGGGGCAGGACTCCCGCTGGCGACAGCCGGAGCCGCACTGGTTCCCGAGGTCGTCGGGGGCGTCCCGGGTGAACACGGTCTTGAACATCGAGTCCGTCCCGACGACAGTGTACGCGGGGGCCTGGTCGGCACAGATGTCGGTCAGCCCCTCCCGTAACTCGGCGGCGAGGCTGTTGACGTGGTCGTAGACGTCGTGTTCGGCGGCGTATCTGAGGGTTTCGAGGCCGGCGGCCATCGTCACCGGGTGCCCCGAGAAGGTGCCCGACTGGAACACCTCCCCTGACGGGGTGAAGTGCTCGATGATCTCCGTCTTCCCGCCGATGGCGCCGACCGGGAAGCCGCCACCGACGATCTTCCCGAAGGTCGTCACGTCGGGCGTGACGCCGAACTTCCCCTGGGCGCACTGCAATCCCCCCACGCGGAAGCCGGTGATCACCTCGTCGAAGACCAGGAGCGCACCGTGCTCCTCGGTCACCTCCCGGAGCGTCTCCAGGTAGCCGTCGACGGGGTGGACGATCCCATAATTTCCCAGCACCGGTTCGGTCATCACCGCCGCGACCTCGTCGCCGTGTTCCTCGAAGACCTCCCACACCGCCTCCTCGTCGTTGAAGGGAACGGTGAGGGTGTGCTCGGCGAAGGAGTCCGGAATGCCGGGGCTGGAGGGGTGAGTGTCGCTGCCCGCGCCCTCCACGAGCGTCGATTCCTGAGCGCCGTGGTAGCCGCCCTGCATGATGACGACCTTGTCCCGGCCGGTGTACCCCCGCGCGAGCCGGACCGCCGACACCGTCGCCTCGGTCCCCGAGTTGACGAAGCGGGTCATCTCCACGCTGGGGACGTGGCGGGCCAGAAACTCCGCGAGTTCGACCTCGACCTCGGTCGGGGCGCCGTACATCGGCCCCTCGGCAGCGGCCTGCTGGACGGCCGCGGTGACCGGGTCGGGGAGGTCGTGGCCCAGCAGCAGGGGGCCATAGCCCATCACGTAGTCGATGTAGCGGTTGCCGTCGGCGTCGACGACGTGGCCGCCGTCGCCGCGTTCGATGAAGAAGGGGTAGGGCCGGACCGCCCGGACCGAGGAGTTGACGCCGCCGGGCATGGCGTCAAGCGCGCGCCCGTACAGCGAGCGGGACTGGTCGTCGTTCATACTGTGAGGTTCGGCTCGGGGGGAAAGAAGCTGACGCGTCACAGGTCAGTGGTGTTTCGTTTAGCAGAGACGGGATTTACCCCAGCAAGAAAGCCCCGACCTGTTCGACTCGGGGGGCTCTCACGGTTCCCTGTGGTCACCGTTCGAGCAGGCCGAGGTCTCCCTTCGGTCGACCTCGCGCTCGCTGCGGTCCTCACTCACTGCGTTCGTTGCGGTCCTTACGTCGCCCGCCGTCCTCAGAAATCTCCGATTTCTGATGTGCTCCGAAATCGCGCTGCGATTTCCGACCGTCGTCGAACAGGTCGCCCCTTTCAGTCCCACCCACTTCGGCTGTCCAAGCCGGGCGGGACTGAAAGGGGCCGGAGGCTCGCCGAGCGAGACGACGTAAGCACCGCAAGGAGTGAAAGCGACTGAGGAGCGCAGCGAGTCGTAGCCAGAGAGGGAGCGAATCTCCCTCAGGCAGTCGGCGCGTAGCGCCGACGACGGCGAGCCTCCGGGGGCTTTCTTGCTGCTCGCAGCTCTCGCTCCTGAGCCCTCCCAACTAAGTACAACTCATACGTCGGGCCAACAGTTACACCCAGCGAGCGGGTAGCCCGCGTATGTCCCACGAGACGACGGTCCGGGTGACCTGGGGGGACACCGACGCCGGCGGGCTGATCTACTTCCCCCGGTTTTTCCACTTCGTGGTCGTCGGGCTGAACGACTACTTCGCGCCGGTCGAGGACCACCTCATGGAGGCGTTGCGCCGCGAGGGCCACGCGCTGCCGGCCGTCGACGCCGCGGCCTCCTTCGAGACGCCGCTGCGGGCGGGCGAGGCGGCGACAGTGGAGACGGCGGTCACCGCCGGCGAGACGTCGCTGACAGTCGACTTCACGGTCCGTCGCGAGAACGGCGAGCGGGCCGCGTCCGGGGAGGTGAGCTTCGTGCTCGTGGACGAGACCTTCGAGCCGACCCCCCTCCCCGACCGGGTCCACGAGTGCGTCCGCGAGCGCGGGGACCTGGAAGCGACCGACGGCTGAGTCCGCACCGCGAGAAACTGTTCGCCCGCCGCGTTCGGTCGCGGCGCGGGCCTACACGGCGTCGGGGCCGCGCTCGCCGGTGCGGATCTGGACGGCGTCGTCGACGGGCATGGTGAAGATCTTCCCGTCGCCCGGTTCGCCCGTGTGGGCCGCCTCCTCGATCGCGTCGACCACGTCACCGGCGGGCACGTCGGCGACGACGCACTCCACCTTCACCTTCTGGTGGAGGTCGACGACGTACTCCTCGCCGCGCCACTGCCCAGTCTTGGCGGGCTGGGAGCCCCGGCCGGAGACGTTCGTCACAGTGAGAGAGGGCGCGCCCGTCTCCGCGAGCGCCTGTTTCACGTCGCTGAGCTTGTCCGGACGGATGTAGGCGACGACCATCGTGATCTCAGTCATCGGATTCACCCACCCGTTCCGTGGTGTTGAACGTTGCGCCGCCGTCGGCCATCACGCTGTCCCGCCCGCCGAACTCGGGGTAGGTCTCGACGCCGTGTTCGGAGGAATCGAGCCCCTCCCGCTCGTGGTCCTCGGAGACGCGGTGTTGCCCGAGCGCCCGGAGGGCGCCGAAGACCGCGGCGGTCGCCAGCACCGTCCAGCCGCCGATGACGACGACGCCGGTCAGCTGGGTGAGGAAGGCGCCGGGGATACTGTCGACGACCCCCGGCGCGGCCACGAACGGGAACATGAGCGTGCCGAGCACGCCCGCGCTCCCGTGGACGGGAAAGACCGCACAGACGTCGTCGATGTTGAGCCGGCGCTCGACGAACCCGAAGACCACCGGGAGCTGTGCGCCCGCCAGCCCGCCGACGACGAAGGCACCCCACCAGGCCGTGGTGTCGGGGATGGCAGTGATCCCGACCAGGCCCGCGAGCAGCCCGTTGGCCACGTAGAGGGTGTCGACCTTGCGGGTTTTGAGCCAGGCGACCAGCCCGGCACCCATCGCGCCGGCCCCCATCGCCAGCGTCGTGGTCATCGCGACCCGGCCGAGCGTGTCGCTGTTGAAGCCGACGGTCTCACCACCCACCTCGATCACCGTCGAGGCCGCGCCGGGGTCGGGGTTGAAGCTGAGGATCGCCGCGGTACCGACGTTGAAGCCGTACCAGCCGAAGGCCAGCACGAGCGTCCCCAGCACCGCGAACGTCATCGAGTGGCCGGGGATGACGTTGACGCTCCCGTCGTCGTTGAACCGGCCGATCCGCGGGCCGATGACCCACGCGGCGGTCAGGCCGGCGATGCCGCCCATCCCGTGGACGACCATCCCGCCGGCGAAGTCCTGAAAGCCCATCGACCCGAGGAAGCTGCCCGAGACCCACGAGATGCCGCCCACGACGGGGTAGATGACCGCCGAGAGCATCACCGTGTACGTGACGTACGCGCGCAGCTTCGCCCGGCCGGCGACGGCGCCGGAGACGATGGTGGCGGCCGTCATCGCGAAGACGGCGCCGTAGAGCCAGGTGACCCAGTCCAGCCCGCTCCCGGCGAACGTCCAGACGTACTCCCCGCCGCCGGCGACCGCGTAGACGCCGGCGCCGACCAGGAAATACACCGAGACCCCGACGCTCCAGGTCAGGAGGTTCTTGGTCAGCTGGTTCGCGACGTTCTTCGACCGGACCTGCCCCGCCTCCAGCATCGCGAAGCCCGCGTGCATGAAGAATATAAGGAAGGATACCAGCAGGAACCACACCGCGTTGATTTCGTTGACGACGCCCTCGACGACCGCTGCCTGTAGTGGTGCTAGCATGTTGTCACCTGTGTCGTGTGTCTGTCACTGTGTGCGCATTCGTCCAACACTCGACAGTATATTTCCAACATCAGACACTCAATCACGGTCTGTTCGTGTGGAAGGACACTATATAAGAGTTAGCTTTACGTATACAAACAAATAGGAGATTATCCAGCCATTCGTTCGAAATTAGGAGGAATATTAGCCATATAAGGTTGTATATCGGTCGGAAAACGGGACGTTCGTCAGCGGGTTTCGGACGAACGTTGGGCGGAACCGTCCGGAACGGATACGGAACCGGGCGGGCGCGCCCGGGTCAGCCGTCGCCGTCCTCGTCGCCGGCTTCGGGGGCGAACTGGTCGAGGTCGGCGACCGGGCGGACCGGGGTGATGCGGACGTGACGGACCCCCTCTTCTCCGCGGAGACGGCGGCGCGCCCGGACCAGGCTGTCGCGGTCGGGAAAGCGCCCGAACGCGAGGATGTCGTCTGGGCCGGCGACCTCGTAGACCGTGTAGAACCGGGCGTCGTCACGGAGGGCGGCGAGCACCGTCTCCCGGACCGACGGGTCGACGTCGACCTGGAACAGCGCCGTCACCGGCTGGCCGAGCGCGGCGTAGTCCAGACGGGGCTGGTACTCGCGGATGACGCCGGCATCCTCGAGGGACTGGCGTCGCCAGCTCGCGGTCGACGCACCGACACCGGCCGCGGCGCCCAGGTCTGCATCGGCCGCCCGCCCGTCCGCGATGAGGGCGGCGAGGACCTGTCTGTCGATGTCGTCGACGTCCATCTACACGGCGTCGGGACCGCGCTCGCCGGTGCGGATCTGGACCGCCTCCTCGACGGGCATGGTGAAGATCTTCCCGTCGCCCGGTTCGCCCGTGTGGGCCGCCTCCTCAATCGCGTCGACCACGTCGTCGACCGGTGCCTCCTCGACGACGCACTCGACTTTGACTTTCTGGTGGAGGTCGACGACGTACTCCTCGCCGCGCCACTGCCCGGTCTTGGCGGGCTGGGAGCCCCGGCCCGAGACGTTCGTCACAGTAAGGGAGGGCGCGCCGGCCTCGGCGAGCCCCTGTTTGACGTCGCCCAGCTTGTCCGGGCGGATGTACGCGATTATCATCGTGATCTCGCTCATTCGTTCTCACCTCCGTTGGGAGCGTCCGTCGTTGCGTCGACGGTGCCGCCGTCGGTCCGGAGGTCGCCGTCGACGTCGACGCCGCCATCAGTGCGGGCGCCGCCGTCGGCGGCGCTGACGGGGCTGCGGCCGCCCTCCGAGCCGAACTCGGGGTAGGCCGAGACGCCGTGTTCGCCCTGGTCGAGCCCCTCGCTCTCCTCCTCCTCGGAGACGCGGAGCCCACCGGTGATAGCGCCGATGACCTTCAGGGAGACCATCGTCGCCAGCACCGTCCAGGTGCCGATGACGAGCACGCCGACGACCTGCATGGCGAGCTGAGTGCCGCCCAGGAACGTCCAGCCGCCGCCACTCGCCGCGCCGAAGACCGGGATCAGGATCGTGCCGACCCCGCCGGCGGCGCCGTGGACGGCGAAGACGCCACAGACGTCGTCGATCTTCAGCGAGTCGACCGTCCAGCGGTATGCCGGCAGCACGAGTGCGCCGGCGATGACGCCGATGAGCAGGCCACCCCACCAGGTGACGTGGGGGACGGCGCCCGTGACACCGACCAGCCCGGCCAGGAGGCCGTTGGCGGTCCACAGAGGGTCCGGCTTGCCCTGCCAGAGCGAGGAGACGGCCATCGCAGCGACCGCACCCCCACCCATGCCCAGCGTCGTCACCAGCGCCACGCGGCCGAGACCGGAGCCCGAGAAGGCGACGCCGGCCTCGCCGAAGCTGATGATGGTCGCGTTCGTGCCGACGTTGAAGCCGTACCAGCCGAAGGCCAGCACGAGCGTGCCGATCACCGCGAACATGATCGAGTGGCCGGGGATCGCCTGCGAGTTGCCGTTCTCGTCGTAGCGGCCCGACCGTGGCCCGACCATCTTCGCGGCCACCAGACCGGCCAGCCCGCCGGCCATGTGGACGACCGTCGCCCCGGCGAAGTCGAGGTAGCCGGCGCCGATGGCGTCACCGAGGAAGCCGCTCCCCGAGAGCAGGCCGTTGCCGCCCCACGCCATCCCCGGCAGGACCGGGTAGATGATGCCGACCATCGCCACCACGAACAGCACGTAGGAGGTGAACTTCATCCGCTCGGCGACGGCCCCCGAGACGATCGTCGCGGCAGTCATCGCGAAGACCGCACCGAACAGGAAGCTGACCCACGGGTTGAGGCCGACTGCCTCCGTCCCGGGGACGGCGGCCGCCGTGTCCGAGAGGACGCTGAACGCGGAGCCGATGTCCAGCGACAGCCCCGGCGTCGTGAGCATCCCCACGAGGCCCACGACCGCCGTCCCGAGCAGGAAGTAGACGATCACGCCGAGCGCCCAGTCGGTCATGTTCTTCATCAGGACGTTCCCAACGTTCTTCGCACGCACCTGGCCCGCCTCCAGCATCGCGAAGCCGGGCTGCATGAAGAAGATGAGGAACGACACCACCAGCACCCACACGTTGTTTATCCCGTTGGCGAGGGCGATGTCGGTCGCCGACTGCAGCGGTACCAGCCCTGTCAAGAGTTTACACCTCCGTTAGATACACCACGATCAGTACCTGATACCACACCAAACCGCGTCGATTTCCGCACACTCGTTTCGTGCATTACGGTTCCGGCTCAGTACATGATACGTAATAAGGCCTTGGTTTACACAATCCAGAATATTCGTTATTTAGTGGTCATATGACGGATCTTCCCAACGATATTATCGATATAAGGTGGTATTCCGTCCAGTTACGCGACGTTCTTCCATCCGATTCTGTGCATACGTGAACCGCCGGAACCGCCACCGACCGGGTCTTACACGGGGTGTTGCGGCCCGCGCCCCGAACCGGCCGCGGCCCGGGACGGGTGACCCGCCACGCCGACTCGCGCACATGTGGCGGGGCTATTGTGGACAGTCGGCATAAATATTGCCGTATCGCGCAAACGCTTGAGTTGTAGACACAGTCTTCAGGACGATCGTATGGTTACGAGAGGCGTGTGTCTGTTGGACCGGCGATTCGGGGGACCCCGGCGTGTGACTGATGACGGCCGCAGCGGGGGTGTGTCCGCGAGCGGCGCCGGTGCGCCGCCGTCCCCTCACCGGCCGGATGCGGTCGGGGGTGGGCCGGCTGCACCGCCGGGGGGAGCCCGGCCGTGAGCGGCCCGGAAACGACCGCCGAGGAGCGCTTCGGGCACCTGTTCGACCTCATCGGCGACCCGGTCGTCGAGATCGAGCTGGTCGACCAGGTCCCGGTCGTCCGTGCGGTCAACCCCGCCTTCGAGGAGGTGTTCGGCTACGACCGGGAGGCGGTGCTCGGCGAGTCGCTCAACGACTTCATCGTCCCCGGGGACGCGTCCGGGGAGTCGGAACGGTTCGACCGCCGGACGGCGCGGGGCAAGCACAACACCGGGATCGTGACCCGGGAGACGGCCACCGGTCCCCGCGACTTTCTCTACCGGGGGGTGCCCTACGACCGCGACGGCGGACAGTACGGCTTCGCCATCTACACCGACATCACCGACCAGCGCCGCTACGAGCGCCACATGCAGGTGATCCACCGGCTGCTTCGCCACGACCTCCGGAACGACCTCCAGGTCGTGCTCGCGGCCGCCGACCAGGTCACCGAGCGGGCCGGGACCCCGGTGGTCGCGGAGCTGGGCGAGACCATCGCGACCCACGCCAGGCAGCTGCTGAGTTCCGGGGAGGAGACCCGGACTGTCGAGCGGGTGCTCATGGACGACCACGAGCCGGAGCCCACCGACGTCGCGGCGCTGGCCCGGTCGGTGGTTGCGGCTGCGGACGCGACCCACGACGCGACGGTGGTGGCGTCGCTTCCCGACAGCCTCTCCGCACAGGGGGTCCCGTGGCTCCGGGACGCGCTCGCGGCGCTGGTAGAGAACGGTGCGGTCCACGGCGGCGAGGAGCCGACCATCGAGGTCTCGGTGCGGGAGGGGTGGAACCGCGTGGCCGTCGAAGTCGCAGACGACGGCCCCGGGATCCCCCGGCCGGTCCGGGCTCCGGTCTTCGAGGACCGCGACATCACCCAGCTCCGGCACAACACGGGAGTCGGGCTGTGGCTCGCCCGGTGGGTCGCCGAGGCCTGTGGCGGTCACCTCGGCTACGAGCGGGGCGACGGCTGGACGCGGGTCCGGCTGTGGCTCCGGCCGGCCGAACCCGAGGCCGACCGCCCGAACGAGGACGGCTGAGTCACGTCACGGCCGCCCGCCCGACACCGGCTACAGTTCGCGGGCGATCTCCTCGGCGAAGTAGGTCACGATGAGGTCCGCGCCGGCCCGCTTGATCGACAGAAGCGACTCGTGAGCCACCGCTTCGAGGTCGAGCCACCCCTTCTCGGCGGCGGCCTGGAGCATCGCGTACTCCCCGGAGACATTATAAGCGGCCACGGGGTGGTCGAACTTCTCGCGGACCTGCCGGACGACGTCCAGGTACGGGAGGGCGGGCTTGACCATCAGCACGTCCGCCCCCTGTTCGGCGTCGAGCGCCACTTCCCGGCTGGCCTCGCGGGCGTTGGCGGGGTCCATCTGGTAGTGCCGGCGGTCGCCGAACGCGGGCGCGCCGTCGGCGGCGTCCCGGAAGGGGCCGTAGAACGCGGACTCGTACTTGGCGGCGTAGCTCATGACGGGGACGGACTCGTGGCCGGCCCCGTCCAGTTCCTCGCGGATGGCGGCGACCATCCCGTCCATCATCCCCGAGGGCGCGACCATGTCCGCGCCCGCGTCGGCGTGCGAGCGGGCAGTGCGCGCGATCAGCTCGAGGGTGTCGTCGTTGGCGACGGTCATGTGGGGGTCATCGCGGGCCCCCTCCTCCAGCACGCCGCAGTGGCCGTGGCTGGTGTACTCACAGAGGCAGACGTCCGTGATGACGTAGGCGTCGGTCTCGGCTTTCACGGCGCGGACCGCCCGCTGGACGACGCCGTCCTCGGCCCACGCCCGCGAGCCCCGCCCGTCCTTGGAGTCGGGGACACCGAAGACCAGCACCGCGCCGACGCCGGTCTCGCGGACCTCCCGGACCCGCTCGACCGCCTCGTCGACGGGGACGCGCTCGTGGCCGGGCATCGACTCGATCGGCCGGCGCTGGTCGGCGGTGGCGTCGACGAAGACGGGCGCGATGAGGTCCTGTGGGTCGAGGCGCGTCTCCCGAACGAGCGGGCTGACACCGTCCGAACGCAGACGACGGGGACGGTCGGTGAGGTTCATACTCACTCTCGGGGTGAGCGGTTCAAAGCCCTGACGTTTGCCGGCCGGCAGTCGCGTAGCGATATATAAATCTTCGTGTGGTTTCGGTGTGTATGTATACAACAACTTTTAGGTAAAGTTCTGCAGAACATCCCGCCGTAGCATGGCACAGTGTCACAACTGCGGGGCACAGGTAGCACAGGGCGCCGCAGCGTGTCCGGAATGCGGGGCACAGTTCGCGAACAACCAGGGCCACCGGCACCAACAGCAGCCACAGGGTCAGCCGGCGGGACGGCCCGACGGCGGCGGTGTCGGCGCGGCGCAGCCTGCCGCGGGTGCACAGCAGTACTCACAGACCGCGCCCGCGAAGTCGAAGGTCGTCACGGGCATTTTCATCTTCTACGGCATCCTGGGGATCCTCGCCGGGATCGCGTTCGTCGCGCTGGCGGACGCGCTCACGGCAGTGCCCGGTGACCTCGCCGGCCTGGGTCTCGCTGGCGCGCTGATCTTCTTCGTTCTGGGTGGCATCGACATCGCACTCGGCTACGGCATCTGGAACGCCGAGGAGTGGGGCTGGTACGGCGGAGTGATCATCTCCGTTCTCTCCGTTGTCTGGTGGATCATCACCCTCGCCAACGAGTTCAGCTTCCTGAGCCTGGTTCTCCTGTTGGCCTCGGTGTACTGTGTCGCCGCACTGGCGCTCGACCGGACCCACTTCGGCATCGACTTCTGACCCCGTCGGAACCCGGTCGTTTCTGCCCTCCCTCACGTCGCGCAGCTCACCCTTTCCGCTGCGCCTGCCGTTTCCGGATGAGGTTCGCGATCTTCTGGTAGTCCTTCACGCCCCCCAGTTCGAGCCCCGTGTGTGGCTGGGCGAACGGAAGCAGAAGTCCCAGCCCCGGCAGCGCACTCTTGCGCGGAAGGATGTCGTGGGAGACGGTAATGTGGCCGTGGCCGAGCACCCGCTCGAAGAAGGAGGCGCCGGTCTGCATCCCCTTGATGTCCTCCAGCCACGCCTCGTTTGTCGCCTGCGTCGTGATGCCGGTCACCACGAGGATCCGGTAGTCGGTGACGAGATACCGGATCCGGCGGCGCTTGTACCAGACGTACCCGACGATGAGCAGGCCGATGAAGATGCCGAGTACGGCGGGGGTCCCCGCCTCGGCGCCGGCACTCGAAGCGAGCCCAAGCAGTATGACAAGCCCCGCGAGAAACAGCTGTAGCGTCCAGTTGGTCCAGGCCGGCCGCTCGTCGACTATCACCTGTTCGTTCGGGAGCAGGGCGTCGACGTTCACGTCGCGCCCCTCCGGATGCCCGTGCTGTACTTGCTGCCCCTGCTGCCCCTGCTGCCCTGACATCACTCGGCCCGTCGGAGACGACCCCCATAAATCCGTCCACGGCGGCAAAGCCGTAGCGGCTGGCGGTCTCGGTCCCCGTTCGCTCTCCGGGAGCCACCCCGTGGCCGACGGCGGACCGGGCCGGCGGCGGGCCCCGGCGCCCGGTCGGGCGGCGAGACGCACTTGTGTCGCGGCCGCGTACGGACGCCCGATGGACGACCCCGACGACCGCGAGGACGCCGGTGACCAGCCGCCCGGCGGCGCGGGCAGTGCGGCCGAAGACCGGGGCGAACCGGGTGAGACCGAGCGGCTCCGGGAGGTGTTCGTCGAGGCCACCGGAACGGAGACGGCCACCACGGAGCAACGCGCCGACCGCGGGTCACTGCTGGAAGACGGGGACGCGGAAGGGGTCGTCGGCGTCGTCGCCGGGATGCGTGCCGCTCTCGGGTTCGACACCGACCTCGACGACGGGGCGCTCGCGACGGTCGTCGAGCGGTTCTACGCCGGCGACGACGACGCCGCCATCGCCGCCGAACTGGACGTCCCGGAGGCGGCGGTGTTCCGCGCCCGGACGGACCTGCACCTCCTGCGCGAGGACGACGCCGACCCGGAACTGCTGGCGGCGGTCGCCGCGGGCCGGGAGGTCGATGCCGACCCCGGGGCCCTCGAGCGGGCCGAGCGGGTCGCCCGGGCCCAGGAGCGAGTCCGCCGGACCAGCGAGCGGTTCCGGACTGCCTTCGAGGAGCGGCTGACCGACGCCGACCTGGAAGGGCGGGTCGTCGGCGACGCCCGCGCCGACGGCCTCCGGGAGGCCGCCGAGGACATCGACCCCGAACTCGACCTCGATTTTTAAATCCGAAGCCGGGACCAGACCGCCCATGCACGCCTTCCGCGACGTGGCGACGGCCGCCTACTGCCCGCGCAAGCTGTACTACCGCCGCCGCCAGCCCGCCGACGCCCGCGAGACCCCGCCCGAGGTCCGGCGCCGGCGCGCCGTCGCCTTCCGGTACCCCGAACTGCTCGCCGACGACGCGGCGCTTCGGGAGGCGCCCGTCGAGGTCACCCCGACGCAGTTCCGCTCGCGGCTCGGGAGCGCGAAGGCCCGGCTGGACTGCTGGGGGGCGCTCGCCGACCCCGACGACCGCGACATCCTCCTCTCGGGGAAGGACTGCCGGGGAGTCGCCCACAAGCGGTTCGAGGGGCCGGCGGGCCCGTCGCTGTCGCTCGTGTTCACCGGCGAGCCCCCCGAAACGGGCGTCTGGCACCCCCAGAGTGTGCGCCTGGTCGCCGCGGCGAAGGCCCTGTCCTGGGAGCGCGAGACCCGGGTCGAACGGGTCTACGCGGAGTACCCCGCACACGGAGTCGTCCGGGCCGTCGACGTGGGCCCACGCCGGAGCGCCGAGTACCGCGAGGCGGTGCGGGCCGCCCGGACGGTCGACGGTCCGCCGCCGCGGGTCGACAGCGACGCCAAGTGCGAACCCTGCGAGTTCCGCGAGGAATGTGGGGTTCGGACGCGGTCGCTGCGGTCGCTGCTGGGCGGGTGAGCGCCTGCGGGATGAGGCCGGCCGGTCAGTGCGCGTCGAGCCAGTCCTCGACGTCCGCGGCCGCGGCTCCACGGCGGTGGACCCGGCCGGCAGTCACGTCGACGACCGTCGAGGGCGTCCCGCCGGGGGTCTCGCCGGCGTCGAGCGCGACCGCCACAGCCGCCCGGATCTCGGAGTCCAGGTCCGCGACCCGGCGGGCGCTCTCCCGGCCGCTGACGTTGGCGCTGGTGGCGGTCAGCGGCCCCGTCTCGGCCAGCAACGCGAGCGCGGGCTCACAGTCCGGGACGCGCACGCCGACGCGGTCGCGCCCGCCCGTGAGGACGTCCGGGACCGCCGCCGTCCGCTCGAGGACGACAGTGACCGGACCGGGCAGGAACTCGTGCATGAACGCCCGCTCGGGCGCGGTGGCGCGGGTGTATTCGAGGGCGGCCTCGACCGTCGGGACGGCCATCGAGACCGGCTCGGTGCGGTCGCGGCGCTTGGCGTCGAACACCCGCGTGACGGCCTCGGCGTCGAGCGCGTCGGCCCCGAGGCCGTAGACCGTCTCGGTGGGGTAGACGACCAGGTCCCCGTCTGCGACCGCCGCGGCGGCGACGGCGGGGTCGGTCGTCTCCATCACACCTCGTCGAGGGCGGCCTCGAGGTCGTCGTAGTCGGGGAAGTCGGGCCACTCCTCGGCGACCCAGGCGTACCGGACGACCCGCTCGGCGTCGACGACGAAGACCGCGGGCCGGGGCTCGGAGACACCGGTCATCCCGTCGAGGTCGTGGACGACGTCGTAGGCCTCTGCGACGCCGTTTTTCGGGTCCGAGAAGACCGCGAAGTCGACCTCGCGGTCCTCGATGAGCGCCTTGTGCTCGTAGGGGGTGGAGATGGAGCAGCCGACGACCCGTACCTTCTCGGCGACCTCCCGGTCCCGAAGCTCGTTGTACATGTAGGTAGCCGGGAAGGCCCCGTCCATCGGGTGAAAGACCAGCAGGACCGGCCCCTCGGCGGTCAGCTCCGAGAGCGCGCGGTCCTCCCAGAACTCCTCGGTTACGAGCGGGCGCCGGAAGTCCGGCGCCTCCTCGCCCTCGGTGGGGTGGTCGGTCGGTTCCAGGTCGACGACGTCGAAGGGCAGGTCCACTCAGGACCCCCCCGCCGCGGCCGTCCCCTCGTCGGCGCCCGCGGCGGCCCCGCCGTAGGTCCGTTCGAGGTACTCGACGATGTTGGCGGACTCGGACATCGTGACGCCGGTGTTCTCGTCGACGATGGCGGGGACGGTCCGG
This sequence comes from Salinirussus salinus, assembly GCF_009831455.1. Lineage (NCBI taxonomy): Archaea > Methanobacteriati > Methanobacteriota > Halobacteria > Halobacteriales > Haloarculaceae > Salinirussus > Salinirussus salinus. Next base: position 5,923 of record NZ_WOWO01000004.1, on the reverse strand, counting down.
CTCCCGGTGACCCGCTTGACGACGTTTCGCTTCGAGTGCAGCGCCTCGACGAACCGCGACTGGTACTCGAGGTCGTACTCCTCGAGCTTCCGGACGACGCGCTCACAGAACGGGCAGGCCTGCAGGCGGTACAGCGTGATGGCTGGCTGACTCATACGCGTCTTTCGGGCGAGGCGCGTGTAAGCCCTTCGGCGACCGGCTGACGCCCCGCACGACCGCGTCGCCGGGTGGGCCTCTGCGTCACGCGGGCCGGTTCCCCGGCCCCCCGGCGGTCCGGTCGAAAGCATGGTAACGCTTACACCCGCCGGCACGCAAGTACCGACGCTAATGACCGTTCCCCTGGCCTTCGAGGTGCTGGGCCTCACCATCTCCGATACCCTCTTTGCCGTCATCGGGGGCCTCATCATCCTCGTGTTGCTCGTGCTCTCGGGGTTTTTCTCCTCCTCCGAGATCGCGATGTTCTCGCTTGCCTCCCACCGCGTCGAAGCGCTGTCCAGCAACGGGACGAAAGCGGGGAAGACGCTCGCGGCGCTGCGCAACGACCCCCACCGCCTGCTGGTGACGATCCTCGTTGGCAACAACCTCGTCAACATCGCGATGTCGGCCATCGCGACGGGGCTGTTGACCTACTACCTGGGGAACGGCCTGTTGCCGGTGGTGCTCTCGACGGTCGGGATCACGAGTCTCGTGCTCCTGTTCGGCGAGAGCGCCCCCAAGTCCTACGCCATCGAGAACACCGAGTCCTGGGCGCTGACCATCGCCCGCCCGCTGAAGTTCGCCGAGAACCTCCTGTTGCCGCTCGTGGCGCTGTTCGACTACCTCACCCGCGCGGTCAACCGTGTCACCGGCGGGCGCTCGGCGATCGAGACCTCCTATGTCACCCGCCAGGAGATCCGCGATATCATCGAGACCGGGGAACGGGAGGGCGTGCTCGACGAGGAGGAACGGGAGATGCTCCAGCGCACGCTCCGCTTCAACAACACCATCGCGAAGGAGGTGATGACTCCCCGGCTGGACATGACGGCGGTCTCGGTCGACAACACACTGGAGGAGGCCCTGGAGACGTTCGTCCAGAGCAACCACGCCCGCCTGCCGGTCTACGAGGGGAGCCTCGACAACATCATCGGCGTCGTCCACATCCGCGACCTGGTACGGGAGCTCCAGTACGGCGAGGTCGAGGACGTCGACCTGAACGACCTGACCACGCCCACGCTGCACGTCCCCGAGTCGAAAAACGTCGACGACCTGCTGACCGAGATGCGCGACGAGCGGCTCCACATGGTGATCGTCGTCGACGAGTTCGGCACCACCGAGGGGCTGGTGACGATGGAGGACCTGACCGAGGAGATCGTCGGGGAGATCCTCGAGGGCGGCGAGGAGGAGCCGATCGAGGTCCTCGACGACGACACCGCCATCGTCAAAGGCGAGGTCAACATCGACGAGCTCAACGAGGCGCTGGGGGTCGACCTCCCGGAGGGCGAGGAGTTCGAGACCATCGCGGGGTTCATCTTCAACCGCGCGGGCCGGCTGGTCGAGGAGGGCGAGGCCATCGAGTACGACGGGCTGACCATCCGCGTCGAGCAGGTCGAGAACACACGGATCATGAAAGCCCGGATCACCGGCCTGGCCGCCGAGGAGGACGAGGACAGCGAGGACGGCGCGGCCGAACCCGACGCCGAGGCGACGACGGACGACTGAGCCGCCCCCACTCCCGCCCGTACGCTCGCCTCACAGCACGGCCGATACGCCAAGGAAGGCTCCGTAGCTGACGGCGAAGGCACCGACCAGCGAGCCGACCCACGCCAGCACGGTGTAGCCCATCTTCGCGCCGGAGACCTCGCCGCCGGCCCCGCTCGCGGCGTAGCCGCTGCCGATGATCGCCGAGACGATGATCTCGTTGAACGAGACGGGGATCCCGAAGAAGACGGCGGTCTGAGCGATCGCGAAAGAGGGGATCAGCGCGGCGATCGACCGGCGGGGTCCAAGCGAGGAGTAGTCCTGGCTCAGCGCCTTGATCATCCGCGGGGCACCGGTCCAGGAGCCGACGAGGAGACCGAGGCCACCCCCGAACAGCAGCGCGACAAGCGGCAGCTCGAGCGACCCGGTCAGGGGGACCAGCGGGCCGAGCGCGAGACCGACCTGGCTCCCGCCGGCGGAGAAGGCGACCAGCCCTCCGAGCGCCAGCAGGAAGTGTCGCTGGCTGGCCGCCGGCCCGCTGGCCCGCATGTCGTAGGCCAGCACCCCCGCGACCAGCAGCGCGACCAGCAAGGAGGCGCCGGCCGCGGCGGCGAGGCCGCCGTCGACGGCGACCGCGACGGCCGTCGCGACGGAGGTCTGTTCGTCGGGCGGCCCCAGCAGGACGAAGCCGATGTTCGCCAGGAGGAGCCCCACCAGCCCGCCGAGGACGGGCACGGCGACCCGTTCGGGGACCGACTCCGCGCGCAGCAGCCGGGCGGTCCCGTAGGAGAGGCCGCCGCCGATGACCGGGGTGAGTACCCACAGCGCGCCGATCTGCTGGTACTTCGCCCACGCGGGCGCGCCCCCGCTCGCGAGGCCGACGCCGACGACCGCTCCGGTGACGGTGAAGGCCGTCGCGATGGGATAGCCCGCGAAGATACCCACCGCGACCAGCGTCGCGGCGACCACCAGGCCGATGACCGCAGCGGTCGCGCCCAGCGGCTCGCCGACCACCAACTCCTGACCGACGGCCTCGGTGACGTTCGCCCCCTGGAGGACTGCCCCCAGGAGGCCGAGGATGCCGACGACGAAGCCCGCCCGGAGGATCGAGATGGCGTTTGCCCCGACCGCGGGGGCGAAGGGGGTCGACCCCGAGGAGCCGGCGCCGATGGCCCACGCCATGAACAGACTCGCCGCGCCGGCCACGAGCAGGACCGCGAGCGTCGGGGTTGCCATTGGGACGGGTACTGGCTCCCCGGGCCATGAGCCTACCGGCTCGCGGCTGCCGGCCGCGGGCCCGGCCGAACGGCGGCGCGGGGCGTGACCGCCGGCGGCTCAGCGGTCCGCGACGACCGCCTCGGCGGCGTGTTCGCCGCTGATGAGACACATCGGCACACCGATCCCCGGCCGGGTGTACGCGCCGGTGTAGTACAGCCCCTCCAGGGCGTCCGAGCGGTGGTCCGGCCGGAAGGGGCCGGTCTGGCGCAGGGTGTGTGCCAGCCCCAGCGCGCTCCCGCGGGGGTCGCCGTACCGCGCTGCGAACTCGGAGACGCAGGCCTCCCGCTCGACCGCGATCCGGCCGCGCAGGTCGACGCCGGTGTGGGCGGCGATATCGTCGAGGACCTGCTCGCGGAACCGCTCGCGGGCCGGGTCGTCGTCCTCGAGGCCCGGGGCGATGGGCACGAGCACGACCACCGTGTGCCCGCCCTCGGGGGCGACCGCGTCGTCGGTCGTCGAGGGCACGTTGACGTAGTAGGCGGGGTCCTCCGGCCAGCGCGGCTCCTCGAAGATGGACTCGAAGTGGCTCTTCCAGTCCGTGGGGAGCACCAGCGTGTGGTGTGCGAGGGGGTCGACGCCGCCCTCGACGCCGAGATAGAGCATGTACGCCGAGGGGGCGAGCGTCCGGCCCTCCCAGTAGCCCTCGCCGTGCTCGCGGCGACCCTCCGGGAGGAGTTCGCGCTCGACGTGGGCGGGGTTTGCGTTGCTGATGACGGCGTCGGCGGCGACCGGCCCCGCGTCGGTGTCGGTGCGCAGCCCCGCGCCGTTACGCTCGACCCGGCGGACCGGCCGGCCGGTTTCGACCGTCGCCCCCAGGTCCTCGGCGAGTTCGACCATCCCCTCGACGACGCTGTACATCCCGCCCTCCGGGTAGTAGACGCCGAGGTTGAAGTCGACGTGGCTCAGCAGGTTGTACAGCGCCGGCGTGTTGTACGGCGACCCGCCCAGAAAGACCAGCGTGTACTGCAGTAGCTGACGTAGCTTGGGGTGGTCGACGTAGTCCGCGACGTGGTCGTTCATCGTTCCCAGAAGCGAGAGTCCCCGGGCAGACTTGAGCACGTCCAGGTCGACGAAATCGCGCAGCCGCCCGCGGTCCTCGTAGACGAAGCGGTCCATGCCCACCTCGTAGGTGTACTCGGCCTCGTCGAGGTAGGCCTCCAGCGCCTCGCCGGCACCGTCCTCGTAGGAGTCGAAGAGGGCGCGGTTGTGGGCCATATCCGGCCGGACGTCCGCACGGTCGCCGTCCTTCCAGAACACCCGGTAGTGGGGGTCGAGGTGGACCAGGTCGTAAAAGTCCTCGGGCGAGCGTCCGAAGTGACCGAAAAACCGCTCGAAGACGTCGGGCATCAGGTACCAGGAGGGACCGGTGTCGAAGGTGTACCCGTCCTCGACGAAGCGGTTGGCGTGCCCGCCCGGCCGGTCGTGCTGTTCGAGGACGCGGACGTCCGCGCCGGCGTCAGCCAGGTAGGCCGCCGCCGCGAGACCGCCGACCCCCGCGCCGACGACGGTGACCTCGCGGCCGCCGACGTCGCCACGGTCGCCACTGCCGGACCCGAGTATGTCCAGGCTCATCGGACGGCAGTAGGGACCGGACGGCCGAGTAAAAGGTCCCGAACGACTGGGGGTGACGACCCCCGTGCTGCGGCGTCGGGTGGCGCGGTTGCCCGCCCGGTGACGGGGGCTAGTTGGTGTCGGCGTCGGCGGGCGTGCCGTTGTCGGGTGCCTCGGCGCCCTCCGCGGCCTCGGCGGTCTCGGTGGCCTTCTCGGTGTCGACGTGCCAGCGGTCGACCTCGGACTCGTAGTCGGCCAGCCTGTTCGAGACGTGGACCTTCAGGTCGTCGTCGTTGACGTTGACCTCGAAGACGTACTCGTCGGCCCCCCGGACCTGCTGGAGGTTCGCGCTGATGAGTTCGTTGTCGAAGTAGTAGGGAGCGATCTGGGTCATCACGTTGCGGTAGACGGCGTTCTCGACCGTGCGGATGGCCTTCCGCCCCGCCGAGTCGGCCGCGCGGGCCACGTAGTCGATGCTCTCGCCCCACTTGCCGACGGCCTCGTCGGGCTCGTCGAGGTTCTCGTAGGACTCCGCGAGCTTCTCGCCGGCGGTCTGAAGGTCCTCGTCCGGACCTTTCCCTTCCTTCTCGCCTTCCCCTTCGGCGACGCTTGCCTGCGCCGCGGTCTTCTCGTTGACGTCCTCGTCGATGCGCTCGTGGCTCTTGGGACGCCACTCGTCGAATTCGTCGAGGGCGTCCCCGAGGTCGATCCCCTCCTCGTCGGCGACTTCCTGCAGCGCGCGCGTGATGCGCTCGCCGTGCTCGACGATGGCCATCCAGTCACCGCGGGTCTTGAATCCCGAGACGCTCTCTTCCATGGTCACGCGGGGTCTCTTGCCCCCCCTATTCGTATCGAACCGAATAAGGGTTGTCACACGCGGCCCGCCGGGCGGCCGGCTGCCCCCCTCCCCCCTTTCTCGCGGCGGTCACCCGTTCCCGGGAGCCAGGCGCCGTGCCGTCAGTCGCCACCTGCGGCCACCTCCGCGAGAGGCTCGCGGCCGGTCAGTCGTCGCTGGCGGCTGCCTCCGGAAGTGGCTCAATAGCGATCTCCACGTCGACGCCCTCGACCTCCCGAGGCCACCTTTTTCTCCTCGGGTGGCTCGTTTCACTCACCACCGCGTGGCGGCTCCGCCGCCACGGCATCCGGGTGCGGGCCGTCGGCCCGCACCCCGCTCGTCGAAAAACGTGGGCGAAAAAGCCGGCCGCTCGTCGTTCCACGCCGCTCCCGATGGTGGGGCCCGCCCCGCACGCCGCCCGTGAGTGGTGGCGGGGGGGGGGGGGCGGGGGCGGGCGGGCCCCCCCCCGCCCCCCCCCCGACCCCCCGGCCGGTGCCTCTGCCAGTTCCAGCCGCGCGTCGGCCATGCCGGCGTTGGTCGGCCCTTCGGACTTAAAATCTTGTGCGCAGGAATGATCGTCCA